>CP107210.1:1843363-2457818 GCA_025757985.1 Oscillospiraceae bacterium
GCGGCCAGAGCAGCGCCAGCAGCTGTTGGTTTGTAAACAGTCGTTCTTTTTTCACCTCATGGTACATCTCACTTTCCCAGTATGAGTATAGCACAAAAAAATCCCCCGCGCAATGCGCGGGGGCAGAGTTTACTCGTACCGCAGGGCCTCGATGGGATCAAGCTTTGCGGCCTTGTTGGCGGGATAGTAGCCGAAAAACACGCCGATGGCCATGCTGAAGCCGACTGCTACCACGATGGCGGTCAGGCTCGGGCGGGCGGCGTAACCCACAGCCTTGCTCAGCCCCGCACCGAGGGCCAGCCCCAGCAGGATACCGGCGATGCCGCCGATCAGGCAGAGGATGACGCTCTCGGTGATGAACTGCATCCGGATTGCCGCCGCCGGGGCGCCGAGCGCCTTGCGGGTACCGATCTCCCGGGTGCGCTCGGTGACGGAGACCATCATAATGTTCATAACGCCGATGCCGCCCACCAGCAGCGAGAGCGCCGCAATGGCGGAGATACCCAGCGATACCGTGCTGAGCATCGAGGACATCGAGTCGAGCAGACTTGCCAGACTGGAGGCGCTGACCGTCCAGGAGTCGTTGCGGGTGTAGTAGCTGGCGAAGAAATCGCCGACCGTATCCACGAACGAGGTCACATTGACCGCCGTGCCGTCCGCCACGACCGTGATGCTCTGGTAACCGGCCCCCGCCCCGGCGATGGACTTTGCCACATCAAGCGGGATATAAAAATCCGTCTGGATCGAATCATCGTCCGTACCGGAGAACATGCTGGAATAGCTGTCCTCGGTATAGCGGTAGACGCCCTCTATATAAAAGGTATACAGGTCCTTGTTGATGGTCAGCGTCACCGCCTTGCCGATGGCATCCTGCGCGGTGCCGCCGATGGCCTGCGCAACGAATTTTTCCGACACACAGGCCACCTTGCGGCCTGCATCCTTGTCATCGTCCAGCCAGCGGCCATACAAAATCTGCGAATCCGTGTCACGATTTTCCAGCATGGCGGCGTTGGCACCGCTGACCGTGGCTGTGATGGTCGTGGTCGGGTCGCCGTATTTTGCCACCGTACCGCTGCCGACCTGCTGGGTCAGCTCGATATGATCGACCTTGCCGGGGAAGGCATCCAGAAAATCCTGCATCATCGCATCGGTGATGAGGTCGGCGTCCGACGGCTTGGAGTCCTTGAATCGCCGCAGCGTGACGCCCTGCGCCGTGCCTGAGGTATTGCTTGCGCTTTTCTGCACAACACTGACTGAAATGTTGCTGGCACCCATACCGGCCATCGAATCGGTGACCGAGCCGGTCATGCTGTTGCCGACCGTTTCGATGGCAATGACTGCCGCTATGCCGATGATGATACCCAGCATGGTCAGGGCGCTGCGCATCTTGTTGCTTTTTACACTGGCCAGCGCCATGCTGATATTTTCAAAGAGCTGCACGTTCGCCTGTCCCCTTTCGTTCCCCCACGATCAGCCCATCGCGCAGCGTCAGCACCCGCTGGCACTCCTCGGCCAGTGCGGGGTTGTGCGTGATCAGCACGATGGTCTTGTGGTATTTTTCATGCACTTCGTGAAAGAGGTCCATCACGACACGGCTTGTCTGGCTGTCCAGCGCGCCGGTCGGCTCATCGGCCAGAATCAGCGCCGGCTCGTTGACCATGGCGCGGGCGATCGCCACACGCTGCTTCTGCCCGCCGGAAAGCTCGTTGGGCTGGTGGCGCATCCGCTCGGCCATGCCGACCCGGCCCAGCCAGTCCTTGGCGCGGCGGGCGCGCTCGGCAGCGGGCACACCCGCGTAAAGCATCGGCAGCTCGACATTTTTCAGGGCGCTCTGCCGCCCGATCAGGTTGTAGGTCTGGAACACAAAGCCGATCTTGCGGTTGCGGATGGCCGCCAGATCGTTGTCATCGGCCTCATGGATGTTCACGCCGTCCAGCACATACTCACCGGCGGTCGGCTTGTCCAGCACGCCGATAATGTTCATCAGGGTGGATTTGCCCGAGCCGGACTCGCCCACGATCGCAACGAACTCGCCGGGGTAGACGGTCAGGTCGATGCCGTGCAGGATCTCCAGCTCATTTGGCTGGCCGATGTAGTAGCTTTTGCGGATGCCGCGCATCGCAATGAGCGGCCGGGCCGGGTGGTCAGCTTCCGCCCCGAGCAGGCTCTGCGCGATTGTCTGGGCGAACTGTTCGGTGTTCTGCATCACTGACCTCCCGGCCCGCCGGGACCGCCGCCGGGGCCGCCGCCCATATCATTGCCGGCTGCCGGGGCGATGGTCACGCCGTCCGGCATATCGCTGCCGTCCCCCACATAGAGGCTGCCGTCCTCCATCATCTGGGCGGCGCTGTCGGTGCTGCTCTCGATGCCCTGGGTCAGGTCGGCGGTGGCGCGGATGATGTCGCCCTCGTGCAGATCATCGCCGGTGATCTCCACATAATAATCGTTGGTGTCGCCCTCGGTGACGGCGACCTTCTCAAAGGTCATATCGGTGCCCTCGCCGCCGGTCCTGCGCAGCACATAGGTCGTGCCGTCCTCGTTCGTGCCCACGGCATCGCGGGGGACGGTAAAGACATCGTCCTTCTCGCTGATGACGATCTCGACCTTGGCGGAGATACCGATGAGCAGGCCGCTGTCCTGCCCGTTGACCGTGACGGTCGCGCCGAAGCTGCCGCTGTCATTCGCCACGGGGTCGATGCGGGTCAGCGTACCGCTGATGACGGCATCGCCGGTGGCATCGCTCGTGATGCGGCAGGTCATGCCGGTGGACAGCTTTCCGACCGAGCTTGCGGGGATCGTGACCTCCACGGTCAGATTCTCCACATCCTGAATCGTGGCCACCGTGCCGCTGCAGACATCGCCGACTGTGGCGTTCAGGGCGGTGATCGTGCCGTCCATCGTGGCGGTCAGGGTGCATTCCTCCAGTGCGGTCTGCAGGCTGGTCAGCTTATCGTCCTCGCGCTGGGACTGCGCAAGCTTGGTAGCGGCATCGTCCACATTCCGCGCGGCATTCGTGGCCGACTTCTGGTAGGACTCCTGCGCCTTCTGCAGCGCATCGGCGTAGTTCTGTATGCTCTCGTAGCACTTTTTCACCGCGTCAAAGCCCTGCAGCCCCAGCTCCGGGATGCTGCACTGCGCCTTGGCGATGCTCTCACGGTTTTGATAGTCCTCGATCTGGCCCTGCAGCCCCTCGGCGCGGTCCGTCTCGCCGCTCTGCTGGGCCTGCGTCAGCTGGATCTGCAGGTTGGCAAGGGTATTCTCGTACCCGGCGATCTCCTCGGCATAGCGGGTGTACCAGTCCGTCACGACCTCACGGTTCGTCTTGCCGGTGTTGCCGTCCGTGGTCATGGTGCTGTAGTAGTCGTTCAGCCCGAGCGTGTCATACTCCTGCTGGGCCTTTGCCAGCTCCTGCTGCGCGCTGGCCTGATCGGCGGCCTGATCCTCCACGCTGCGGGTATAGCTTTTCTCGGCGCTCGTCCGGGTATCGCTGCTGTCAAGCTCGGCGTTGGCGATCTGCTTTTCGACATCGGCGGTATCCAGCGTGGCGATGATGTCGCCCTTCCTGACTGTATCACCGACCGCGACATTGACTGCCGTGACCTTGTAGGTCTTGACCGCATCCGCCGCCGTAACGCTGGCGCTGCTGCCCGACTTGACCGTGCCGTTGACACTGACCGAATCGCTCAGCGTTGTTTTGCTCAGCACGGTGGTGCGCACATACTGGTAGGCCGTGCCGCCGGCCTGCCGGGCCTTGCCCCGCACACCGGCGATGGCGATGCCCACCGCCAGCAAAACAGCCAAAAGGGCGGTCAGTTTTTTGTGCTTCTTGACCCATGCAAGCGGGTTATGCTTTGTCTTTGTTTTCTCTGCCATACCGGCTCCCCTTCTTTATGCAGGTGATATTTCAACAAAAATGAGTATATCCTGCAAATGTGTTGATTTTTTGAAAGAAGCATGAAAAAAGCGGCACCTCTTCCGCAAAAGATGTGCCGCACAGCCTTCTTTACCGCTCCTCGCGGAAGTAGGCAAGCCCCAGATGGGCCGGGGGCTGATTTTCCTTTTTCTTGCGCATCGAAACCACGATCAGCACCACGATGGTGACGACATAGGGCAGCATCTGCACAAGGTCGGTCATATAGCTGGCCAGCGTGATGCCGAGCAGGCTGGGCAGGAACTGGTACAGCCAGTAGAGCATACCGAACAGGTAGGCGCCCCAGATGGCATTGAGGGGCTTCCATGTCGTAAAGATGACGAGTGCCACGGCCAGCCAGCCCAGCGCCTCGATCTGGCCGGTGGTGGCCCAGATGCCCTGATTGTAGTCCAGCACATAGTACAGGCCGCCGATGCCGCAGATGCCTGCGCCGATGCAGGTAGCCAGATACTTGTAAAGCGTGACATTGATGCCCGCTGCATCCGCCGTGGCGGGGTTTTCACCCACGGCGCGCAGGTTAAGGCCCGCGCGGGTGCGGGTCAGGAACCAGTGCAGCACAACGGCCAGCGCGATGGCCGCGTAGGCCAAAAAGCCGTAGGAGAACACGGTCTGCCCCAGCGCACCCAGACCGGACAGGACGGGGAGCTTTGCGCTGAACGCCTTGTTGGCAATGGGGGCGGCGGAGTAGCTGGCACCGTTGAGGATAAAGACGCCGAAGAAGTTTGCCACGCCCATGCCGAAGGTCGTCAGCGCCAGACCGGTGACATTCTGGTTGGCGCGCAGGCTGATGGTCAAAAAGGCGTAGATCAGGCCGCCGGCCATGCTGGCAAGGATCGCGCAGGACATGGCGATGAGGATGCTGACAAAGCCGTTGGGGTTGGCGGCGGTATTCTCATACGCCCAGGCGCTGGCAAAGCCCGCAAAGCCGCCCAGATACATGATGCCCGGCACGCCGAGGTTGAGGTTGCCGGATTTTTCGGTCACGGTCTCGCCGAGCGCACCGTACATAATGATCGTACCGAACGGGATGGCACGCATGATCCATGCAATCAAGCTGCTGTGCATATCACTTGCCCTCCTTGTGTGCGCCGCGCGGGATGACGCGGTAGTTTATGAAGAACTCACTGCCGAGGATGAAGAACAGAATGATGCCGGTGATGATGTCGGCGGCATACTCGTTCAGCGAGTAGGCGGAGGCGATCTCCGAGGCGCCGCGCTCGAGGAAAACGAGCAGGAAGGAGATCAGCGCCATATAGAAGGTGTTGAACTTGGCAAGCCACGCCACGATGATGGCCGTGAAGCCGCGGCCGCCCGCGCTGGTGGTCGAGATGGTCTGGTCCTTACCGGCCACGATCAGGAAGCCGCAGAGACCGCAGATCGCGCCGGAGATCAGCATCGTGCGCACCGTGACGCGGCGGACATTGATGCCGGCATAGCGGGCTGTGTTCTCGCTCTCGCCGACAACGCTGATCTCATAGCCCTGCTTGGAGTATTTGAGGTAGGCGTACATGACAAAGGTCAGCACCACAACAACAATGATGTTGATGGTGTAGCGCTGGCCCATCAGAATGGGGAACCAGCCCGCCTTGGTGGCCTTGTTCAGCGTGCCCAGACTGGAGGCCTGACCGCGCATGATGTTGGTCATGCAGGCAACAATGCTTGTTGCAACATAGTTCATCATCAGGGTGAAAAGCGTCTCGTTCGTGTTCCAGCGGGCCTTGAACCACGCAGGGACAACGCCCCACAGCGCACCCGCGGCTATGCTGCCGCCGGCCATAGCCACAAACAGCAGCGGCAGCGGCAGGTTGTTGCCCTGATAGACCATGATGAGGGCGGCGGTCAGGCCGCCGATCAGGATCTGACCCTCACCGCCGCAGTTCCAGAAGCGCATCTTGAAGGCAGGGGCCAGCGCAATGCCAACGCAGAGCAGCGTAGACAGATCGCGCAGCATCCAGCTGAAGCGGGTCATGTTGGCGAAGGTGCCGCCCCACATAACGCCGTAGACGGCGAGCGGGTTCAGCCCCGTGACAAAAAAGATAAAGACAGCATCCACGACCAGCGCCAGAATGATGGCGATGGCACGGACGGCGATCTTCTGGGGCATCGTGGTGCCCTCGCGCTTGGCAATGCGCAGCAGCGGCTCGCGGGCCGCAGCAGCAGTCTGACTCATGCCTGCTCCTCCTTTACCAGGTTGGTCATACGCAGACCGACCTCTTCCTTCGTGGTATGACGGCCGTCGAGGATGCCGTTGACCTTACCGCCGCAAAGCACGACGATGCGGTCGCACAGCTCCAGCAGGACATCCAGATCCTCGCCGACATAAATGACTGCTACACCGCGCTTTTTCTGCTCATTCAGCAGATGGTAGATCGTGTAGGAGGTGTTGATGTCCAGCCCGCGCACAGCGTAGGCGGTCATCAGCACAATGGGGTCGGCGGCCAGCTCGCGGCCGACCAGCACCTTCTGCACATTGCCGCCCGACAGGCGGGAGACCGGCGTGTTCAGGTCGGGCGTAACGACACCCAGCTCCCGCTTGATCGTCTCGGCCAATGCAAGGGGGGCTTTGCGGTCCACGATGGGCGAATGGCCCTTGCCGTAGCTTTTCAGCATCATGTTGTCGGTCATGCCCATCGAGCCGACCAGACCCATGCCGAGGCGGTCCTCCGGCACGAAGGAGAGGTGGATGCCCGCCTCGCGGATAGCCTTGGGGCTTTTGCCGACCAGCTGCACCGGGGCGGCTGCGTCAGGGGCAAAATACTCGATGCTCGCGCCGCTCTCCGTCGGCTGCAGGCCGGCGATGGCCTCGAGCAGCTCCTTCTGGCCGTTGCCGGAGATGCCCGCGATGCCGAGGATCTCGCCGCCGTACACCGTGAAGGACGCATCGTCAAGGACGGTGATGCCGTCCGCACTGCGCACGGTCAGGTGCGACAATTCAAGCCGCTTGACCGGATCGACCGGCTCGGGGCGCTCGATGTTCAGCTCGACCTTCTCACCGACCATCATCTCGGTCAGCTTGGCCTCGTCGGCGTCCTTTGTGGCGATGTCGCCGACATACTCACCCTTGCGCAGGATGGCCACACGGTCGCTGATGGACAGCACCTCATGCAGCTTGTGGGTAATGATGATGACCGCCTTGCCGTCGGCCTTCATGTTGCGGATGACGCTGAAGAGCTTCTCGGTCTCCTGCGGGGTCAGAACCGCCGTCGGCTCGTCCAGAATCAGAATATCCGCGCCGCGGTAAAGCACCTTGACGATCTCAAGCGTCTGCTTCTGGCTGACGCTCATCTCATAGACCTTCTGGTTGAGATCGAGGTTGAACTCATACTTCTCACAGATGGCGCGGGCCTTGTCGTGGACACGCTTGAGGTCGAATTTATCCTTGCCGCCCATCGACAGGGCAATATTCTCGGTAGCCGAGAATACATCGACCAGCTTGAAATGCTGGTGGATCATGCCGATGCCGAGGTCCAGCGCATCGCGCGGGGAGCGGATGGTCACCGCTTCATCACCGACATAGATCTCGCCCTCATCGGGGAAATAGATGCCGGCGATCATATTCATCAGGGTCGTTTTGCCGCTGCCGTTTTCGCCCAGCAGGGCCAGTATCTCGCCGCGGCGCACGCCCAGAGAGACATCCTTGTTGGCCACGACAGTGCCAAAGGTCTTGGTAACGTGCTCCAAGCGCACAGCATATTCGTTCTGCGCCATTATGCAGGCTCCTTTCAAGAGTCAAGTAGGTAGGGGCCGGGCATGCCCGGCCCGCAGCCTTGCGCGGCCACCCATAAGCGGGCAATCGCGGTCACGCTGCGGGCGAGGCATGCCTCGCCCCTACAGGGATTCAAAAAATCAAGGCAGGAACAATTTTGTGATTGTGGTGCGGCCAACGGTTCGGGGCATCGTGGAGGCCGACCCCTACATCTTCGTAGGGGCGGATTCTATATCCGCCCGCGGTACCTGCCGTAAGCTGCACGGGCGCATAGGGAATGCGCCCCTACGGCCTGATTTGCAACGACAGATATAACCACCAAAAGGGAAGGCCGCGGTTTCACCGCAGTCTTCCCTTATAGATTCAGACAGAATCAGGCGACGGGGTCAGCGTCCTCGATGATGCCATCGATGCGCAGAGAGAACGTCGGGGCAGCGCGCAGCTCACCCTCATGGAAGTAACCGTCAGAGACAGCCTCCTCGGTCTTGCCCTGATACACGGCAACGGGGCTGCCGGTGCTGAAATCATAGTAGGTCAAATCGACCGGGCAGGAGGTGACTTCCTTGCCGTCAACGGTGAACTTGCTGGTGTCAAACACATGCAGGCTGCCGTCCTTCAGCGCAGCCTCGACCTCGGCAACCTTGGCGGCAGTGCCCTCGGCGGCCTCGGGTCCCAGATCGGTGATGGCAACGGCGCCATCCTCATAGCCCTTGCACCAGTTCTGGGGGATGTTGCCGTTCTGGGCACCCTCGATCAGCTCCTTGTAGCAGACGCTCCACACATTGGTGGCGGAGGTCAGCGCGGCGGTGGGGGCGGTGGAGAGCATGTCGATGTTGTAACCGACAGAGTAGCAGATCTTGCCGGCATCCTTCAGCTTCTGGGTGGCGGCGGGGGCACCGGTGGAGTCGGCGTGCTGGCCGATGATGACCGCACCGTTGGCGATCAGGGCCTCGGCGGCAGCGCCCTCCTTGTCGATATCGAACCAGGAGTTGGTGTACATGACCTCCATCTGGACATCGGGGTAGATGCTCTGAACGCCAAGGAAGAAGGCGGTATAGCCGGAGACGACCTCGGCGTAGTTGTAAGCGCCGACATAACCGATCTTGACCTTGCCGTCAGCAGTGAAGCTGTCGGGCTGGGTCTCGGGGGTCAGGGTGCCGGACTCGACCAGCTCCTTGACCTTCATACCGGCAACCACACCGGAGACATAGCGGCTCTGGTACACAGAGGTGAATGCGTTGTAGAAGTTGTTGCAGCCGGAGATGGCAGCAAAGTCACCGGTCATGGCGACAAAGTTGACATCGGGGTACTTCTCAGCCTCCTCGACCATGTAGGTCTGGTGGCCGTAGGAGTTGGAGATGATCAGGTTGCAGCCCTGACCGACCAGATCCTCCGCTGCATCGGCGGTCTCGCCGCCCTCGGGGATCTTGTACTTCCAGACGATCTGGTCATCGCTCATGCCCAGCTCGGCAGCGGCCTCCTTGATGCCGTTGATGTGCGCGGCGCTGTAGCCCTCGGTCTCGTCGCCCAGAACGATAGCGCCGATCTTGACATCGGGCGCTGCGTTCGTGCTGCTGCCCTCGGCAGTGGCCGTGGTGCCGGCGGCACTGCTGGCGGCAGTGTTAGCGGTGGAACCGCAGGCGGCCAGGCTGAACACCATAGAGGCGGCCAGCAGAATGCCCATCAGTTTCTTCATGTGTGTTGTTCCTCCCTGTAATATCTGCATATAAAAGGCAAAATGCGCCGTTTCGTGTCGGACCGTGCCGGGAATCGACGCATTTTGCTATCTTGCAAAACTCATTGTAGCCGCTTCACACAGCTTTTGCAATAATTTTTAAATTTTTGTGAAAAGTTTGGCGAAAACGGTAAATGTTTTGCTCACGCGGACACTGCTATGAGCAGGACGCACAAAGAAAAGCAGCAAAAGTCATACTGTTTGCACAAAATGTATGACTTTTGCTGCTTATTTTCACTGTTGTCCCTGTTACCGCTTATGGATAAATTTTTTGTCCAGCCCCTGCTTTACGGCGGCGTTCAGCACCATCCAGGTCAGAAAAACCTCGATGGGCAGCATGATGGTGTTTTTCACTGCGCCGGAGGTCATGTAGTAGAGGTAGCCCTTGCCGTAGAGCATCGCCTTCCAGACGCTGCCCAGCAGCACATTGCTGCCGTAGTTGATGATGAGCCGTGTGATGATGACGCGCGGCAGCGTGGGCTGCTGCCGGTAGAGCATGACGCCGTAGATCAGCCCCGACAGCACAGCCGAGATCAGATAGCCGGGGAAATACGGCTCACCGTAGCCCGCCAGCAGAAAACCCACCGAGTCGATGATGGCACCCGCCATCATACCGGTCACCGGGCCGTAGCACATGCACCCCAGCGAGACAGCCAGAAAGCTGAAATAGATCTTGAGGCTTGGACCCATCAGGTAGATGGGCAGGCTTTCCAGCACGATGGAAATCGCGCAGACAAGCCCTGCAAAGGCCAGCACCCGCGGGTTTTTCAGCTCATTGCGGGCGGTGCGCCAGTAGGCGCCGGAAAAGACGGACAGTTTTTCTTCGCACATAAAAACTCCTCCTTTGTGCGTTGCCGCACAAGGGAGGAGGCAATTTGATAGGATGTGTACAACACCACATCCGCCGTTGCACACCGTCATGCAGCAGTGGGATGCGGAACCGGCACCGCGGGCCTTACGGCCGCTTCGTCCTGCCACAACTCCCCGTTGGTCAGGCACTTCGGGGCATGACGCCCCACGCGCAGGTTCCTACTCTGCGATATCGCTTTTTATTATACACAGGTTTTGGGAAAATGCAAGAATAAGTTTTGAGGTAAGGCCGCCGGTAAAGCCCGCGCAATAAGGCGCCCCACGCAGTGGGGAGCTGGCCGAGTTTACGAGGCCTGAGGGGCTTTGGGCAGCTTTCCCCTTATTGCCCGCTTGCGCCGTAGTTGGCCAGCACACGGGCGCTGGGGTCGCTGACATCGCAGTGCGGCCATGCGCGGTTTGGCATCCAGTAATCAACGATCATGCCGGCCTGACCGGGGTAGTATTTCTCAAAGAGTTCACGGTAGAGCAGGCTTTCCTTGGTAAAGGGGCGGCAGTAGCTGTAGCGGCCGCAGCGCTCGGCAAACTCGCGGTCCGTGTAGACGGTCTCGGCGTATTCCTTCAGATCATCCACCATCGAGTGGCCCACCGCATCGCTGAAGGCGGCCTTCTCACGCCAGAGGATGCTCTCGGGCAGCCAGTCCCCCTCAAAAGCCTTGCGCAGCAGGTACTTGCCCTTGCCGTAGGTGTTCAGCTTCTTTTCGGGGTCGATGGCCATGACATACTTGACAAAATCCAGATCACCGAACGGCACGCGGGCCTCCAGACTGTTGACGCTGATCGAGCGGTCGGCGCGCAGGACATCGTACATATACAGCTCCCGGATGCGCTTCTGGCTCTCGGTCTGGAAAGCGGCAGCACTCGGCGCATAGTCGGTATACTTGTAGCCGAACAGCTCATCGGAGATCTCGCCGGTCAGCAGCACCCGGATGTCGGTATGCTCATGGATGTATTTGCAGACAAGGTACATGCCCACCGAGGCGCGGATCGTTGTGATGTCCCAAGTGCCCAGCATCGCAATGACATCCTCGAGCGCGCGCAGCACGATCTCCCGGTTGATGATAACCTCAGTGTGGTCAGCGTGGAGATAGTCGGCCACCTGCTTGGCGTATTTCAGGTCGATGGCGTCCTCGCTCATGCCGATGGCAAAGGTACGGATCGGCTTGGCGAGCTTTTTGGCGGCAATGGCGCAGACCAGACTGGAATCCAGCCCGCCCGACAGCAGGAACCCGACGGGGGTGTCGGCGTCAAGGCGCTTATCCACACCGGCCACAAGCTTTTCCCGGATGTTCGTCAAAATCTCGGGCAGCTCATCCTGCGTATAGGCCGGGGTGTCGGCAATATCGCAGTACCGCACAAACTGACCGTTGCAGTAGTAGCTGCCGATCGGGAACGGATAGATCTTTTTGCACAGTCCCACAAGGTTTTTCGCCTCGGACGCAAAGGCAATGTGCCCGCTCTCGCTGTAGCCGTAGAACAGCGGACGGATGCCGATGGGGTCACGCGCGGCGATAAGCAGCTTTTTGCGGCTGTCGTAGAGGATCATTGCAAACTCGGCGTCCAGATGCTTGAACATAGTAAGGCCGTACTTATAGTAGAGCGGCAGAATAATCTCGCAGTCGGAGTCCGACGCAAAGGTGTAGCCCTCGGCCTCCAGCTCGGCCTTGACAGGGCGGAAGCCGTACAGCTCGCCGTTGCAGGCCACGCAGTCCGCGCCGCGGGTGAAGGGCTGCATTCCCTCCGGCGTCAGGCCCATGATGGCCAGACGGCCAAAGCCCAGCAGTCCGAACTCGGTCTCGATGACGCGCTGGTCGTCAGGACCGCGGCTGGCGGTGCGCAGCAGATACTCGGCAAAGGTTTCCTTGGGCAGATCATGCCCGGCATAGCCCATGATACAGCACATTTTCGGTGACACTCCTTTTTATACTTCCAACACCAGTTGCTGCGAACGGCAACAAAAAAAGACAGCCCTTTCGCCCTGTATTAGGACGAATCGCTGTCTTGGATCCGCGGTGCCACCTAAATTACCGCAGCCGAAATACAGGCATACGGTCACTTTTTCCGTACGCGTTCACCTTTGAAACGCTGCCGCTGTAACGCACGGCCTGCGGCGCACCCTACTCCCCTGCCGGGTTTCAGGCGGCGGCTCCGGGGTGTTCCTTCGCGCCCCGTCCCCGTCCCGACTTACACCATGCGTCAGGCTCTCTGTGCGGATCTTGGGCGGTACTTTTCCCCATCAACGCTTTTGTTGAGTAAAGAATAACACGGTCATGCAGTCCTGTCAAGAATAAATTTCAGATTTTTGGGCGTCCGCCCTGTTTTTTTCAGCAGGTCGGCGACGCGGCAGGCGCGCCGTGCTTCGTCATCTTGCACAACTTTGCCCCGGTTCCGCAATTTTTGCAAGGTTATCGAACGATTCTTGCAAATATTCGTGATGCAAAATTCCATACTATGGAACGCAATTCCATCTGCGGAATTTTGCCGCGCACCGCAGTTCCACCCTGCGGAACCGCACCGTTTTGCCTGCCCGCACCGCCATATAAGCAACCGCCGCAATGGTAAATGCCGCCGCCGCATGGTACACTGAGGATGACAAAATTCGTGTGCTTCGCGGCGCCTCTACCCGGCCGGGAGCATCCCACAAACCAGAGGCAAGCACTGCTTGCAGGAGGAAAACCATGGCAAAAAACGCAATCGTCGGTCAGTCCGGCGGCCCGACTTCCGTTATCAACGCAAGTCTGGCCGGTGTCTATGAAAGCTGCAAGCGCCGCGGCGCGGGCAAGGTCTACGGTATGCTGCACGGCGTGGCCGGCCTTTTGGAGCGCCGCACCTGCGTGCTGGATGACAAGCTTAAGACCGCATTGGACATCGAGTTGCTCAAGCGCACCCCGTCCAGCTACCTCGGCTCCTGCCGCTACAAGCTGCCCGACTGGCACACCGCCGAGGGCGAGGCCGTCTATGTTCAGCTGTTTGAGATCCTGAAGGAGCTGGACATCGGCTACTTCTTCTACATCGGCGGCAACGACTCGATGGATACCATCGGCAAGCTGGCCGACTACGGCGCACACATCGGCAGCGATATCCGCTTTATGGGCGTGCCCAAGACGATCGACAATGACCTGATGGTCACCGACCACACCCCCGGCTACGGCAGTGCCGCCAAGTACATTGGCGTTGTCATGAAGGAGATCATCCGCGACGCCACGGTCTACGGCACGAAGTATGTGACGATCGTTGAGATCATGGGCCGCAACGCCGGCTGGCTGACCGCCGCCGCCGCACTGGCCAAGGCCGAGGACTGCGAGGGCGTGGATATGATCTGCCTGCCGGAGGTGCCCTTCAATGTCGATCACTTTGTAGAGAAGGTCGAGCGGATGCAGAAGGAGAAGCCCTCCATCGTCATCGCCGTGTCCGAGGGCGTCAAGCTGGAGGATGGCCGCTATGTCTGCGAGCTGGCTGACGATGTACACGCAGTCGATGCCTTCGGCCACAAGGCCCTGACCGGCACGGCGCGCTTTTTGGCCAACACGGTCGCCCGCCGTCTGGACACCAAGACCCGCTGCATCGAACTTTCGACCCTGCAGCGCTGCGCCGGCCATCTGACCAGCCGCACCGACATCACCGAGGCCTATCAGGTCGGCGGCGCCGCCGCCAAGGCCGCCTTTGAGGGCCACACCGGCGAGATGGTCGCGCTGGACCGCATCTCCAACGCGCCGTACCAGTGCGGCACCAGCCTGCACCCGATCAGCGAGGTCGCAAACCTCGAGAAGAAGGTCCCGCTCGAGTGGGTCAACGCCGACCACACCGCCATGACCGAGGAGTTCCTCGCCTACGCCCTGCCGCTGGTTCAGGCGGAGCTGACCCCGATCTATGTAGAGGGCCTGCCGCATCACATCTACCTGCCGGAGGCGTAAAGCCAAACAAACTTAAAGAGCCGCTGTAGCGAAAACGCGTTACAGCGGCTCTTTTTGGCAGAGTGCCTCCCTTGTCAAAGGGAGGCTTTTTCTTTAATAGAACCCAAAGCTCGGCAGCACTTCCAATGCGTCGGCCCACCAGGCGGGGATGGGCAGACCGGATAGAGCCGGATAGTAGACGGCAAACAGCACAGCCGCCGCGGCGCAAAGGCCTGCGCACAGCCACCGCGCCCAGTCCCGGTGGCGCATACGGGCCAGCACAAGGGCCAGCGCCGCCAGACAGAACATCGAGCTGGGGAAATAGTGGTACAAAAAGGTGCAGCGCGTGACAAGCATCCATGGGATAAGCTGCGTACCGTACAGGATCAGCACCGCTGCGCCCTGACGGCTGCCGCGCCCGCTGACCTGATGCCAGAACAGCGCCACCAGCGCCGCCAGACCCACGACCCAGATGACCGGCCCGGCCATGCCCGCAATGCTGGCCTTCATGCCATAGGGCAGACTGCCGTTGCGATAGTACCATACGGGGCGCAGCCCCAGCAGCCAAGTGTACCAGCGGCTCTCAAACGGGTGCGTTGCCTTGAGCGTGGCGTGGTAGCTGTACATCGAAAGCTGGCACCGCCACCAATCGCCGAGGCTGAAATCCGGCTGCCGCCACCAGTACGGCAGGTAGGACGCTACATAGATGCAGAGGGGCAGCACCACATAGAACAGCACCCCGCCCAGCGCCGCCAGACGGAACTCTGCCCAAAAGCCGGGGCGGCCCTGCTGCCGGCGCGCCCAAAGCACGCCCAGATAAAGCACCGCCAGCCCGGCCCCCGCATAGATGCCGGTCCACTTGGCTGCGCAGCCCAGCCCGAAAGCAACGCCGCCCAGCACCATCGGCAGCAGCGCATGCTGCACGCCGTCGGTCAGCACCCGCTGGCAGTACCACACCATGCAGTACGCGCCCAGCAGGATAAAGAAGGTGCCGTAAATGTCAATCGTGGCAAGGCGGCTCTGGGAAAAGCGCATAAAGTCGAGCGCCAGCAGCACCCCCGCCGTCGCCGCCGCCCCGGGCCTGCGGGTCAGGCGGCGCACAAAGCACCATGCCAGCGGCACCAGCAGCACACCGAACAGCGTACCGGAGAATCGCCAGCCGAACCCGGTCATGCCGAACAGCGCAATCCCCAGCATGATAAGATCCTTGCCGAGCGGCGGATGGGTCGTCTCATAGACAGGCATCCGGTGCAGCTGCTCATAGCCGGTGCGGCCGTGGTAGATCTCATCAAAATACATGCTGTTGAGCTGGCTGATCGCATCGGGCACGGCGTCCTGCTCATCAAACAGCGCACCGCCGCCCACGGTCGGCACAAGCCCGCCCGCCACATCGCGGAAGGCCAGCTCAAACATCTGGGCGTTCTGCACCGTGACGGTCAGGCTCTGCCCCGCTGCGGCGGTCACTGCGTTGGCAGTCCAGCTGAAGCAGGTGCCGTAGTCCAGTTCTTTCTCAAACACCGTGTTTCCCTGCGCGTCCGTCACCGTCATCCGCCCGCCGAAGGAAACGCCCGGGTAGACCCACAGCGAAACGGCGTCCCCCTGCAGGGTGACTGTCTCGGTCAGCGCGGTGTTCGTGGCATCAAGCGGCTGCTGCGGCGCGGTGCGGCTGCCGAGATAGGCAAAGCTCAGCACCGCCGTGGCCGCCGTCAGGGCCAGCAGCGCCCCCACCTCGCGGCGGGTCCAGGCGGGCTGGGCATCGGGCGTTGCAGCGGCGTTGACACGCCCGGCAGGCAGGGCCAGCGTGTGGCCGTGGCGGGTGATGTCCCACACCGCAAACAGCAGCAGCACAAAGCAGACCGTTTCCACAAGGCCGGTCAGGATTGCGACCGTAGCGCTGGTTGCACTCGTCAGCCATTCGTCCTCGGTACCGGTCAGCGAGTAGACTGCCGCCAGATTGATAAACCCGGTCAGCGACAGCCCCACCCCCGCCGCATAGAGCCGGATGTCGTTCCACCGGGCCGCTGCCAGCAAGGTCAGCAGCACACCGGGCACCATGTACCGCTCATGCATGCAGTGGGAGAGCGTAAAGATGCCGATGCCGTAGTAGGCCGCCAGCAGCAGCGGCGAAAAACGGCCGCTGCGGCTGCTGCATACCGCAAAATAGGCAAGCCCCGCCGTGACCAGCAGGATATGCACCCAGCCCAGCTGCTGCCAGCTCATACCAAACAGCGCAGGCTCGGACAGGTTTTTCCAGTTGCCGCCCAGCGCCGCAAGCCAGTTGAAGGCGTTGATGCTGGCGTAGGGGTAACCGGACATCGTATCTGTGTATTTTTCGACAAGGCGCGGGCCAAGCCGTGCCAGACCGAAAAAGGGTATGCCGGTCAGCAGCGGTACCAGCAGCGCCAGCGCTGCGCCGCCGAAGCATCGGCCAAAGGCGCGCAGGCGGTCCTGCTCCACCGCGATGCCCGCCAAAAAGCAGGCCGCCAGCACCGGACCAAACAGCAGCGCCTGCGGCTTGATGGCCAGCGCCAGACCGAACCAGACGGCGGCGGGCAGGTAGCGGCGCTGCTCCAGCAGCAGGAAGCAGAGCAGCAGCGGCAGCGTAAAGGCCCCATCGATCTGCTTCCAGACAGCGGTATCAAACAGCAGCAGCGGGTCGAACGCCGTGAACGCAGCCAGCGCCAGTGCCATCTGCCGCCCCACCGTACCGCGCCGGGCCACCGCATAGACCAGCGCCGCCGACACACAGTCGCAAACCGACGGCACCAGCGCCAGCAGCAGATAGGTCCACCGCGATTCATACGCGATGCCAAGCGCGGCGCGCACCGCCCCCACCAGCCCCAGCACCCAGAGGTAGCCGGGCGGGTAATCGGCAAAGTACCCCTCGCTGTAGAAGGCGGCGGGGCCTTGGGCGGCCAGCTTATCCCCCCACGCAACAAAGCAGCTCATGTCATAGGGGTAGCCTTCGGTGACAAGGGCAAGCGCCAAACGCAGTGCCAGCGCCAAGGCCAGCACCACCCAGAGGGCTGTATTCTGTTTTGTTCGTTGTTTCGTCATAGCCATACAAATAAGGCAGGGGCAGCCCGCACAGCCTGCGGCACACGCGCAGCTGCGCAAGGCCGCCCCTGCGTCTGTTATCGGTTACAGTTTTGCAATTTTCGGGCCCTGTGCGGTGTCGGTAACGCTCCAGCCCATCTCGGTCAGCTGGGCACGGATGGCGTCTGCACGGCCCCAGTCCTTGGCCTTTTTGGCAGCGGCGCGCTCCTCGACCAGCGCCGTGACCTCGGCGGGGATGCTGTCGGTCTTTTTGCGGTTGTACAAAAGCCCCAGCACGCCGGTCAGCTCGTCAAAGGTCTTGGCGGCCGTCTCCAGCGTAGCCTTGTCGGAGGCATCGGACAGCGTGTTGATGTCCTTGACCAGATCAAAGATGGCAGCCAGTGCATCCGGCGTGTTCAGGTCGTCATCCATCGCCGTCTTGAACTTGGCGCGGGCCTCCTCACACTTGGCAGCCAGCGCCGTATCGGTGCCGTGGGCATGCTCGATAGCAAAATCGAGGTTGTCGCGGCAGGTGTACATCCGCTCAAGGCTGCTCTTGCAGCTCTCGATCAGCTCAACGGTATAGTTCAGCGGCATGCGGTAGCCGGCCGTGAGCATAAAGTAGCGGATCGGCTCATAGCCGTACTTGTCCGCGATCTCACGCACGGTGAAGAAGTTGTTCGCACTCTTGGACATCTTCTCGTTGTTGATGTTCAAAAAGCCGTTGTGCATCCAGTACCGGCTGAAGGTGCAGCCGTTGGCGCACTCGCTCTGGGCGATCTCATTCTCATGATGGGGGAAGATCAGGTCCTGACCGCCGGCGTGCAGGTCGATGGTTTTGCCAAGGTGCTTGCGGGCCATGGCGCTGCACTCGATATGCCAGCCGGGGCGGCCGTGGCCCCAGGGGCTCTCCCAGTAGGGTTCGCCGGGCTTGGCAGCCTTCCAGACTGCGAAATCGGCGGGGTCCTCCTTCAGATCATCGTCCATCTGGCTGCGCAGGGCACGGTTGCCGCTCTCCAGATCATCGAGGTTGAGGTGGCTCAGCTTGCCGTAGTCCGGGTCAGACTTGACGCGGAAATAGACATCGCCGTTGCGCGCCACATAGGCGTGGCCGGACTCCACCAGATCCTTGACGATACCGATGATCTCGCCGATATGCTCGGTCGCACGGGGACGCACGGTCGGCGCCATGACATTCAGGCCGTCGGAATCCTTGATGTACTCGGCCTCAAACTTGCGGGCAACCTCCTGCATGGAGGTTCCCTCCTCCTGTCCCTTCTTGATGAGCTTGTCATCAATATCGGTGATGTTGGAGACATAGTAGACCTTGCTGCCGCAGTATTCCAGATAACGGCGCAATGTGTCAAAGACGATCATCGGGCGGGCATTGCCGATATGGATATAGTTATAGACCGTCGGGCCGCAGACATAGATGCGGTACTCGCCCTCCTTCTGGGGGGTGAATTCCTCTTTCCGGCGTGTCATCGTATTGAAGATCTGCATAGCTTGCACATTCCTTCCTCTGTGTAGGGATATCTATTCCATTATAGCCAGCGTGTGCGCAGGTTGCAAGGGGGATTCAGCCGTTATTTGCAAATTGCACGGCCAGCGCGTCCCAGACGGCACTGAAATTGTAGGGGAACCGCGCATCCTCCTCAGCCAGCCAGCTGCGGTAGGTGTCCAGCTCCGCAACGGTGGGGGCCTTGGTGCGGCGGTAGGCCGTGATCGTATAGCCGTTGCCCATGTCAAACTCTGCCCCCACCTCAAACGGCGCGTACTTCTCCTGATTTTCAAGGAAGGCCGCGTTCAGCTTTTCGGTATGGTTGTTGGGGTCAAACGGTGTACAGGTCAAAACGACCTGCGCCGTGAGCAGCTCCTTCGGAAAGGCATCGTTGCCGGGGTTGCAGGCGCCGTAGGGCAGGATCTCACGGATAGTCTCGTCCGGCAGGGCCGAAACGCGGAACACATCCGGGCTGTAGACCACGCCGTGACAGATCATATAGGCTGAATTGGCGCCGCTGCAGTTTTGCCGCAGCCAGTCATTGACAGCCGCCACCTGCGCAAGATCGCTGCGGGGGCTGTCAACATAAAAATACAGCCCGCTGTTGACCGCGTTGGGCAGAATGACCGGCAAAAGCTGGCTGCATGCCCCGAAGTTGAGGCCGCACAGCACACCCAGCACAGCCGCCGCAGCACGGCGCGGCCACACCCACGGCAGCTCGCTTACAAGCAGCGCGCAGAGAAAGCAGCCCAGCAGGTAGAACGGCGCGACCGCCAGCGACTGGTGGTCGTCCATATTCTGCACCCGGGTGACAAGCAGCACCGTCAGGACTGCACCGACCGCAGACAGTACCGCGAGGGAGCGCGTCTGCTTTTTATACAGTCCGTATAGTATGCCGATCAGCATAATGCCGAACACGAGCCAGCCCAGATAGATGCGCTGGTTGTTAAGCTCTGCCAGAAAGCCGCCGGTCTGGTAGGTGGCATAGCGGTCGCTGTAATCGGCCCGGACGATACGCCAGAACATCGGCAGCAGCGGCACGCCGACACAGAACAGCGATGCCGCAGCAAATTTCACAAAGCGCACCGCTGCGCCGCCCTGCTTTGTGCAGGCAGCCCGGGCCAGCACCCAGATGCCATAGAGCAAAAAGAACGACACCACGGTGAACATATAGCTGCGCCGGGTCAGCATCAGCAGCCCGGTAAAGGCCGCAAGGCTGACCAGCCGGGCGGGTGCCGGGCGGGCATAATCATAGCCGACACCCAACGCAAGCAGCATAAAGGCAAACGCCACGCCCAGCAGATCGGGCATGCCGCGGTACAGTGCAATGTGCAAAAGCGGCAGCAGCAGCACAAACGCCATCGAGAGCGCCGTAAAGAGATATGGGGCTCTCGGCTCCAGCTTTTGACGCAGCACCGTCAGGAATACCCATGCGCTGTAGTAGACCAGCGTGGGGATCAGCAGCGCGCAGAGCAGCGCAAAGGTGTTGGCCGTGCGCGGTGTGAACATAAAGAACGGCTCTGCCAGCAGGTTGATGACGAGCGGTGCATAGTCATTGAACCATGTCTTATAGATGGTAGACCCCACGCCGGTGAATACGCCGTCTGCAAAGTTGGACTCCAGCCGCACCTGCAGGTTGTAGTAGGTCGCATTGTCCCAGAGATACAGGCTCTGGCGGCCCACCATGGCATGCAGGTAGAAGGCCGCGCTCAGCACGATGCAAACCGCCAGAATGACGGCATCCGCTTTCGTCAGCCTCGCGCCCACGGCCCCGGCCGCGCGGCGGTACAGGCAGAATGTACCCAGCACCGCCGTGCAGGAGAGCAGCAGCAGCCAGAGGTCCACGGGGTTTCGCCCGCTGCCGAGCATGTCGATGCCCTGCAGGGGCGTGATGAAATGCGCGGCTGTGCTGAATACGAACTTGACTGCAAAAATGCACAGCAGAAACAGGACGGCCCGCTCAGCCCGGGTCATCCTGCGATAGATGCTCTTAAAATAGGTGGGGAGGTTGCAATTTGACAAGGTGGGGATCTCCTTATTGGGTTACTGCCTTGCGGCGGCTGTTACTTTGCCTGCATGAACAGCTTGCGGTTCTGCCACAGGTAGATGCCGCCGGACAGCAGCGTGGCTGCGCCGCAAAGCCAGCACAAAATCTGCGTGATGAGGCTGACGGCCATGATGTCGGTGGGGCCGGCCAGCGCGCCGACAAAGTAGTAGAAGATGATGGTCAGCATCTGCAGAACCGTCTTGACCTTGCCCCACATGTTGGCGGCGATGACAGTGCCGGTCTCGGCAGCGAGCATCCGCACACCGGCCACGGCGAACTCACGGAAAAGAATGACTGCCAGCACGACCGGGTGGCAGACACCGTCCGCCAGCATATAAAGGAAGGCCGCGGTGGTCAGGCACTTATCGGCCAGCGGGTCCATGAACTTGCCGAAATCGGTGACCAGATTGTTTTTGCGGGCCAGATAGCCGTCCAGAAAGTCGGTGAAGCTGGCCACGGCAAAGACGATGCCGGCTGCCAGCATAAGGCCTGCGTTGAAGTCCTGCGTACCGTAGCGGCACAGCGCGGCAAACACCATAAACACCGGCACAAGTATCACACGCAGCATCGTAAGTTTATTGGGCAGATTCATGGTTCAGTCCTCCAGCTTTTCTTCCGCATAGCCGTACAGGTCGTAGGTATCGGCATCGGTGATGGTGACATTGTAGAACGCGCCGGTCTCCAGCGGGGTATCGGCGGGGGTCAGCACATTGCCGTCGATCTCCGGGCAGTCGGCCTTGGTGCGCAGCAGGTACATGCCGGTCTCATCGTCCACCCCGTCACAGATGCACTCGTATGTGTTGCCGACCTTCTCGCCCTCGCGCGCGGCGCTGACCTCGGCCTGCAATTCCATAATGTGGTCGGCGCGGCGCTGCTTGGTTTCCTCGTCCAGCTGGTTGGGCATCTTCGCCGCCACGGTGTTCTCCTCGGCGGAGTAGGCAAAGCAGCCAAGGCGGTCAAACTTCACGGTCTTGACGAAGTCGCACAGCTCGGCATACTGCTCCTCGGTCTCACCGGGGAAGCCGGCGATCAAGGTCGTGCGCAGCGTGATGCCGGGGATGGCCGCACGCAGGCGGGCGATCGCATCCTCGATCTCCCTGCGGCCGCCGCGGCGGTTCATGGCCTTCAGCACGGCATCATCACAGTGCTGGATGGGCAGGTCCAGATAGGGCACGACCTTGGTGTTGCGGACCATCGCCGCAATAAAGGCATCACTGATGCGCTCCGGGTAGGCGTAAAGGATGCGGATCCAGCGTATACCCTCGATCTCCTGCAGGCGGTCGAGCAACTCGCAGATCGCGCCGGGCTTGCCCCAATCCTCGCCGTAGGCGGTGGGGTCCTGCGCAACAAGGATCAACTCGCGCACCCCCTCCCCCGCCAGCCAGCGGGCCTCGGCTACGCAGTCGTTCAGCTCACGGCTGCGCAGCGCACCGCGAATCAGCGGGATAGCGCAGTAGTAGCAGCCGTTGTTGCAGCCCTCGGCAATTTTTAAGTACGCATAGTGGCGCGGGGTCGAGATAACGCGGGCACCGCCCAGCTGCATATCGCTCTTGGGGCCGTAGCTCTCGATCTGGCCGGCACCGGACGCACAGACGCGGCGGACGATGGCGGGCAGTGCGGCGTTGGAGCCGATGCCGACCACGGCGTCCACCTCGGGAATTTCCTGAATGATCTGCTGCTTGTAGCGCTCGGCCAGGCAGCCGGTGACAATCACCTTGAGGTCGGGGTTTTCCTGCTTGTACTGGCAGGCCATGAGGATGTTCTCGATGGCCTCCGTCTTGGCAGACTCGATAAAGCCGCAGGTGTTGATGATGATGATATCGGCCTCGGCCGGGTCGCCCACGGTGGTGTGGCCGTCCTTGATGAGGGCATGGCAGAAAACATCGGCATCCACCTGATTTTTCGGGCAGCCGAGGGAGATAATGGCAATTTTCATTGGGTAGTCCTTTATAATTGGTTTAATTTTTGAATATCGCATTGGTTGCAGGGGGCGGCGGCAGCGACGGCCCGCAGGGTGGCAGATGCTTGCCGGAAATTGTAGGGCGGCCAGCCCTCTGGCCGCCGCGGAGGGGTCAAGACCCCTCCCTACAATGCGAACCGGTAAGGGGCTGAGGGCCAGGCATGCCCGGCCCCTACAGTGCGGTACGGTGCGGTTTTACTCGTTATCGGATAGCACCTCGCGTATGACCGCGTGGTTGAAGCCGCGCCGTGCCAGCGCGGCGGCGACCTGATCGCGCTTACCGGCGGCGAGCTTTGACGCATACTGCCGCGCGACCAGCGCGCGGGCTGTTTCCAGCTCGGGGCTTTCGCCGTCATCGTTCTCAGCAAACAGCTCCTCCACCACCTCGGCGGCAGTGTCGCGGTCGATGCCTTTGGCGTTCAAGTCCTGCATAATTTCGCGGCGGGACTTGCGCTTGCGCAGCAGCTCGGCCGCGCGGCGGCGGGCAAAGCCCGCGTCATTCAAGAGGCCCAGCTCCCCCGCCCGCGCCACCGCGTAGGCGGCGCTGTGGGCATCAAACCTGCGGCAGAGCTTTTGGTACAGCTCCCCCGCCGCATGGTCGCGCAGCGAAAGGTAGTCCATCGCCTTGTCCAGCGCACGGCGGGTCTCGCTTTTCTTGCGCAGCTCCTCGATCTGCCAGTCCTCCAGCAGGTCATCCTGATGGAGCGCGGCATCGGCAAAAGTCTGCTCATCGAGGGAGAAAGCAAATTCTCCATCAAAAAACAGCGCAAGACGGCCTTTTTTCGTTTCCTTGATCTGTGTCAGGCGCGGCATTTTTATTCGTCAACCATGATATCAAGGTCAACCTCGCTGCCCGTTGTCTTGGCAGCCGGGGCGGCAGGGGCCTCACCCGGGGCGACCGGCTTGACGATCTCACTCGGGTCCAGCGGCTTGACGCTGCCCTTCTTGCCGGCGGCCAGCAGGCGATCGGCGTTGGCGCGGACGATCTTTTCGATCTCGTCAGAGACCTCGGGGTGCTCCTTCAGGAACTGCTTGGCGTTGTCGCGGCCCTGACCCAGACGCATCTCGCCGTAGTTGAACCACGCGCCGCTCTTCTGCACGACACCCAGCTTGACGCCGAGGTCGAGGATCTCGCCCAGCTTGGAGATGCCCTCGCCGAACATGATGTCAAACTCTGCCTCACGGAACGGAGGCGCGACCTTGTTCTTGACGATCTTGGCGCGGGTGCGGTTGCCGATGAACGCACCGGTGGAGTCCTTCAGACCCTCGATGCGGCGCACATCAATGCGGACGCTGGAATAGTATTTCAGTGCGCGGCCGCCGGTCGTGACCTCGGGGTTGCCGTAGACGATGCCGACCTTTTCACGCAGCTGGTTGATGAAGATACAGACGGTGTTTGTCTTGCCGATGACGCCGGTCAGCTTGCGCAGCGCCTGACTCATCAGGCGGGCCTGCAGACCGACATGGCTGTCACCCATCTCGCCCTCGATCTCGGCGCGCGGCACCATGGCGGCAACGGAGTCCACAACAACGGCGTCGATCGCGCCGGAGCGGACAAGCGCCTCGCAGATCTCCATGGCCTGCTCGCCGGTGTCGGGCTGGCTGACCAGCAGACTGTCAATATCAACGCCCAGCGCGGCGGCGTAGGTCGGGTCTAGCGCATGCTCAACATCAATAAACGCGACCTCGCCGCCCATCTTCTGGGCCTCGGCCAGAATCTGCAGCGCCAGCGTTGTTTTACCGGAGGATTCGGGGCCGTAGACCTCAACGATACGGCCGCGGGGCACGCCGCCGATGCCCAGTGCCAGATCCAGACCCAGGCTGCCGGTGGGGATGGCATCGACCTGCATCGTGACATTGGCGCCCAGCTTCATAACGGCGCCCTTGCCGAATTGCTTTTCGATCTGGGCCAGCGCGGTTTCCAGCGCGGCCTTTTTGTCAGCGGCAGGGCCTGCCGTCTTGGGGGTAGTATCTTTTTTTGCTGCCATGTTGCGGTTCTCCTTTTATATACAAGTAAGTCTAGGATTTGCGTTTGCCTCTATTATATACGATTTACGAACAGATTACAACATTTTGTTGTGCGTTTTTTGTCCCATAAATCGGATTTTCAGCAGCTTTTTTCGGGTTTTTGGAGCAGCACGGCCCGGTCATTGCCGCCGTAGTCCTTGCGGCAGCTGGTGTTGACCCAGCCGCAGGCGGCCCCCAGCGCCAGCACGGCGGGGCCTTGGGCATAGCCGATCTCCAGCACAAGCCAGCCGCCCGGCCGCACGGCGTCCCGGTACTTTTCAGTCAGCAGGCGGTAGAAATCCAGCCCGTCCGCGCCGCCGTCCAGCGCCATGGCAGGCTCCTGCGCCGTTTCCGGCATCAGCGCCCGCATCTCCGCCCCGGTCAGGTAGGGTGGGTTGGAGATGATCAGGTCCGCCCCCTCGGCGGGCAGCGTTTTATAATAGGTAAAGACATCGGCCTGCACGGTGCGCACACCGGTCTGTGCCGTGTTGGCGGTCAGGTACTGCCATGCCTCCGGGCTTTTTTCCACACAGGTCACCAGCGCGCCGGGGCTGTGGCGCGCAATGCCAAGCCCCAAGCAGCCTGTCCCCGCGCAGAGGTCATAGACCACCGGCCGTTCCCTGCCCTGCAAAAGCGCGAGGGCGCTCTCGCAGACGATCTCGCTGTCAGCCCGGGGGCACAGCACACCCGGCCCGACCTTGAGCGTAAAATCCATAAAGTCCCATTCACCCAGAATGTACTGCAGCGGCTCGCGGGCTGCGCGGCGTTCGGCAAGCGCGCTCAGGCGGGCTGCCTCGGCGGCGCTGGGGCCGTCATCCAGACGGGGGTCGCGGCCGGTCGCAAGGCGGTACAGCTCAGCCGCGTCAAAGCGGGCATCGGGCACACCGGCGGCCGTCAGCATGGCGCAGAGCTTTTGAAATGCAGCGTTCACCAGCGGGCATCCTCCTGCTTTTCCGGCAGAACGGGGGTGACGGCGGCAATCGCGACCTCGATCATCGAGTCGTCCGGCTCAAAGGTCGTCAGCCGCTGCATCCAAAGCCCCGGCTGAGAGATGATTCTTGCCGCCGCACTGTCAGAGCGGCCCGCCCATTTCAAAATCTCATACGATACACCAACCAGAAGCGGGAACATGCAAAGCTTGTACACGACCCGCATCGCCGTGCTGGTCCAAGGCAGCACCGCATACAGGAAGATGCTGATGATGATGACGAGGATCATAAAGCTGGTGCCGCACCGCGGGTGAAAGCGGCTCTGGCGGCGGATGTTTTCCACCGTCAGGGGCAGACCTGCCTCATAGCAGGCGATGGTCTTATGCTCAGCACCGTGGTACTCAAACACGCGGTGCAGCTCCTTCATGCGGGTGCAAAGGAACATGTAGCCGAGGAATATGACCATCTTGAGCACGCCCTCGAGGATTACGCGCGGCCAGCGCCCCAGTGGCACGGCGCGCATGACAAGACCGGTCAAAAAAGTGGGCAGAAAGGTAAACAGGAACAGCGCCAGCGCCACGCCCACAAAGGCGGCGCAGGCCATCAGCGCGTTCTGCACGGCGGGGGTGGCGTGCGCCTCGAACCATTTGTCCAGCTTGGACTCAGCGGGCTCGGTCTCGCCCTCCATGGCGATGTCGGCCGCATGCATCAGGTAGCGGTAGCCCTTGTAGAGGTTTTCCGCCATGTTGCAGACGCCCCGGACCAGCGGGACCTTATTGTACCAGTGGGTCGTGACGGTGTCATAGCTCAGGTCGATGGTGCCGTCCGGCTTGCGCACGGCGCAGCAGATCTTTTCCGGACCACGCATCATGATGCCCTCCATCAGGGCTTGTCCCCCGACGGAGGTGCGGAATTCTTTAGGCATATGTGTTCTCCTTCGTCATTTTTGCCTTCCCCTGAGGGGGAAGGTGGCCGAGCAAAGCGAGGCCGGATGAGGGGCGGATGTATCGCTATTGCCCGTTACCGGGTTGTCGCGGAAAGTTTGCCCCTCATCAGTCCGCTTCGCGGACAGCTTCCCCCTCGGGGGAAGCCTTAAATTTTTTCATGCAGATGCTCCTGCCCGGGGTGGTAGACGGGCAGGGTCACTGTGACGGTCGTGCCGCAGCCGAGGGCGGAGGTGATGTCGAACCGGCCGCCGAGCGTCTGGACGATCTCATCCACGACCGCAAGGCCGATACCGGAGCCGCGCACCGAGTTCTTTGCCTTGAAGAACCTCTGCTTGACCTTTTCCAGATCATCGGGCGCAATGCCCCGGCCCTGATCGCGGATCGACGCGCTGACCGTGACCGGTGTGCGGCGCAGGGTCAGAAAGATCGTACCGCCCGGCTCGGAATACTTGATAGCGTTGTCAAACAGGTTGACAAACACCTGCCGCAGCCGCGCCGGGTCTGCCCAGACCGGGTAGGGCTCGGGCGGCTCCTGATAGACAAGCTGCATTCCCTCCTGCCGGATGCGAGCCTCGACAAAGAGCGCCGCATCGGTGGCCTCGGCCACAAAGTCCAGCACCTGACAGTTCATCTTGATGCCGTTCTGCATACGGGAGAAGTCAAGCAGCTCCTCGACCATCGTGTAAAGGCGGTCGGTCTCGGTGCCGATGACCGCCAGACCGCGCCGGTAGTTCTCGTTGGAGGGGTCGTCAATGTTGCTGATCGTCTCGACCCAGCCCTTGATCGAGGTCAACGGCGTGCGCAGCTCATGGCTGACCGAGGAAATGAACTCGTTTTTCAGCCGCTCGGTCTCGGCCAGATCCTCGGCCATCTGGTTGATGGTCTTGCACAGGCGGCCGATTTCGTCATCGTACCGGGTGTCCGGCAGGCGCACCTTCATGTCGCCCTTGGCGATCCGAGTAGCCGTAGCCTCGACCTCACCGAGGGGCCGCACGATGGAGCGCACAAAAAACAGTCCGCTCCAGACCGTGAAGCACAGCACAAGCAGGCCCAACCCCACACAGATGGCCACGGTGCGCCACCAGAGGTTGTCCACCAGCACAAGGCTCGTCACCATCCGCATGGCGGCGATGCTGCCCGCCGCGTAGGGCACAAGCATCGTCACTGCCATGACACGCTCGCCCTGCGGCGTGGTAAAGATAGCCGACCCCAGCCCATTGGCGGCGGTCAGCGCGCGGCCGTAATCGGTGCCGTTGGTCAGGTCGCGGTTCATCGTGCCGCTGCTGGTTGCCAGAATCACGCCCTGATTGTCCAGCAGCATAAACTCAAACTTGTCCTTTTCGTCAAACTGCTCAACCACACGGCGCAGGACCTGCCCGCGGCTTTCGGCGGTAACGGCCATATCCCCCGCCGTGCCGGTGGCCTGCAGGCGGCCCACCACGGTGGAGAAGCGGTTTTCCACAGCGCGTTCAACGCCGCCGTACAGGTCGTTATAGCTGTAATAGAGGAAAAGCCCCTCCGCCAGCACCAGCACCAGCACGGTGATAAGCAGGCTGCCGCGCACCCATCGGCGGATGATACTGCTGCTGTTCGGCTGCATAGGGGGTTCCTCCTTTCGCGTTTTTATAAGGGACCGCCGTCACACATTCCAGCGGTAGCCGTAGCCCCAGACAGTCATGATATGCCGGGGGTTGCTGGGTTCGTCCTCGATCTTCATCCGCAGGCGGCGGATGTTCACATCCACGATCTTGACATCGCCGAAGTAATTCTTGCCCCAGACGCCCTCCAGAATCTTTTCACGCACCAGCGCGGTAGCCGGATTGCGGAAAAACAGCTCCATGATCTGGAACTCGACCTGCGTCAGGTCGATCGGCGTGCCGGATTTGTAGAGGATGCGGCTCTTCTCATCCAGCACAAAGGGGCCGCTGACAAGCTGCTCCGGCTCCTCAGCAGGCTTGGCGGCGCTGGTACCCCGGTGGATGCGCCGGGTCAGCGCCTCCAGCCGGGCGATCAGCTCCGACACCGAGAAGGGCTTTGTGATGTAATCGTCCGCGCCGATGGACAAGCCGCGGATCTTGTCACTCTCCTGCCCCTTGGCCGATACAATGATAATGCCGATGTCGCTGTCATCGCGGCGGATCGTTTCACACAGGCTCAGCCCGTCCATGCCGGGCAGCATGATGTCCAGCAGGGCAGCATCGCAGGGTTCGCCGCCGTGCATCAGCTCCAGCGCACGCTCGGCGCTGGGGGCCTCAACGACCTCCCAGCCTGCCATTTTCAGGTTCAGGGCTACCATTTCGCGGATGCTGGCTTCGTCCTCGACTACCAAAACTCGTTTCATAAACCCGGTTCCCTTCCTTATCAATTTGACCCCAGCAGCACGGTATTCTGGCTGATGGAATCGAGATTCAAGCCGTAATAGGGCGTAACGACCCGCGCCTGCAGCTGTTGGCTGCCGATATTGGCGATGCGCAGGTAGTTGCCGTCGCCGCTGGCTGTGTCCGTGGTCGGTTCAACGACCCGCATCTCGCAGTAGACGGTGTTTCCCTCGGCGTTGCAAATCAGCCAGCCGGTGCCGCCCTGATTGGCGCGGATCAGCACGCTGCCGTGCATTGACTCGGGCAGCTCCATAAACAGATCGTACTCACTGTCGTAGACACCGAACTGGCTGTTGCCGCCTGCGGTGGAGGTGTAATCCTTCCAGAGCAGAAAGCTCAGCCGCTTGTCCATCGGCGTCTGCAGGGTGCCGCCATCGTCGATCTCCACGGGGATGTCCACCGTGCCGTTGCCGTCAATGTCGCAGCTGAGCAGGGTGTCGTTGTAGCGCAGCGTGCTGCGCTGAATGTCGCTCATGCCGCCGGGGCGGTAGGGCTGCAGAAAGCCCGTCTCGGCATCGTACAGGATAATGTCCGACACAAGGCTGCTTGTCCCGGTCCAGGCGTCCATCACAAGGTACATGGCGTCATCGCTGCCGGTCCCGGCATGCAGGGCCGCACAGCTGCTGTAAACGCCCTCGCCCAGATTCAGCGTCTGGGTCGAGCGGAACTCCCCATCGTTGGCGGTCAGCAGCTGCAGCGTCACACCGCCAAGCTCAGTGTCCGGTGGCAGGGCCAGCACAAGGTCCTGCGTATCGCCCTTGCCGGTAAAATTAGCCACGATCATATCGGTGTAGCTTTTGCTGATGACGGTGGACAGACTGCCGTTGTCGTACTGGTAGACGGCCAGATACTGATCCCCCTGCGGGGAGATGTACCCGGTCAGCAGCTGCTTGCTGTCTGCGTCCTTCAGGCTGGCGGCGGAGAAGCTTTCCACCTCGGAGGACATACCCTCGATAGCCTGACTGACACGCCAGCCGCTCTCGCCGCTCGGCTCCAGCACCGCAAGCCAGACATTGGAGCTGGTGGTGTCGGCCGTGTACAGGACTGCGGCCTCGTCAACGCCGTCACCGTCCCAGTCACCGAACGCAAACGGGGAGAGGAAATCGCCGCTGGCGGGATATTTCAGGGTAGCACTGCCGCCCAGATAGCTGTTCAGCGCCTTCTGCAGGGCCGCGCTCTCGCCGGAAAGCTGCGGGGCGCGCAGCAGGGTCTCGACATCGCCCGCCGCACTGCAGCCTGCCAGCAAAAGCAGCACAAGGAGCAGGGCGGTGATTTTTTTCATCATGGCGGTCTGCTCCTTTCTCACAAAGTCATCAATCTGTGTACGGATTATTGGAAAAGCCTTTCTCATTCAGCCGCTTAACCATCGGATTCAATATACTGCGCCATATTTTCTTGACAACTACACTTTTGCTAAAAGTGCGTACCAATGTAGGGCTGATTGCATAGTATACCGCAATAAAGGTGCGCCCAAGCACCGAACTTTTCAGCACGATGTCTCTATATCGCCGCAGCGTCCAAACTTGCGGACAATCATACGAGCCATACACACAAGTCGCAATATAGCATCCCTGTTTTCCCTTATGGGTTTTATTGTGCTGTTCTGCCTGCACATCCCAATCAACCGCCTGCCGTGCGGCATTTTCTTTCTCGAATGTATTCGGCTGCGCAGTATTTTCTTTTGTAAAACTCGGCACTCGCTGAGGTGGCGTCTCCAATGCTTCACGGATACGTTTTTCGATGTACGGTCTATTTACGCCATAATTTGTCCAGAATGTAACCAGCGGTATTCCTGCATCTGCACAAATAGCAGAAACCTTTTCATCGCGTTGGCGTCTTTTCCACTCATGATGTGTATTGTCATTTATTTCCACCACGATTTTGGGCGCAAATTCCCCATCGGTAATCAAAAAATCAACGTTGCGGAAAAGTTCGTTATGATATGCAGAATTGTCCACTTTTTCGAGAAATGCTGCCAGATTGATTTGTGGAAACACATGATATCCTTGCGGGACGATTTCTCTCAAAGCGTCAAAAAAGCCTTGCTCATTTTTTGTAATCAGCCTTTTCTTCGGTTCATACAAGAATTCCAGCTGCACGCGCTTTGGGCACGGTTCATCACCATAATGCCACTGCCCACACACTGGGCACTTTATAATATAGCCCAATTCCTTCTGTTGGTTGCAGGCACGGCACAGCGGATAGCGACCACTTTCCGCACCACAAACGCAGCATTTCATAGGCAGTCTTCCTTCCGCATCCCTTACATCAATACAGTTTATAGTATACCACATTTACGGCAGCGCCGCAATGCCTAACAGCATCAGCAATGTACCTGCGGCGGCGCCCAAAATGCCGGCGGCGCGATGTTTAAGGACGAACGCATCGGGCAAAAGCTGGGCAAAGGACACCCACACCATAATGCCTGCCGCCAACACGACCGTGCCGTTCAAAAAGCCGGGTGTAAAAAACCGGCGCAGGAACAACCACGCCAGCACAGCCCCCAGCGGCTCGGCCAGACCGGAAACGAGAGCCGCCAGCACACCGGCCGCACGGCTGCGGGTTGCGTAGGCGAAGGGCACCGCCACAGCCAGCCCCTCCGGGATATTGTGCAGTGCGATGGCCGCCGCCGTGCGCAGACCGAGCGCCGGGTCCGCTGTCCCGGCGAAGAAGGTAAGTACACCCTCCGGGAAATTGTGCAGCAGCAGCGCCGCGCCGGTGATGAGAGCGGTGCGCATGGCCGCCGCGCGGGCGGGGTCGCGGCCCTGACCAAAGCGGGCAGCAAGCTCGGATTCCTCCGGCAGAAGCTTGCCCAGCAGCCCCGCCGCCGCCATGCCCAGCGCTGTCAGTGTCGCAAGCGCCCCGCCGCAGGCCAGAGGCGGCAGATACCTGCCGTAAAAATGCAGGGCCTCGGGCAGCAGATCGGTCAGCGATGCGGTGAGCATGACCCCGCCCGCAAAGCCCGCCGAGGCGGCCAGAAGCTTTTCCGTTGGTTTGCCAAGCACCGCCAGCACCCCGCCCAGACCTGTAGACAGACCGGCGAGGGCGGTGAGGATCAGTGGTGAAGTTTGCATATCGGTACACCCCCAAGCTTTAGGGCAATACCGCATAATTCTAAGTGCCGATACGGCGAGCGAGGTGCGGCAGCTGCTAAGCCAAAAGCGCAGATAATACTTTGTGTATTATCGAGCATTTTGGCAACGCAGATGCCGTACCGCACACCGAGCCGCAGCGAGGCGCTTCGGAGCGCAACCGCCGCTTGCGGCGGCTCTTGGCGCGGAGATCCGCCGGAGCGGTGCTTAAGCCGTCAGGCGGGAATTGTGCGGTGTTGCCTTAGATTTATAAATGTATACGGTGCGCAGGGCGGCATATGACAAGAGCGCAGGGGTGTTCTTTTGCGGGTGAGTATGGTATACTTGATTTAGCATAGCAAATCTTGCTAATGTATTTGTCAAGAGTTTTTTATAGATTTTCCGATTTTCTTTTGGAAAAAGGGCGCATTAAATTGAACCCACAGCAGTTGTGGATTTTTGAAAAAGATATATAATAGAGTCAGTGGTTACTGTTGCTTGAGCGTTTCCATCGCTCTCGCGTAGTAGATGCGGAGAAACTTGTTGACTCCGGCCATTTTAGCTACGTTATACGGTTTCCCTTCCTGTTCCTTTTTGAGCAGAAAAAGGTAGACAGGGTCATCTTGAGGTCGTGTAAGTTTGAGTGCCTGCATAACCTCAAAGCAATACTTTCTGAGAGCCGCATTCCCACGTTTTGATATGTGGCGATTGTGGCTCTCAAATGTTCCAGACTGATATGGAGGCGCATCGTTACCAGCATAAGCGTTGAGTGCTTTTCCACTGTGAAAGCGGCGGATATCTCCAATTTCAGCAAGGATAAGGGGACCGAGTCGATCCCCAACACCAGCCATAGAGCGCAGAACAGCGTATTCGGGCAACGTTTCAGCTAATGTTTGCATTTTTAGAATAATTGAATCAGTGGCCTTTTGTGATTCACAGACAAGTTCAAGACATTGATTTTGAGCCGCAAGAGTGTATTCGTTTTCTCCCCTTGTTGTGATATTGCGTAATGCAGCTTCGTAAATTGCCAACCCATATGTTTTGGTTTGGCGATTTCGAGATTTTCTTGCGATTTTTTCAAATGCGTCAAGGAAACGACTTTTTCCCATTTTCTTTATACGATCGTAGGATTTAAAACGATTGATAAAGAGAACGGAAAGACTGGTTTCTGGCGTTCTGGTCGTTAGAGGCAGAATGTTGGTTATGCCAGGCATCGTTTCATCCAATAGATTAAGTAGAAATACTTTGTTGGTTTTAAGGGTAAGCATTCGCTGATTATACTGTCGTGCCAAAAATTTCAAATCTTCGTATTTCTGCTCCATAGATGTATATGGAACCAGAGAATAACTCTTTTCCAATGCATATCTGGCAATCCGCACTGCATCTTTCTTGTCTGTTTTGGCCTTGCGAAGATCCATGTCTCCGAATTTCTTGATTTGATAGGCATTAACCATACAAACAGGGAGCCCGGCTTCCTGCAACGCTTTCAGAACAGGATAATGGTAATGCCCGGTATTTTCCATTAAGATGGTTGCAGATTGCTTGCTATTCAAAATATACTTAATGAAAGCGTCTAGTTCGGGCTGCGTATGGTGGAACTCAAAAGGACTTGTGTGCATTGATCCGTCTTGGTTTAAGATGGCTGCTACACTTTTTGACTTGGAAATATCGATTCCTACTGCGAGCATTGACATTCCTTCTTTCGTTTCGATTTATGGCTATCCAGCTTTTCCAAAGTACGCACATATTCAATCGTGAAACGGGAGCTATGTCCCAACTTGCTGAATCGAGCACAAAACAATGGAGGCTGGCTGACACATTTGTCTGCGGGCGTGGTGTCCCAATCGGAAAGTTCGTCAGACCATACCTCCATTTTAAAGGAAAAGAGCAAGGCCGGATAGGCCTTACTCTTACATTATGAATCGGAATTTATATATAAAGGAGAATATTGATGAAACTGTTTTTATGTTCGCACTTTTCAAGTGTAGGAAGTCTGATAAAGGAAGAAATTGAAAATAAAAAAGTCGCATTTATTCCAACAGCTTCGCTGCGTGAAGGCTACACCGGTTATGTCGGCTCGGCTCGAAAATTATTCAAAAAGTTGGGAGCAATCGTAACGGAAATTGATATTTCAACGGAGGCTTATTCAACGATACAGTCTGTTTTTGAAGATGCGGATGTGATATATTTTACCGGCGGAAATTCTTTTTTCCTTATAGACCAGCTCCGTAAAACGGGAACGGATGAGCTGTTGAAGAAAGAATTAGCAAAGGGAAAACTGATGATTGGTGAATCGGCAGGTGCGATTATATGCGCTCCAAGCATCCAATATATCGAGCAAATGGATGAAAAGCCGGGGGACTACTCACAAGAAGATGATGCAGGGCTTGATTTGATTGATTTCTATGTTCTTCCGCATTATCTTACAGCACCATTTAAGAAAGTTACCGAGAAAATAATGACTGAGTTTTCGGATTTGAATCTATCCCCAATTAACAACCGTCAGGGAATTGTAATTGATGGTGAAGGTTCAAAGGTTATTTGCAAAGACTAATTTGAAAATTCGCGTTTTGGAGCGAAGCAGAACAATGAAAGCCCCAGTGGGGCTTTTAAGCGGCAGAACGGTCTTGCGTAGCAAGATGGAGGGGCTTTGCCCCGACAAGTTCCAGTTTGTAGGGGGCATAGGTAACCTCCACGAGAGGGATGAATTCCTCCCCTACTGGCGGAAGATCAGGCTGCAATAGCGGGAATGTTGCGGGCCGGGCATGCCCGGCCCCTACGGGTGCGTAAGATAAAAGGCGCTGCTATCACGCACGATAGCAGCGCCTTCTTGGTTTGTTTATTTAGAGTTCCTTCTTTGCAAAGAAGGAACAACGCGCGCCCTTAGTACCCGCTGCCGGCCTCGCCGGAGGTGAGCAGCTTGACTGCGCGGGAGGTGCCCAGACGGTCAGCGCCAAGGTCGAGGAATTTTTCGATATCCTCCACGGTGGATATACCTCCGGCAGCCTTGATCTTGCAGCGCCCCCGGACATGCTCGGCAAACAGCGCAATGTCATGGAAGGTCGCACCGCCGGTCGAGAAGCCGGTGGAGGTCTTGATGAAGTCGGCACCGGCCTCGGGCACAATGTCGCACATCTTGATCTTCTCCTCCTCGGTCAGCAGGCAGGTCTCGATGATGACCTTGAGGATCTTATCGCCCACAGCAGCCTTGACGGCGGCGATGTCATTGCGGACATCGTCATACTGCTTGTTCTTCAGCCAGCCGATGTTGATGACCATATCAACCTCAGACGCGCCGTTCTCAACGGCAGTTTTGGCCTCAAAGGCCTTGCTGGCGGTGTCCATAGCGCCGAGGGGGAAGCCGACCACGCAGCATACCGGTACGCGGCCCGCCATATACTCGACTGCCTGCTTGACATAGCAGGTGTTGATGCAGACGGAGGCGCAGTGGTTGGCAACGGCCTCGTCACACAGGGTCTGGATCTGGGGCCAGGTGGCCTCGGGCTTGAGCAGGGTGTGGTCTACCTTGCTCAGCATTTCTTCTTTCGTGTATTTCACCGGAAATTTTCCCCTTTCTCACAGCGCTTGCACAGGCGCGCCTGATGCAGGCCCAGTGCCGCAAATACGATGGAGGTGATGCTGACCGTGGCACCGATGATGCCGAGGATCAGCCCCACCAGACGGAATGCATGACCGCGAACTTTCTGTTTCATTGGGGATGCCTCCTTTTTGGGACGAAGTTTTTTGTGCAGCAGCCGGCTGGCGCTGTGCGTCAGCAGCGGATGCCTGAGAGCGAATTTTGCTACCTTAAAAACAAGCATGGTCGGCTCCTTTCGGAATATGCGTCACTTCTTTTTAAAGATAAACAATTTGCTGAAAACATAGTTGGAGAGGATCACAACGACCTGACTGAACAGCTTTACGCCCATGGCCCACAGCTTGGGATCGGCTGCTGCAAAGCGGACTGCCGGCCCCAGCACGCTGACGCCCAGCCAGATGATGAGCTGATCCATGACCATGGTGGCGATGCGGCAGGAGACGAACTGGCCGAACTCCGCAAGGGCCGCCTTGCCCTTGTTGGTGCTTTTGAACACGAAAGTCCGGTTTGTCCAATAAGCAAAGAGGATACAGAGGATATTGTCCAGCACATTGCCGAGGCCGGTCGCAAAATCGGTGCCGAACGCCGCCTGAAAGACCGCGAACACCACCAGATTCAAAAGCGTTGCCACGCCGCCGAAGAAGAGGTAGGCCAGACCCTCGTAATATTTTTTGATGAAGTCTTTGAGTTTTTGCATGGGTTTTCCCTATCATAGCGGCAGCCTTGCAGGGGTCGATGCAAGCATCCGCCCCTACAGAGCTACACGCCGTTTTTCAAGCAAAAAGGGGCCTGCCTGTTAGAACAGGCAGGCCCCTTACGGTTGCTCAGTGACTAAGGATTATTCAGCGTCCTCGCCGTTCTCCTCGTCGAGGCAGGCCTTCATGGACAGGCTGATGCGCTTGCGGTCGAAGTCAACAGCAGTCAGCTTAACGCGGACCTCATCGCCGACCTTCAGAACATCGGAGACCTTGTTCACGCGCTCGTTGCTGATCTCGCTGATGTGGACCAGACCGTCAATGCCCGGCATGATGCGGACAAAGGCGCCGAACTTGGTGATGGAGACAACGGGAGCGGTGAACTCAGTGCCAACAGGAACCTCGTTCTCCAGCTTGACCCAAGGGTTGTCCTCTTCCTTCTTGTAGCCCAAGGAGACCTTCTGGTTCTCGGGATCGTAGCTCTTGACATAGACCTCGATCTCGTCGCCGACCTTAACGACCTCAGAGGGATGCTTGATGTTGTTCCAGCTCAGCTCGCTGATGTGGCACAGGCCGTCAACGCCGCCCACGTCAACGAAAGCGCCGTAAGAGGTCAGGCTCTTGACAACGCCCTTATACTGCTTGCCGACCTCAACATTGGCCCAGAACTCCTCGCGCTTGGCCTTGTTGGCCTCGGCAGTGACCTTGTTGATGGAGCCGACGATCTTGCGGCCGGCGCACTCGGTGATGACCAGCTGAACATGCTGGCCGACGAGCTTGGTGTAGTCCTCATCACGGCGCATGGTGGCCTGAGAACGAGGCACGAAGACGCGAACGCCCTTGACGTTGACAACAACGCCGCCCTTGTTGGCTTCCATGACATCGCCTTCCATAACGGTGCCGTTCTCGGCAGCCTCGGAGACGTCCTTCATGCCCTTCTGGGCCTCAAAACGGACGCGGGACAGGGTGTCAACACCCTCCTGATCGTTGGTCTTGACAACCACCAGATCCAGATCGTCGCCCTCTTTAACAAGGTCTTCCATCTTGGCGTTGGGATCATGGCTCATCTCGCGCAGGGGCACAATGCCGGTGTGCTTGGAACCATCGATACCGACGGTGCACTCCGTCGGGGAAACGCTGATGACCTTGGCTTTTACAATCTTGCCTGCGTACAGGGGCTTTGCCTCGGATGCGTTGAGCATCTCCTCAAAGCTCATGTCGTCACGGATCTCTTCACTCATACTGTTAAGTACCTCCTCAATTATAGACGAAGGCGTTGAAGCCCCGGCCGTCACGCCCACACGCGCAGCACCGGCGAGCCATGCGGGGTCGAGTTCATCAGCAGTCTCGACATTGATGGCCGTGGTATGCCGCGCGGCGACCTGTAACAGCTTTTGGGTATTGGAAGAATGATGACCACCAATGACGACCATCCGGTCGCATTTTTGGCTGAGGTCTTCCGCTTCCTGTTGCCTCGCCCACGTTGCATTACATATTGTATCAAAAATTTTGGCTTTTGTACACTCTTTTTTTAAAAAAACCTTGCAGTTTTCCCAACTTTCCACGCGAAATGTCGTTTGGGCAACCACATAAATGGATTCTTGTTGCAAAAGCGCAGGGAGCAAATTTTGCAGCTCCTCCAAATTGGCGAAAACCCGCACAGAGCCTTTTGTATGGCCGACAATCCCCTGCACTTCGGGGTGGTCAGCATCCCCGGCAACCAGCAAAAGCGCACCGATTTTGTCCGCTTCCATTGCAATTTTATGGATTTTTGCTACAAACGGGCAGGTGGCATCATGATACGCCAGGCAGCGTGTGTTTATTTTATCATAGACCGTTCTGGGTACGCCGTGACTGCGGATGACGACCTCATACCCGTCAGGTACGGCGTCAATATTCGGGCAGGTCACCGCCCCTTTAGCCTCAAGGTCGGCCACGACCTGAGCATTGTGGATCAGCGGGCCGAGGGTCGCAACTTTGCGTCCCTCCGCCAATAAATCGTATGTCAGCTTGACGGCGCGGTCCACGCCGAAGCAGAACCCGGCCGTTTTGGCACGAATGATCTCCATAGCTTGGCTCCTTTTTTGATGTCGGGGCGTCAAGGACGCCCCCCTACAGCTTACGGCTGCTCACTTTTTTCAGGCAGCGGCTCCGGTGCAGCCTCCACAGCGGGCGCAGCAAACGCATTGTCGGCCAACAGCTGCTCAAGCTCATCGCGCAGGCGGTTCTTCATGCGGCGCAGCTCGGCCATCTTGTGGCTCTGGTCCTTGATCTGCAGCTCCTCGGCCGGGATGGGGGTGCCGAACACGATGCGGATTTTGCAGAAAAGGTGCATCCTGCCATCCTTGCTGCCGTAGATGATGCGCACAGGCAGCATGTCCGCGCCGGCTGCGGCGGCAATGACAAAAGCGCCGCTCTTGATCATGCCGAGCTTGCCCGTCTTGGTGCGGGTCCCCTCAGGGAAGATCATGATGCCCGTACCGTTTTTGCACTCGTTGGTCAGCTGCTCCACCGTGGTGGTGTCACCGCGGCCGCGCTCGATGGCAACCGCGCCCATGCAGCGCAGGAACCAGCCTGCCAGCGGATTTTCAAACAGCTCCTCCTTGGCCAGAATACGCAGTCGTTTCCAGTCAAACACCGTAATAGCGATAAAAACAGGGTCCAGATTGGCGATGTGGTTGGGTGCGATGACATAGGCGCGCCCATCGCGGACGGTCTTCAGATTCTCGCGGCCGATGACTTCAAACCGCCAGATGATGTGCGCCAGCACCCAGACGATGGGCAGCAGAATCCAATACAAAAGCATAAGCAGCCCCCTCAGATATGCGCAAGAATCGTGCGCTTCAGCAGGTCAAAGCTCTCCTGCAGGTCTATGTCGCTGGTGTCCACCAAAATGGCATCCTCCGCCTGCTTCAGGGGTGCAACGGCGCGGTGGCTGTCCTGATAGTCGCGCTGCCGGATATCCGCCAGCACGGTGGCAAGGTCGGCGGGCTGGCCTTTTTCCGCCAGCTCCTTGGCACGGCGCTCAGCGCGGGCCTCGGCAGTTGCCGTCAGGAAAATCTTGACCGTGGCGTTGGGCAGCACCACGGTGCCGATGTCGCGGCCGTCCATCAGGATATTCTGGCTTTCGGCAAGTCCGCGCTGGGTGTCCAGCAGGAAGGTGCGGACGGCCGGGTGCGCCGCCACAGCGGAGGCCGCCATGCCGATATTTTCCGCCCGGATCGCCGTGCTGACATCCTCACCGTTCAGGTAGACATGCTGCGTGCCGTCCAGCAGGCGGATGTCAAGCTTGATGCCGGGCAGCAGCGCCGCCACAGCGTCTGCATCGTGGGGGTCCGCCCCTGCGCGCACCGCGTACAGCCCGATGGAGCGGTACATGGCGCCGGTGTCCACATAGACATAGCCGAGGTCTTTCGCCAGCGCCTTGGCCAGACTGGATTTACCGGCCCCGGACGGGCCGTCGATTGCGATAGAAACCATAAATATGCACTCCTTCACTATTATACAAAAAGAGCTTTGAGATAATAGATAAAAGATAACAGATAATAAAAAATGTGGAGTTTTGCCCCACAGGGCAAAACAAAATTTTGAGCGCTGCGCAAGCGGCGCGATCCACTATATTTATTATCTTTTATCTATTATCTTTTATCTGCGGCAGCCTGGGGGGGAAGGCTTGGGGTTACAGCGCCCTCACCGCCGCCTGCGCGGTCGACCAGGCGATCTGCAGGTTATAACCGCCGGTGCGGGCGTCCACATCAAGGACCTCACCGGCAAAGTACAGCCCCTCGCAGAGCTTGCTTGCCATCGTCTTGGGATCGACCTCGCGCACATCCACGCCGCCTGCCGTGATGACCGCGTGTTCCTTGTCCCCCAGTGCGTTCACCGGCACCTGCCAGTGCTTGCAGAGGTTCACAAGTGCCATCTTCTGCTCGCGCGTGATCTGGGCGGCCTTGGTGGCGGGGTCAACGCCCCACTTTTCCACGGCCACGGGGCGCATTGAGTTGGGCAAAAGCTTGGCCAGTGCGCCCTGTGCGCTGTGGCTGCCCTGCTCGGCAAAGTCGCGGGTCAGCCGGTCATAGAGCGTCTTTTCGTCAAGAGCCGGCTTTAAGTCAAACTCGCAGATATAACGATGCTTCGTTATATCCTCAATGTAGGTGCTGGCCGACAGCACCAGCGGCCCCGACAGGCCAAAGTGGGTGAACAGCGCCTCGCCCTGCTCGGTAAACAATGGTTTGCCATCGCAGAGCAGCGTGAGCGTCACATTGCGCAGCGCCAGCCCCATCATGCGGCGGCAGGCCGGGTCGGGGCTGACAAGGCTGCACAGGCTGGGCTGGGGCGGCACAATGGTGTGCCCCGCCTGCCGCGCAAGTTTGTAGCCGCTGCCATCGCTGCCCGTGACCGGGTAGCTGATGCCGCCGGTGGCGATCAGCGTATACGCTGCGCGGTATGTCTCCCCCCGGTCGGTGACGGCACCCTTGCAGACGCCGTCCTCAATCAGCAGCTTTTTTGCGCTGCCCCGCACAAATTCAGCGTCCCGGGCATAGTCCCGCAGTGCCGCCAGCACATCGGCGGCGCGGTCCGACTGCGGAAAGACCCGCCGCCCGCGCTCGGTTTTAAGCGGTACACCGAGAGTTTCAAACAGCTCCATCGCCGCAGACGGCGGGAATGCGTAAAGGCTGGAATAGAGGAACCGCCCGTTGCGCCGCACATAGGGTAAAAACTCCCGTACATCGCTGTCGCTTGTGAGGTTGCAGCGTCCCTTGCCGGTGATGAGCAGCTTCTGCCCCGGCCCCTTAGGGTTGTGTTCCAGCACGGTCACGGTAAGGCCGCGGGCACAGGCAGCGCCCGCCGCCATCAAGCCCGCAGCACCGCCGCCGATGACCAGTAGATCCGTCATGCAGTTTCCTTTCTTTTCAGCGGCCTGCCGTACAAAAACAGCCCGACAAATGCGTACAGAGCCAGCAGCGGGTGTACCGTGGCAAGGTACATCGTACTGGTGCCGATGCCGAAGCTGGACACCTCGACAAAGGCGATCATGGCACAGCGCAGCAGCGCCATGCCGAAAATACCAAACAGCAGCAGCCACGGCACGACCGTTTGCGCTGTGCATTTTTTGCGTATCCACGGCAAAAGCTCCGTCACATGGAAGAACAGTGCGCACACCGCCCCCACCGTGAGCAGGATGCTGTACACCCACGCCCACCCCTGCATAACGGCAAAGACTGCCTTTTGCCAGAGGCTGTAATAGGGCGTATCCTTGCCGGCCTCGGCGGCGCTGTTGAAGCCGCAGTGCAGGTAGCCGGACCAGGCGGCAAAGTCCTCCTCAGTGCCGATCGAGCGCAGTGCCTCATAGGGCGCACAGCCGCGCAGCCCTGCCGCATGGCAGAGGCCGTTCCATGTTTCGGAAAGGGTCGCGGGGACATATTCCGCCCTGATGGGCTGACTGGTCGCGGTGCGCTTGCCGGTGCGGCTGGGCAGGGTGCCCGCGTCACAGGCGGCGTTGATCTTGTCTGCCACGGTCTGCCAATAGCCGGCCGCTGTCTGGGCGTCGGCATAGATGCCCTCAAACTGCGCGGCGCGGCGGATGGCCCAGTAAAAGCTGCCCGCGCGGTAATCGTCCAGACCCGGGTCGCGGAAGTCGTTTTGCAGCTGGTCGTCCTCCTCCAGCCAGTAGGCCAGCGGCTCCAGCTCCGGCACAGCTGCGTAGATTTTTGCGCGCGCATCAGCGGGCACCGACAAATACGGCTTGTCGCTGTCTGTATCGACCCGCATCATCGCGCCCATGGCGGCGGCGAACGAGCCCTCGGAGAAATCCGACAGCGCAAAAACGCCGTAGTGCGTGTAGTTGAGGGTGCAGAAGGTCAGCACCCCCGCGCCGAGCATCAGATATGGGATCAGCTGCGCGGCCAGCGCCCTCCAGCGGCGCTTGCCCACAAGCACGACCGCCACGATACCCGTGGCAGCTGCGGCAAAGGGCAGCAGAAACAGCCCCGCATCCTCGCGGTCAAGGTAGCCGCAGGCAAGGCCCGCGCCCGCCGCAGCCAGCCACGGCCAGAGCGGCGCGGGCTTTTCCTGCACGGCGCGCAGGGCCATGCCCGCCATGCCCGCAAAAAAGTACAGGCAGAGCGCTGGAAAGACATTGTCCCGGTAGACGCGCAGCGTGTAGGACGCCCAGCTGGACGGCAGGAACGCCAGCACCGCAAAAAGCGCCAGCGTCAGCACACGGCCCTGCTCGGGGTCTTTTTTGCGCCACAGCGGCGAAAACGCGAACGCCGCCGTCAGCGCCGCGCCGCACCAGAGCGCCGCGCCGCTGATCAGATACGGCAGGTGCAACGCATGCAGCAGCGCCAGCCACACCGGGAAGAACATCGCCTTGGAGAGGGTCAGATAATCATAGGCCCCCAGCCATTGCCCGGCCGTAATGCTGTTGGCGGCGCGGAACATCAGCTCATCGTCCAGCGGTGCGCCGCCCACCCAGATGTACGCCTGCTGAAAGCCCGTCAGCGCCAGACGCAGGCAGACCAGCAGGGCGCAAAGCACCCAGAATGTGCGGCGCGACAGCCGCGGACGGTTTCGTTTCATCGGAAAATTCCTCCTGCGTTATTTCTGCAGCTTTTCAATGCTCTCTACCAGATACTTCTGCTGGCGGAAGTTGAGGTTCAGCAGCAGGCAGAGGTACTTGACCACGATGGTCAGCACGGCAAATAGCCCTGCAAAGCCCACGGTGATGACAAACATCGTTGTGGTCCAGCCGGCAACCGGGTGGCCTGTGGCAAAGATGATGAGGGTGTAGACCAGCTCGGCCAGCGCCAGCGCCAGCATACAGAGGGTGATCGTCATGCTGGCCTTGAAGCCGAAGTCGGTATACAGCGCCAGACTGTCCACGGCCAGATTGAAGCGGCCGCTGCCCTTGACGGTCAGCTGGCCGTCAAATTCAAGATCGGTCATCTTGAGGCCGCTGGCCGCGTAGGCAGCCTTGCGGTAGGGCAGGTGCGCACTGGAGGCATGGACCCGGTTGATGGCCCGCCGGGTGACGAGGCGGAACGCATCGGTGCGCAGCTGATAGGCGCTTTGGGAGTTGGCGTTGAACAACTTATAGAACAGGCTGCTGCCGCCGCGCACGGTGCGCGGGCAGACCGACACGATGTCGCTGCCGGTCAGCGCCGTGCGGTACGCCTCAAAGATCAGCGATGCCGGGTAGCAAAGCTCGGTGGAGTCAAATTCATACACATAATCGCCGATGGCGGCATCCAGCCCCGCATTCATGGCGTCCTCAAGCCCATGAAAAAGGCTCATGTGCAGGATCGTCAGCGGGGCAGTCTGCTCGCGGCCCCATTCCCGCAGGCGGGCCACGGTGTCATCGGTACAGGCATCATCCACGACCACCAACTCATACTGGGCAAAGTGGGCGTCCAGCTCGGACGCGACCGTGCGGCAGAACGCGACCGCGCGGTCACCGTCATCATGCAGGTAGACGACCGCCGAAATAAAATTCTTTTCTTTTGTATTCATACTTCCAGAACCTCGTCCAGGTCATACACCGTGTTGATCTTGCCGGACAGCACGCTGACCAGCTTGGGGGCCTCGCTCATCACGCGGACCACCGTCGGGCGCGAGTCGTCGATCTCGCTGGCCTTCAGGATGGGCTTCATGCTGAAAAGGCTGCTGTGGTAGGCAAAGCCGTATTCTTCCTTCAGATATTTGCGGGCAAGCTGGCTCATGTAGGGCCAGGCGCTGGCCGGCTTTGCCGGGCACTCGTTGCAGTTGTACAGGCTGCCGGGGGTGCAGCGGCCGCCGCTCTCCTTCTGGCAGGGGAAGGTTGCCACGCTGTCATAGCTTGTCTCATGCGGCGTAAAGGTCACACTGGTCAGGCTGTGCAGACCGGTCTGGCCGAAGGGCATCAGGCTGAAAAATGGTCCGTCCATGACCGTAATGCCGGTGTTACGAAGTTTTTCGTCAACAGTACACAAAATGATCTCGCATTTTTCGTACTTAATACCGAAGGGCGGCAGCCCCAGCATGGCATGGATGTCGTTGACGCCCGCGTAGGTCGCGCTGAGCAGGTAGGGTGCCTCGGCCGTGTACTCCCCTGCTGTGACCCGCCACACGCTGCCGGCCTGCTCGATGCGGTCCGGTTTGCGGCTGTAGAGGATCTCAATATTGGGCAGCGCCGCCAGCTGCTCCAGAAACCAGCGCTTAAGCACCTGCGCATCGTAGGTGTACTCGGTCGTCAGGAAGGCGCCGTCACACAGGCCGGGGTTAAAGTATTTTTCCGGCGGTACATCGTCACAGCGTATCTCAGCCGCTGCGCAGAACCGGCGGAACTCCGCCGCGTTCGTCCATGAAAAATGGGCGCTTGTGGCGTACACCTGATCAAATTCCGTATGCAGGCAGAAGCCGTAATCGCGGCAGAACCGCTCAAAATAATGGGCGGACTTAATGGCCGTGGAATAGCTGCGCGGATAGTGGTACCCCATGTGAACGCGGGCCTGATTGATGTAGGTTGCCCGCATAAAGGGGGCGGGGTCGCGCTCCAGCACCAGCACCCGCTGGCCCGCCGCACCGCATTTCTGCGCCGCATACAAGCCATACAGTCCCGCGCCGAGGATGATTTTGTCGTAGGTCATAGAGCGTGTTCCTTTTCCTTTTACGGATTATACTTCCCTGCAAGGGCGTTTAGGAGGATTTTCATCAGGTCGCTGTTGCCCTTGAAGCCGGTGATCTTGGTGGGGGTCTTGCCGGTGGCCGGGTAGGCGCGGGTCACGGGGACCTCGCAGGCTTTCAGCCCCAGCTGGGTGGCGCGGATGCTCAGATACGCCAGCAGCTCATACCCACCAAAGACATCGCGCAGCGGGCGGACATCGGGGTGGGTCAGATACTCGCGGCTGTAGGCGCGGTAGGCGTTGGTCGTGTCGGTAAACCACTGGTGCGCACCAAGGCTGACAAGCGGCGCATGGACCAGCCGCACGGCGGCATAGCGCACCGGCGGCGTGTTGATCGCATGACCGCCGCGGATAAAGCGGCTGCCCTGCACAAGGTCGTAGCCTGCCTGCAGCTTGGCGATAAATTCCGGCACATCCTCGATCGAGTCCTTGTTGTTGCCGTCGATGGTCAGGATACCTTTATAGCCGCGGTCCAGCGCAAAATAGATGCCCATGCGCAGCTGTGCGCCCTGCCTGCCGGGGCCGGTCTTGGTCAGCAGCGTGTTCACATGGTAAAGCTGCAGCGTGTCGTGCTTCATGCTGCCGTCGGTCGAGCCGCCGTCGCAGATAACGATGTCGCACACGCGGTCGATGCCCGCCGTCTGGGCGCGGCCCAGCTCGGTCAGGATGCGGGCGCCCTCGTTGATGACGGGGATCAGCAGGCAGTAATCGCTGCGGCGGCCCTCAAACTCGGCGGCGGTAAAATCCGGCACACCGTTCAGATTCCTGCGCTCATATTCGATCATGCGAACACCTCCGCGATATAGTCCATCGTGCGGCGAACCGTGTCAAGGTCGGTGCGGGCCATCTCGATCGAGACAAAGCCGCTGTAGCCCACCGCACCCAGCAGCAGTGCCAGCTCCTTATGCTCGGGGCGGCGCTCGATGGGGGCCAGACCCGGCTCACTGATATGTACATGACTGACATACTGCATGTCGTCAATAAAGCTCTGCAGCTTTTCGCCCTGCGCCAGCACGGTGGACAGGTCGAGGTTTACGGACAGGCCGGGGTTGTCAAGCCGCTTGACCAGCGCAAAGGCGTCTGCCGTGTTGTTCAGGTAGTTTGTATACATCGGGGGGTTGGCCTCCAGCGCCAGATGCACCCCATACCGCGCCGCAAGGTTGCCGGCCTGCATAAAAAAGGCCTCGGCCGTGGCATCGCTGCCGCCCAGCGGGCGCATACGGTTTTTGGGGCAGCCGAACACCAGCGAGGGGCAGTTCAGGCTGTGGGCAAACTGGAACGCCTGCGCCGTGTAGTCAAGCAGCGGTTCGGTGTCGGCGGCGTTGAAGATATTGCCCTGCTGCCCGTACCAGATGCTTTGCAGACTGGGCACCGAGAAGCCCCAGCGGTTTTTGAGATAACCGCCGAACAAGAGCGCGCTCGTCAGGTTCTCATACGGTGTTTCGGAGAAAATGCGGGTCGGGGCCAGCTCCAGACCGGTAAAGCCTGCCTGCTGCATGGCTGTGTAGACTGCCTCGTCATCCTCCTTATGCCATGCAATGTTGGAGATGGAAAGCTGATAGTTCGGCATGGGTCAATCCCTCCAGTCGCGCAGAAAGCGCGTAATATCGTCCAGTTCCTCTTGTTTTGTGCAGAGATACGCCCTGCTGCCGCCCAGCAGCTGCGCATAACGGCTGCGCAGGTCGTAGTCAAACGGCGGCTTGGCCAGCTCATTGCGCCAGTCGGCTTGCCCGGTGACGGCGGTGTAGACCTCGGCAGCCGAAACCGGCGGCGTGCAGAGGTGCAGCATTTTTATACCTGCGGCGCGGGCCCTGCCGATGTCGGCCCAGAGCCGGCCCAGATCGTAGAACTGGTAGCGGCTGCGGGAATCGGTAAACGCCAGCGCGTTAAAGTCGTTGTGTGCAAAGAACTCCTTGAGCGCGGCGCGGTCGGCCGTGCCGTTCAGTTTGTAAAAACCGTTGTCCGCCAGCGTGTACGCCGCCTTGACAAGGTCTGATTTTGACGTCAGCTCGTCATATTTCTCTGGACGCAGCATGGCCGGGGTGATGGTGTGCAGGTCAAAGAGGAAGTTTTTCTTCAGCCCCGCGCCGTAGAGCGCCGGCAGGCGGACGATGAGGGCCTCGGGGAAATCCTCGCGCACCCAGTTTTCCAGCTGCAGACGGTTTTTGCCGTAGGCGGGCAGTCCGTCAGGCAGGGGGGTATCGTCCTCATATTTGCCGCGGCTGTCCAGCCAGACGGCGATGGAGGAGATCAGCACCAGCTCCTTCGGCGCGATCCTGCGCAGGTTTTCCCGCGCGGCGCGCATCACGGCAAGGTCTGCCTCCGGGTCAGCGTTGGCCAGAAACATGGCGGCGGGCACCCCGGCGTAGACACAAAGCTCCGGCCGGGTGCCGTACTGCGCGGCAATATCGCTGCTGTGGCAGGCCGCGGCAAATGTATGCTTTGCCGCCAGATTGCCCCCCACGAACCCGGTGGAGCCGACAAGCAGATCAACGGACATGGTTCATTCCCCTTTGCACATTTATACAAAATACATTATAGCGTATCGCAGGGGAAAAAGCAACGCCCTGCGCAGAATCGCGCAGGGCGTTGCAGATGATTGCTCTGTAGGGGCCGGACATGTCCGGCCCTCCACGGTACGGCAAAAGGGCTTTTACGGGAAAGCCGCGGGCCGGGCATGCCCGGCCCCTACCGTTCGGCCGACTTCAAAAACTCCTCAATAATTTTGAGTCCGACCGCCCCGGATTTTTCCGGGTGGAACTGGCAGCCGAGGACGCTGCCGTGGGTGGCGGCGGCGCAGATCTGCCGCCCGCCGTAGGTCGTGTAGGCCAAACAGTCCGTGCCCTGCAGGGGCTTTGCCTCATAGCTGTGGATAAAATAGCACTCCTCCCCTGCGCGCAGCTGCGCCAGCGCGGTGCCGGCAAAGTCGGCGCGGCCCCCGCCGGGATAGAGCGGCTCCCAGCTGATGTGCGGCACCCGCTGGGGGCAGCCGTCCGCATCGGTGCCGGGGATTTTGACCACGCGACCGGGGATCAGCCCCAGCCCCTTGTGCAGGCCGAATTCCTCCGACTCGTCAAACAGCATCTGCATACCAAGGCAGATACCCAGCAGCGGCGTACCGGCAGCAGCCTTCTGCCGGATCGGCTCGATCAGGCCCAGCTTTTCCAGCCCGGCCATGCCGTCCCGGAACGCCCCGACCCCCGGCAGCACCAGCGCATCGGCGCGCAGCACCTCCGCCGGGTCACTCGTCAGCAGCGTTTCCGCCCCGAAGCGTGCAAAGGCATGCTGCACGCTGAGCAGGTTGGACAGACCGTAATCAATGATCGTCACCTTCATACCTTACGCACCCCCACACCGCCCGCGCGGATGTCATCCTTCAGCTCCTGCACGGTCTCTTTTTGGTAATGCAGCACCGCAGCACAGGCCACGGCGTCCGCACCGGCCTGCGCAGCATCTACAATGTCATCGCCGCAGCCCACACCGCCGCCGCAGATGACCGGCACATTCACAGCACTGGTCACAGCCTTGATAAGCTCCAGATCCATGCCCTGCTGCAGCCCTTCGCAGTCCACGCTGGTCAGCAGGATCTCGCCTGCGCCCAGCGCCACACCGCGCTTGGCCCACTCGACCACATCGTAGCCGGAGTGGGCGCGGCCGTTGTCGTAGTAGGCCTCCCACTTGCCGGGCCATGTACGGCTGCGCTTGGCCTGAATGGACAGCACCATGCACTGGCTGCCGAAGGCCTCGGCCACCTCGGTGATGAGCGCAGGCCGCTTGATGGCCGCCGTGTTGATCGCAACCTTGTCCGCCCCCATCGACAGGATGTGGCGCACATCCTCCACGCTGCGCAGGCCGCCGCCCACGCAGACAGGAATATACACATCATCGACTGTTTTGCGCACAATATCACTTAGATTATTGCGGTTGTACAGGCTTGCCACAATGTCTATGTAGAGCAGCTCGTCAATGCCCTGCTCATAGTATGCTTTCGCAAAGCTGTTCGGGTCGCCCAGCTTGCGCAGCCCCTCCAGCTGGATGCCCTTGACAAGGTTGGTGTCTTTGACATCAAGACGGGCGATCAGTCGTATTTTTTTTTGCATAAATGAACCTCGTTAAAGCCTTCTCCCGGGGGAGAAGGCGACCGAGCGAAGCGAGGTCGGATGAGGGGCGCGTATGCCGCGATTGCCCGCAAACGAGCTGCCGCGGAAAGCCCCCCTCATCAGTCCGCTTCGCGGACAGCTTCCCCCAAGGGGGAAGCCTTGTCTCAAATTTCGTGGTGCGTGCCTCTCGGGTCGCCCCACAGCACCTCGCTGTCGCCCTCGTAGGGGGTGTAGCGCAGCTTCCACATGTTGTCCTCCCACTTCCAGATGTGGGGAGAGCGGAACCGGTCGGCCAGATCCATAAAGTAATCGCGGTCCATCTTGGGCTGCTCAAACAGCTGGCTGGCCCACGGGAAATGCTGGCGATCCAGCGACAGATACTTAAAGATCTCTTTTTCAAAGCGGTCGGGGTACTCGCCGTCAAACTTCTTGCAGAGCGCCTTGCCCTCGTCCAGCGTGATCTCCTCGTTGCGGATTTCCTGCGCGGCATCGTAGGTGGTGCGGCCGATGCCGTACTTGATGTAGGTCGTGTAGTAGAAGAAATCATCGATCTTGTCATCAATGGAGTTGTACTTGGAGTAGGTGCCCTGCGTGCGCTCCGGTGCGGGGCGGAAGCCGCCGTGCTCAACGCTGTAGTAGTAGGCGCCCTGCGGATGCCACTTTTCGTAGTAGCCCAGATACCGCACCTGAATGTGGTTTTTCTCAAGGTTGGAGGTCTCACTCGGCAGATAGATGGCAAGGTCGGCCTTGTCTACCTTGTAGTCCTCCTCCAGCTGGCGCAGGCTGACGCCGCCCAGATAAATGTGGTCGTAGTCGTTCACGGCAAAGAAATGCTCATCGCGCAGCGCGGAGTTGTTGTCGGCGATGGGGTTGCCGAACTCGGCTTCGTTCTCGCCGTAGAATACCAGCGGAATGCCGAATTTCGCGGCCATCTTGGGGGCAAGCTGCTTTTGCCCGAGGATGAACGGCTGGAACGGATGGAAGAGGTTTTCCGTGGCCAGACGGGTCAGCAGGCGGTGGGTCATGCCGTTGGGGGTACACAGGTAGTTGTCAAAGCCCGCATGAATCCATGCCTGCATATTGTCCCACCCCCACGGGGTGTAGATGTGCGGCGCCCATGTCACCGTCAGCGGGTGCATGCCGTACTTGTATTTCAGCAAGTGGGCGGCGTAAAAGCTGTCCTTGCCGCCCGAGCCGGGCACAAGACAGTCATAGCTGCCATCGTTTTTGCGGTACTGGTCGCACAGCTCGCGCAGCTCCTTTTCGCGCAGCGCCCAGTCGATATGGCCGTTGGCCTTGTTGTGGCAGGCGTGGCAGGCATCGCAGACCCCGTCCTCCTGAATAACCATCGTCTTTTTGATGGATTTGATCGTATGCTCAAACTCATAGCAGGAGTTCGGCTTCTGGTTGCTCATCACGCACTCTTTGCAGAACTGCACATGCTTAGGCAGACCGTAGTAGGCCTCCCGCTGGTCCTCCGGGATATCGGGGGCGTATTTGCTGTAATCAATGTCCACATGGCGGGGAATCTTTTCCATATTCTTTACACTCCAATCGGCTCTGTATCAAAATGAAAAGGCGCCGTCCGATAGCAATGCTATCAGACGGCGCCTTTGCCGTATGCAGGTATTATAGCACAGTTTTGTACGGGATGCAAGAGGGCATCAGGCAGATTTCGCACGGCGGAACTGGGCGCAAACCCATAGAACCAACAGCACCGGCACAGCTGATACCGCTGCCGCACAGCCTGCCACCGCCGGAGCGAATGCGCTGAACCACTGACAGAACAATGTATAACCGATATCCCCTGCCGCAGTCCAGCTGCGATATCCGCTGCCAAAGGTCAGCCACAGCGCCAGTATGACACCTGCTCCCAGGCAGCCATCCGCCATGCGCAGCAGCCCACTGCAAAACATACGCCACCGGTCGGCCAACAGATATTGCAATGCAATGCAGCCCATAAGCAACAGGCCGGAGAGATACATGGCAATGGCCACAATGCCCCGGTATTGCAGTACCATACTCAGCGCCGCCGAAAACGGCGTTGCCATCGCACTCTGCCACTCCATTTGGCAGTTATACTGTAAAATGCGGTAGCCATCGTAAGTAGGCGGCTCGGGCGCAACGGTGTCCTGATAGGTTGTAATCAGGCTGCCAAAGGGGTCGGTCTCATCGTTGGTACTGCCATGCCACAGACTGTCGGCGCGGTGCATCACGCCTGCGTACACAGCGTCAGGTGTTATGGCGTTGGCAAGCGGATCGACAGTCGTTCCAATGGCAGCAGCGTACTGACTGCAGGTGTCCAACACAGCAGCGTGGACGGTGTCCAGATAACCGGATTTTTTCAGACAGGCGGCAAAATGTCCTTCCCGCAGGAGCGTAAAGGACAGCGCCAGACAGACCGCCAGCAGAAGCGCACAGACACTGCCTACCAGCTGAACAGCCACAGCCAGCCGAGCGGCTGCAGCCTGCTTGCCGGGGCGGCTCAAGACAGCCCCTCCAGCCGCGGACCGCTGACATACTTGCCGTAGATAAAATAACGCATATCCGTCAGGGACACCTGTCCCAGCGGGTAGCAGGTGTACAGGATAATATTTTCCTCCGGCGCATCCATGTCATAGGCGGAGGTATCGTTGGCGTTGGCCACGCGCATATCCGTGATTTCGTAGGTGTAGGTGCCGTAGGCGGTGGTGACGGTAATCATTGCACCGTTCTGGGCATGCTCAAAATCGCGGAAATAGGTTGCCGTGTGGCCAGCCACCAGAATCGTGCCACCCTCACCGGGGATCTTGCCGCCGGTATAGATGCCCGCGCCCGTGTCCAGCTGGGGATCTTCGTCACCGTAGTAAATCGTGCAGTCCACCGATGTGCCGGAAATCGTGATTTCACCCAAAGCATCCCCCGCCGCGGGGTAGCCGCCGAAATCATTGATGTTGACAGTCTCGGGCTGGGCGGGCGTTTGCTCCGGGGCCGCGGTGGGCTGGGCATCAGACACCGCCGCCACCGATGCAGGCAGGGCGGTTTCAACTCCGGATCGTGCCGCCGCACCAGCCAGCATACGGCCCGGCCCCACCAGCACGAGAAGCACTACACAGAGTGCAGCCACACAAAAAACAAGAGAAAGAACCAGGTTCTTTCTCTTGCCGTGTGCATGCACTGCTTTGTGAGAATCAGAACTCTTCATAAGCAGCATGTTTCCTTATTTTTACTTGCCGAGACCCTGCTTGCGAACGATGCAAGCGAAACCGGCAACCAGAGCGGCAGCCAGAGCCAGAACAGCCAGAACGACCATACTCATATCAGCACCGGTCGCCTTGATGATGTTGTTGGAGGCAGCAGCAGAGGTGGCAGTGGGCAGCGTAGCAGTACCCTTGACATTGGGGTAGCTGCTCAGATCCTTCGCCTCGATGTGGCCGCAGTGGTCGCACTTGTAGCCGCCCACAGTGCCAGTCCAGTTGTGGTAACCGCAGGCCTTGCAGGTATAGAACTGAGCATCAACAGCGGCAGCGTCAACCGTGGTGGTAGCCGAAGCAGCGGCGGCCGGGGCTGTATCTGCAGCAACGCTGACCTTTACGATCTCATAGGTAGAGAAGTGGGGAACCCAGAAAACGACCACGCCGTCAGCAACCTTGGATACAGAATCAATCGTTGTACGGTTTCCGGCATCATCCACAAAGACGATCTGGTAAGCTGCGCTGGTATCCATACCATAGACGGCAATGTTGGCACCCGCAGACGGCTGCGTACCGGTCCAAGTAGCAGACAGTACCAGCGTATTGTCATCCTTCTTCGTCAGGGAAAGATTAGAAATCTGACTCTTCTCGATTGTCTGGACAGCAACGGCATTGGTAACGCTCCCCGTGCTGGGATATACCTTCTTGATGGTGTCCTTATCAAAAGTGCCGTCCGCGATAGCCTTGTCCGCATGGGCATTGATAACAGTCGCAGCTGCGTTAGCGTTCTGCTTGGTTACAGGCACGGTGGGGTTGGCGGTGTAGTAATTGGCAATGCTATTCGCAAAGCCTGCACCTTCGTTTGTAGATGCGTTCTTGGCAGTAATCTTTGTGGCAGCCGTGTTAGCAGCCTCACCGGGCGTAGCCTCAGCGAAAGCGGGCACGGCGCACAGGGCAGCCAGCGCTACTGCGCAAACCATAGAAAGAAACTTTTTCATTTCGGGTAGGACTCCTCTCATAATTTAAATGGCTGCATTCACAAGCCATATAGTCTAATGAGAGTATACCCCCCCCCGGTTACTTTTGTCAATGGACATTTTCACCAATTATTCACTTTTATTCTGCCATAACAGCAAAGCTTTAGACTGCCGCCAGCAGCAGTATCGGCGGGGCAGCCATTACCAATCCCAAAAGGCTGCGATACCACCCACGGGCAGCCAGCGGCTGCGGCTTTACGCAGAGCGCCGCCAGCACAAACACCAGAGGCAGTACGCCCGGCATGCTGATGCTGAAAAATGCCTGTACTGCATACCCAAGGATTGCCGCGGCAAGCCCCGGCGCTGTCCGCAGTCCGCGGCGGACATGTAATCCCAGAAAGGCCAGCCAGGAAGTCAGCCCAACTACCCCTCCACAGATCAGGTGCTGCAGATACTCGTTATGGGCCGAGTCAAAAACATCACCGTTGAGCAGCATCATATATTTGACAGAGTAGTCATCTATGTTCAGCCGTGCATTGGCAGCATCACCGCCTAATCCAAAGAGCATCTGTAACGGTGTCAAATCATCCCGCCAGACCGTCCAGAGGCGTTTCCACGCAAAGCCCCGGTTGGAGCCCCACTGGTCATCAAAGAACAACAGCCTTGTCAACGGCTGCGGCAGCACCACGGTAAAATTGGCAAGCAGCACCAGAACAGCGGCCAGCACCACAGCCGCGACAGCCAGTACGCGCACAGCACGCCAGCTGTTTACCTTAGGCTGTCGGCGCAGCAGACCGCCAGTGACAAAGCACACCGCAGCCAGTATAAGCGCCACCATCGGCTGTGTAACAAATTTCGACACGGTACGCCACTCTGCGCGGGCAGGCAGCAAGCGAGCCAGCAAACCCATTGTTCCTGTGCAAAGTGCCCAGACGGCCGCAGCATAGGCCAGCCGGGAAAGCCGCCCGGCTGTAATGCGCCGCGCCATGCAAAGCACCGCCACCGCACTTACAGCCCCCAGCCAGGCCGCATCACTGCCTGCAACCACAAGGCCTGCCCCCAGGCAAACCGATGCCGCGCCCCATAGCCGTGCCGAATCGCTGTCTGGTGTCACCAAAAGCTCCCACACGGCAATAGGCAGGCAAAGGTCAAGAAACGCCCCATAAAAATTGATGTTCCCCACTGTACCGAGGAACAGCTCCCCGCTTTCGGGCAAAAAGCTGTAATAGGCATCCAACGGGTCAACCATAAAGAAGTTCATCCCGCACAGCAGCGTAACAGCACATCCTACTCCTGCCAACAGCCGTCCGAACCATGCAGCCGGAATCCCGCCGCCTGTCAGCTGTACTGCAAAGTACAGCATCGTACAGGCCAACAGCATGATAAGGCCGTTGTAGCGCCCCTGCAATCCCCACAAAGCCACGGCAGGATTCTCCGCAAAAAGCCATGCTACTGTGTAGCTTAAGCAGAGCAGCAACAGCGGCAGACCGGCAATTTGCGCCTGCTTTGCCGGATGCTCATTCCTGCGCAGGCTTTTTTGCAGGCAGCAAAGCAGCAAAGCACATCCAATCCCTGCCAGCCACAGCAGTAGATGAAATTTAGCACCCACCAGCCCAACATAACCATTCGGCATGTAAAGCGGCGGCAGCAGCAGCGCTGCCAGTGTCAGTACATTTCCGGCGGTAGCCATTGTGGGGCATTGCAGCGGTTGTTTTGGCAAACGCATGGCCTCTACGATCCTTTCCACTAATCATGCCTGCTCGATACGCGCCCCGTCAATAAAGACTGCTTTTACCTCGGTCAGCACCTCAAAGGGGCTGCCTGCGGTGATGACGAGGTCGGCATCCTTGCCCACCTCCAGCGAGCCGACGCGGTCGGCTACGCCGATATGCTCCGCCGGGTTGATGGTGATGGCCTTCAGCGCATCGAACGGGTCCATGCCAGCCTTGACCGCCATACCGGCGCAGAGCGGCAGATACTGCTGCGGGATGACTGAGCTGTCGGTGATAATGGAAACATGGCAGCCCGCTGCAGTCAGCACCGCAGGGGTGGACCAGGATTTGTTCTGTAGCTCAAACTTGCTGGCAAACGTCAGGCTGGGGCCGACCGCCATCGGCACATCCTTCTCCCCTGCCAGTTCGTCCACAATCAGGTGGCCCTCGGTCACATGCTCCAGCGTCAGGCGCAGGTTGAACTCCCGCGCGATGCGCAGCGCCGTGAAGATGTCGTTGGCCTGATGGGCGTGGGCCTTCAGGGGAATCTCACGCGCCAGCACCGGCAGCAGGGCCTCGAGCTTCTGGTTGTAGGCGGGCATTTTGGTTATATCGCCGTTGGCCGCCTGCTTGCGGGCGCCGTAGTCCCGCGCCTGCATCAGCGCGCCGCGCAGGAACGCCGCCGTGGACATGCGGGTGGAATCGCACTTGTCGCGATAGCAGCGCTTGGGGTTCTCGCCGAAGGCACATTTCATGGCAACCGGGTCGCGCACGACCATTTTGTCCACGCGATCGCCCACGGTTTTCATGGCCAGAAAGGTGCCGCCCAGCACATTGGCGCTGCCCGGGCCGGTGCAGACGCAGGTCACGCCGGCCCGGCGCGCGTCCGCCAGCGAGGGGTCGCGCGGGTTGATACCGTCAATCGCGCGCAGCTGCGGCGTCCAGATGTCGTTCATCTCGTTGTAGTCGCAGCCCTCGTACCCGATGCCGTAGCCATCGAGGCCGATATGGGTGTGGGCATCGACAAAACCGGGATAAACCTCCAACCCATCGGCGTCAAACACAGCAGCGTCCGCCGGGGCAGTCAGCCCGCCGCCGATAGCGGCAATCTTACCGTCAGCCAGCAGAATATCCGCGACATAGGCCTCGCGGTGGACAGCATCGTGGATACGGCCGTTTTTGATTATAGTTGCTGCCATAACCCTTTACCTCCGTTACATCGTAGGGGCGCATTCTATATGCGCCCGCTAAGCCGCTACGACCTGCGGGCGGATATGGAATCCGCCCCTACATTTCATTTATTGCATTATACCGTAAAATCCAAACAAGTCCTTACCGCGGTGTACGGTCTCACCTTGCCGTTGGCTACAGCGACATGCGCCGGGTGGGTGGAGTAGCCCTTCAGTGCCTCGGCATCGGTGAAGGTCGTGTCCAGCATCAGGTCCGCATTCGCGGAACTGGGCAGCGCCTCGGTGTAGACACGGACTTCCAGCAGGCCGGGGATCTGGCCGGCCAGCCCCTCAAGCCCTGTCTTGATGCCGGCCTTGACGGCGGCCTTCTCGGTCTCGGGCATTTCCTTCAGCTTCCAAAGAATGACATGCCGTACCATTATTTATTTTCCTCCCAGATGGGGTGCTTGAGCTGCCACTCGCCGCAGTCATTCTTCTCGAACAGGTCGCGGTTGTAGAACTTGTCCATGATGGCCCAGAACTCGCTCTCGGTATAGCCGCAGAAGTCGCAGAAATCACGCACGCAGAGCGGATCCAGCTTGCCATCGCGTTCCTTGATGATGGGGATGGCCTCCTCGCGGGTCATCATGCCGTAACGGATATAGCGGGCGGTGTAGTCGGTTGCAGCAGCGTGACCGAACTTCGGGTACTTCAGCCAGCTGTGTACCAGATAGGCGCGGGAGTCGATCTGGTCGAAGTTCTCGGCGTGGTGGGTGCGATCCCACTCATGGGTCAGGTCGTGGAAGCCGTGCGCCTTGGCGATCTGGTAATTCTTGTAGCTGTTCCACGGCACAAAATAGCTCATGTAGAACGGGTCAAGCTTGGCGCGCTCCTCGGCGCTGGGGGCCAGCGTCAGGCTCAGGTCGTTTTCGGTCACGCCGTCACCCAGCAGTTCCTCCATCGGCATGCCCACGGCCACGCCGTTCTCGATCTGGCCCATGGCGGAGTAGGTCTCCTTGTCGGCGTTGCCGCCGTACTCAAAGCTGACATTCTCGCCGTAGCAGAGCATGGGGGTGTTGAATTTGGCCGCCATGTGCAGCGGGAAGGTGTAGATCAGGCGGTCAACATACCAGGTCGGCTTGCCGTACTTCTCAAAGAATTTGCGCATCAGGATTTTCTGCACCTTGATGTTGGGCTTGCAGGAGATGATCGTGCAGCCGAATTCCTCGCTGATGTTCTTGAGGTTGTGGATACCCGCCTGTGTCATGGGGAAGTTGTCCTCGACGCTGAACAGAATCGGGTTCATGTGCATGACCTCTTTCAGCATCCAGACCTGAAAGTGGCTGTCCTTGCCGCCGGAGACAGCAACCGCGCAGTCATAGCCGCCGGGGCCGTTCATGCCGCGGTATTTGTCGCAGTAGGCCTCAAACTCCTTGAAGCGGGCGTCCCAGTCGACATTTTTGCGGTTCTCGTAGTGGCGGCAGGCGCTGCAGACGCCCTCGGCATCAAAGGTAATACCGGGGCGGGTGTCGGGCATCGTACATTTTTTGCAGTAACGCATAAGAATACTCCTTATATTTATATAAAGTATCGGATTCGATTACAGAGGGCGGCGTCCTCAACGCACCGCGGGCGGATGCAAGCATCCGCCTCTACATAGCATGGCACCTTATATCTTCTTATTGTTTTGCTTCTGCCGCCTGTGCTGCCTCGTGCGCGGCGGCCGCATCGGCGAAGTCATAGATCACATAGCGTCCATCGTTGTAGACCTCGGTGCAGCTGCCGTATTTGACCAGCTGCGCGTCATCAGCGGCGTAGTCGGTCTCGGTATCAATGAGCAGGAACGGATGCACCGGGTCGGTGGTCAGATGCTCCTTGGGCTGCAGCCAGTCGGGCACGACTAGGCTGTTCAGATTGGCGATCGTCCAGACATCCAGCTTGCCGCTTGTCAGCTCGATCATCGCATTGCCGTTCCAGAAGGTGGAATACCCCTCGGTGTAGCCATTTTCCACCAGCCAGTCGGCGGCGTTTTTCAAGCCCTTATGCGCAAGGTAGGGGTGCTCCTGCTCCTGCCGCACCGTATTGACGGCGCAAACCGTAAAGCAGGCCGCCAGCGCAGCGGCCAAAAGCCCCCGCGCCCCGGGCAGGTGCAGATCCTCGGTCTTGATCTCCACCGCCATGACCGCAATGGCCACCGGCATGTTCATAAGCCAGAAGTAGAGATAATACTCGTGGAAGTAGGCATAGCACATGCCGCAGACCGCCAGCATGCAGACCAGCAGCAGCACCAGCAGCTTGTCGTTGAGCTGCAGCTTATCCAGCCGCAGCAGCAGCCGCACGATGCAGAAGAACATCCAGCAACCCAGCAGCAGGCCGATACCCGCCGCAATACCGCCGAAGTGGAACACACCGGAGCCGTTCTGGTAGCCGAACTCATGGAAGAAGTCCATCAGGATGCGGTCGAGCGTAAACCAGTTTTCGTCCCGGTCCCATGTGATGAAATTGTAGGATTTGAAGTCGTACAGGCGGGACAGCACCGCATTGCTGACGAAGTAGCCCGCCGCACTGGCCACCGCCGTCACGACAGAGGCTGCCAGCAGACGAACCTCCTTGCGGCAGCTCTGCAGAGCTCCCTTCCAGTCCGGCTTATCGCTGCCGTGCAGCGCCATGACCAGCAGCACCGCCGCTGCCAGACAAAGCGGCGCATGGAATACCATAAGCTGCTTGACGCCGTTCATGCCGGCCACCGCCGTAATAAGGCAGGCCAGCAGCCATTGCAAGGCGCAGTGCTTTTTGTCGGCAGTCAGGCTGCGCAGCACAAGCGCCAGCACCAGCATATAGAAGAAGGTATATACCAGATAGTACCCGCCATAGATAGCATAAACCAGATAATGCTGCCCGAAGGGCCAGAGCAGCGTGCCGACCATCCAGAGGCCGGGCCGCCCAAGGCCTGCGCATTTGACAAAGAACAGCATGGCTGCCGCGTAAAGCGCCAGCGCAAGGGCCATACCGAATGCGCGGGCCAGATGCCAATCATTGGGGAAAAGCAGCAGACCCAATCGGTAGAACCACTGCAGGTTGACGACCTTCAGTTCGGTCGAGTAGAACCAGTTGTGGCTGATGACCGAGCCTTCGCGGTTCAGCAGATCCGCAAGGATCATCTCGGATGCCAGATCGGAATCCACGATCCACCGGCCCGGCACAAGCTGATACCAAAGATCCGTCAGGTATGCTGCGGCCATCCACAGCCACGGCAGGCTCTGCCACAGCTTATGCAGCACCCCGCCCTTTGTTTGTTGTTTCATGCGGTTTCTCCTAAATCGGATATGTTTAGTTAAGATAACTATATCGCATTTGCAGAAAAATAGCAAGGGCAGGCGGTGCATTTGTAGGGGCTGCGTGTGTAGGGCGAATGATTTCTTATGGGAAAGCTGCGGGCCGGGCATGCCCGGCCCCTACAAACACAAAAAAGCGGCAGGCCAAACGGCCCGCCGCGGGGATGCGTTGTTAAGGCAACACCGCACAATTCCCGCCTGACGGCTTAAGCACCGCTCCGGCGGCTGCGGTACGGCATCTGCGTTGCCAGAATGCTCGATAATACACAAAGTATTATCTGCGCTTTTGGCTTAGCAGCTGCCGCACCTCGCTCGCCGTATCGGCACTTAGAATTATGCGGTATTGCCTTAAATTATTCCACAATAATGCTCTTGCCGGTCATCTCTGCGGGGACGGGCAGACCGATGTAGGGCAGCATGGTGGGGGCGATGTCCGCGAGGCACCCGCCCTCGCGCAGCTTCACATCGCCTGCACCGATAACAGCGAAGGGCACGACATTGGTGGTATGCGCGGTGAAGGGAGAACCATCGGGGTTCTTCATCTTCTCGGCGTTGCCGTGATCGGCAGTCAGGAATACGACACCGCCGGCGTTCAGCACGGCGTCGGTGACTTCGCCCACGCACTTGTCAACGGCCTCAACAGCCTTGACAGCAGCATCAAAGACGCCGGTGTGGCCGACCATGTCGCAGTTGGCGAAGTTCAGGATGATGACATCGTACTTGCCGCTCTCGATGCGGGCCTTGCACTCGTCAGCGACCTCATAGGCGCTCATCTCGGGCTTGAGGTCGTAGGTGGCAACCTTCGGGCTGGGGATGACCTTGCGGTCCTCGCCCTCGCAGGGCTGCTCGATGCCGCCGTTGAAGAAGAAGGTCACATGGGCATACTTCTCGGTCTCGGCGATGCGCAGCTGGGTCTTGCCGTGGGTGGCCAGATACTCGCCCAGCGTGTTCTTCAGCTCGACCGGCGGGTAAGCGACCTCACAGTTGGGCATGGTGGCGTCATACTCTGCCATGCAGACATAGTGGACCTGCTTGCGGCCGCCGCGGCGCTCAAAGCCGGTGAAGGCGTCGTCGCAGAAGATGCGGGTCATCTGACGGGCACGATCCGGGCGGAAGTTCATGAAGATGACGGTGTCGCCGTCCTCAACGCGGCCGCCCTCGCAGGTGACAACGGGGATGACAAACTCATCGGTCACATCGGCGGCGTAGCTGGCCTCGATGGCCTCGGCAGCGTTGGCGGCGTGGTTGCCCTCGCCGTAGACGAAGGCAGCGTAGGCTTTTTCCTCGCGGTCCCAGTTGTTGTCGCGGTCCATGGCGTAATAACGGCCGGAGACACTGGCGATCTTGCCGATGCCCAGCTCGTCCAGCTTGGCCTGCAGGTCAGCCAGGAATCCCTTGCCGCTGTGCGGGTCGGTGTCACGGCCGTCCATGATGCAGTGCAGGTAGACGTCCTTCGCCCCCATGTGCTTAGCCATCTCCAGCACGCCGAACCAGTGGTCGGCATGGCTGTGGACGCCGCCGGTGCCGACCAGACCCATCAGATGAATGGCCTTGCCCGCGTCGATGGCTGCCTTCATGTTCTTGACGAGGACGGGGTTCTTGAACATCTCGCCGTCCTTGATGGACTTGGTGATGAGGGTCAGCTGCTGGTAAACGATGCGGCCTGCGCCCATGTTGGTGTGGCCGACCTCAGAGTTGCCCATCTGGCCATCGGGCAGGCCGACAGCCATGCCGGAGGCCTCGATGGTGGTCATGGGGTAATTGGCAAAGATCTTGTCCAGATTCGGTTTGTTGGCGGCGGCCACGGCGTTGCCGTAGGTCTCGTCCGGTGTCCAGCCGAAGCCGTCCATGATGCAGAGCATAACAGGTTTTTTAGACATAGAATTGAAACTCCTTGTGTGGTTTAAAGCCTTCCCCTCTGGGGGAAGGTGGCCGCAGGCCGGATGAGGGGCGAGCGTACCTTGCCGAGCCGTAAGCGGGAGATAGTGGCAAGGTCGCCCCTCATCAGTCGCCTTCGGTGACAGCTTCCCCCAAAGGGGGAAGCCTTTTTGTGGGGGATTTAGCCCTTCGTGGCAGCGTCAACGATGACCGCAAACTGGTCAGCCTTCAGGGAAGCGCCGCCGATCAGGCCGCCGTCAACATCGGGCTTGCTCAGCAGCTCCTCGGCGTTCTTCGGGTTCATGCTGCCGCCGTACTGGACGGTCAGGGCCTTGGCGGCGTCCTCGCCGTACAGCTCGCCGACGACCTTGCGGATAGCGGCGCAGACCTCCTCGGCCTGATCAGCGGTAGCAGTCTTGCCGGTGCCGATGGCCCAGATGGGCTCGTAGGCGATGACAACATTCTTCAGCTCGTCAGCGGTCACGCCATTCAGCGCGATCTTGACCTGCATACGGACCAGCTCCTCGGTCACGCCCTGCTCACGCTGGTCGAGGCTCTCGCCGACGCAGATGATGGGCTTCAGGCCGCCGGCCAGCGCAGCCTTGGTGCGCTTGTTGACGGTCTCGTTGGTCTCGGCAAAGTACTGGCGGCGCTCGCTGTGGCCGATGACGACATACTCAACGCCGAGGTCGGTCAGCATATCGGCAGAGATCTCGCCGGTGAAAGCACCAGACTTCTCGAAGTGGACATTCTCGGCGCCGACATGGATGTTGGTGCCCTTGGTCATCTCGACAGCGGTGACGAGATCGGTGAAGGGAACGCAGATGACGACCTCGCAGCCGGCGTCCTTGACAGCGGGGATCAGCTCGCTGATGAGGGCCTTGGCCTCGGTAGCGGTCTTGTTCATCTTCCAGTTTCCGGCGATGATAGCTTTACGATTCTGTTTATCCATGATAAATTTACTCCTTCCATAATAAGCCTTCCCCCGCGGGGGAAGGTGGCGCGAAGCGCCGGATGAGGGGCGGGTGTGCGGATATGACCCGTCAACGGGATAATATGGCAAACTCGACCCTCATCAGTCGCCTGCGGCGACAGCTTCAGCCTCCGCGCTAAGAGCCGCCTCCGGCGGTTGCGCTCCGACACGCGCCTGCGGGCGCAGCCCCTCAGGGGGAAGCCTTTTTACAAAAAGAGCGCGGCGGCTTGGCCGCCGCGCTCTGCGGGTTTCTTAAAAATCAAGCCTTCTGGATGACGGCAATGCCGGGCAGTTCCTTGCCCTCGAGGTACTCGAGAGAAGCGCCGCCGCCGGTGGAGATGTGGGTCATCTTGTCGCCCAGACCCATCTGCTGGACAGCAGCTGCGGAGTCGCCGCCGCCGATGACGGTGGTGGCATCGCTCTCTGCCATGGCCTTGGCAACAGCCAGAGTGCCGGCAGCGAGGGTCGGGTTCTCAAACACGCCCATGGGGCCGTTCCAGACAACGGTCTTGCTGGCCTTGACGGCGTCAGCAAACAGCTTCATGGTCTCGGGGCCGATGTCGCAGCCTTCCATGTCAGCCGGGATAGCGGTGACAGGGACGATCACAGTCTCGATGGGGGCATCAATGGGATCGGGGAAGTCCTTGATGCAGGCAGCGTCAACAGGCAGCAGCAGCTTGACGCCCTTCTCCTGTGCCTTGGCCATCATCTCCTTGCAGTAATCCAGCTTGGAGTCATCGCACAGGCTCTTGCCGATCTCATAGCCCTGTGCCTTCAGGAAGGTGTAGGCCATGCCGCCGCCGATGATCAGGGTATCGACCTTCTCGAGCAGGTTGGAGATAACATTCAGCTTGTCAGCGACCTTGGCGCCGCCCAGAATGGCGGTGAAGGGGCGCTCGGGATCGTTCACGGCGTTGCCGAGGTACTTGATCTCCTTCTCCATCAGGTAGCCGACAGCGGTATCCTTGACATAGTCGGTCACACCGGCGGTGGAGCAGTGGGCACGGTGGCAGGAGCCGAAGGCGTCATCGACATAAGCGTCGGCCAGGCTGGCCAGCTCCTCGCTGAACTCAGGCAGGTTCTTGGTCTCCTCCTTGCGGAAGCGGGTGTTCTGCAGCAGAACGACATCGCCGTTGTTCATGGTGGCAACGGCAGCCTTGGCATTCTCGCCGACAACATTGTCATCATCGGCAAAAACAACGGGCTGGCCCAGCTTCTCGCTCAGGCGCACAGCAACGGGGGCCAGGCTGAACTTGGCCTCGGGGCCGTTCTTCGGCTTGCCCAGATGGCTGCACAGGATGACCTTAGCGCCGTCGTTGATCAGCTTCTTGATCGTCGGCAGTGCGGCATTGATGCGGTTATCGTTGGTGATAACGCCGTCCTTCATCGGGACGTTGAAGTCGCAGCGAACCAGTACGCGCTTACCGGCGTAGTTCTCATCGTCAATGGTCTTTTTACCCAAACCCATAGTAAAAGCTCCTCTCGGTATGTTTCACATTTTTGGCAGGGCGCACCGCGCCCCAAGGGGTTTATCCTTATTATACGCATAAAACCGAAAATGCGCAAGTGTTTTTGATATATTTTTAACCGCCTTGCCGCAGCAGGGGTGTAAAATTTCTGTGTACGGCACTATTCCTGCCGAAAAGCACGGTAGGTATCGGCTGCCCTCTGCCGCTGGGCCGCGGCCTCACCCTCGTCTATAAAGGCCACAAGCGTCTTTTCCGCAGCGGCAAAGGCCCCGCCCTCACAGATGCCGGGCAGGGCGTACAGGTCCTGCAGCGCCGCCCAGTACAGCCACAGCTCCATCAGCTCAATGACCTCGGCGTAGTCCAGACCGTAGACAAATTTTTCGTCACAGCACAGTGCATACCGCCGCTGCATGGAACGGCAGTGGCGGGCGGAGCGCTCCCAACGGCCCTGCTGCACAAAGGTCTGCAGGTGATTTTCAGCCTCGCGGCTGTGTTCTGTTTCGGTTTTCAAACAGAGTCCCCCCCCCCCGGAATATTTTTCCAATGTCAAGACGCAATTTTGTTGGCAATTTTTATCCTTAAAGAATCAATGTTATTTTACCACATTTTTTGCAATCGCACAAGACCCGGCCCCAAACAAAATCCGCCGCATGAACATTGCGTTCCGCAGCGGAATCCGCTATAATGAACTATATATCGAAAGACCGCCCGCACAGACAAGGAGCCTGCCATGAAGCCGAAGCTGACCCGTTGGACAAACACCGCCCTGGCCGTGCTGCGCCGCTATCTGGCACTGGATATGACGGTCTACGCCGGGTCGGCCACGCTGTTTTTGCTCACAGCATCCTTTCCGCTTTTGATGTGGGTGCTGCTGCTTGTCAATTTGATCCCCGCCTTTTCAGTGGAGGGTGTAGCCGAGCTGCTGGCGGATTTTCTGCCCCCGATCCCCGAGATTCAGGCCGCCGCCGTGCAGCTTTTGCAGAGCCTGAGCGGCCAGTCGGCCCAGTTTGTGGCCTCGCTGGCCGTGCTGACCACCATCGTCTCGGCGTCCGGCGGTGTGAGCGCGCTGCAGGTGGGGCTGCAGCGGCTGACGCCCGGCTCTCGCCGCACCTTTCTGAACCGGCTGCTCGCCATCGGGTACACCTTTGTGTTTGAGCTTTTGCTGCTCGTCATGCTGGCCCTGCAGGGCATACGGTCGCTGTTTGCGCATTTTGCCGATACGCTGCCGTTTTTCCGGCATTATGCAGCGGTGGTGCATCATCTGCAGCGGGTGGCCGACATCGGCCGATTCGTGACGATCCCGCTGCTTTTTGTGCTGCTGCTGCTGATCTACACCTATGTGCCGGGCGGGCGGCGCACGCTGCGCAGCCAGCTGCCGGGCACGATCTTTGCCACGGCCGGGTGGCTGATCTTTTCGCGGGTATTTTCCTTTTACATCGCGCATTTCTGGCGGCGGTCGTATATCTACGGTTCCCTGACGGCGGTGATCCTGCTGATCCTGTGGCTGTATGTGATCATCAATCTGCTGTTTATCGGGGCAGGGCTGAATGCGGAGCTGCTACCCAAAGGCTTCTCCCCCAAGGGAGAAGCTGTCCGCAAAGCGGACTGATGAGGGGCGGACTTTCCGCGGCAGCCCATTCCCGGGCAATCATGGAAACGCCGCCCCTCATCCGTCTGCAGTCGGGGGCCGCAGACACCTTCCCAAACAAAAGCGCGCCGTCCCTCACCCGGGACGGCGCGTTTTATATACGGTTTACCGCTTGATATCGTAGTTCATATTCATCAGGTTGCGGATGCTGTCCACATCGTCGGTGATGTTCGCATCGCCGTGGATGGTGTGCTTGATGGCACTGGACGCCACTGCAAAGTTGACCATATCCATCGGCTTGTAATCGTGCATCATGGCGTAGATCAGGCCGCTGGCAAAGGCATCACCGCCGCCCACGCGGTCGAGGATGTTGAAGGTGAAAAGCTTGGACTCAAAGGTATGTCCCTCATACCAGAGGAAGGCCTTGAGGCTGTTTTCACTGCCGGAATGGGCGTAGCGCACATGGCGGGCAATGCACTTGATGTTGGGGTAACGGTCGATAAAATGCTGGAAGATCTCATCCTGCTGCTCATAGCTGGGCTGCAGGGGGACGCCGTCCTTCCAGTCGCCCTTGGCGTGGTTCTCGTCATCCTTCCACAGGTGGTACGGCTCAATGCCGAACAGCACATCCACATAGGGCAGGCACTGGGTGCAATAGTCGCGGGCCTCCTCCCATGACCAGAGGGTGGAGCGGAAATTGCCGTCAAAGCTGACGGTCAGGCCCTTCTCCTTGGCGGTCTTGAGGCAGCGCAGGATAAAGTCGGCGCAGTTGCGGTTTAGCGCCGGGGTAATGCCGGACAGGTGCAGCCAGTCAAAGCCATCAAACAGCGCATCAAGATCGACCTTGCTCAGGTCGTACTCGGTCAGGGCGCTGTGCATACGGTCATAGATGACCTTGCTGGGGCGGATGCCGTAGCCGGTCTCAAGATAATAGGTGCCTAGACGATGGCTGGGGGTCTCCTCCTTGGTGGAGAGGATCATCGGCGTGCAGTGTACATCGTTGCAGCGCAGCCAGCGCACGGCGCTTTTGCCCAGCGAGTTGTTGGGCACCACGCTGAAGAAGGTGGAATCCACCCCAAGGTTGGCCAGTGCCAGCGCAATATTGGCCTCGCTGCCGCCGTAGCTGGCCTCAAAGGTGGAGGTCATGCGGATCTTTTCATAGTTCGGCGGGGTCAGTCGCAGCATCACCTCGCCGATGGTGATGAATTTCTGCGGGCTGTTGTTGCCCATCAGGATCGGATTGCTGTGCTCCATTTGGAAGTCCTCCTGTTTTTGCCGTAATTCGTTAGCTTAAGTGTACCGCATCGCGCGGCGAATTGCAAGGCAAAAAGCGCAAAATCCGTGCGGTTAGTTTTTTAACAAGAGGGAAGGCCGGTTGTAATGGGAAGGCAGAAAAGCCCCTCCGGCCTCGCAAGCTCGGCCAGCTCCCCACATTGTGGGGAGCCTTTTGCGCGGGCACAGCCCGCGTGAAAAGCCTCCTCGCTCTGCGGGGAGGTGGCCGAGCGTCAGCGAAGGCCGGAGGGGCTTTAGCCATTGGCGGGCGCGCTGAGCCGCGCCTCACATCTCCTTCTCAAACCGGTCGATCTTGGCGACCTTGCCGACCACGGCCATGACATCGCCGTCCTTAAAGGTATAGTCCGCGGAGAACTCAACATTGGTCTGGCGGGCATGCTCCACCGCGATGACATTGATGCCGTAGACCTTGCGCAGGTCAAGCTCCCGCACACTCTTACCCAGCATTTTGCCGCCCACAGCGATGCGGCGCACCTCGACACCGTCCCCCAGTGCGACATAGTCCAGCAGGTTGCCTGAGATCAGCCGCTTGCCGATGCGCACGGCCATATCGGCCTCCGGATAGACGACCTCAGCCCCCAGCTGCTTGAGGACCTCGCCATGTACCTCGCTGGCCGCCTTGGAGATCACATGCGGCACGCCGAGCTTGGTGACAAGCATCGTTGTCAGGATGCTGATGTCGATCCGTTCGCCGATGCAGATCGTGACAGTGCCGCAGTTCTGCATGCCGGTCTCCTTGAGTGCGGCCTCGTTCAGCTCGTCAATGACAAAGGCGTAATCGGTCCAGCCGCGCACTGCCTTGACCTTGGCCTCGTCCTTGTCAACGGCGATGACCTCCTTGCCGGCGTCCGACAGCGTTTTTACCAGTGCGGTGCCGAAGCGGCCCAGGCCGATGACACCGTAGCTTTCGGCGGAACTTTTCATTTTATCAAACATATGTGTACCCTTTCTGCGCCGCGCCGGGCGGCAGAGTATGTAGGGGCGCATTCTATATGCGCCCGCGGAGCCGTGCCTGCGGCAGGCGGGCACGGGCGGATATGGAATCCGCCCCTACGGTGGTTGCCTTGCGGCTTCGTATTTACCCAATCGTGATGGCTTCTTCGGTATAGCGGGCGGTGGGCTCGGGGCGCTCGACCCAGAGGGAGAGCAGCGTCACCGCACCCACGCGGCCGATGAACATGGTAAGGATCAGCAGCACCCGGCTGCCGGCGCAAAGCCCCGCCGTGATGCCGGTGGAAAGCCCTGACGTGCTGTAGGCCGAGATCTGCTCAAACAGCAGCCGGACAAAATCCATCTCCGGCTCAAGGATGCAGAGGCCGAAGGTGCCGCCCAGAACAACGATGATCCCCATCAGGGTGATGGTCGCAGCCTTGGGCAGCGCAGCGTCCGGCAGGCGGCGGTGGAATGCGCCGAGCCGCCGCTTGGAGAAGATCGACCGCACCTGCTGCATCAGCACAAAAAAGGTGGTCGTCTTGATGCCGCCGCCCGTGGACCCCGGCGATGCGCCGATAAACATCAGCAGCATAATGACCAGCAGGCCCGCGTTGCTCAGGGTGCTGAAATCCACCGTGCAGAAGCCCGCCGTGCGGGCCGTCATGCTCTGGAAAAACGCCGTCATCCAGCCAAGGCCGTCGGTCAGCTGCAAAAGCGCCATGCCGCCGAAGAGCAGCACCGCCGTGGTGGAAAGCACGACCTTGGTGTGAAAGCTCATTTTGCGGAAATTGCCGCGGCAGCGGCCGACATCGAGGATGACCATAAAGCCGATGCCGCCCACGATGACGAGCGCATCGGTAACGATGTTCAGCAGCAGATCATCCCGGTAGGGGATCAGGCTGGTGCCGCCGCCCAGTGCGTCAAACCCCGCATTATTAAAGGAGGCGATCGAGTGAAAAATACTGAGCCAGACCGCCCGCAGCGGCATGTGGTCCCGGGCAAAGGCCGGAAAGCTCAGCACCGCGCCCGCTGCCTCGCACAGCACCGTCATGAGCAGGACGGCCCGCACGAGTTTGACCATGCCGTTCAGGTTTTCGACATTCAGCGCCTCCCGCACAAGGGAACGGCCCTTCAGGCTGATGCGCCGCCCTGTCACAAGGGCCAGCCCCATACCGATGGACGCCACGCCCAGACCGCCGATCTGGATCAGCACCGCGATGACCAGCTGGCCGAACAGACTGAAGGTGTCGCCGGTGTCCACCACGACCAGCCCGGTGACGCAGACGGCGCTGGTAGAGGTAAAAAGTGCGTTCAGCGGTGTGATATGCACCCCCGGATGCACCGAGAACGGCAGCATGAGCAGCGCCGCACCGCAGAGGATCAGCAGCGCAAAGCCGATGGCGATGATCCGCGCCGGGGGCTGCGTCTTTAAAAATTGTTGGACCGCATTGCGGATATGCTGCATGGTGTTTTTCCCTCCTGCCGATTGCATTGGCTGTATTATAGCACACTTTCCGCTGCGTGACCAAATTTATTTTTTTTTTCGCGCCGCAGGGGGGCGCAGGGGGGCGCAAATCGCCCTTGCGGTATTGCGTTAAATCATGTATAATGAATTATTACTGATAGTATGTTGGGAGGTGCGGCCATGAGCCTGCAGAGTTTCGGGTTCTTCGGCTTTTTGCTGGTGGTGGCCGTGGTGTATCTGCACCTGCCGCAGCGGCTGCAAAGCGTTTTTCTGCTGGGGGCCAGCTGGGTATTCTACGCGCTGGCCATGCCGGCCATGCTGCCCGTGACCATCGCTGTTGCGGTGTTCACCTACCTGTGCGGCCGCGGGCTGGCGGCGCGGGGCGGCGTGCATAAAACGGCAGCGCTGCGCCTCGGCGTTGGCGGGCTGCTGGCGATCCTTGCCTTCTTCAAATACAACGGCGCGTTTGCAGCGGACGGCGGCTGGCAGGCCGTGGCCATGCCGCTGGGCATCAGCTTTTACACCTTTGCGGCCATCTCCTACCTGATTGACGCTGCGCGCGGCGATTGCGAGGTCGAGACAAGCTTCATCGACTTTGCGCTGTTTCTGAACTTTTTTGCCACTGTGACACAGGGGCCGATCTGCCGTGCCGGGGCACTGCTGCCCCAACTCAAGGCCGAGCATCGCTTTGACGCCGCCCGCACCGTGCAGGCGCTGCGGCTGCTGGCGCTGGGCCTTTTTAAGCTGGTGGCCGTCAGCGATGTGCTGGGCCTGCTGGTGGACGAGGTGTTCCCCCACTACGGCAGCTACGGCGGCCCCATGCTGGTGCTGGCCGCTGTGTTTTATACCTTTCAGCTGTATTTCAACTTCTCCGGCTATTCTGAGGTTGCCCGCGCGGTGGGGCTGCTGCTCGGCCTGACCCTGCCGGAGAACTTCAAAACACCTTTTTTTGCCACAAACTTTTCCGGCTTCTGGAGCCGCTGGCACATCAGCTTTTCGTCCTGGCTGCAGGACTATCTCTTTATGCCGCTGGCGTGGGCCGATGTTTCGGGCGTGACACACGGCAGGCTGACCCGCCTGCCCGCCGAGGTCTGCGTATTCACGGTGTTTTTTGTGTCGGGCTTCTGGCACGGCAATACACTGCCCTTTGTGGTGTGGGGCCTTTTGCAGGCCTGCTACCGTCTGGGTGAGGAGCTGCTGCACCGCCGCCTCGGCAAGCCCAAAAAGAAGGCCCCCGCCCGCGTGCAGTGGGCCAAGCGCGCCGGTGTATTTGCGCTGTGGTGCGTGAGCATGGTCTTTTTCCGGGTGGGGTCCTCCCCTGCCGCCGCGCCGCTGACCGTTGGCGATGCGTTCCGGTATCTGGGCGGCTGTTTCCTTAACTGGGCGCCCGCGCGGTTTGTCGCCGAGCTGTACGCCGCCGCGTCCAACGGCTTTTACGCCAACGCCATCATGGTGGCCGCGTACTACGCCTTCACGGCGCTGGTGCTGGCGCTGGCGTTTTATCTGGACGCCCGCCGGGCGTTTGCGTTCAAGAACAAGCCCGCCGAGTTCTGCCTTGCCAAAGAAAAGCACCGCTGGGCCGTCTATTATGCACTGGTGATCGCGCTGCTGATCGGCTATATCATGCAGAGCGGCGGCTTCGGCAGTTCCGGCTTCGGCATGTATGCGGGGTTTTAACTCCAAGCCTTCCCCAGGGGGGGAAGGTGGCGCCGCAGCGCCGGATGAGGGGCGGGCTTCCCGCAACCACCCATTTAAGGGTTGTATCGGCGCCGTCGCCCCTCATCAGTCAGCGGGCGGAGCCGCTGACAGCTTCCCCCGCAGGGGGAAGCCATTCTAACGAAAGGAGGCTGCTTGGCCCATGAAAAACATTCTCAAAAAAATGGCGCTTCTGGCGATCCCTGTGGTTCTGTGGTTCGTGTTCTTTGCTGCGTTTGAGCCAAACAACTACTTCGGGCTGAAGGCCTCCGCCTCGTCCAGCCAGCCGGTGGCGCGGGTGCGCGCCTACCAGCAGGCGCCGGGCACAAATCTGATTTTAGGGGACAGCCGCCTTGCCCATTTTGATATGCAGCTGGTCAACAGCCTGACCGGGCAGCCGTGGCAGAACCTTGCGTTCGGCGGTGCCTCGCTCAAGGAGACGCTTGATCTGGCGGACTATATACTCAACTCCGGTCATGAGGTTGATACCCTAGTGGCAGAGGTTTCGTTCTATACGCTGAACGCCGGGTACAACACCGACCGCTTTGCCGCGTTGGAGGAGACGCTGAACAACCCCCTCGCCTACTGCTTTAACCTTGAGTACAATGTAAACGCCCTGACCGTGGCGATGGACACGCTGCGCGGCACACCTGACACGATCGAGTCCGGCGACTGGACCGAGAGCGATTATCTGGCCGATGACGGCACGGTGCTGCCGCTGCACCGCCGGCTGTACGACTACACCGCCACCATCACCCCGCGCTGCAGGGACTGGTCGGTCAACACCGAGCAGCTTGAGCGGCTGCGCGCTTTGGCTGAGCGCTGTCAGGCCGAGGGCGTGCGGCTCATCGTGGTTTTGCCGCCGATGGCGGAAAATGTGCGCACCGAAGTCTGCGATGCCTTCGGCATCAGCGATGCGATGGAGGATGAGGTACTGCCCGCGCTGCGCGCCTGGGCCGACAGCTACGGCTTTACCCTGCTGGACTATGAGTGGGGCGGCAGCTGCATCACAGACGATGACACGCAGTTTTTTGACGGTTTCCACCTTGATGAAAAATACGGCCTGCCGGTTTGGACACAAGAGTTGTTTAACGATATAAAGTGAGTACCGCACGGTAGGGGCGGGGCTCTGCTCCGCCCGCGGGGCGTCGAGGACGCCGCCCCCTACACCGTAGGGGCGCATTCTATATGCGCCCGGCAGCCTTCCCGCGGCCACCCATTCACGGATAATAGCGAAAACACCGTCCCTCATCCGGCCTTCGGCCACCTCCCCCGTATCGGGGGAGTCTGTCCCGCGGGGGAAGGCTTTTTAGGAGGTACACATGGCATTAGATTTCCTGATTTTATATGAACACACCGTCCGCGAGTATGAGAGCGACCTTTTGCTCAAGCTGGAGCTGGAGCGGCGCGGCTATACTGCCGAGATCCGCCAGCTGCTTGACCCCAAGCGGCTGCGGCTCTTCGGCAAGGACAAGCCGGAGGTGCTGGTGGCCAGCTGCATGTACGACAACGAGGCCATCAACAGCCATGTGTACAACAACATCGGCCGCTGCAACAAGATCGTCAACCTCCACTGGGAGCAGATGCTCTCCGACACGCAGGAGGAGGGCGACTGGTTCAATATGAACGGCAATGCCAAGCGCTGTGTGCAGACCTGCTGGGGCACGCGCACCGCTGCCCGTCTGCAGGCCCACGGCATGGAGGCCAAAAACACCCCCGTGACCGGCGCCGTCATGATGGACTTTCTGCGCCCGGAGTTCAACGGATATTTCAAGGATAAGGCGTCGCTGTGCAGGGAGTTCGGCCTCGACCCCGAAAAGCAGCTGCACCTGTATATCTCAAGCTTCGGCTATGCCAGCATGAGCGAGGAGGAGGTAGCCGAGCTTTCCAAGATGGCAGGCACCGACTTTACCGGCTTTGCCAAAACAAACCGCATCTCGATGCAGGAAACATTGCGCTGGTTCGATGAATATCTGGGCCAGCATCCCGAGGTCGAGCTTGTCTACCGCCGCCACCCCAGCGAGTGGAACTCCCCCGCGCTGGAGGCGCTGGCGAAAAAGCGGCCGAACTTCCATGTTATTTTTGCCGACTCGGTCAAGCAGTGGATCGTTGCCGCAGACTCGATCTCGATCTGGATGAGCACCGCCATCGCCGAGGTGTACATGGCGGGCAAAAGCTGCCATATCCTGCGCCCGGTGCCGATCGAGCATGAGTACGACCCGGTCATCTATAAGGACGCGCGCTATGTGACAAGCTACGATGCGTTTGCCGCCGCCATGGCCGAGCCGGAGCCGCCCTTCCCCATCGCGCGGGAGGTCATCGAGGGGTATTTTGACCCGAGCGATACGCCCGCCTACAAGCGGATGGCCGACCTTTTGGAGGATGTCTACAAAAATCCGCCGCGGGACGAGCCGATGGGCGCGGGCTTTACCCCGCATTTCAACAAGCTGAAGCTCTGCGCGCTGGCCGGGGTGCATTTTCTCTATAAGCACGGCTGGGAGCCGAAAAAGGTATTCGCCTTCTGCCCGCCGCTGGCAGATTTTGCGCAGCGCATCTACGGCTATGTAGACAAAGCGCATGTGACGCCGGAACAGGTGGCTGCAATGACGGAACGCATTAAGCCGTTCGTCCGCTGAGCATGTAGGGGCCGGGCATGCCCGGCCCTGCACTGTATGGCAGACGCGCAGTAAAGGCAAGGCTGCGGGCCGGGCATGCCCGGCCCCTACAACGCTATGATGGGACACACATATGTCAGAAAACAAAAAATCCGCCGGCGAGTCCTTCGCCGGGAATGTAATGAAATATTCGGTGGCGACCTATCTGGGCTTCGCCATCACGGGGCTGGCCCTTATCGTCAAGGGGCTGCTGCCCGCCGAGGTGCTCGGCGCGCCGGTCACCTTTATGACCTACACGGCCACCATCATGAACATCGGCATTCTTGGGCTGGATCAGGCGCTGCTGCGCTTTTATCATGAGCCGCCCGCCGGGGCCGAGCCGCGCCAGCTGTTTGCGGCCTGCACCCGCATCTCGGCATCCTTTATGATGCTGCTGGGCGTTGCGGGCAGCGTGTTTTTTGCACAGCCCCTCGCTGCCGCGTTCGGCCTTGGCTCCGCCGGGCCGGGCATCGTGCCGCTGCTCTTTCTCAATGCGGCGCTCTATATGCTGGTGCGGTATCTGAATGTCCTGCTTCGGCTGGAAAACGACCTGCGCGCCTACACGGCACAGACGCTCTGGATGCAGGGCTGCTACAACCTGTTTTATCTGCTGCCGGGCTTTTTCACCTCCGAGGTCTTTGTGCTGGCGGTCGCCGCCATCCTCAGCTTCGGCGTGGTGGCCATTGCGTTCGGGTACAAGTATCGCGCCGCCGTGCTGGCACCGCTGCCCGCGGCACAGCTGGGCGGCATTGCGCGGCAGGCCGTGCCTTACGGCATCGCACTGGCCCCGGCGCAGATTTTGTTCAGCCTGTCCAGCGGTATCTGCCTTTCGTTTGTCGGCAACGCCTGCGGCGAGAGCGCGCAGGGGCTTTTTGCCTTCGGCTACAGCCTTGCGCAGCTTGTAACGGCGATTCAGGCCGGGTTTTCGACCTACTGGGGGCCTTATGTCTACGCCCACTACCGCGCAGAGCAGGAGCGCATCTGCCGCGTGCATGATGTGCTGGACCTGCTGATCTTCGGCTTTTTCTGCGCGCTGGTCATGCTGGAGGACATCGTCTTTGTCATCTTCCCCGACAAGCGGGGGTGTCTGGCGATCTTCCCGCTGCTGATGCTGGCCGTTGTGTTCAACATTTTGTGTGAGGGCACGGTCTACGGCAACTCGATCGCCCGCAAGCCGTGGCATGACACGATCGGCATCGGACTGGGGGCGCTGTCCAACTTCTGGCTTTGTGCGGTGCTGGTGCCGCGCTTTGGGCTGACCGGTGCAGCGCTCGCGCTGGCCGCCAGCAACGGCGCCGCCTTTTTGTACCGCAGCGTCACGGGGCAGATGTATTACCGCACCGTGGCCAGCTACCCCAAGACGATCTCCGGCTTTCTGCTGGCGTTTGCAGTCACGGCAGTCGGCACGCTGCTGTGGCAGCACTTCTTTATAAAATTCGCGCTGGTTGGCGTGATTTTGTTTATCTACTGCACACTCTACCGCGCGCAGCTGGCCAGGCTCTGGACCATGGGGCTGGGCATCCTGCGCGGCATCTTCCACAAGAGGTGAGGGAAATCATGAAGCATTGCGGCACACAGGAATTGGAGACGCAGCGCCTTGTTCTGCGGCGGCTCTCCATGGATGACAGCGAAATGATGTACAACAACTGGGCCAGCGACAAGCAGGTCACGCAGTACCTGCGCTGGAACGCCCACCACAGCTGGGGTGAGACCGCCGAGACGCTGAACGAGTGGGAAAAGCACTACGATGACCCCGCCTTTTACCAGTGGGGCATCACCGACCGGCACACCGGCGTGCTGTTCGGCTCGATCAGCCTTTTCCCCGCGCCGGCGCTCAAGACCGGCTGGCACCTGAATACGGAGCGGCTTGGCCCTGCGTGGGAGGTCGGCTACGCGCTCGGCCGCAAATGGTGGAATAAAGGCTATGCAACTGAGGCACTCTGTACCGTGCGGGACTACTGGTTTGACACGGTGGGCGCCGACTGGCTGGCCGCCGTCCACGCCAACGAGAATATTGCCAGCAGCGCCGTGCTGCAAAAGGCAGGCTTTGTCTACGACCATGATGTGACCGACCGCAAGTTTGACGGCACCCCGGTTCCCTGCCGCGCCTACCACCTGCTGAAAGAGGAATTATGAGCGATAACACAACAGAACTTGACTTTGGCACGACCGCCCAGAAGGCCACCGACGGCGAAAAGCTGCCCGTGGTGCTGCTGGCGCTGGATCAGGGCCGCTATGATATGACCCGCAGTCTGGACGAACTGCGCGCACTGGCCGATGCCAACGGCATGGACGCCGTGGCCGAGGTCGTACAGAAGCGCGCCACGCCCGAGGCCGCCACGATGCTGGGTGAGGGCAAGGTCGCTGAGGCCCGCCTTGTCTGCCAGAATGTAAACGCGGCAGCCGCCATCTATGACGGCGAGCTGACCGGCAGCCAGATCCGCAACCTCTCTGCCGCGCTGCAGCTTGAGGTACTGGACCGCACGATGCTGATCCTTGAAATCTTCCGCGCCCGCGCCACCACGAACGAGGGCAAGCTGCAGACCGAGCTTGCCACACTGCGCTACCAGCTGCCGCGCCTGCAGGGGCTGGGCGAAAGCCTGAGCCGTCAGGGCGGCGGCGGCGGGGGCGGCGGCGGTGCGCGCCGCGGCGCCGGTGAGACCAAGCTGGAGCTGGACCGCCGCCACCTGCACCACCGCATTGAGCATCTGGAAGAAAAGCTGAAGGAAATGGAAAAGCGCCGGGGTGAGACCCGCCGCGCCCGCCAAAAGAACAATGTGCCCGTGGTGGCGCTGGTCGGCTACACCAATGTGGGCAAATCCAGCCTGCTGAACGCCCTGTGCGGTGAGCAGATCTTTGAGGCCGACATGCTGTTTGCCACGCTGGACCCCACCGCCCGCAAGCTGGTGCTGCCCAGCGGCCTGCAGATCATTCTGGTGGACACGGTCGGCTTTGTCAGTCGGCTGCCGCACCATCTGGTCGAGGCGTTCAAATCCACGCTGGAGGAGGCCGCCTTTGCCGATGTCATCATCAAGGTGGCCGACGCGGGCGATGCCAAGGCCACCGAGCAGCTGGCCGTGACCGATGAGGTTCTGGGCAGCCTTGACTGCGAGAGCATCCCCCAGCTGGTGGTCTACAACAAATGCGATATGGCGAACGCCGTTGCGTTTGACCCGGACATTCTGCTGACGAGCGCCAAGACCGGCTGCGGCCTGCCTGAGCTTTTGGCCAAGCTGGATGATGTGCTGGGCCATCGTGTGCGCACGATCGAGCTGGTGCTGCCCTATGACAAGCTGGCGCTGGCTGACATTTTGCGCAGCCGCGGCAGCGTAGCGGCGGAGGAATACCGCGAGGACGGCGTTTTTTACCGCGCCACCGTGAAAATTGACGACCTGCACCGGTTTGAGGCGTTTTTGGTATGATGCCGCGGGAGGTTTGGCTGGTGTAAGACGGACAAATCTTGCTAATGTATTTGTCAAGAGTTTTTTATAGATTTTCCGATTTTCTTTTGGAAAAAGGGCGCATTAAATTGAACCCACAGCAGTTGTGGATTTTTGAAAAAGATATATAATAGAGTCAGTGGTTACTGTTGCTTGAGCGTTTCCATCGCTCTCGCGTAGTAGATGCGGAGAAACTTGTTGACTCCGGCCATTTTAGCTACGTTATACGGTTTCCCTTCCTGTTCCTTTTTGAGCAGAAAAAGGTAGACAGGGTCATCTTGAGGTCGTGTAAGTTTGAGTGCCTGCATAACCTCAAAGCAATACTTTCTGAGAGCCGCATTCCCACGTTTTGATATGTGGCGATTGTGGCTCTCAAATGTTCCAGACTGATATGGAGGCGCATCGTTACCAGCATAAGCGTTGAGTGCTTTTCCACTGTGAAAGCGGCGGATATCTCCAATTTCAGCAAGGATAAGGGGACCGAGTCGATCCCCAACACCAGCCATAGAGCGCAGAACAGCGTATTCGGGCAACGTTTCAGCTAATGTTTGCATTTTTAGAATAATTGAATCAGTGGCCTTTTGTGATTCACAGACAAGTTCAAGACATTGATTTTGAGCCGCAAGAGTGTATTCGTTTTCTCCCCTTGTTGTGATATTGCGTAATGCAGCTTCGTAAATTGCCAACCCATATGTTTTGGTTTGGCGATTTCGAGATTTTCTTGCGATTTTTTCAAATGCGTCAAGGAAACGACTTTTTCCCATTTTCTTTATACGATCGTAGGATTTAAAACGATTGATAAAGAGAACGGAAAGACTGGTTTCTGGCGTTCTGGTCGTTAGAGGCAGAATGTTGGTTATGCCAGGCATCGTTTCATCCAATAGATTAAGTAGAAATACTTTGTTGGTTTTAAGGGTAAGCATTCGCTGATTATACTGTCGTGCCAAAAATTTCAAATCTTCGTATTTCTGCTCCATAGATGTATATGGAACCAGAGAATAACTCTTTTCCAATGCATATCTGGCAATCCGCACTGCATCTTTCTTGTCTGTTTTGGCCTTGCGAAGATCCATGTCTCCGAATTTCTTGATTTGATAGGCATTAACCATACAAACAGGGAGCCCGGCTTCCTGCAACGCTTTCAGAACAGGATAATGGTAATGCCCGGTATTTTCCATTAAGATGGTTGCAGATTGCTTGCTATTCAAAATATACTTAATGAAAGCGTCTAGTTCGGGCTGCGTATGGTGGAACTCAAAAGGACTTGTGTGCATTGATCCGTCTTGGTTTAAGATGGCTGCTACACTTTTTGACTTGGAAATATCGATTCCTACTGCGAGCATTGACATTCCTTCTTTCGTTTCGATTTATGGCTATCCAGCTTTTCCAAAGTACGCACATATTCAATCGTGAAACGGGAGCTATGTCCCAACTTGCTGAATCGAGCACAAAACAATGGAGGCTGGCTGACACATTTGTCTGCGGGCGTGGTGTCCCAATCGGAAAGTTCGTCAGACCATACCTCCATTTTAAAGGAAAAGAGCAAGGCCGGATAGGCCTTACTCTTACATTATGAATCGGAATTTGAAAGGAGAAAACTCATGTATCCGTTAATATCTGTTTTTATTATAGTAGTTGGTGCGCTACTATTGGTTTTTGCAAATAAAATTATAAAAAATAACAAGGTTAATCGAATTGGCATTAAAGTGGTTGGCGGTATTCTAATTATAGTTGGTTTACTTCTGCTGTATTTTTTATTATCAGGAAAATTGACATTGCCATTATCTAAGTAAGTGAAATTCCAGTTTGTCGGACTGCGGTGCCGGGGCGGGTATAACGGCAGCATTGGCTTCCCCCTCTGGGGGAAGCAGTCACCGCCGGTGACTGATGAGGGGGAGCCTTCCGGACATCTCTCCCTCATCCGGCGCGTACCGCGCCACCTTCCCCCCAAGGGGAAGGCTTTCCCCGGCGGGGTGGGGTTGGGTTGATTTAAGAAAGGCAAATCGGCATTTAGAGGATGTGAATGAGCAGCATGGAGAAAACAAAAGAAGGAATTCATTTAAAAAAACTCTTTAGGCTGAAGAATACAGGCAGCATCTTTGTGATTGCGAGCCTTTTGATGATTTTTGTAATAGCATCGTACACATATATTCTGCAAAGTTCTTACACTAAGACCGCCCTTGAAACAGAAATCGCGCGTGACACAGCGAGTGCAGATGCAGTACACAAACTTGTGGATGGAAGAATCTGCAAAGAAGATTTTGATCAAATCAACGATCAATCTGATGAAAAGGAGCCATTATATAAGGATATTTCTTCCTATTTCAATGAAATCAGAACACTGAATTCTACTCGATATATTTACACCGCTAAAAGAAATGAAGAAGGAAAACTCGTTTATGTGGTAGACGGTTTGGATCCGAATGCAGATGATGTAAGACACCCCGGAGATTATATTGAGGACGAAATGGTTCCGTATATTGATAGGGCTATTTCTGGGGAGAATGTGTACTCTCAGGATATCATTGATACAACATGGGGTCCGATTTTTACGGCTTGCTATCCTGTAAGCGCAAATCATGATGGGACAGGAGAAATCATTGGCGCATTTTGCATTGAAATGGATATGCAATCAGCTTATGGAATGGTTGAAAAGACGAATCGTATTTCCATCATCTGCGGTTTAGTCGCAGGAGCTGTATTGCTTTTAATTTGTCTATATACCTATAATGTTTACCAGAAAAGCAAGGCAGAAGAGCAAAAACAAAAACAATTATTAATGACCGCCGCTGAGGAAGCAAATGCTGCCAACAAAGCAAAATCTGCGTTTTTGCTTAGTATCAGCCATGACATCAGAACGCCGATGAATGCCATTATTGGATTTACAAACATTGCGCTTCACCAGAACACGGTTTCAGATATTCATGCCAGCTTGGAGAAAGTTCAACAAAGTTCGAATCATCTTCTCTCTTTGTTGAATGACGTTCTGGATTTTACTCGCATTGAAAGTGGAAAAGTTACTATTTCGCCCGAGCCAGTGGACATTACTCAATTAACAGATAACGTTCAGGCGATTATGAATGGACTTCTTTATAATCGAGATCTTAAGTTTGAAGTACATCGAGAAAGCCCAAAGAACCCCTATGTCCTTGCGGATGTTGTGCGTATCCGAGAAGTTTTGGTGAATCTTCTTGGCAATGCTGTGAAATTCACAAAGGACGGCGGAAAGATTACTTTGGATATCAGCAGTTACCCGGGAGCGGATGAGAAACATATCATAACTCGTTATGTTGTTCGAGATAACGGTATTGGCATGAGCGAAGAGTTCCAGAAAAAATTATTCGATCCGTTTTCACAAGAAGATGTTGCTAATGCCAGAACTCAATATAAGGGAACCGGTCTTGGTATGGCCATCACAAAAAAATATGTGGATATGATGGGCGGTTCGATTGCTGTTGAGAGCAAAAAAGGGGTAGGTTCTACATTCACAGTGGATATCCCAATGGAGTTGACAGAACAGGTTATTCAATCAGAACAAAAACAACATCTGCATAGAGATTTGACGGATATTCATGTTCTTATGGCTGAGGATAATGATCTGAATGCTGAACTTGCTACGATAATACTGGAAGATGCTGGTATGACCGTAACACGCGCATCAGACGGAAAAGAAGTTGTGGATTTGTTTAAAAATCATCCACGAGGCACATACGATCTTATTTTGATGGATATTATGATGCCAAACATGGATGGACACCAAGCAGCAAAAGCCATTCGCGCCTTGGGTACAGAGCGGTCCGATGCAGTTACGATTCCAATTATAGCTTTGTCTGCAAATGCTTTTGTAGATGATATTCAGGAATCCCTGAATTCAGGCATGAATGACCATATTTCCAAGCCGATTAACATGGAGGAATTAATCGCTACTATCACTAAATACATTAAACGCGATTAGGAAAACAAAGACTTTACGGAGAAAACAACCATGGAAGATAATAAATCAACGACTGTCAAGAAAACAGTAAAATCAGGAATAACTTTTGGAAGTGCATTAGCTATGGTTATTAGTTATACGACATGGAAGTCTGTTGGTTGGGCGATTTTCCATGGTTTACTTAGTTGGGTGTATGTCATATATTTCCTTTTGCGTTACTAAATTCCAGTTTGCCGAGCCGACACGGAAGCTGCCGCAGCGGGTCGGCTTTCCCGGCGGGGTGGGGGCACCCCGCCCTACGCCTTATACTAAAAATGTGCCCGCGCGGCGGGTACACCAAATCTAAACTCTTAATTTTAAACTCTACTCTCCAGCTTCACCTTCCGCATTGACACCTAATGCCGATGCGCTTATAATAAAACTACTTACGCAACTTAGAAAAAGGGGAAATCACTATGGCAAATGTTCGTACCCGCTTTGCGCCGTCCCCCACAGGCTATATGCATGTAGGCAATCTGCGCACCGCATTGTACACCTATCTGCAGGCGCGCCACAACGGCGGCACCTTTATCCTGCGCATTGAGGACACCGATCAGGGCCGCCTGGTCGAGGGTGCCACCGACATTATCTACAATACGCTGAAGGCCACCGGCCTGACGTGGGACGAGGGCCCCGACATCGGCGGCCCTGTCGGCCCCTATGTCCAGAGCGAGCGCATGGGCATGTTCAAGCAGTATGCCGAGCAGCTGGTCAAGGCCGGCAAGGCGTACTACTGCTTCTGCACCGAGGAGCGCCTGAACGAGATGCACGAGGCCCAGCGCGCCGCCGGCGAGATGACCCACTATGACGGGCATTGCCGAAGCCTGAGCGCCGAGGAAGTCGCCGCCAAGCTGGCCGCCGGTGAGCCGTATGTCATCCGCCAGAAGATCCCCGAGAGCGGCGTGGCCGGCTTTGACGATGTTGTCTACGGCCACATCGAGGTCGATGTCAAGGAGCTGGACGACCAGATTCTGATCAAGACTGACGGCATGCCCACCTACAACTTTGCCAATGTCGTGGACGATCACCTGATGGGCATTACCCATGTCATCCGCGGCAGCGAGTATCTTTCCAGCACACCCAAGTACAACCTGCTGTACGAGGCCTTCGGCTGGGAGAAGCCCGTCTATGTCCACTGCCCGCCCGTTATGAAGGACGCACAGAACAAGCTGAGCAAGCGCAACGGCGATGCCAGCTATCAGGACTTGGTGGCCAAGGGCTACCTGCCCGCCGCCGTGCTGAACTATCTGCTGCTGCTGGGCTGGGCCCCCGAGGGAGAGCAGGAGATCTTCTCTCTCGATGAAATGATCAAGATCTGGGACCCGTCCCGCATCTCGAAGTCCCCCGCCATCTTTGACCCGCTCAAGCTGCGCGCCATCAACGCCGCCTACATCCGCGCCCTGCCGGCCGAGGAGTTCCGCCGTCTGGCCGACCCGTTCATCGACAGTGCCGTTCACTGCGACATCGACCGCGATCTGCTTTGCGCCAATTTGCAGCCCCGCTGCGAGGTGCTGGAGGATATTCCCCCGCAGCTCGATTTCTTTGATGCCGTGCTGCCCATTGATGCGGAAATGTACCGCAACAAGAAGCAAAAGACTACGCCGGAATCCGCAAAGGAGGCCCTGACCGCCCTGCTGCCGGTGCTGGAGGCCCAGACCGACTGGACCCGCGATGCGATCTTTGAGGCCTGCAAGACGCTGGCCGAGCAGATGGAAAAGAAGAACGGCTGGCTGCTGTTCCCGCTGGGCATCGCCCTGTCCGGCAAGGCCCGCACCCCCGGCGGCGGCACCGACCTTGCCGCCATGATGGGCCGCGAGGAGACCCTCAAGCGCGTGAAGGACGCGCTGGGGAAGCTGTAATTGCAATAGAATACCCGGCGCTGCTGACGATTTTCAGTCAGCAGCGCCGGGTTTATTTTTTGCGGGGAGCGGCGGTAAGCTTCTGCGCACAGGTTTAAAAATGGGGCCGTAGGGCGGCCAGCCCTCTGGCCGCCGTGCCCGTTTGCGGCAGCGGGAACCCTGCGGGCCATCCCTGTAGGGGGCGGCGTCCCCGACGCCCCGCGGGAGGGATGAATCCCTCCCCTACGAATTGACCGTAAAAGGGGTATGGCGGTAAGCCGCGGGCCGGGCATGCCCGGCCCCTACAAATAGCCGGAAGGTTCACGGCAATCCTTGTAGGGGGCTCCCATCAAATCACATAATCGTTTCCCGGCTGGGAGGTGTTGACCAAGTCGGCAAGGGTAATGCCGTCAAAATAGTCGTTGATCATCGTGTTCAGCTTGCGCCACATCGGCAGGGTGCGGCACTCGCTCATGCGGCGGCATTCGATTGGGTTCTGCTCCAGACAGGCCACCGGGGCCAGGCCCCCTTCTGTCAGGCGCAGGATGCTGCCCACGGTGTACTCCTCGGGCGACCGGGTCAGGCGGTAGCCGCCGGACTTGCCGCGCAGCCCCTGCAGATACCGCTCCTTGACAAGGCTTTTCACGATCGCCTCCAGATATTTTTCAGAAATTTCCTGCCGTGCGGCGATCTCCTTCAAGGGAATGTAGCCGTCGTGCTGATGCTCCGCTATGTCGATCATGACACGCAGCGCATAACGGCCCTTCGTTGAAATCATCATGGTTGGCTGCTCCTTTGGGCATAGGGCACAGCCCCCGGCCTGCAGTGCGCAGGGTCGGCGGGCTGCCCTTGTTTTTCTTATTCCTATTATATAGGTTGGTTAATGGGAAAGCAAGCTGTTTTGCAGAAAAATATTTGCAAAAATTCCCTATTTCCCTATTGACAAACGGGAAAATATGTTGTACAATCCTATCAACCTACAAGAAAGGTATGAATAGATATGCGAAAGGGCTTTGCACCGTACCCGCGATGTCGCCGTCAGATGCTGTGACTGCATGTTTGCCCCAATTTATAAACAGAAATGACGATGGAGGAACCTATCATGAGCAAGATCTACACTTCCGCTGACCAGCTGATCGGCCGCACGCCCCTGCTGGAGCTTACGCATATCGAGGCCGCCGAGGGCCTGCAGGCCAAGATCCTTGGCAAGCTGGAGTATTTCAACCCCGCCGGCTCCGTCAAGGACCGTATCGCCAAGGCGATGATCGACGATGCCGAGGCCTCCGGCAAGCTGAAACCCGGCTCGGTCATTATTGAGCCGACCTCCGGCAACACCGGCATCGGTCTGGCCAGCGTGGCGGCTGCCCGCGGCTACCGCATCATCATCGTCATGCCCGAGACGATGAGCGTTGAGCGCCGCCAGCTGATGAAAGCCTACGGCGCCGAGCTGGTGCTGACTGACGGTGCCAAGGGCATGAAGGGTGCCATTGCCAAGGCGGACGAGCTGGCCAAGGAGATCCCCAACAGCTTTGTGCCCGGCCAGTTTGTGAACCCGGCCAACCCCGATGCCCACAAGCGCACCACCGGCCCTGAGATCTGGGAGGACACCGATGGAAAGGTCGATATTTTTGTGGCCGGTGTCGGCACCGGCGGCACCGTGACCGGTGTGGGCGAGTACCTCAAGAGCCAGAATCCCGCCGTCAAGGTCGTGGCTGTCGAGCCTGCCACCTCCCCCGTGCTGAGCAAGGGCGTGGCCGGTGCGCACAAGATTCAGGGCATCGGCGCAGGCTTTGTACCCGATGTACTGAACACCAAGGTCTATGACGAGGTCATCCCCGTTGCCAACGAGGACGCCTTTGCCGCCGGCAAGCTGGTCGGCCACCGCGAGGGCGTGCTGGTCGGCATTTCCTCCGGCGCGGCCGTCTGGGCCGCTATCGAGCTGGCCAAGCGCCCCGAGAACAAGGGCAAGACCATCGTGGCGCTGCTGCCCGACACCGGCGACCGCTACCTGTCCACCCCGCTGTTTGCAGACTGATTGCATACGGGCTGAAATTTTGCTATAATAAGCGCGGCAGATGTTTGTCTGCCGCGTTTTTTGTGGTTTTTAATACATGTAGGGGCGGGGTTCTACTCCGCCCGGGAGCCTTGCCGCTGCGGGAACGTTCCGGGCGGAGCAGAGCCCCGCCCCTACGCTGTAATCGCTTTTGGGAGGACACTCTTATATGACTACTACCCCAGGTGCGCTGATTGCTATGAGCGGCGGCGTGGACAGCACCGTCGCTGCCTACCTGATGAAGCAGGCGGGCTACCGCTGCATGGGCGCGACGATGCGCCTGTACCAGAACGAGGATTTGGGGCAGAGCGGCTTTCACACCTGCTGCTCGGCCAAGGATGTTGAGGACGCCGCCGAGGTCGCGTTCCAGCTCGACATTCCCTTCGAGGTCGTGAACTACACCGAGGATTTCCGCGAGAAGGTCATTGAGAAGTTCATTGCGACCTATGAGGCCGGCGGCACGCCGAACCCCTGCATCGACTGCAACCGCACGATGAAATTTGACAAGATGCTGGATTTTGCCCAGGCGCACGGGTTGGATTACGTCGTGACCGGCCACTATGCCCGCATTGAGCAGGACCCCGAGACAGGCCGCTGGCTGCTGAAAAAAGCACTGTACACCGACAAGGACCAGAGCTATGTACTGTACGCACTGACGCAGGACCAGCTTGCCCACACAAAGTTCCCGCTTGGCAGCATGGACAAACCTTCCATCCGCAAAATTGCCGAGGAGCAGGGCTTCTGCAACGCCCGCAAGCACGACAGTCAGGACATCTGCTTTGTGCCGGACGGCGATTATGTCGGCTTTATGGAGCGCTACACCGGCAAATATTACCCGGACGGCGATTTTATTGACCTTGACGGCAGGGTCGTGGGCCGCCACCGCGGCGCGGTGCGCTACACCTGCGGCCAGCGCAAGGGGCTGGGGCTGGCGCTGGGCGCACCGGTCTATGTCTGCGGCAAGGATATGGAGAAAAACACCGTCACAGTCGGCCCCGAGAGCGCGCTCTTTACGACCACGCTTGTGGCGGGGGATTTCAACTGGATCTCGATCCCTGCGCTGACCGGCCCGATGCACATCAAGGCCAAGGCCCGCTACCGCCAGACCGAGCAGCCCGCCACCGTGCGCCCGCTGGACAACGGTCTTGTGCAGGTCGTGTTTGACGAGCCGCAGCGCGCCATCACCCGCGGTCAGGCCGTTGTGCTCTACGATGGGGATGTCGTTGTCGGCGGCGGCACGATCTTATAAGCACCAACATAAAAGACGCAGCCGAGGAAAACTCAGCTGCGCCTTTTTGGTTTTATGAAATCAGACGATCTCGACCTTCTCCATGACAACGGGGGTCTTGGGCTTGTCGTTCCAGTCGGTCGCAACGGCTGCGATCTCGTCCACGACCTCAATGCCGTTCACAACATGGCCGAAGGCGGCGTAGCTGCCGTCCAGATGCGGGGCATCCTGATGCATGATGAAGAACTGGCTGCCGGCCGAGTTGGGGTCCATCGAGCGGGCCATGCTGATGACGCCGCGGGTGTGCTTGATGGGGTTGGCAACGCCGTTCTGCAGGAACTCGCCCTTGATGTGCCAGCCGGGGCCGCCCATGCCGGTGCCCTGCGGGTCACCGCCCTGAATCATAAAGCCCGAGATAACGCGGTGGAAGGTCAGGCCGTTGTAGAAGCCCTGCTTGACGAGCTTCTCAAAGTTCTCGCAGGTGATGGGGGCTGCGCTGTGGTCCAGCTCAAGGTCGATGGTCTTGCCGTTTTGCATGGTGATACGAATCATACGATGGTCTCCTTTTCCGTTGGTTGATTTTGTGTTTCCGGGTCACTCTCCGGGGTGGCGATACCCTTGGTGTAGCTCATGCTGCCGAGCTTCTCGGCAAATTCAGCGGGGGTCAGCTTATCCATCCAGTAAAGCAGCGCCGCCCCCATAAACTGCTCACTGCGCAGGGTCGCGCGGGGCAGCAGGGCAAACAGGCCGCCGTCCCGCACCGTGCCGGTGAAGGGGTCGGTCCATTCGTCCGGCAGGCGGGCATCCAGCTGCCGGGGCGACACATGGCCCGTGATGAAGCCGCGCCCGCCGAACAGCGGCTCGATGAGCCAGAACAGCACCCTGCGCACGCCGTGGCGGCTGGGGAAAAGCCCGCGCAGCCGGTAGGTGTGCCAGAATGCGTCCGCCAGATATTCCACGGGAATATCCTCGCCGTAGGTTTCCAGCAGGCAGGTGTGCAGCAGCGCCGTGATATCGGCCAGCTCTGCGCCGGTGGGCAGCGGGCTGACATCCTCGACCGGGACCAGACTGGAGCCGGTGTCCTCGGCATGGAGGGTAGAGTCGAGCGCAATCTCCAAATAACCGTGCCCACCCTTGCCGGCATAGGGGCAGCCGGGCTTGCACATGGCATAAATGAAGGGATGCACCACGGTGTCGGCGGCATAGTGGCTTAAAAAGCCGAGCGCGTACTCCACCTGCGGGCGGGTCTTGACATTGGCGCAAAGGCTGCGCAGGAACGCGCCCGTCTTTTCCTCATGCATACGGTTGCCCAGCCCCGGCAGGTCGTAGTGGCGCTTTGCGCGCTTTTTCCAGACCTCGTAGCAAAAAAAGCTGTCCGGGCCGTTGGCCCCGGCCGCAAACGCCGCCGGGCACTGGATCTTATAATGGATCGCCTCCGCCGCCTTATGGGCGGTGCGCACATGGGTATAGCCTTCCGGCATAAAGTGTCCCCTTTCCATGGATGAGCTTACCAGTAATTGTACCGCGCTGCAGGGAAAAAGTCAAATTGGAAAACACCGCGCGGGTGCCGTCATCTCGACATTTTTACGCAAATCTGATATAATAAAATGTATCTATAGCCTTACAGGGGGAATTTCAGCATGCCGCAGCCGTTTGTGTTGTTTGACAATGTGTGTAAATATTATCAGATGGGTGAAACACGGATCGCCGCGTCCGACCATGTCAGCTTTGAGATTGAAAAGGGCGAGTTCTGCGTCATCCTCGGCCCCTCGGGCGCAGGCAAGACCACCGTGCTGAATATGCTGGGCGGCATGGACACCTGCGATGAGGGCACGATCCTGCTGGACGGCGAAAAGGTCAGCAGCTTTGATAAAAAGCGGCTGACGACCTACCGCCGGTATGATGTGGGCTTTGTCTTTCAGTTCTACAATCTGGTGCAGAACCTGACCGCGCGGGAAAATGTCGAGCTGGCCGCCGAGATCTGCCGCGACCCGCTGGACGCCGACACCGTGCTGGACGAGGTGGGACTGGCTGACCGAAAGAACAACTTCCCGGCGCAGCTTTCGGGCGGTGAGCAGCAGCGTGTTTCGATTGCCCGCGCGCTGGCCAAAAACCCGAAGATCCTGCTCTGCGATGAGCCCACCGGCGCGCTGGACTACAAGACCGGCAAGCAGGTGCTGGCGCTGCTGCAGGCCACCTGCCGCAGGCAGGGCCGCACGGTCATCGTCATCACCCACAACAGCGCGCTGGCCGCCATGGCAGACCGGGTCATCCGCATCAACAGCGGCCGCGTGGTAGACCAGACGGTGAACCCCGCCCCCACCCCTGTGGAAAGGATTGAATGGTAAATGACACGCAGCTATCGCAAAAACACCCTGCGGACATTCAAAAATACCCTGAGCCGGTTTGCTGCCGTGTTTGCCATCGTGGCGCTGGGCGTCGGCTTTCTGGCCGGGCTGAGCGGCACCCCCATCGACATGAAGGAGTCGATGGAGCGCTATATGGACGATGCCGATTTCTACGATCTGCGCGTTGTCTCCACCCTGGGCCTGACCGATGAGGATGTTGCCGCACTCGGGCAGGTGGACGGCGTGCGCGAGGTACAGCCGGGCTACTCGGCCGATCTGCTGGTCGAGGCAGACGGCGACACCATCGTCAGCCGCGCCCACAGTTTGCCCGCGCCGGACAACAACACGATCAACCGTCTGCGCCTTGTGGATGGCCGCCTGCCCGCAGCCTCCGGCGAGTGCGTGGTCGAGGCCGGTGCCATGGAGCTGAACCCCACCTACCCCATCGGCACCCGGCTTGTGGTAAGCAGCGCCAACGAGGCGCTGGACACGAAGCTGGACACCACCGTCTACACCGTTGTAGGCATCGTGCATAACGCGAACTATTTCAGCTTTGAGCGCGAGCCCGCCAGCGTGGGCAACGGCACAGTCAAGCTGGTATTCTACATCCCGCAGCAGGATTTTGCCTTTGAGGCCTACACCGAGATCTACCTGACCGCCGAGGGTGCCCTTGCGCAGGACAGCCTCGGCGATGATTACCGCGACACGGTGGACGCCGTCAAGGCCCGGGTCGAGGGCATTGCCGAGGCCCGGTGCGAGGCGCGGTACAGCGGCATCGTTGACGAGGCCCGCGCCGAGCTGGACGAGGCCTGGGCTGAATACAACGATGCCAAGGACGAGGCTGACCAGCAGCTGGCAGATGCCGCCGCAGAGCTGGCCGACGGCAGGCAGCAGCTGGCCGACGGCCAGCGCGAGGTCGATGACGGTGAGCAGCAGTATGCGGACGGCCTGAACGAGCTGGCGTCCAACGAAGCGCTGCTCCATGACGGCGCGGCCCGGCTGGCCGAGGCCGAAGCGCAGCTGCGGGCCGCCGAGGCACAGCTGCAGGCGGGCGAGGAGGAGCTTGCCGCCAACGCCCCCCGGCTGGAGGCTGCCCGCAGGCAGCTGGAGGACGGTCAGGCCCAGTACGAGGCCGGGCTCAGGCAGTACAATGACGGGCTGGCGCAGTTGGACGCCGCCGAAAAGCAGCTGGCCGAGGCCAAGACCCAGCTGGACGCCAACGCTGCCGCCTACGAGGACGGCATCCGGACGCTGGCCGATGCAATGGGTGTGGATGCAGAGCAGCTGGATGCTTTTATCGGCTGGCTGGCCCAAAACTGCGATGCAAACGGCACGCAGCCGCCCCAGAATGCCGAGGAGCTGTGGCAGGCCCTGCAGGAGTACGGCGATCTGACCATCATCCCCGCCGACATGACGCAGGAGCAGGTCGATGCCATCCGCACACAGGCCGGTGACCTGCTGACCGTGATCGATGCCATCCCGACCGACACCCTGCCTGAGGAGCAGAAGCAGCGCCTGCAGGAGGCACGGGCGCATATCGCCGCGATAGCCGATGCCGCCGACCCGGCCGCCATGCAGACGGCGCTGCAGAGCGCCGCTGACTGGGTGCAGCAGTCCGCCCCGGAGCTGCCCGAGGAGATCCGCGACAGGCTGAATGCCGCCATCGAGGCATGGTGGGCCAGCCTGCCGGAGGACAGCAAAAAGCAGCTGGATGAGTTTGTGGCCGGTGTAGGGCAGCTGACCCAGTACCGTCTGGGGCTGCTGCAGTACGAAAAGGGTGCCGCCCAGCTGGCCGCAGGCCGCGCCGAACTGGAGGCCAATGCCCCCAAGCTGGCCGAGGCCAAGACCCAGCTGGACGAGGGCTGGCAGCAGTACAACGAGGGGCTTGCCCAGTATGAGGCCGGCAAACAGCAGCTGGCCGGTGCCCGCGCCCAGATCGAGGACGGCTGGGCCACCCTGCAGGACAAAAAGCTGCAGATGGCCGATGCGCGCCGCCAGATCAATGACGCCAAGGGCCGCCTGCGCGATGCCCGCAGCCAGCTGGACGATGCCAAGGCAACGATCGCTGAAAACCTGCAGAAACTGCGTGACGGCGAGATCGAGTATGAGGACGCCAAGGCGGAGGCTGACCGGCAGCTGGCCGATGCCCGCGCCCAGATTGAGGATGGCGAAGCCGCGCTGCGCGAGGTGGAGTACCCAACCTGGTATGTCTGGGACCGCAGCAAAAATGTCAGCTATGCGTCCTTTACCGCCAATGTGGATAAGCTTACCGCCATCACCACGATCTTCCCGGTATTTTTCTTCCTTGTTGCGGCGCTGGTCGTTTCAACGACGATGACCCGCATGGTCGAGGAGGAGCGCCTGCAGATTGGCACCTTGAAGGCCCTCGGCTATTCTGACGCAGCCATCATGCAAAAGTATCTGCTCTACGCCTTTACGGCGGCGGCAGCGGGCACGGTGTTCGGGCTGGCGGTCGGGTTCAAGGCGTTCCCGTCCATCATCTGGTCCGCATATTCGATGATGTACTATATGCCGTCCATCGCCACACCATGGCGGCTGGGGCAGGCACTTTTTGCAGGCGGCACCCTCATCGTGCTGACGGTCGGCATCACGGCGCTGACCTGCCGCACCACCCTGCAGGAGAATCCCGCCGCCCTGATGCTGCCCCGCGCCCCCAAGGCCGGCAAGCGCATCCTGCTGGAGCGCATCACCCCGCTGTGGCGGCGGCTGCCCTTCAGCTGGAAGGTCACCTGCCGCAACCTGCTGCGCTACAAAAAGCGGTTCTGGATGACCGTCATCGGCGTAACCGGCTGCACCTCGCTGCTGGTGGCTGGCTTTGGCATCTCCGATTCGCTGAACGCCATCATCACCAAGCAGTACGGCGAGATTTACCACTATGACCTGCTGACGATCGTCACCAAACAGGAGGCCACCGAGAGCGGCCCCGTCCACGATTACCTTTATAACACGGACAACGCCGCTGAATCGCTGACCGTTGCGATGGAATCCACCCGGCAGGACAGCCCGGACGGCGAGATGGATGTTTACCTGATGATCCCCGAGGATGTGGACCGCTTTGCCGATTTTGCCGACCTGCATGAGCGGATCTCCCGCAAAGAGGTCCCGCTGGGGCAGCAGGGCGTGGTCGTGACCGAGAAGATGGCTAAAACGCTGGGCATTGCTGCGGGCGATACCCTGACCCTGACGAACAGCGATGACCGCACCGCCGACTTCACCGTCAGCGGCGTTTGCGAGCATTATGTCAGCAACTATGTCTATATCAGCCCGGCCGTCTACGAGGCCGGCTTTGGCGAGGCACCGCGCTACAACGCCATTTTGAGCATTTTGCCCAGCGATGATGAACCGGCCCGCGATGCCATCTCGGCCGATCTGCTGGCGATGGAGCAGGTGGCCAGCCTGAGCTTTACGCAGGACAGCGTGGCGCAGGTGCTGAACATGCTGAACTCGATCGATGCGGTGGTCGTGCTGATCATCGTCTGCGCGGCCTCGCTGGCGTTCGTGGTGCTGTACAACCTCTCCAACATCAACATTGCCGAGCGCGTCAAGGAGATCGCCACCATCAAAGTGCTGGGCTTCTACGACCCCGAGGTCTACGCCTATGTCAACCGCGAGAGCGTTGTTCTGACGCTGATCGGCACATTGTTCGGTCTGGCGGGCGGCATTGTGCTGCACAGCTTTATAATACGCACGGTCGAGGTCGATGCCGTCATGTTCGGGCGGGAGGTCAGCGTCATGAGCTTTGCATACTCTGTTGCGCTGACGCTGCTGTTCAGTGCCCTTGTCAACCTTGTCATGCGGCGGCTGCTCAAGCGTATCTCGATGGTGGAAAGCATGAAAGCGCCGGAATGACAGCGCTTTTCAGCAAAACAGCCGGATAAAAAACAGGGAGCCGGTGCGGCCTTATGCCGCACCGGCTCCCCCTTGTTATATTCTGTTCTGCCTCAGATCTTTCGCTCGTCCTTTGTCATGGTGCGGGGCAGCACGGCAAAGTACAGCACCGCGCCAACGATGATGATAAGGATGACCGACAGGATGCCGTAGGGCCCTGCCCCCTTGTTGATGGCGTCCACCTGTTCAGCGGTGGCGGTGGCAGCGGTCAGCCCCTGCGCAGCCAGCATCCGGTTTGCGGCAAGGGCGCTGACGGTGCCCACCAGCGCCGGCCCGATGATAGAAGAAAACTTACCGAAGATGTCAAAGAAGCCGAAGAACTCACCGCTGCGTGCCTTGTCAGGGATGAGCTTGCCGAACATTGAGCGGCTCAGCGCCTGAATACCGCCCTGACTGGTGGCGCAAAGCACGGCCAGCATCCAGAACTGCCACAGGCTGTTCATGAAAAAGGCAAACACGCAGATGAACATATAGACGCAAATGCCGACACCGACCATCGTACGGGCGCCGAATTTTGACGCCAGCTTCATGTACAGCAGGCAGAACGGCAGGCCCAGCACCTGCACCAGCAGCAGCGCCAGCAGCATACCGGCGGAGTCCAGCCCCAGATTGGTGCCGTAGCTGGTGGACATGCTGATGATGGTATGCACACCGTCAATGTAAAAGAAGTAGGAGAGGATGTAGATGAGCATCGGCTTGTCCGCGCCAATCTCCTTGAGAGTAACAAAGACATTTTTGACGCTGGCGCCAAGGTCACCCTTTTGATAAGGCTTGCCGGTAGTCTGCTCGCAGTTTTTCAGCAGCGGAAGGCTGAACACCAGCCACCACACCGCCGTCAGGGCGAAGATAAAGGCAAGGCAGGTCAGCATCGGCACGCCGACCGCATTCATGATCAGGAAGATCAGCAGCGGGATCGTGGAGCCGCCGATATAGCCGAGACCGTACCCCAGCGTTGATACCGAGTCCATACGCTCCTCGGTCGTCACATCGGTGAGGAAGGCGTCATAGTAGATGCAGGATGCGTCAAAGCCGATAGTGCTGAGGATGTACAGCACCAGCACCATCGCCGCCACCCGGCCCGCTGCGGCGGTCGAGGCGGTGAAGTCCATGAGCGGGGTGAACGCCAGCCCTGCGACCGAGACCACGCCCAGCAGCATAAACACCGTGAACAGCTTTTTGCGCATGCCGCGTATGTCGCCGAACACGCCGAGGAACGGCGCGCTCAGCGCCACAATGGCCATAGCCAGGCTGGTGGCAAAGCCCCATGTGGACATGCTGGAGACACTGTCGGCGGTGTAGCCTGCCACCGTGTCGAAAAAGATCGGCAGGATCGTCACAACAATGACCGAGTGGGCGCTGTTGGCCCAGTCGTACATCATCCAGCTGATTTCCTGCTTCGTGAATTTTTTCAGGAATCCCATGTAAAAAGCTCCTCCGTTCGTTGGGCGGTGCGCCCCAGATGCCGCACATTTTTTGCACCGTTTTTTCTATTGTAGCACCCTCCGCGCCTAAAAACAACACACCCCGCTGCTCTTTTGGTCAGCGGGGTGTAAAATTTCCGTCATTTTTTCGGCAGCTTACCGCTTGCGCAGCTCCCAGAATGCCACCGCACCGGCGGCGGCCACATTCAGCGAATCCACGCCGTGCTGCATCGGGATCATGACCGTGTAGTCGCAGCGGGCGATCGTGCTGTGTGCCAGACCGTCCCCCTCTGTGCCAAGGACGATGGCCAGCTTTTCCTCCGCCTGCAGCGCCGGGTCGTCAATGCTGACGGCGCGGTCATCCAGCGCCATAGCGGCCGTTTTAAAGCCCATCGCGTGCAGGCGGTCCATGCCCTTTTCGGGCCAGTCGGCGGGGGTGTCACCCAGCGTGGCCCATGGCACCTGAAACACCGTACCCATGCTGACCCGCACCGCACGGCGGCACAGCGGGTCGCAGCAGGAGGGCGACAGCAGGACGGCGTCTACACCGAGCGCTGTGGCGCTGCGGAAGATGGCCCCGATGTTCGTGGAGTCCACGATGCCCTCCAGCACGGCCACCCGGCTGGCGCTGCGGCACAGCTCCTCCGCCCGGCGCGGTGCGGGGCGGCGCATGGCGCACAGCACGCCCCGGGTCAGCGCGTAGCCGGTCAGCGCTTGCAGCACGCTGCGGTCTGCGGTGTAGACCACAGCCCCGGGGCAGCGGGCCAGCACCCCGGCGGCCGGGCCGTCGATCTGCCGGCGCTCCATCAAAAAGGAGAGCGGCTCGCACCCGGCATCCAGCGCCGTGCCGATGACCTTGGGGCTTTCAGCGATGAAGATGCCCTTTTCCGGCTCCAGCTTATTGCGCAGCTGGGATTCGGTCAGCTTGGTATATACCGCCAGCTCGGGGGCGTTTAAATCTGTGATTTCGATAATATGGGGCATGAGGATAGCTCCTTTGCGGGAGAATTTGTATATAAATGATACAACAAACATTGACGCGGTGCAAGCCCCAAGCCTTCCCCCTAGGGGGAAGGCTCTCTGCGTAAACAAAGCCCGCCGCCCATGGGGCTTGCAACCCACGGGCGGCGGCCGGGTCTTATTATTTAGCGGCGCAGCGGCATCACTCGACTGCGTTCAGCGCCTGATCGAGATCGGCGATGATGTCATCGACATGCTCAGTGCCGATGGACAGGCGGATCGTGTTGCGGCCGATGCCTACATCGGCAAGCTCCGCATCGGAGAGTTGGCCGTGGGTCGTGGTGGCCGGGTGGATTACAAGGCTCTTGACATCGGCGACATTGGCCAGCAGAGAGAAGATCTGCAGATGATCGATGAACTCGAAGGCCTCCTTCTGGCCGCCCTTGATGTTGAAGGTGAAGATCGACGCGCCTCCGTTGGGGAAGTACTTCTCATACAGGGCGTGGTCGGGGTGGTCGGGCAGGCTGGGGTGGTTGACCTTCTCCACCTTGGGGTGGTGGGTCAGGAACTCGACAACCTTTTTGGTGTTCTCATTGTGGCGGTCCAGACGCAGGGAGAGCGTCTCGGTACCCTGCAGCAGCACCCATGCGTTGAACGGGCTGATGCAGCCGCCCAGATCGCGCAGGATCACGGCGCGCACATAGGTCACAAAGGCGGCAGGGCCGGCAGCCTCGGCAAAGCAGACGCCGTGGTAGCTGGGGTTCGGCTCCGAGAAGGCGGGGAATTTGCCGCTGGCCTTCCAGTCGAACTTGCCGGAGTCAACGATGATGCCGCCCAGAGAGGTGCCGTGGCCGCCGATGAACTTGGTGGCAGAATGGACAACGATGTCGGCCCCATGCTCGATCGGGCGGATCAGGTAGGGCGTGCCGAAGGTGTTGTCGATGACAAGCGGAATGCTGTGCTTGTGGGCGATAGCGGCAATGGCGTCAATGTCGGGGATGTCGGCGTTGGGGTTGCCAAGCGTTTCAATATAGACAGCGCGGGTGTTGTCCTGAATGGCAGCCTCGACCTCGGCCAGATCATGGGCGTTGACAAAGGTCGTCTGCACACCGAACGCGGGCAGTGTGTGGGCCAGCAGGTTGGAGGTGCCGCCGTAGATGGTTTTTTGCGCCACAATGTGCCCGCCGTTCTGGGCCAGTGCCTGAAGGGTGTAGTCGATGGCAGCGGCGCCGGAGGCAACGGCCAGCGCGGCAACGCCGCCCTCCAGAGCCGCGATGCGCTTTTCAAAAACATCCTCGGTGGAGTTGGTCAGGCGGCCGTAGATGTTGCCCTCGGCCCTCAGGGCAAAGCGGTCAGCGGCATTCTGGGAATTGGGGAACACATAGGAGGTGGTCTGGTAGATCGGCACCGCGCGGGAATCGGTGACGGGATCGGCCTGCTCCTGGCCGACATGCAGCTGAAGGGTCTCAAAGTGCAGTTTACGCTCGCTCATGATAGAATCCTCATTTCTGTTTTTATTCTGTTTGATTTTGTATAAAAGAAAAGCCGGGGGCTGCTTGGCGCAACTCCCGGGCAGAATATACAGTGCGGCGCGAAATTTTACAGACAATGCAAAGCAATGCCCCGCGCCCAGACTGCTGCCGCCCGGGAGATGGGCATTCGGCCGCAGCGGAAATTCTGACGCAGCAGACTGCCGAAGACATGAGCCATTGTGCTTTGCACCTCCTCTTTTTCGTGATAAACCTATGTGCTTTGTAGGTTGACTATATCGTAACACGGAATTTACCGCATGTCAATAGGGTTGTAGGGATTTTTTTGCCGCAAATTTTGAATGATGCGCTGTACCGGGCACGGCCAGAGCCCTTCCGGCCATCGCTGACGCTCGCCCACCTCCCCTGAGAGGGGAGGCCGTTTGCGCGGGCGAAGCCCGCGAGAAAAGGCGCCCCGCTGTGCGGGGAGCTGGCCGAGCCTGCGAGGCCTGAGGGGCTTTCCACGCAACCGCCCATTCACTATTCGTAACTTACAGTTGAAATCTTTCCCGAAATCGGTTATACTGTTTTGTAATAAAATGAAGTATGGGGCACTGTCCCCTTGAATAAAGGAGCATACAATGGCACATTCCGTTATGGTCACCGGTGCAGACGGCTTTATTGGCAGCCATCTGACCGAAGAACTCGTCAAGCGCGGCGAAAAGGTCCGCGCATTCTGCCTGTACAATTCCTTCGGCTCGCTGGGCTGGATCGACACCCTGCCGCCGGAGATCCGCAAGGAAATCGACATTTTCATGGGTGATGTGCGCGACCCCAACGGCGTGCGCACCGCCATGCGCGGGCAGGAGCGGGTGTTCCACCTTGCCGCTCTCATTGCGATCCCCTTCTCCTACCACAGCCCGGACAGCTATGTGGACACCAACATCAAGGGCACGCTGAATGTGCTGAACGCCGCGCGTGAGCTGGACACCCAGCGCGTACTCGTCACCTCCACCAGCGAGGTCTACGGCACGGCACAGTATGTGCCCATCGACGAGAAGCATCCCTTCCAGGGGCAAAGCCCCTACTCTGCCACCAAGATCGGTGCCGACCGTCTGGCCGAGAGCTTCTACCGCAGCTTTGACCTGCCCGTGACCATCGTGCGGCCCTTCAACACCTACGGCCCGCGCCAGAGCGGGCGCGCCATCATCCCGACCATCATCACCCAGCTGCTGGCCGGCCAGACCGAGATCAAGCTCGGCAGCCTGACCCCGACCCGCGACTTCAACTATGTCAAGGACACGGCCAACGGCTTTATGACGATTGCCGACTGCGATGCCGCCATCGGGCAGGAGCTGAACATTGCCACCGGCGTGGAGCATTCCATCGGCGATCTGGCCAACGAGCTGATCGCCCAGATCAACCCCAACGCCAAGATCGTCTGCGAGGCAGAGCGCCTGCGCCCCGAAAAGAGCGAAGTCAACCGCCTGCTGGGCGATTCCACCAAGCTACGCGAGCTGACCGGCTGGAAGCCGCAGTACACCTTTGAGCAGGGCCTTGCCGCGACCATCGAGTTCCTGCGCGGCAATCTGGACCAGTACAAGGTCGGGCAGTATATCCTGTAATGTAGGGGTCGGGCATGCCCGACCCCTGACCTTGCCGCACCGGACACTTTGCGATGCGGCAAACAGCCGGGCGAGGCATGCCCCGCCCCTACCAGAATCTAAGTTTATGTCAAAAGTTTCCAAGAAAAAGTCACTTTCACCCACCGTGCAGCATCCCGCCGCCCGGTGGGCTTTCGTGTTGGTGCTGTGCGCCGCGCTGGGCATCGTGGCCAGCTACTACTGGCGCGTATTTTACGGGCTGGACGCCCGGGGCCTTGCACCGCTGGCCGTAACCGGCTTTTGTGTAGGGTTGGCTGTGCTGGCGGGTGCGGCGGCGCTGCTGCTGCGCCGGGGCAGGGACTTTGCCAAACGGGGCGCCGCCTGCATTTTGCTGTGCGGCATACTGTTTGCCTTTGCAAACCCGCCGCTGCAGACCCCCGATGAGACAGACCATTACCTGCGCACCTACGCGATCTCGATGGGCCGCTTTGACTTTGACGCCGCGCGCGGCTATCCGATGGATGTGGACGAGCTGGTCGCAGCTTTCCCCGGCGCGTGGGTCAATGCCCACACCTCGGCCGGTGTCGGCACCGACCCCGACACCCATGCCGAGCAGGCCTACAACACAGCAGGCTATGCGCTGAAGCAATACGGCAAGGACGGCCGGGTCGAGAGCATCTGGGACAGCTTTACGCAGTATCTCAACTGGGAAAGCCGCGATTCTGCGGCAGATTCCGTAACTGAGCCCATCAGCTTTTTGATTTTGCCGTTTTTGCCCGGGGCACTGGGCATGGCGCTGGCGCGGCTGCTGGGATTTGGTGCGCTGGGCTGCCTGTACGGCGGGCGGCTCGTGAACCTGCTGGCCTACGCGGCGATGTGCTATGCGGCGCTGCGCACTGCGCACAAGTGCAAGCCTGCTTTTTTGTGTATAATGCTGCTGCCGATGTCGCTCTACATGGGGGCATCGTTAAGTTATGACGCAACGCTGCTGGGCTGCTATTATCTCATGCTGGCGCTGCTGACCTGCGCCGAGTGGGACGACCGCACGGCGCTGTGGTATGCGCTGGCCTGCGTATTTGCCAACGGCACCAAGCCCTACATCAATCTTTTGTGGGTCGTGCTGCCCTTTGTGGTGCGCAGATCCGAGTGGAAAGTGCGGTTCAGCCGCGCCGTGTACGCCGTGCTGACGGCGGCGGGTGCGCTGGCGCTGACCTTCGGTGTGGAGCAGTACGGCACGCTTTTGCGCCACAACTACGGCGCGATTGCCCGGCAGGGCGGCGCAGCCGTCAACGGCGGCGCGCAGCTTTTGTTTGTTTTGAAGAATCCGCTGCGTTACATCGCGGTTTTGCTGGGCACACTGTATGAGAACGACGGTTTTATCGGCCAGCTGGGTCTGTTCGGCTGGAAGGATATGCCCGTGGCGTTTATCAGCCTGACCGCACCGCTGGTGCTGCTGCTGGCCGCAATGCTCTGCACACCCGCTGCGGATGCACTGGGCCGCCGCCGCACCGGCTGGCTGGGCGTGTTCGGGCTGGTTTATGCGGTGGGCGCGATGACGGCGATGTATATCACCTACACGCCGGTGGCCATGGTGCGCATCGTAGGGCTGCAGACGCGGTATTTCCTGCCGGTCTGGCTGCTGGTTGTGGTAGCTGCTGCCGCACTGGCCCGCCGTGCGCTTGCCCCGCGCTTGACCGCAGAAAAGGCCGCCGCGCTGGCCGTGCCCCTGTGCGGGTGGTACGCCTTTGCAGGGGCGGTGCTCTTGTTCCAGCACTACTTTGTGGGGCCGGTGTACACGATTTATAAGTAAAAGGGCTTCCCCCTTGGGGGAAGCTGTCGCCGAAGGCGACTGATGAGGGGCAGCGGTGCCTCTATAGCCCATGTAAGGGTTATCACGGGGACTTCGCCCCTCATCCGGCCTTCGGCCACCTTCCCCCAAGGGGGGAAGGCATTACAGGAAAGGAGGCTCCCATGCTGCATCTTCTCTATGCCCTTGCGCTTTTGCTTCTGCTCTGCGGTGCTTGCGCGATATTGGGCGAAAAATCCGGTCTTTCCCCCGCCCTGCTGCCGCTGCCGGTGTTGAGCGGCGCGGTCGTTGTGCTGTATCTCTGCGGCATTGCGGGCATCCTGCGGGCCGGGGCGGTGTTGGTGCTGCTGGCACTGGCCGCCGTATGGGTGCTGGGCCTTGTGCAGCTGCGCCCCGCCGGGGTGCTCAAAGCGTGGCAAAACGCCCTGTGTACGCCGGGCTTCACCCTGTTTTTGGGCGGTGCTGCGTTTATCTGGGTGCTGTTCTGCGTGCAAGAGCCGATGTTTACCCAGTGGGACGAGTTCACGGCATGGGGCCTTGCCCCCAAGATGGTCGTGGAGCGCGGCGCGTTTTATGTAGCCGACCCCGTCAACCTGAAGGCCAGCTTTACCTACCCTGCCACGAGCCTGCTCGCCTTCCTGTTCCAGCCGTTCGGCCTTTGGGCTGAGTGGGCGTGTCTGGCCGCCATCGACACACTGGCGCTGGCCTGCCTGGCCGCTGCCGCCGCGCTGCCGCGCCTGAAATGGGCCGAGGGCATTCTGGTGTTTGCCGCCGGTTTTTTGCTGCCGTACTTCTTTTCGGCCACGGCTGCGGGCAGCTACGCCGTGCAGTATGTCAACGCGATGGCCGACCTGCCGCTGGCAATGCTTTTCGGCGGCACGCTCTGCCTTTATTTTGCGGTGGGTCGTCATAAACACGCCTATTGGCTGGTCGCGCTGCCGCTGGCCGTGCTGACCCTGACCAAAGACATCTGCTTTGCCTACGGGCTGATCGCGGCTTTTTTGATCGGGCTGGACCTGCTGTTTGCGGCGGATGCGCCCATCAAAAAAGCCTTCCCGAAAGCCCTGCTTCAGGCCGGTGCGCTGGCCGTTGTTGTGCTGGCGGCGTTTTTAAGCTGGGGCCGCTATACGGCAGCCGTCACCCCCACGGCAGACACCGCTGCCAGCGTTGGCAGTGAGGGGCTGAGCTACGGCGCGGTCCTCGTGGGCGGCGTCAAGCAGCTGCTGGGCATCGGCCGTACCGAGAAATTTGCCCAGATCATGACCGCCATGGGCAGCGCGTTCTTCACCCGGCGCATCTGCCTGTTGGGCGGCGGCGTCATTGCCGTGGCGGCTATCACGATGGTGGCCGCTGCCGCGTGGCTGGCTGCGGAAAAAGGCCCGGCCCGCCGCCGGGTGCTTGCGGCCCACCTTGGGTTTGCGTTCTGCTTTGCGGCGCTGTATCTGTTTCACCTGATCCTCTACTGCTACAACTTTTCCGACCTTGAGGGGCTGATGCTCAAGGATTACGACCGTTATCTTGCCCCCTACTATCAGGCGTGGATGCTGGCGATGCTCTGCCTGCTGGCAAACGGCGCGCGGCAGCGGCTGGGCCGCCTTGCGCTGGGCGGCGCTGCGGCGGTGATCCTTGCCGTGTTCTGCTGGCGCGGCATCCCGGCTGCGGGGTTCTGGACCGGGGCCGACAGCCTGTACACGCTGCGCGCCGATGTACAAAGCCGCGCAAACACGATGAATACCGTGCTGGACTGGCCTGACCGGGTACTGGTCATCAGTCAGGGCGACGATGCCACGCGATGGTACTATTACCGCTATGAGCTGACCGCACAGGTCGTGAACGGCTTCGGCGGCTTTTACGGCCGTCTGGGCGAGACAAAGGACCGCTGGGACAGTGATTTTATGAATCTGGTCGAGAGCGAAAACTGGACGCTGTACGACTACAAGGCCGTCTGCGTGCCGGACACGCTGGTGGCCTACATGGCCGAGAAGGACTGCGATTATATCCTGATCGACCGGGCCGACGACTACCTGCAGCGGGAGTTCAGCCCCCTGTTTGAGGGCGGCCTGACGAACGACATGCCCGCGACCCTCTACCATTTTGAGGGCGCGGACGCCGCCGTACCGTTTACACTGGCGGCCGTGGCAGAAAGCGGGGTGGCGTAAATGAAAAAACCGCTTTTCAAGGCACGGCAGCTGCTGGTGCTGGCCTATCTGCTGGCGGCTGTGTTCTGGGTGGTGCGTTGCCTTGTCGGCTGCGGCGTGATGCTGAACTACCAGCTGCAGGGCAAGATGCCGCAGACGCATCTGGACGCTGCGGACCTTGTGACCGAGAGCTTTGCGCCCTATTCCTCCAACGAGTGGTGGACACCGCCGGACGATGACCCTGCGTGGTATCTTTCGACCGACAGCGATCCCCGCATCTACTGGCAGGGGCAGGGGTATATCGAAACCGTGGTTTTGGACGCGGCGCACCGGCTGCCCCCGGGCGGCGTGGCGCTGTATTACCTGAAACCCGGCCAGACCGACTACACCGAGGCGCAGAAGGTCTTTGCCCGGGTGACAGCCCCCGGCGTCTACACCTTTGATTTGGGCGGCAAGTGGGTGACGGGGCTGCGCATCGACCCCGACAGTGTGGGCGGCGTGCCGACCCTGTTCACCGGCATCGAGCTGAACCCCGCGCGGCCGTGGTATCTGCGGTTTGTACCCTCCGCCGGCTGGTGGCTGGTGCTGGCGTTTGGGCCCTGTATCGCCGCCGCCTTCATTTCCCTTTTTATAAGGAAAAAATAAAGCACACCGTAGGGGCCGGGCATGCCCGGCCCGCAGCCAAAAGGCAAAATCGCTTTTGCGGGAAAGCTGCGGGCCGCACATGTGCGGCCCCTACATTCCTGCACATTTGTAGGGGGCGGCGTCCTCGACGCCCCGCGGGCCGATGCAGGCATCGGCCCCTACAGTCAACCCATATGAAGGAGTCTACCCTATGGAACTACTCTGCGTACTTTTCGCCGTGGCGGCGTTGTTCTGCGGCTGCGCGGTGCTTACGCTGAAATGCCGCGTCCCGGCGGCGGTCGCACCGCTGACGGCGCTGTCGCTGATTGTGGCGGTGCTGACGCTGGCCGCAATGGCGGGCGTGCTGTACCCCGCCGCATGGGCGGTGTACGCGCTGTGTCTGGCGGGCGGCGTTTGGGTGCTGCTCACCCGCAAAAAACACACAGATGCGCTGCAGATGCTGTTCACACCGGGCAGTGTGTTGTTCTGGGGCATGGCGCTGGCGTTTACCGTCTACTTTTTTGTGCGCCAGCCGATGGCGGCCGATTTTGACGAGCTGAGCCTTTGGGCCACCGCTGTCAAGATCACCAAGGTCAATAACGACCTGTACGCGACCGCCGAACTGGGCACACCGTGGGCTGCGACCCAGAACCCCGGCCTGCCCTTGCTCTCGTATTTCTTCCAGTTTTTCGGCGATTATGCAGATTGGAAAATTTATGTCGGTTATGACATTTTGTATTTTTCCGTTTTTGCCGCTGTTGTGGGGGCTATCCCGCGCAGCAGGTGGCGCGTGGCCGTGCCGATGGCCGCTGTGCTGTGGTGCGTGCCGTTCTTCTTCACGAACTACAACCACACCATTTATTTAACGACCACCTACATGACCAGCTACGGCGATGTGCCCGCGGGCCTTGTGTTCGGCGGGGCGGTGGCCGCATGGCTGGCGCTGCGCCAAAATTCAGCCCCCAAATGGGCCGTGCTGCCGATTCTGGCGCTGTCTGCCAACCTGAAGGCCAATACCTTTGTATTGGCACTGGTGGCGGCGGGGCTGGTGGCTGTGGACGAGTGGCTGTTTGCCGATGACGGCGATTTCAAGGCCGGTCTGCTCCCCCGCACCGGGTTCAGCCTGGCCTGTTTTGCCGCACCGATGGCAATTTACTATCTGTGGAATGTCCGCTATGTCGGCTGGCTCGTCAGCCGCAGCGCCAGTGATTCCGGCGTCGGCGAGACGAGCGCCCCGCTGTCTGCGGTCGTTGTCAACGGCATCAAGATCCTGCTGGGCCAGCCGGTCGAGGGCTTTTACGCCGAGCGCGAGGCCCAGTTCCGCACTGCGATGGCCGACATGGGCCACCAGTTCTGGACGAGTGACGGCAAGCTGAGCATGATCGGGCAGGGCCGCAATGTGGTCGCGCTGATTGCCATCGTGTTTGTCGTGGCGATTCTGGCGGCAGCATCGCGGCGGCTCAAGGCGCGCATTGCGGTCATCGGTGCGCTGTCCGGCGTCTGCTTTTTGGGCTACAACCTCATGCTGGCGCTGAGCTACGGCTTTATCTTCAAGACCTTTCAGGCCGAGCAGCTGACCGACTACAACCGCTACATTTACAGCTATTACATCGGCTGGTTCATTCTGGCGCTGGGGTGTCTGTCGGTGGCGCTGCTGCCGCAGATCACAGTCAAGGGCGGGGCCGACGGCCCGACAGCGGTTTTTGCTGCGACCCGCCGCGAGACTGCGCCCGCGTTTGAGCTGTTTGTGCTGGCGCTGGCCTGCGGAATGCTGTTCCGCCAGAGCCAGCTGATTTTGCCGCAGCTGAGCGTGCTGGGCTTTGCGGACAGCGAGTTCACCGACCGCCGCGCCGAGCGTGCCGAGGCCGAGCTGGTGTGCAGCTATCTTGCCCCCGATGACCGCGTCTTTTATGTCGGGCAGGGTGACAACGGCGAGGGCTGGTTCAGCGCCGTGTTTGATTTCTACCCGATTTTGGTGGACTATTCCGGCACCGTGACCACGGACCCCTACACCGGCGAAACCAAGATGATCGGCGGCGGCGGCGAGCTGGGTCTGCCCGAATTGCAGCCCAGCGAGGGCGTAAAAAACACCTACTACCACGGTTTTACGGCAGAGGAGCTGGACGGCATCGTGCGCGGCAACGGCTGCACGGTGCTGTATATCCAGACGCTGGATGATATTTTTGTGCAAAGCTACGCCGATTTGTTCACCGACAAGCTGGCGGCGGCGCAGAGCGGCGAGACGCTGCTCTACCGCGTGACCGATGCGGGCTTTGCCCCGATGCAGATGGAGGTGAGCGCCCGATGAAAGCCTTGCAGAAATGGTTTGGGCGGCGCGGTGCGCTGCCGCTGACCGCCTATCTGGCGGCGCTGGCCGTCTGGGTCGTGCTGGGGGCGTTCCACCTTGGCAGTGACAGTCTGGCCCGTGCGCAGGGCCGCCTGACCGAGGAGACAATGGCTGCGACCGACTGGCAGCTGGTGGGGCTGACCCCAAACGAGGACGGCACGCTGACCACCGTGGACGGCGACCCGCAGATGATTCTGGAAAATGTCGGTGACCGCGTGGTGCGCACCATCAGCTACACCGCGCAGTTTGACGGAGAAGCGCGGGAATTGTGCCTGTACTACACAACAAAAGTCGGCGAGGATTACTCTGCCGACCGCCGGGTGTTCCCCCGGAGTGTGGGCGAAGGACGGTACATCTACACGCTGCCCCGCACCAGTCTGGCCGCGCTGCGCCTCGACCCCTGCAGCCCGGAGGAAAACAAGACCGTGACCCTGACGATGAGCAGCATCACGCTGAACGCCGCTGACACGCTGCCGCACTTCTGGCAGTATTTTGTGCCAAGCTGGTATCAGGCATTCTGTCTGGTGCTTTACCCCGCTCTGGCGGCAGCCGCTGTCAGCATGGCGGCCGCCATCGTACCGGGCAGAAAAAGAAACTGACCCGCAAGCCCTCCGTGGGCTTGCTGCTGTGTTGCGTTATACCGGGCAGCCTACCCGCCGTGGGGGCTGCCCGGTTTTTTCGACTATTTTCGACTATTTTGCACAAATCTGTTGCTTTTAACGGTAGCCATATACTATAATATAGACAGTATGGGGGTCTGCGCCCCCTTCCCCGTGCAGGTTAAATTTTGTAAGGGCACAGGTGAGAGCATGCGTGAAGCGAAACAGAGGATCCTGATTGCGGACGATTCCGCCATGAACCGCGCCATACTGACAGAGATGCTGGGTGACGGTTATGACATTCTGGAGGCGGAGAACGGCCTGCAGGCCGTGTCGGTCATGCAGTCGGACGAGAATATCGACCTGCTGCTGCTTGACATCATGATGCCCGAGATGGACGGCTTTGAAGTGCTGGCCATGATGAAGAAATGTCACTGGATCGACGATATTCCCGTCATCATGATCTCTGCCGAGAATGCGTCCAGCTTTGTGGAGCGCGCCTATGACCTCGGCGCAAGCGACTATATCAGCCGCCCGTTTGACACCGCCGTGGTCCGCCGCCGCGTTATCAACACCCTGATGCTTTCTGCCAAGCAGAAGCGGCTGGTTCAGCTGGTGGCCGAGCAGGTCTACGAAAAAGAAAAAAGCAACTCCACGATGATCAACATCCTGAGCCATATCGTGGAATTCCGCAACGGCGAGAGCGGCCTGCATGTGCTGCACATCCAGACTGCAACCGAAATCCTGCTGCACACGCTGGTACAGCAGACCGACCGCTACAAGCTGACCTCCGCCGATATATCGCTGATCAGCACGGCGTCCGCACTGCACGACATCGGCAAGATCAACATTCCCGAATCCATCCTGAACAAGCCCGGCAAGCTGACGAAGGAAGAATTTGACACGATGAAGACCCACACCACGATCGGTGCGGAGATCCTCGACAAGCTGCCCTTCCAGCAGGAGAGCGATCTGGTCAAGACGGCCTACGCCATCTGCCGCTGGCACCACGAGCGGTATGACGGGCGCGGCTACCCGGACGGGCTGAGGGGGGAGCAGATCCCCATTGCCGCGCAGGTCGTGGCGATGGCCGATGTCTATGACGCGCTGACGAGTGAGCGCTGCTACAAAAAGGCCTACAGCCATGACACCGCCATACAGATGATCCTGAACGGCGAGTGCGGTGCCTTCAACCCGCTGCTGCTGCAGTGCCTGCAGGAGGCCGCGCCGCGCCTGCAGGCCGAGCTGAGTACCTCCGCCGCAGCCGATGCCCCCCGCAACACCCTTGCCGAGGCGCAGCACCTCTCGGAGACGCTGCTGGAGGAGAACGCGCTGCCCGGGCAGGACCGCATTCTCCGCGTGCTGTCGGTGCTGCGTGCCAAAGCGGACTTTTTTGTCAAAAACGCCCGCTGCATCCAAATGGAATACAACGATACCACGGGCCTGGTCCACTTTTCGCCGTGGGCGGTCGAGCATATGAAGGTCCCTGCCGAGCTGCATCTGCCCGAGGACATCGACAAATCCGCCTTCACGCGGGAGGGTATCCGCCGCATCCAGAAAGCGCTGCGCGCGACCACCAGTGCCCACCCCAACACCGAGCTTTCGATGCTGCTGCCCGTTGACGGCGAGCTGCGCTGGCACCGCATCGCCCTGCGCAGCATCTGGAGTGAGAACGATCCCCCCTTCTATCTGGGCGCAGTGGGGCAGGCAGCCCCCGTTGAGGAGCTTTGCGACTACCACCGCGAGCTTTCCCGCGATGTGCTGACCCACGCCTACAACCGCAGCTTTTTTGAGAGCCATCTGCTGCAGCAGATGGAGGCGGACGGCGTCCTGCTGCTTGACCTCGACCATTTCGGCACAATCAACGAGACCTACGGCCGTCAGGCCGGCGACATTGCGATCCGCACCGTGGTGGGTGCGGTCTCGGCCTGTGTGCGCAGCAGCAGCGATGCGCTGGTGCGCTACGGTGATGACGAGTTCCTGCTGCTGTTCCCCCATATCTCGCCGCATATCTTTGCACAGCGGGCGGAGGAGATCCGCGCCTCGGTCGAGTCGATCCGGCTGACCGACTACCCCGACCTGCGCCTGACGGTCTCTCTCGGCGGCGTGTACGGCGCCTGCCCGATCGAGCCGGCCATTGTACAGGCCGAGACACTGCTGCACGATGCCAAGCAGACAAGAAACTGCTGCCTGCTCCGCCAATATACTGAGGAAAAATGATTTCATTGTCAGAAAGGTGATTTACCATGACATTACAGGAATTTTATGCCCGTGTCGGCGGCGATTACAGCGCCACCCTCAGCCGCCTGCCCAGCGAGGCACTCATCAAAAAATTTGTTCTGAAATACCCCGGCGACCCCAGCTTTGAGCAGCTGCGGGCTGCGCTGGACGCGCAGGACTGGGAGCTGGCTTTCCGTGCCAGCCACACCCTCAAGGGCGTGGCCCAGAACCTCGGCATGGACCGCCTGTACAAGGCCGCCGCCGCCCTCTGCGATGCGGTGCGCGGCCCCAAGCCGCTGGAGGATGCAAGCCTCTGGCCACCCGTCCTTGCCGCCCATGAGGAAGTGCTGGCGGCGGTCCGGGAACTGTAAAGCACCCACTTGCAGGCCGGTCCTGCAGAATACTATGTGCGGTGCCTCTGCCGCCGCACAGGAAACCGGAGTGCTCCTGCCATGTATAATAAAAAGGAGAGCTTTCCCGCCCTGCGGCGCGCGGTCTGCTGCCTGCTGCTTGCCAGTATGCTGCTGGCCGCACTACTGGGCTTTGCCATGCCCGCCAGCGCGGCGGGCAGCAATGACACCCCCCAGCGCACCCTGCGCGTAGGCTTTTACGCCTACACGGGCTACCATGTCATGGATAAGGACGGCCACCGCAGCGGCTATTCCTACGAGGTACTGCAGCGGATCGCCCAGTATGAGAATGTAAAGTTTGAGTATGTGGCCTACGACTGTAATGCCAACGAGGCCGCTGACATGCTGGAGCGTGGCGAGATCGACCTGCTGCCCACGCTGCGCAAGACGCCGGAGCGCGCCGAGCGCTTTGCCTTCTCCAGCGAGCCGATCTCCAATCTGGCCACAATGCTGACCGTCAAGGCCGGCAACCGCAGCATCGTTGCGGGCGACTACGAAACCTACGACGGCATGATCGTCGGCATGAGCCGCCGCGGCAACGGCCGCAACCAGAGCTTTATCCATTACGCCGAGGAGCACGGCTTTACCTACACGCCGATCTACTTCGACACGGACGAGGAGCTTTCGCTGGCGCTGCGCACCGGGGTGATCACAGCGGCCGTTTCCAACCGGCTGCGCAAAACCAACAACGAGTGGATCATCGACACCTTTGACCTGCAGGACTGCTACATTGCCGTGCGCAAGGATGACAGCGCCACCCTGCAGCTGGTCAATGACGCACTGGCCAAGATGGACCGCGATGACCCCACCTGGCGCACGACCCTGTTTGACAAGTACAACAAGAACATCCACTCCAGCAACAAGCTCTACCTGACCGCCGCTGAGGAAAACTACATCACCACCCACAACGCAAACGGCACCATCTTTCAGGTTCTGGTCAACCCGGACCGCTACCCCTACTCCTATCTGGACGAGGACGGCTGCCCGACCGGCATCATGGTAGACCTCTTTAAGCTCGTGGCGGACCGCGCCCAGCTGCACTACAGCTTTTTGGCACCGACCAGCCGCAGCGAATACCGCACGATGCTTGATAGCAGCGGTGCTGATTTCGTCATAGATTTCTCCGATGATTACTCCACGGCGGAGGATTACGGCTACCAGCTGACAAATTCCTACCTTTCGGCGGAGTTTTCATGGGTCATGCTGCGCAGCCACAGCGGCGGACTGAGCAAGGCGGTCGTGCCCGACAATTTCAACTCCGATTCGCTTGAGCTGCCGGGCCTGCAGGATATTTCAAATGTAAAATACGCAGATTCCTTTGACGACTGTCTGGCGGCTGTGCGCAGCGGCGATGCGGACGCCTGCTACACCTACACCTATCAGGCCGAGCGCGCCGTCTTTGACGATAAGTATAACGAGCTGCGCGCGATGCTCAGCGATGAGCGCCGCAGCTTCTGCATCGGCGTGCGCGCTGACTATGATGTACTTCTGCTCAGCGTGCTGAACAAGAGCGTGGACAGCCTGACCCGTGCCGATGTCGTGGCGCTGACCAATAAGTATATCAATCTGGGCCGGCAGGAATTCTCGCTGGTGCGCCTGACCTACCAGTATCCCCTCTTTGTGGTGCTCATCGTGCTCTGCGTGATCATCACCAATGTCTGCGTGGTGCTTTCGATGCGCGCGCGCCGCTTCCGCGATTTGACCGAGGCTGCCCTGCACCGTGCTGAGGAGGCCAGCGCCGCCAAGACCGAGTTTTTGTCCAACATGTCCCACGACATCCGCACCCCCATCAACGGCATCATGGGCATGCTGGATATTGCCGAGGAAAACTTTGAGGATCAGGCCCGCGTCAGGGACTGCCTTACCAAGATGCGGGGCGCAGCCTCCCACCTGCTGTCGCTCGTCAACGATGTGCTGGACATGTCCAAGATCGAGTCCGGCAGCATGAAGCTGCTCAACAATCCCTTTGATCTGCGCGTGCTGCTGCAGGCCTGCTGCGACATCGTGGAGGGGCAGATCATTGAGCGCAAGCTTACCTTCACCAAGCAGATCGGCCCGTTCTGGCACCCCTATCTCGTCGGCAGTGAGCTGCATGTCCGGCAGGTGCTGATCAATATCCTCTCCAACGCCGTCAAGTACACACCGGACGGCGGCACGATCCGCTTCTGCGCCAAGGAGACCCTGTATGAGGAGGGCCTTGTTCATCTGCGCATGGAGATCACGGACAACGGCATCGGCATGAGCGAGGAATTTCTGCAGCATATCTTTGAGCCCTTTACGCAGGAGCAGCGCTCAAGCCGCACCCACTACAAGGGCACAGGCCTCGGCATGGCCATCACGAAGAAGCTTGTTGACCAGATGCACGGCTCGCTCGATGTCGAGAGTGAGCCCGGCAAGGGCTCGACCTTCATCGTGCGGCTGTCGCTGCCGGTGGACCCCACGCCCCACCCTGTGGCCGCGCAGCAGCCCGCCAAGCAGGAGGAGACGCCGACCCTTGCGTGGCTGCACCTGCTGCTGGCCGAGGACAATGAGCTGAACAGCGAGATTGCTGTGACCCTGCTGGAGGCAGAGGGCGCCGAGGTGACGGCCGTGACCAACGGCCGCGAGGCGGTCGATGCCATCCAGCACGCCGCGCCCCACACCTACGATGCCGTCCTGATGGATGTCATGATGCCCGAGATGAACGGCCTTGAGGCCACCCGCTGCATCCGCGCCTTTGAGGGCGTTGGCCCCGATGAGGGCACGCCGATCATTGCAATGACAGCCAATGTCTTTGCCGATGATGTGCGCGCCTGCCTCGAGTCCGGCATGAACAGCCATGTCGGCAAGCCGCTCGACATGCGGATCCTGATGCGCGAGATCCTCAAGTACACCCACCGAAGCTGAAGAATCTAAAGTCTGCGCCATTATTTTTTAACAAAAATTAAAAATTACGCCCGCCTTATTGCAAAAACGATTTTTTCCGATGTATAATGGAAAGGAATTTTTTTGGGATACGGCGGGCGTTTCTGCGTCCCCGGTATGGAGGGTGAATTATGGCAACGAAGTATATTTTTGTGACCGGCGGCGTTGTCTCCGGTCTGGGCAAGGGCATCACGGCGGCCAGTCTGGGGCGGCTGCTTAAAACGCGCGGGCTGAAGGTCGCCAGCCAGAAGCTGGACCCCTATATCAATGTGGACCCGGGCACGATGAGCCCGCTGCAGCACGGCGAGGTCTTTGTGACGGACGACGGCACCGAGACCGACCTCGACCTCGGCCATTATGAGCGCTTTACCGATGAAAACCTGAACAAATACTCCAACCTGACCACCGGCAAGGTCTACTGGAATGTCCTGAACAAGGAGCGTCAGGGCGCCTATCTGGGCCAGACCGTGCAGATCATCCCCCACATCACCAACGAGATCAAGAGCTACATCTACAACCTTGCCAAAAGCACCGAGGCTGATGTTGTCATCACCGAGATCGGCGGCACGACCGGCGACATCGAGAGCCAGCCCTTTCTGGAGGCCATCCGTCAGGTCGGGCTGGAGCAGGGCCCCGAGAACTGCTGCTACATCCATGTCGTGCTGGTGCCCTACATTTCCGGCTCCGATGAGTACAAGTCCAAGCCGGCCCAGCACTCCTGCAAGGAGCTGCAGGGCATGGGCATCTGCCCCAACATCATCGTCCTGCGTGCCGATGGCCCGGTCGGCAATGACATCAAGCGCAAGATCAGCATGTTCTGCAATGTGCGCCCCGACTGCGTGATTGAGAACCTGACGATGCCGAGCCTTTACGAGTGCCCGCTGATGCTGGAATCCGCAGGGCTTACCAATGTTGTGGCCCGCCAGCTGCACCTGCAGACCCCGCCGAGCGACCTGACCGAGTGGAAAGAGCTGATCAGCCGCATTGCCACCCGCAGCAAGACCTGCACCATCGCACTGGTGGGCAAGTATGTCAAGCTGCACGATGCCTACCTCAGCGTTATGGAGAGCCTGTACCACGCCGGCTTTGAGAATGAGAGCAAGGTCGAGATCAAGTGGGTGGACAGCGAGCATCTGGTGGACCAGAGCTGCTGCGCCGAGGAGCTGGGCGATGTGGACGGCATCATCATTCCCGGCGGCTTCGGCGACCGCGGCATCGAGGGGATGATTCAGGCTGCCCAGTACGCGCGGGAGAACCATGTCCCCTACTTCGGCATCTGTCTGGGTATGCAGATCATGGTCATGGAGTACGCCCGCAATGTGCTGGGCTACGCAGACGCCAACTCCAGCGAGTTTGCCCCCGAGGGCCATCACAATGTCATTGACCTGATGCCCGACCAGCAGGGCGTTGAGACGAAGGGCGGCACGATGCGGCTGGGCAAGTACCCCTGCACCATCACCCCCGGCACCAGAATGGCCGAATGCTACGGCACAACTGAAATTGATGAGCGCCACCGCCACCGCTATGAGTTCAACAATGCGTTCCGCGCCGAGTTTGAGGAGAAGGGCCTTGTCATTGCCGGCACCAGCCCCGACGGCCGCCTTGTCGAGGCGGTCGAGATCCCGGGGCGCGACTTCCACCTCGGCGCACAGTTCCACCCCGAGTTCAAGAGCCGCCCGAACCGCGCCCATCCCCTGTTCAAGGGCTTCATCGCCGCCGCGCTGCAGTACCAGAGCGCGCACACCCCGACCGACCACCCTGCCTCGCTGGGGGAGTAATTTCATAAATTTTGCCCCGCCGTCAAGGCGGGGCTTTTTTAGCCTTCCCCTGAGGGGGAAGGTGGCGCGAAGCGCCGGATGAGGGGCGTGTTATCTCAGCCACCCGGTACCAGGTGATTCCGGCAGCTCTGCCCCTCATCAGTCACCTTCGGTGACAGCTTCCCCCTTGGGGGAAGCCTTTTTGCTTCCCATCAATTTACAACTTTTTCACATTCTGCGCGCAGTAACACTTCCCCCTCGTTCGTATTAGTATACAGAAGCAGGCAGCCAAAGCCGCACAGTATTCTGTCGAAAACCCGGCTATATCTTGTGCGGAATTTCGCTTGTTTTATGCCCTGCCCGGGGCGTATAATGATACATCAACGAAAGGATGCAAACTGTATGCGCAACTGGTGTTCACGCCATCCGGTCTGGTTCATGGCGTTCTATGCTCTGTTTTATCTGACCTTTTTCGCGCTGCTGGAGCGCACGATCCAGTCCCCCGACCTGTGGGTCCACTGCCGGCTGGATGATCTGATCCCCTTCTGCAAATATGCCATTGTGCCGTATCTGCTGTGGTTCCCGTGGATTCCGTTCACCCTGTTTTACCTGCTGCACAAGGCCCCGCGCGGGGATTTCTGGCGGCTTTGCCTGCCGCTGTTCACCGGCATGACGATGGCACTGCTTTTCTACGCCATCGTACCGAACGGGCTGGCGCTGCGGCCGCGCTTTGTGCCGGGCAGCGACATTTTTGCCCAGCTTGTGCGCGCGATCTACCGCAGCGATACGCCGATGAATGTCTGCCCGTCCATCCATGTTTTCAACTCGGTCACGCTGATGCTGGCCTATTACCGCAGCAGCATTTTTGACGCGCCGCGCCGCCGCTGGATGCGCCCGGCCGCCATGGTGCTGTGCGTGTCCATCACAATGTCCACGATGCTGCTCAAGCAGCACAGCGTCATTGATGTCGTATTTGGTCTGCTGCTGGCCCTGACACTGGATTACGCCGCCACAGCGCTGCAAAGCGTCCCCGCAAGACGCAGACGCCTGCCGGAGCGGTTGTAAAGCAAAGCACCCCCTGCCTGTATTTGCCGTACAGGCAGGGGGTGCTTTATTGTTTATGGTAAAGAGAGGGCTTTTGCTTTTCCGTTACAGTGCATACACTAAAATGCCCGCCACGATCATGACCAGCGCCGCGATCTTCTTAGGGTTCATCTTTTCATGGAAGATCGTCACGCCGAAGATCGTCACATAGAGATAGCCGGTGGCCTCCAGCACAGGGCCGATGTTCAGCGGCACGCCCTTGTATGCCAGCATCGTAAGCAGCGTACACCCCACAAAGAGGCCGTAGCCCAAAATCACACGCCAGTCGGTGTACTCTGCCACAAGGGAGGTATGCTCCCGCATAGCGGCCTTTTTCAGCAAGACCTGCGACACCGAGGACAGGAAGGTGCTGCACAGGTAAAGCAGCACATAGGGCAGCTGTGCCTGATTCATTTGCCGCCCTCCTCTTCGTTGTCGGCACGCACAAACAGCACGATGCCTGCAATGATGATGACGGCCCCCACGACCTGCCGCGGGGTGACGGCCTCGCCAAAGACGGCCATGCCCAGCAATATGCCCCAGACGACCGTGACAGCCTTATTGGCGTAGGCCGTTGTCAGCGGCAGATGCTTGATGACCTGCTGCCAGCCGATGGCATAGGCAACAAGCGCCGCCAGCATCAAACCGTACAGCAGAAGGAACGCCGCGCTCAAAAACGGCTGCTGCGCCGCCAGCTTGCTGCACACACTGCTGCCCGCATATACCCCCAAAATGACATGCAGCAGGAGGAACCATTTTGCCTGCTGCCTCATGCGTTGTCCTCCCCATGGCGGATGACCTCACGCTCAACATACTGCGGTGCGGCGTTGGCGCACATATAGATGCGGCCGACATACTCGCCGATGATGCCCAGCACGACCAGGATCATGCCGCCCAAAAGCAGCAGCAGCGCCGTGGTGGACGCCCAGCCCATCGGGGCCGCGCCGCGGGTGAAGTGGTCAATGACGATATAGATCAGGTACACAAAGCCCGCTGCTGCAAACAGCGTGCCGAAATAGGTGGCGATGCGCAGCGGCTTGACCGAAAATGAGGTAAAGCCGTTCATCCAGAGGTTCAGCAGCTTCCGCAGCGTATAGCCGGAGCTGCCCTCTTCGCGGGCGCGGTGATGCACCGGCACATTGCAGATATGCTTGGTGGAGCGCAGCACAAGGCCGATCACATACGGGTAGCAATGCTCATACCGCAGCATCTCCTCCACCACAAAGCGGCGGGCGGCAAAGTAGCTGTTGACGACCAGCTCCGGCGGCTTGCCCAGCATGATCTCGGTCATTTTGCTGTTGACCCAACTGCCAAAGTTGCGCCAGCCGGCCTGCCTTTTCGTGTCGTAGCTGGCGTAGACCACATCGTAGCCGGCATCGATCTTCTCCAGCAGCTTGCCCACCTCATCGGCGGGGGTCTGGCCGTCATCGTCCAGACAGACAATGATGTCCCCGCTGCATTTGTGGAAGCCTGCCATCAGCGCGGCATGCTGCCCGAAGTTTTTGGCCAGATCCACCCCGGTCACATGGTCATCCGCGGCCACCAGCGCACGGATCGTGCCGATGGTATCATCGGGCGAGCAATCGTTGACCAGAATGACCTCATAGTCATACTGCGGCATCGTCTTCATGGTGGCGGTGATCTCCGCCACCACCTCCCCCACCGTATGCTGGGAACGGTAGCAGGGGATCACATAAGAAATTTTCTGCATAGCTTCGTTATCCTTCCAGATGTGTTCAACTGCGCTTATAGATGACCAGATCCTCGGTGGAGACAAGCTCCTGCCAGCTTTCGGCCAGCAGGCGTTCCTCCACGCGGGTGCCGTGGCCGCACATCACATAGCGGGAGTAGATGGGGTTCTCGGCGTCCCACAGGTAGGAGTTCTTGTCAAACTCAATACCCATGCCGTCCGGCACGGCGTAGAGGTAGCCGTGGAATACGCCGTCGTCGTAGGTGTAGGCCAGGGTGCTGTTCCAAGGATCGCTTCCCGCGTCAGCCGCGTCCTCACGCAGGACCTGCTCCACGATTTCCATCTGAGCAGCCATCTCTGTGTTGATTTCAGGCAGACTGCCGCGGGAAAAGTTCATCGGGAAAAGCAGCACCAGCAGCACAGGCATATAGACCGCTGCTGGTGCGGCATCCTCCGCCACAAAAGCGGCGATCAGTAAGATTGCCAGCAGCATCAGATGGCGGGGGTCAATGCTGTACATGGTCAGCAGCACCAGCGCCACAATTCCCGCACAGAAGGCAGCGCAGGATTTCAGCGCTGTGGGGCGTCCTCTGCGCTTATCCCAGACCAGACAAGCCGCTGCCACCAGAGCAACCGCCAAAAAGGTCAGCACACCGCCGCCGATGTAGGTCACATCGCCCTGCAGTGTAGGCACAATATCATACTGCCACGCTGCAGCCAGCAGTCTGACAGCCCGCTCCCCTTCATAGCGCACAGCCGCTATCGGGTGGCCCTGCAAAAGCAGCTGCACACCGGCAAAATCCATGCCGCCGCCGAAATACGCTGCCGCCATCTTTGTCATCGAAAAAATCGACAGGACAAACGAGGCCGCCGCTGCTGCAAGGCAGACACAGCGGCGCTTTTTGTGCTGCCATACCGCCGTCAGCGGAAACACCCAGAACAGCAGCGCATAGGGGCGAAAAATCGTTTCGAGCGCGCAGGCCGCTGCCCCGATGACCAGCCAGCCGGTCTTGCCGGTGCGGCGCACCGCAGCCGCCGAGCCTACGATGACAAAGGCCATCAGATACTGCATGGCCTCCGATGCACCGCTGACTGAGGATTGCAGCGGCCGCAGCACACCCAGCAGCACCCCGCACAGGGCAAGGCACTGCCAGACATTCAGCCGCGCACTGCGGGCGTAATATGCGATTCCCAGTGTGATCAGCAGCAGATTGCACCACAACACCACATTGACACTGGGCCCGAAGAAAAATGCCGGGACAGCATAGGCCCAGATCAGAAACGGCCCCCAAGTGCTGTAGCGGCCGATGTCGGCCGTATTCTCATTATAGCCAAAGTATCCCTGCGGCCCGCCGTGGGTGATGACACTGACGACCTCGCGGTTGTAGATAGCCTCATCGTTATTCATTGTGCTGGGCAGCCAGACCGCCCACGGTGCGGTGCGGTAGCTGATAAAGTAGACCCCCGCAAGGAACACAACTGCCCCCAACAGGCAAAACAGCGCGTTGGGGGTCTTTTTGAACAGCTTTTGGATTTTTTGCAGTCGATTTCCCATCGTTATTTCTCCGCCAGCCGGGCCATAAACACTACATCGCGGTATTGGCCGTCCAGCAGCTCCATATCGCGGAAAACGCCCTCCTGCACAAAGCCGGCCTTTTCATAGCTGCGGCGGGCGGCGGTGTTTTCCGCCAGCACACGCAGACTGATGCGGTGCAGCTGCAATTCGGCAAAGCCAAAATCGGTAAAGAGCCTTGCCGTCTCGGTGCCGAGGCCTTTGCCGCGCGCGCTTTCCTCGCCGATAAAAATACCGTACTCGGCGCTGCGGTTATGGTTGTCTATATCGCGGTAATAGACCGACCCAACGGGCTTATCATCGGCCTTGTCGATGATGATATACTGCACGACCCGCCCGGTGGCGACTTTGGTAGCCAACCAGCTGCGGTGCATTTCCGGCGTGAAGGTCTGGCGGAAGATAAAATTCTGCACGACCGACGGCGTATTGCGCCATTTCACGATCAGATCGGTGTCCGCATCGGCAATGGGCCGCAGCCGGACAGCTGCGCCCTCCAGAACCGGGAGATTTTTTACATCCATAGTGTGTCCTTTATCCTGCTATCTTGTGCGCTCATACAGCACGCACTTTTCACTTTCATACAAAACCGACCAGCCGTCTGCAGTCAGGCGGGCGGCTGTATTGCTGCCCGCGCTTGTAAAGACATACCGGGCATAGACCGGATTAGCTGCATTCTCCAGATAGCTGTTCTCGTCAAACTGGATTCCCATGCCGTCCGGTACGCCGTACAGCAGGCCGCAGTGAACCTCATCCAGAAAGGCATATGCCGCCGTATGGTCCCAGGGATCCTCGCTATCGACTGCAGCCTGACTCTTTTCCAGTGCCGCCTGCACCTGCTGCACCTCATTGTCCCAAACCTCGCTGTAGCGCGGCAGGCCATAGCCCTTGGCCAAACTGAGCACACCGGTCAGCGCCAGCAGCACCGACACCGCGGCCGTGGCTGCGGCAGGGCGGCGGTTCTCCAGCAAAAGGCTTGCCAACAGCAGCAGATCCAGAATCAGCGTATGGCGCGAGCCCTCGCCCGGGCGGTACATCAGCATCAACGCCAGAAAAACGATGCCCGAGGTCGCAGCGGCGCACCCCTTCCAGAACACAGGGCGCTGCCGCCGGACATCCCATGCCAGACAGGCCAGCACAATGCAGAGCAGCAGAAAGAACAGCAGATAATATCCGCCGCTGCGCTGGGAAAAATCCGTAAGGATCGTCTGCCCAACGGTCTGCAGCGCCCCTATCAGCTTATGGACAACATCCTTCAGCGCTTCGATCGGGTGACCGTGGAGAAGCTCCTGCACGGGGGTCATATCCACATTCGTGAAGAAGTAGGGCGCGTAAAATTTCGACATCAGCACCAGTGTGCCGCCCAGCGAGACTGCACCGCCCGCAACGCACACCGCGATGCGGTGCCGGTCATGCCACGCCAGCGCCAATGGGTAGAGCCAAAGCACGGCCTCATAAGGGCGCACCAAAGTGGCGACGGCACAAAGCAGGCAGAGCGCACCCCATGCGGCGCGGCTTTTATCCCGCCGGGCCAGAATACCGCAGCCCAGCACCGCCAGCACAAGCGCATAGTGAAGCGGCTCCTGCATGGCGGAGAACACATAGCGTATCGGTGCGTTGAAGGCGGCCAGCGCGGCAGCAAAGACTGCCTGCTGCTTGCCGTTCAGCCGTGCAGCCCGCGCGAAAAAGGTCCACCCTGCAACCACAAACAGCAGATTGCACCACAAAAAAGCATTCTGCCCGCGCAGGAAAAGCCCCGGCAGCGCGTAGACAAAAAAGACAGCCGGCCCCCATGCGGCAAAGGTGCCGCTGGCGGCATGCGATTCATTAAAGCCGAAATATCCCTGCGGCGCACCACAGCGCACCACAGCGGCCAGCTGCTTGCTGTAGATGACCTCATCACTCCAATAGCTGCACGGCAGAAAGATCTGCTGCAGCGGTACGCGGTAGACTGCCAGCTCATACACAAGCAGAAAAGCCAGCGCCGCAGCGGCGGTGCCCAGCACCTGCGCCCAGCCCGGTATACGCTTACTGCGCATAAAATTCCAGAACTTTTTCGATGACCTGCTTGCGGTCGGACTCGGTCAGGCCGTAATACATGGGCAGGCGGACAAGGCGCTCGCTCTCGGCGGTGGTGTAGACATCCGTGCCGTCAAAGCGGCCGAACTTCTCGCCTGCCGGGGCGGAGTGCAGCGGGATATAGTGGAATACCGCCAGAATATCGTTGTTTTTCAGGTGACGGATCAGTGCCGTGCGCTCATCAAGGTCCTTGCACTTGAGGTAGAACATGTGCGCATTGTGTACACAGTCTGCCGGAATCACAGGCAGCTCGACCTTACCGGCATCGGCCAGCGGCTGGAAGGCGGCGCGGTAGGCGTTCCATGTGTTCATGCGGTCGTTGTTGATCTCGTCCGCGTGGAGCAGCTGCGCCCACAGGTAGGCTGCATTCAGCTCACTGGGCAGATAGCTGTCGCCGAAGTCCACCCATGTGTACTTATCGACCTGACCGCGGAAGAATTTCGCGCGGTTCGTGCCTTTTTCGCGCAGGATCTCGGCGCGTTCATTGTAGGCCGGGTTGTTGATGACCAGCGCACCGCCCTCGCCCATCGAGTAGTTCTTCGTCTCATGGAAGGAGTAGCAGCCGAAATCACCGATGGTGCCAAGCGCACGGCCCTTGTAGCTGCTCATGACGCCCTGCGCCGCATCCTCCACGACCTTGAGGCCGTGGCGGTGCGCGATCTCCATGATCGTGTCCATCTCGCAGGCAACACCGGCGTAGTGCATCGCCACGATGACCTTTGTCTTGTCGGTGATGGCCTGTTCGATCTTCGTCTCATCAATGTTCATCGTGTCGGGGCGGATGTCCACAAACACCAGCCGGGCCCCCGCCAGCACCGCAGAGGTCGCCGTGCTGGAGAAGGTATAGCTGGGCAGGATGACCTCATCACCGGGCTGCAGGTCGCACAGCAGCATGGCCATATCCAGCGCCGTGGTGCCGCTGGTGGTCAGCAGCACCTTCTGGGCATGGAAGCGCTCCTCCAGCCATGCGTTGCACTGCTTGGTAAAGGCACCGTCACCGCAGATCTTGTGGGATGCAATGGCCTGCTTTACATATTCGATTTCTTCACCCACGCAGGGGGGCACATTAAACGGGATCATAAGAATCCTTCTTTCACGGCTTGATTTTTATCAGATACTACAGTATACCACAGTTTTCGGATTTTGTCACTTTTTTACGCGCGCATCGTTGTAAGCGCGGATCATGACCGCTGCAAACCAGAGCATCAGGACGCTGAACGCCACAAAGGCCACAGCAGCCAGTGTGGTCAGCGCGGGCAGAAAGTGCGCCACGCTGTAGACGGCCAGCGGCAGCGCCGCAAGGTACGGCACCCTGCCGCCCTGCCGCCCTGCCAGCCGGAGCAGCACCACCGATGCGCCCCAGAACAGCCAGAGATCCGCCACACGCAGCGCGGGAATCAGCCAGACCGATGCACCGCCTGCAGGCACACCGCTGAGGATCAGCTCCAACACAAGGCCCGCCGCACCGAAAAGCACCGGCAGCCTGCTTTTGGAGGCCAGCAGCAGGTAGCCCACCAGCGCCAGCACGGTCAGCGAGACCTCCTGAATGGCGGCGTTTTCCGGCACAGAGAGCAGTGCCCGGCCTGCCGCCGCCACACCGATGAGCAGATAGGCCAGCGCGGTTTTATTGCGTTTATCCATGATCGGGGTTCTCCTGTAAATCGAATAGAATCTGCGCAGTATAGGCATACTGCTTAATTTTTAATTATACTGCTTTTATATCAGCCTTGCAAGCACACCGCAGGCAAAAGGGATGCAAAAAAATACCGCCGCCCGATACGGGCAGCGGTGCTTTTTTGAACGAATCTAATTTCTCTGGCATCTGCGCACGATCCATGCGCTGCGGTTTGCTTTACTGCGTATTTTCGCGCAGGGCGGCCCGCATTTCCTTCTGGATCGCAGGGGTCGTTTCCATCTTCTGCATCAACGCGGCGAGCAGCTCCGGCAGCTGCTTTGCGGGCAGCTGCTCTGCCACTACAGCAGCCAGATATTCGGCATGGGACATTGCCGGCTCAAAGGTGCGGGCATAGGTCTTGCCGCTGCGGACAAAGCCGACCTCACGCAGGACGCCCTTTTCCATCAGGCTGTTCAGCATCGAAAAAATCGAGCGTTCCTTCCATTTGCGCTCCACGCAGGTGGAAACGACCTCCGTCTGGGCCATCGCATGATCGGCCTTCCAGAAAATCTCCATGATCTGTTGTTCGCTTTTTGTCAGGTGCACTTGGTATACCTCTCTCCCTAAGGTACTGCCGCACGGCGTCTGCCCTGCGGGCCTGTGCGCCGCCCGGCGGCTGCGCACCCTCCGCCCAAAACGCTGCAGCACTGCAGACATTTTGATCTTTGCAGAGGGTACACCTCGCCTCTTTCAGCGGTGCATAGAGCCATGCGGTGTAGCCCAGAATTTCGTTTATACTTTTATACTATCCGGTTGTGAGTAAAATGTCAATGATTTTTTGCGAAATATTTTCGGGATCATAGTTACTTTGTAACATTTTCACAACTTTTCTACATTTTGCGGTGCAACTGCCTGTTTTTTCTATTTCCTACATAGATTCGATGCTTCATCAAGGTGTGGCACATGTGCGGCACAATTTGCCACACCTTGCCACACATGCGCCTCGCGCAGGTATATTACACCGGCCAAATTCAACATCATCTTGATTCTTTCCAGCGATCGCGCAGCAGCTTCAGCGCCCGTTTTTCCAGCCGGGAAACATTCCGCCGCGCCTATTGTAAACGATTGGCCCTAAGAAATCGCTTCCAACTCACGGAAGCGGAATTTGATGATGATTTGTTTGTTTTCGGTCAGTTCCACACGCTCGATGAGGCTGACCAGAAGCTCCCGGCTGGTGTAGGCAGAATCCGAAAACTGCTGCACCAGCTCTCTTGCTCGGTCTTCTGTGCTGACCGGGCTTTCTTTTTGTGATTTCAGCTCTTTCAGCTTCTCTTCCAGAGAAGTTCTGTCCATCTTCACTCGCTGATAGATGCGCTCGAAGTCCGCTTCGGCAAGAAGTCCGGTCAGCCGATCCATATACATCTTATCCAGGTTGGCAGTCAGACTGTCGATCTTATTCTGAATGGACTGGATTTCTGCTTCATGGTTTTCCGCCTTGCGGGCTTTCTCTACTGCATCGGCAGCAATTGGCTGAAGCTTATTTGGATCAAGATAGGCTTCACAGACTTCTCTGACTTTAGCCAGAACTGCTTCGGTAACGACCTGCTCTTTGATGGAGTGGCAGGAACAGACACCTGCTTTGGTGAAACGCTGGTAGGTTCGACACACGAAAAACAGTCGATCTCCACCGGATACCGGCGGACGATTTAGCACCGCCATTGGATAACCGCACTCATGGCAGAAAATCAAGCCTTTTAATAAGAAGTCATAGGTTCTGCTTCGGGTGTGCTTGCGGCTGTTGACCAGCATCCGCACCTTCTGAAAGGTTTCTTTGTCAATCAGCGGCTCGTGGGTGTTTTCAACTACAACCCAGTTTTCCCGATCTTGTTTCAGACATTTCTTGGACTTGTAGCTGATTTTCACCGTTCGTCCTTGAACCATATTGCCCAGGTAGGTTTCGTTCTGCAGCATTTCAGAAATGCGTTCGCTGGACCAAAGTCCGGCATAAGGACCTTTGCGTCCCATATTCCAGCCACAGTAAGTTGCAGGCGTCGGAACACCTTCTTCGTTGAGAGTCGCCGCAATCTTTCGGCAGCTCATACCATCCAATGCCATGGCGAAGATTCTGCGCACCACAGGAGCCACTTCCTCGTCGATGACAATTTCGTTTTTCTCCGTCGGATGCATCTTATAGCCATACATGGGCTTGCCGCCAATGAACTGCCCTTTCCGCTGTTTATCCCGCTTGACGGATTTGATCTTCTTGGAAATGTCTTTGGCATACATATCGTTCATAATGGCACGGAACGGGGTAATGTCATTGGCGGTGGATTCTACGCCGGTGTCAATACCGTCCAACAACGAAATGTAGCGCACTCTCTTTTCGGGGAAGTATCTCTCCATATAATGACCGGTCATGATATAGTCACGGCCCAGACGGGATAGGTCTTTGGTGATAACCATGTTGACCTTCTTGGCTTCGATATCCTCAATCATGCGCTGAAAGTCAGGGCGGTCAAAACTGGTACCACTCCAACCATCATCGACATAGGTATCGTAAACGGAAAGGCGATGCTGCTGAACAAATTCATTGAGCAGGGATTTCTGGTTGGTTACACTTTGGGATGGTCCTTCGGTCTCATCCTCCTTTGATAAACGGATGTACAATGCGACATGGTAATCCATAGGGTTGCTTATTTCTAAGTACATAGTTTCCTCCTTGAAATAAGCGACCACTCATCGCAAACATTATACAACGGGTTTCTCAGATGTCGCAAGGATGCGGACAAGATAAAGCCGAAAAGACTCCTCCAGCAACTCAGCGAGACTCTTTTCGGCTTCGGTATATATGCAGTGCACAACAGGCAAGGTTTGCTTCATACATTCTACCTCCTTTGTTCATCGTATGTAAAGGGGCAAATTTTCTTGCCTGTCCATGTTGTGAAATTGATCCATTCCGTGACAGGAATGGAATTGTCTATGGGAAACTCGAAATTGTCCTTGGATTCCATGTATGATTCCTCTTTCTTTCGTTATTTGAAATATGATTTGATTCCACAAGCATAGCGGCCACCAGCCGAAGCCGGTGACCGCCATAATCTGAAATCAAAGTTTATATCCTATTCGACACTACTTCCCGGATATAAGGGCGAACCCCCGGCCCGGCTGCTGGAAACAGCTCCCGCTTCCTGTACCACATTGTTGGCAGTGCCGCCGACGCCTTGAGAGCATCGCCACGGTGCGTATCATGATTGCTGACCCTTCGCTTGAGGTATGTGTTCCACGCCACCTCTCCCGCCTCTGGGGGCGCTCCGCTGCTGTTATGCAGCCTCATCGCGTCAGAGCCAGGACGCACCTGCCGTCGCTCCTTGGGTTGCGGCAAGGTCAGTTGTATGTAGCCGGTGATTCGGATATTCGGTTGCCAAGGTACATAAGGGGAAAGAGGGCTTTTTGTCCCTCTATACTATAAAGATGCAGGTTAGCCTTATTTTGTTGATGAGAAAATCAAAAATAGCAAAATGCACAAATGTGGTCGATAGATTTGCACACTTTTACCAAAAAAGCAGCACACACGAAAGGTGTCAATTCAAAATGTAAGTATAACAGACACATAGAATATCTCGCTCTGGTAGGGATAAAAAACAGCACGAGCGTCTACCCTCAAACGGCAGACGCTCGTGCTGTTTATGCTATGTGGTTTTAACCGCCATCAAGCACGATTCGCTGATCAAGGCTTATTGATGGGGAACTTTGAAATTGCCTGAATGAACGCCATAACGATAACATCATGCAGATCCTCATCTTTGCGGCCTGCACTGCGGCTCGCTTTCTCTATCATGGGACGAAAAAGGTCAAACATTTCCATCAAGGCTTTTTCATCACCATTTTTAGCGTTAATCAACAGTTCGCGAAAAGAAATCATATCAATCATCCTCCAGCATTTCTTTCTTCAGCTTATCGAGAGCGTTCTTCTTGTGAGACCGAATTGTAGAGCTGGTGACCCCCAACTTCCGGGCAGCCTGCGCGGGGGTAAGTTCGTCCTTATAGAGCAGCTTGATGACCACGCGCTCCGGCTCCGACAGAACGAAAAGGCTCTTGCGGAGCTTTTCCCGTAACCATTTTTCGCCAAGTATCTCCTCCACCGTGAAGGGGCTGCCCTGACAGCGTTTCTTATCCGCCGCAGAGAGATCTTCATAGAGATGCTCATGATCCAAAATGGGTTTAATTTTTCTAAAATACTCCGCCCTTTTGTTAGCCAAGGTGCGCTTAGCGTATACTGAAAATCGCACAAGTAGCTCGGCATCTTCTTCGGTAAGTACATACTTACCGCTAGCATTCTTTTCAATCATTGTAAACCTCCTAGATTTTGAGTTTCATAGAATAAAGCTCAAAACCAGGAGGCCCACGAATGCAGTTGGGTGGTAAGGTGCCGGCGAAAGAAACCAAAAAATATGCCAGATCTCGATACGCTATTTTAATTTGGTGACACCATATCCAATGGATTCACCCTGATCCCGCCCTGCATCACCTCAAAATGCAGATGGTTGCCAGTGCTGTCGCCCGTGCTGCCTACATACCCGATCACTTGACCAGCCGTCACGGTTTCGCCCGCCGTGACGGCTGTTGCTGTCATGTGGGCGTACCGCGTGGACAAACCCGCGCCGTTATCCAGCAGCACCTGATTGCCATAGCTGTCGTTCCAGCCGCTGACCAGCACTGTGCCGCTGTGGGCAGCCAAGATGGGCGTACCCTCCGGCGCGGGAATGTCCGTGCCGCGATGCCCGGTATTGCCGAAGGCGTCCACTTCCCCGAAGTGGCAGGATATATAGGTGTGACCCGGCAGCGGCCATTGCAGGGTGCCGTCACCGACCGTGTCGCCGACACCGCCGCACAATGCCAACAGATAAGGGCGCAGTTCGTCCGACAGCAGCTCGTCAAGAATGTCGCGCTGGTCTTGCGTGAAATTGTATTCCTCGGCCAGCTCGGCTACACTTTTGCTGCTGACCGTGATGTGCAGAATATGCTCTGTGACCGGCTCCGGGTCCGGTTCATCCTCAGTCGGCTCCGATGTGGTGGTTACAGTTTCGATTTCTGAATCAATTTGGTGCATGGACCAAAAGGTATTCTGGACCAGCAGCTTTTTGCCTTCATCGATGACAACCACGTCGCTGTCGGAATTCAGATTGGCGTGAACCGCAAAGACGGCCAGCACTTCGGGCCAGTAGCTTGCCCAAGTGTGACCGTCCTCGTAGTCATATTCGATGGTGGTTTCACCGCACTCCGGGTGAGCGGCTACGATCTCGTTGATGGCCTCACCAAAGTCGGCGTTGGTTTCCGCAACGATTTCCTCAATGCGGATGCTGTTCGGGTCGCCGGATTCATCGGCAAACAAAATGCCCATCGGTGAGCCGATCACCGCCGCAGCTGCGCCTATGACCATCGCCAACACCAGTACCACGCCGCCGGATGCCAAGAGCGCCAGCAACGCCGCAACGGCGCGCTGCATGGTTTGCGCCAACAGCCTTTGGATCGCTGCCATAAGTATTTGAAACAGTCTGCCAATTTGTGTGGTGGCCGCCCGCTTTGGCGCGGCACCAGCATATTGGAACGCGGGGAGGCTGCTTACCGCGGTGGAAACAGCTTTATTTCCCGTCTCTTTCTGGAAATATCTGCGGACGGCATCTTGGATCAGAACCTGCCGCCTGAGCTTTTGGCAGGCAGATATCTGCGGCGTTTGCATAGGCATGGCAGCGAATGACACAGTGGTTTGCGATGGGGTTGGTTTTGCTTTTTCGATTGCCAGCACACGAAAGCGCCCTCGCTTGAATGCCTCACGGCACACCTGCCCGGATGCAGCATCGGCGGCAAGGGTATTCTGGGCGCGCTTTGCCTGCAAGGCGCGAAACTTGGTGTAGCTGATTCTGCGGCTTGTGTAGGCTGTGTTTTCGACAGCCCGATCCGCCTGATTGACACCGCTTTGAATGGCGTTCTCATCGTTATCCGATAGCGATGCATCGCGCTGTGCGGCACTTTCCGCTTGCCGGGCGGTGCTGTCAATGCTGTGGCGTATCACAGAATGAACCATGGCACGGCGGGCAAATTGAGTGCGGCGTTGGTTATCGTTCATTGTGGTTTCGGTGCTCCTTGTTGGCGTTATTTCTCATTTCGGTATCTCTCATTACGTGGGCGTATTGCTCCGGGGTTGTCTTCATGGGGATGATTCCCATGAAGGATGGCACAAACACAACCGGATCATGATAAAGCTGTTCATAGCGTTTCATCTGCTCATCGGTCAGGCTGGTAAAATCATCTTCCCCAAGGCCGCAGACAAAGAAATCCCCGGAAAGAACATCATAATCTTCCAGTGGGCGATTCAGGGGCTTGTGTTTCACCTTTCCCTCGTCATCACAAACAACACAGGCGTTATCCTCCCAAGGGTACACGGCTTCAATATCGCCGCCGACAAGGGCCTGCATGGCCGCAAGGGTGTGCTCGATGACCCTTTCTTCCGGATACTTGCCCGGCTGAACATATAAAACGCGAATCTTGTTTTCGTTAGACATGGTAAAACTCCTTTTTTGATAATAAAAATACCGCTGTATCGGGTGGATACAGCGGATGCGACATATTATGCAGACGCCCCTACATTGTGTGAACGACTGATTTCAAAACAAACGATTTTACGATTTTAATCTGGATTTCTTGCGGATGCCGCCTGCGGGCAGTATAACAAGGATAACGCTGTGCGTGATACTGTCTAATAAGTAGGGTGCAGTTCCATATTAGGCGGGTACTTTTTGCTATGGATTATTTACGCTTTCTTACACTGTAAACAATCGGCACAGCGATTCCTGTCAGTACAATGATGACAATTACCGGCACCACCGGAAAGTTTCCACCGGCCTGGGCGGGGGCGTTGGTTTCTTTTTCAGGCTTCAGCATTTCAATGACAAGGCTGTCCTTCTCAATCTCGTTTTTGCCCTCTGCATCGGAGTAATACTTGCCGCACTCAGAGCAGACATAGTACTCGATGTTACCCTCGGAGGTGGCAGTTGCTTCCTTAGCAGGCACATAGGTCAGCTTGTGACCCAGCGCAGCCGCTTCACGGGTCTCGGTCACATCGCAGGTACAGCTTCTTGTCTCGACGCCTGCCTCTGTGCAGGTGGGAGCTTTGGTCTGTTTCCATTCACCGAAATGATGACCGGTCGCTTTCAGGGTTACGCGCTCCAAGGTGGTCTTCGTTGTACCATTTTCGTCGGCAAAGCGATTCTTACACTGGCTGCAAGTCCAGTATTCCTCGTTGCCGTCCGCAGTGCAGGTCTCCGCCTTCCCGGAGATATAGGTCAGCTTGTGAGCCAGTACTGCAACTTCACGGGTCTCGGTCACACCGCAGGCACAGCTTCTTGTCTCCGTGCCTACCTCCGTGCAGGTGGGCGCCTTGGTCTGTGTCCAGTCACCGAAGTGGTGACCAAGTGCCAAAATCGAACGACCCTCGGTCACACCGCAGGCACAGCTTCTTGTCTCCGTGCCTACCTCCGTGCAGGTGGGCGCCTTGGTCTGTGCCCAGTCACCGAAGTGGTGACCAAGTGCCAAAATCGAACGACCCTCGGTCACACCGCAGGCACAGCTTCTTGTCTCCGTGCCTACCTCCGTGCAGGTGGGCGCCTTGGTCTGTGTCCAGTCACCGAAGTGGTGACCGGTTGCTTTCAGGGTTACCTGCTCCAAGGTGGTCACCGTGGTGCTCTTTTCATCTGCAAAGAGCTTCTCACACTGACTGCAAGACCAGTATGCAACGTTGCCGTCCGCAGTGCAGGTCGCTGCCTTCCCGGGGATATGGGTCAGCTTGTGACCCAGTGCTGCCACTTCACGGGTCTCGGTGTAACCGCAGGTGGCGCAGCTTCTTGCCTCCTCGCCCGCTTCCGTGCAGGTGGGAGCCTTGGTCTGTGTCCAGTCACCGAAGCTGTGGTCAAGTGCCGGTATCTCACGGGTCTCGGTGTAACCGCAGGTGGCGCAGGTTCTTTCCTCCTCGCCTGCCTCCGTGCTGGTGGGAGCCTTGGTCTGTGTCCATTCGCCGAAGCTGTGGTCCAGTGCTGCCACTTCACGGGTCTCGATCTCACCGCAGGCACAGCTTCTTGTCTCCTCGCCTGCTTCCGTGCAGGTAGGCGCCTTGGTCTGTTTCCATTCACCGAAGCTGTGACCGGTTGCTTTCAGGGTCACCTGCTCCAAGGTGGTCTCCGTGGTACACGTTTCATTTGCAAAGAGCTTCTTGCACTGGCTGCAAGTCCAGTATTCCTCGTTGCCGTCCGCGGTGCAAGTTGCTTCCTTAGCAGGTGCATGGGTCAGCGTATGACCGGTTGCTTTCAGGGTTACCTGCTCCAAGGTGGTTTCAGTGGTACTATTTTCGTCCGCAAACAGCTTCTTACAGCTGTTGCAAGTCCAGTACGCCTTGTTACCGTCCTCTGTGCACGTCGCCTTCTTCTCCTCGGTCTTGACAAGGTCATGGGTATGGGCAATCTGGTTGCCTACCGTCAGCTCCGCATCATCCACAAAGAAGTGACCGGCGGACTCCGTGGTGTTCTTATTGCCGATGATGAAGTCCAGCTTATTCATACCTGTATACTTCTCAAGCTGCTCCGGGGTCAGGGAAATCTCCAGCTGCACCCAGCCGTCTGCCTGCTTCACCTGCTTATAGGTAGGAACGATATTAGCACTATATGCGCCACCACGGGGGATCACAAAGATGCCCATTTCGTGGGTCGTGTCGTCTGCTGCCTTTACCCATGCCTTCATGGTGTAGTTCACATCGCACCGCAAGGGGGACTGATCGGCATTTTCCAGACGGTACTGCACACCCTTATGGGCATATCCCTTGCCATTGACTACAGGAATTGAGTCAGTGGTGGTGACATCTGCACCGAACACGCCGTTACGGGCAGCACCTTCGTTTACGCTCCATGCAATGCCTTCTCCCTCTGTTCCAGGATACTGGGACCATCCGGTCTTATCGCCAAGCTCAAAGCCGGGATTCGGCAGTTTTGTAGGATCTACAACGGTCACCTTGCAGGTTGCGGTCTTGCCGCCGTCCACAGAGGTGGCAGTGATGACTGCGCTGCCGGTATTCCGCGTGTAAACACGACCGTTTTCAACAAAAGCCACATTGGGATCGCTGCTGCTCCAGACAATTTCCTTATTGGTTGCCTGCTCAGGCAGCACCTTTGCGGAGATAGCAAAGCTATCCTGAAGGCTTACTGTCTTTTGGGTCGGGCTGATCTCCACGGATTCTACGGGGACGACCAAATCAGCGTGCACATGAACCGTGCATTCTGCCTTTACATGGGGATAGTCCTTAACGGAAACCGTAATCTTGGTGTCGCCGGCCCGCTTGCCGGTGACACGACCGTTTACAACGATTGCCACCTCATGCTCCTCTACCGTCCACTCCAGAGGCATATCCACATCGGGAATGGCATCCAGAAGCGCCTCCAGTTGCGTCTCGCCGTCGACCTCCAAAGTCAGCTCGGTCTTATCCAGTGTGAGCTTCTGGGGTACGGGATTGATGACCGGATCGCCGATCTTGACCTCATCGAACATAAAGCCGCAGACATCTCCGGGGTTACCGGTCTCTTTCCAGTAATCGCCGATCTCCATTCTGATAGCTCCGGAAACCCCCTCGATGGTATGAACCAGCTGACCATCGATATACATTTTGCAGTCGGTGCCACTGGTGTAATCCCACTTGAATTCATGCCAGCCCTCAGAGCGGGTTACATTGGATGCCGTGAAGTTGCCATTTGCACGGAAAACATACTTATCCGAACGGATGCGTACATTGACACCGATCGCGCCCCAGGAACCTTCCTTCGGAACCACATTGGCAACGCCTACGGCATTGGCCTGCTTATTCATGGTATCATACATCCAAACGGAGAACACCTGCTTCTGCGGTGTACCGAAAGCAAGTCCGATCACCTCTGTGGGCTCATCAATTATATAGCTGTATCTGCCGGCATGTGCCTGCTTGTCAGTGCGGGTAGGCGTGCCGGACTTTTTCAGCCATCCTGCAAAGCTGTTGTCACCGAAGCTGTCATACAGGGAGACTGCATCCGTGGCAGAGGTCTTAAAGGAGAACACGGAGCTTACTGCGCTGGTGCCGCCCAGACGACCCTCAAAGGCAGTGACTCGCCAGTAGTAGGTGGTCTCCTTTTCCAGACCTGTGGCTGTAAAGGAGGGATCCGTTACCGTGGTATTCACAACTACATCGGTAAAATCCTGATTCTTGGAGATCTCCAGCAGGTAGCTGCCGGCACCCTCAACAGGATTCCATGCAAAAGCTGTTCCGGAGACGAGCTCCACATCCTGCGCGCCGCCCGCAGGAGAGGTTAGGACAGGCGCCTGCACCTGCACGCACAGACCGGTGCGGTAGGCATCCCGGTACATACCGGTCTCGTTACTCTTAAAGTGGTCGTTGCCCTGAATTTCCTTGATCTTTGAGCCGGGCTTGACCTCGAAGTTCTGACCGGCAGCGTTTACGAAGCCGATATCCGTACCGGCGTCATAGCTCTGGTTGTTATTTACCTCACCGTAGGTAGTAACTTCACCCACAAGGGAATAGGAAGCGCCGCCCACTGCGATGTTATTTTCGATCACCGCATTCTTGGGGATGCAGCCCTTGCTGCGCTGCGCAGAGCACTGGCTGCACTTTTCCAACGCAAGCATATCCGCGTCGAACATTCCGGGGTACTGCGCTTTCCACTTGGCAAGGCTTGCTGCATTTTCGGGCTTCATCAGCTCGTCCACCATTGCCTTCCATGCCTTGTAGTTACCGCCATCAGGGATGTGGGCAGACTTATGTGCCCAGCCCATGCAGCGGTTGTCATAGCGGATGAAGCCGCCGCCGTTATTGACCTCAATATTATTGGAGATCACATTGTCCCGGCCGCCGCCCACCAGGAACGCATTTGCCTTCATATTCACAAACAGGTTATTGGTGGCAATGGTGCCGGAGGCCATATCATCCAGATAGATACAGTAGGTACCGCCGTGGGTGGTATTGGGGATATCATAGAAATAGTTATTGGTAATGACATTTCCCCGGCTTGTCCAGTCACGGGTACAGGTGTAGATCGCGCCGGAGTCACCTGTCTCGTAGAGGACATGGGAAATCTCGTTGCCCGCAATCTTATGGTTATTACCGGAGAAGGCAACAGCCTGATGAGGGGCATTGGTGATCTTGTTTCTGGTCACCAGATTGCCACAGCCGAAGATGCTCACTGCCGGAGCATAGGTACGCTTGATTACAGAATAATCGTCAAAGAGGCAGTTATCCACCTTGTTATTGCCGGGGGTCAGCGAGAGAACCTCGCCGCCGTCCAGCAGGACACCGCCGGAGCCCATGTGCTTAAAGTCACAGCTCTGAACGGCATTATCGTGGGTTTCAAGGTCGCCGTTCATGGTAACGCCCTTCTGACCCATATTGGTAAACAGGCAGTCGGCAATCAGAATATGATTGCTGTCGTACAGGTCAATGGCATTTGCGTTGCCGGCGGTGAAGTGCAGACCCTCAATGGTGATGTAAGAGGCACCTTCCAGCTTGAAGAAGGGATCCGCCAGCACGCCTAATTCAACTTTTCTGCTAGCAATATCCGTCTCAGAGTAAACGTACATCTTATCATTGGTACGATCCAGATAGTACTCACCGGGGGCATCCAGTCCACAGAGAATATTGTACACATAGAATTTCTTGGGCTCGTTGCCCTCCATGGCATACCAGGTGGGATGCTTGCCCGTGAATTTGACGCCGTACGACGTGTCCATTTCCACAGTCTTGGAAGCCACATTATCATCGGCGTAGGTGTGGTTAAAGTAACCGTAGGTCCAGACATCGTCCTCCAGCTTCAACAGGTCGAACATATCCTTAAGACCCTGGTCGTTACAAGCCCAGATCGGTCCCTTCTCCTTCGTAGGATCAGGAGAGTCGTTATAACGCGGATTAAAGCCCGGGTCAAAAATGTGGCTGGGCTTTACAAAGTCCTTGTCCGGGTAGCGAGCCATGTGCATACTCTCCCCGTCCATCACAACATTGAGAGGGGGCGGCAGCTCCGGCCAGCCATAGCCCACCTTGGGGATGGGTCCGATGTTATCAAGACCCAGTGCCTTCATATCGCAGACATACACATTGTCATGAGCAGCCTCGGGCAGACGGGCAAGAATATCTTTGTCCGTTACATGCTCAAAACGGTTGGGCTCAACAGAGACCGTGCCGGAGAAGGTCACCTCGGCGCCCTCTGCAGCCTTCCAGACAATCGGCTTTCCGGCCTCTCCGGAATCCGCCGCAGTCAGTTCCAAGGCACTGCTTGCTAAATACTCACCACCGAGAAGATTCACAGTGATGCCGCCCGCAGGCAGTCCGGACTGTTTCAGCTCCCGAACCTTATTGCGTGCGCCTTCCAGAGTCTTTAATGGTGCACCGACAGTACCCGCTGCTGCATCATCACCGGTAGGCGATACATACAGCTGCGTACCGGTTGCCGGCTGCGCGTCGGCTGCACCCTCTGCATTTACAAGCATCGTGGGCATTGAGCCGAAAGCCAAGCATAATGCCGTTGCGAAGCTAAGCAAACGTTTTCCTTTTTTCACACAATCACTCCTATAAAAATTTTATCGGCTGCCGAGGGGGGTATGCCAATGTACTTACTATATTTACATACTGACCTGGCGTTTACAAGCTTAAAGACAGGACTTTCGTTTAATGCAGAGGTTCAAAATCGGCTCACTCTGTTCAATTTCATGACCATTCCCTTCCGCTGAGTTACAAGGCTCCAAAGGGAACGAAACAAGGACGGTACAAATAAAAGCAGACGTTCAAAAAAGTAGCTGTTTCCCTCCGAATACGAATTTTCTGCGTCTCTGCGTTGCTTCAAAATTCGATTATCGGTTCAAAGTTCGTACATAGGGGTTTCGCCTGACTAGCCCATCTGGTACAATGACAGTGCAGGGCGTTCGTTCCGCCTTTGATTTTTATGATATATTCTCTGGAGGTAAACAGGTATGGATGCATTCGCTCAAATTGCTAAAGAAGGAATTGGCGGTCGCACGGAGCTGCTCTCCGTTCCGCTTCCCCCACAGCCGCCGACTCATTCAGTCACGCTGGAATGCTGCTCGTCGTCTCCGACAGAGGCGGCACCGAAAATGCAGACGCATGCTCAGTTGCAGGATGCCTTGCAGGAGATGCGGCAGCGGTATGCGCCGTTTCTTGCGGAGGTCGCCCCGGCGCTGGAATCCATGCGCCAAACGTGCACGCTGTCCGATTTCCGCTGGAAGCGGGAAGAGGACACAGACTGGCAGAAAGTCTCTCTGCCGCACTACGGAGCACCCCTTGGTAACGCATCGACACAGTATGAGACAGAGTTCACGCTGAGAGAGATTCCGACCGATCGTCGCGTCTTTGTCGTGGTGAACGGTGCCGACTACAAGGCACACATCTTTATCAACAACCATTTGGTCGGAAGTCATGAGGGCTTCTTTGCCACGTTTGAATTTGACATCACCAAATGGGCTCACCCGGGCTGCAACACACTCACCATCGAGCTGGAAAACGACTATGTTATGCTTGGCAACCGGACAGAGCGCAGCGAGGCTGTACTATGTGGCGATAAAATTTACGCGGCCACGGGTCCGGGATATGACGACCCACAGTTGGGCTGGCACCATTGCCCGCCAGGGATGGGGCTGCTGGACACGGTTCTGATTGAGACGCGTCCCGAAATTTACTTTCAGACGGTTTTCGCCCGCTGCCTGGAGGAAGAGGTGGAATTCTGGATAGAAGTCGGCAGCGGTGTCTACGAGTATCGCGACATCTCGTTTCTGCTTTCTGTGTACGGTCAGAACTTTGAAGAAACCATACTGGAGGAGTTCCCTGTCGTGCCTTCTACCGGAAAGCAGCTGGGTGTCGGCGACACTTACTCAGAAGTGCTTGCCAAACGGGACGGTACGCTGAACGCACAGTTGCCGCTTCCGTGCGGAAAGGGACAAAACCTTTACAAGGTCCGCATCCCTGCCACATCCCTTCGCCGATGGGAACCCGACGCGCCGTGGCTGTATCAAATCCAGCTCAAGCTGCTGGACGAGACAGGCAGCGTTGTTGATACACACCGCAGCCAGTTTGGGTTCCGCACGTTTCGCCAGCAGACAGAGAAGGAACCGCGCGGTATGTTTTTCCTGAACGAGCGTCCCATTCGTCTGCGCGGCGCAAATACGATGGGATTTGAGCAGCAGGACGTCATGCGCGGAGATGACGCGCAGCTAATTGACGACATCCTGCTCGCCAAACTATGTCACATGAATTTCTGGCGCATCACACAGCGACCTGTCCAGCAGAAAGTTTATGATTTCTGTGACCGACTCGGTCTGATGGTGCAGACAGACCTCCCGCTTTTCAGCTGCCTGCGCCGCCGTCAGTTCTGTGAGGCGGTACGGCAGGCTGAGGAGATGGAGCGCCACATCCGCTCTCACGCCTGCTGCATTCTGTCCACATATATTAACGAGCCGTTTCCCAACGCCGCCAATCACCCAAACCTCAATCTGGATCGCAGCGAATTGGAACGTTTTTTTGCCGCTGCTGACATTGCAGTCCGGCTGAACAACCCGGACCGTGTCATCAAGCACGTCGACGGCGATTACGATCCGCCGTCCTCCACGCTTCCGGATAATCACTGTTACCCCATGTGGTATAACGGTCACGGAATCGACATTGGCAAACTGCACAAGGGGTACTGGATGCCAGTGCAGCCGGGCTGGTATTACGGCTGCGGCGAATTCGGATGCGAGGGACTCGAGGACTGGACGTTAATGCAGGAGCGCTATCCTGCCTCGTGGCTTCCCTTGCCTGGCGAGCCGGCTTCCGCTTGGTCTCCTGAACGGATTGTCCGCGCCCAGACGGCTGATTTCTATCACTTCTTCTACGACCGTCCGGACAGTCCCGAAGAGTGGGTCAAGTCCAGTCAGGCATTTCAGGCGTATGCCACGCGCGTCATGACGGAGGCGTTCCGCCGCGACGACCGCATGATTTCCTTTGCCATCCATCTGTTCATCGATGCCTTCCCTTCTGGCTGGATGAAGGCGATTATGGACTGCCGCCGGATGCCCAAGCCCGCCTTTTTCGCTTATCGCGATGCTCTGGAGCCTCTGATGATCAGTCTGCGGACGGATAAAACGGTGTTTTTCTCTGGCGAGGACGCTTCCGCTGAGGGCTGGATCTGCAACGACACCGAGCAGGAAGGCGAATTCCTACTCCGCTACGAGCTTCTGTGCGGCGACCGTCTGCTCCGGCGCGCGGAAGAAATGGTACACATAGAGGCCAACCGCGCGTGCTGTTTGGGAACTGCCCGCTTCCGTCTGCCGGAAGTGGATACTCAGACGCGCGTAACGCTGCGCGCTTTCCTCCTGTCAGGTCAAGAGTGTCTTGCATGGAACGAGCTTGCGTACAACGCACTTCCGGCGTGTGGTGACGAGCCGGAGCTGATCGTCCGCTCGGCGCGGGAAATCTCGAAGGAAGACCTCTGCGCCACCGAGGATGGCGGCATCTTGTGGGTGGACAGCCCGGAGGCTGGCGATTACTCTGTGGACAGCCTTTGTTTTTCCGTCCGGGAGAGTGGGATGTCTCCCCTTCACTTTGCAAGTCCCAAGACGGGCCACCCGTGGGTAACCGGGCTTGGACAGGAACTCTTCCGGCACTGGTATTCCTCTGCGGAGGACCGCATCGCGCCCCTCGCGGACTGCACCGTGCAGGCGGAAGGTTTCTCTACCGTACTCACCAGCCGCAACATCGGCGAGTCCGGGACGTGGGAGCCCGCCGCAGTGCTGTGCGAGCGTCGCTGGGGAAAAGGACTCATTGTACTGTCACAGATTCCTCTTTCGCGAATGCGCGAAAATCCCGCCGGACGTATACTTCTGTCGCGCATTCGCGCTTAATATGTACGGGGGAAAGATGTGTTACTACCGCTTTTGAATCGGCCTGCTCGTGATTTTTTAGAAAACAAAGAAAAGCACGAGCTTTGCTGGGGTGACTCCAAAAAGTTAGGGCAATACCGCACAATTCCCGCCTGACGGCTTAAGTACCGCTCCGTTGGCTGCGGCACGGCATCTGCGTTGCCAAAATGCTCGATAATACACAAAGTATTATCTGCGCTTTTGGCTTAGCGGCTGCCGCACCTCGCTCGCTGTATCGGCACTTAGAATTATGTGGTATTGCCTTATATGAAATTTAACTATGCTGCGTACAGTACAAACACATTTCATCTCTTGTTTGTGCCTTGAAGCGCAGTGGAAAGGCGTGGTCATAAACATGAACAATCGCGAATTGCTTCCAAAAAGTGGGAACTGGTACAAAGCCAACCTGCACTGCCATACGGTGCTTTCTGACGGCACATGGACAAAAGAGCAGGTCAAGGAAGAATACCGAAAGAAAGGCTACTCCATAGTGGCGTTTACGGATCACCGCCATTATGGCTGGCACCCGGAATTACAGGATGAAAACTTTTTGCCGATTGCCGGTTTTGAAGCCGACATGGACGAACCCTACCGTATTCCCGGCGACTGGAACCGCTGCAAAACCTATCATCTCAACTTTTATGATACCAACCCCGCTGCCCATGCAGGTTTTACCGCCCCGCAGCCCCCGCAGCGCTATGGGGATATGTATTCCCTGAATGCGTTTATCAAGGAGCTGAACGAGCAGAGGTTCCTGTGCTGCTACAACCACCCGTTCTGGTCCTTGCAGAACTACGAGGATTACAAGGATCTGCGCGGTCTGTTTGCCATGGAAATTTATAATCACGGCTGCGAGCTGGATGGCCTGTACGGGTATGCGCCGCAGAGCTATGACGAAATGCTGCGCACCGGCATGCAGCTGACCTGCCTTGCAACCGATGATAACCATGACCGTCACCCGCTGGGTGATCCGCTGAACGATTCTTTCGGCGGCTGGACGGTCATCCGCGCCCAGACACTGACCTACCCGGACGTGATGGATGCCCTGCAGAAAGGTGCTTTCTATGCATCAACCGGTCCGGAACTGAAAGAGCTGTTCATTCAGGACAATGCCTTGCACATCAGATGCAGTCCGGTGGAAAAAATTTATGTTATCACCGAGAGCCGCAGCTGCAAAATGAAGCTGGCCTGCCCGGGCGAAACCATTGACGAGGCAGTGTTCCCTCTGACCGGCAACGAAGGGTACATCCGTGTGGACTGCCGCGATGCCGCGGGGCATCATGCCTACTCGAATGCTTACCGCCTTAATGTATTATGAGAAACCTGAAGGCAAAAACATGTTCCCGCCTGCCGGAGCCCCGGCAGGGAAGTGCGCTGTTCCTGCTAAGCTGGGCAGCATATGCAACAGCCTATATCGGGAGGTATAATTACTCTGCTGTGATGGGAGCTATTACCGGGCAGGGAACCCTGACACTGTCACAAGCGGGAATGGTATCCACCGGTTACTTTATCTGCTATGCACTGGGGCAGATCTTCTGCGGTTCCGTCAGCCAGTATATTTCCCCCTATACTATGATTTTTACAGGGCTGGTTCTCTCCGGCTGCTGTAATCTGGCTATGGGGGTCATTGCCGGCGGAACCATGTCAGCGGTGTGGGCGCTCAACGGACTGTTTCAGGCTATGATATGGCCGCCTATCGTGCGCCTGTTTGCCGAGAGTATGCCGCTGGAGCAGCAAAAATCCGCCTGCGTCAACATCAACGCAACCACACCGGCCGGTACACTGGCTGCCTATCTGGCAAGTGCCGCCCTGCTGAAACTTGCCGGGTGGCGCAGTGTGTTTCTGTTCTGCGGCGGGTTGATGCTTGCCATGGCAGCCATCTGGCTTGTGGGTACCGTGCCGCTGCGCCGCGCCACGGTCATGCAAGTGATTGAGCGCTCCGACCGTTCCGGGCAGGCAGGAAACCACAGCGCACGGACTGCCCTTGCGGCGGCGTGGCTGGGGTGGATGCTGCTGCCGGTCGTGCTGCACGGCGGGCTGAAAGACGGCGTGACAAGCTGGGTACCCAGCATGATTCAGAACAGCTTTGGTGTCAGCCCTTCCTTTTCGGCAACCGTGGCAGCGGTTCTGCCGCTGGTAAACCTGACAGGTGCCTTTGGCGCAGGCTGGCTGGACAGAAAGATTTTTCACAATGAACTGCGCACAGTCGGGGCGCTGTTTTCGGCAGCCGCAGTTTGCTTGCTGGTGCTGCCGCTGGCAGTGCGGTATAGCTTGGCAGGCTCCGTTGCGCTGCTGGCTGTTACAACCGCCTCAATGCTGGGAATCAACACAATGTTCATCAATGTGATTCCTGTGCGTGTGGGGGCGCACGGCGGTGCCGCCATGATTTCCGGTATGCTGAACGCCATGACCTATTTTGGTGCGGCTGCGGTCACATGGGGCATCGGCAGCATAGCCGAAGGCTTTGGCTGGAATGCGGTGTTTATGCTCTGTCTGGGCATGACATTGCCGGCGCTTATTGTGTGCTATCTTTTGGCAAACAACTTGGAAAAGTTTTTTGCGAGAACAGGAAACAGAAGATGCCTGAGTAAAAAATAAAACAGGTAAAGGAGATTCGTATGAACATTCTCAAATTAACGCCCAGCTGCAAGGATTATCTGTGAGGCGGCAGCCGCCTGCGCAGTGACTTTGGCATCCGGAGCGACCTTGACCCGCTGGCGGAAGCATGGGTGCTTTCCTGCCACCCGGACGGGCCCAGCCATCTGCCCGACGGCACAACGCTGGCGGACTATCGAGCATCTTGGCAACGCAGATGCTGTGCCGTGGCCGCCGAAGCGGTGCTTAAGCCGTCAGGCGGGAATTGTGCGGTGTTGCCTTAGACAATATTTTGGAGTTAAATTTGTTCAAGTAGCTGAAAGGGCTTGCTGTCTGTGAATTGCAGGCGGCAAGCCCTTCAGTTTTGCCTTGATCCTGCGGTTATGGACTGAAACTCTTGTATGTTTATTGATTTTAAGCTGCAAAGATATTTGGTCGGCTTGGATTGTCGAGATTGAGGCAATTGATGCACTATTTTTTTGTCATGGAATAAATAAAAAGCGCCTCAGACCCACTGAGGCGCTTTATTGGCAAGTGTTCAATATCGACCTTTACTTCCGAAAAGTCGACAACATAAATCACATCATGGATCGATAGATACCTTCGATTTCCTCGACGCTGGTGTCGCGGGGGTTGCCGGGGCAGCAGGCATCGGCAAAGGCGGACTCAGCCAGGAACTGAACATCCTCCTCCTTCAGGATACCCTTCAGGTCGGCGGGAATGCCTACATCGGCGCTCAGCTTCTTGACGGCAGCAATCGTGGCATCGGCGGCCTCGGCATCGTTCATCTCGTCAATACCGGTCACGCCCATGGCCTTGCCGACAGCGCGGTAACGCTCACCGGCGGCATTCTTGTTGTACTCCAGACCGGTGGGCAGGATGATGGCGCAGGCAACACCGTGGGGGGTGTCATACAGGGCAGACAGACCGTGCGCCATGCTGTGAACAATGCCTAAGCCCACATTGGAGAAGCCCATGCCGGCGATGTACTGGCCCAGAGCCATGCCCTCGCGGCCCTCCGGGGTGTTCTGCACAGCACCGCGCAGATTCTCGGAGATCAGCTTGATAGCCTCCAGATGGAACATATCGGAGATGGTGCAGTGGCCCTTGGTGATGTAGCCCTCGATAGCGTGGGTCAGGGCGTCCATGCCGGTGGCGGCGGTCAGGCCCTTGGGCATGCTGGACATCATATCGGGGTCAACGACTGCGACCTCGGGGATGTCGTTGGTGTCAACGCAGACGAACTTGCGCTTCTTCTCGACATCGGTGATAACATAGTTGATGGTGACCTCGGCAGCGGTGCCGGCGGTGGTGGGCACGGCGATGGTAAAGACCGCGTGCTTCTTGGTGGGGGCTACGCCCTCGAGACTGCGGACATCGGCGAACTCAGGGTTGTTGATGATGATGCCGATGGCCTTTGCGGTATCCATCGAGGAGCCGCCGCCGATGGTGACGATGCAGTCAGCCTCGGCAGCCTTAAAGGCGGCAACGCCGTCCTGAACATTCTGGATGGTGGGGTTGGGCTTGATCTCGCTGTAGACAGCGTAGGCAAAACCGGCGGCATCCAGCAGGTCGGTGACCTTCTTGGTGACGCCGAACTTGATCAGATCGGGGTCAGAGCAGACAAAAGCCTTTTTGTAGCCGCGGGAGGTCAGCTCGGGAACGATATTCTCGATTGCGCCGTGACCATGATAGGAAATGGTGTTCAAAACAATGCGGGATACCATAGTTTTCTCTCCTTATTCTAACTCAATCGTACAGCGGGCCGTACTGCTTGCAGGCGGCATAGTCGGCGGCCTCGGTGTCCTTGGTGCCGAAGGCGGCCCAAGCGTGGGGACGGTAGACCTTTTCATCTGGCACATTGTGCATAGCCACCGGGATGCGCAGCATGGATGCCAGCGTAATCAGGTCAGCACCCACATGACCGTAGACGGTGACACCGTGGTTGGCGCCCCAGTTTGCCATAACGCTGTACACATCGGCAAAGGCACCCTCGCCGGTCAGGCGGGGTACAAACCAAGTGGTGGGCCAGGTGGGGTCGGTGCGCTTGTCGATGGGGGTGTGTACATCATCGGGCAGGTTGGCGGTCCAGCCTTCGGCGATCTGCAGTACCGGGCCCACGCCTTCCACAATGTTCACACGCAGCATGGTCACCGGCATTTCGGCGGTGCAGCGGAAATGGCTGGAGAAGCCGCCGCCCCGGAAATACTCATAGTTGGCGCGGCACCAGTCGGTGGCTTCCAGGCAGGCGTTCACGTCCTCTTCGGTCATCTCCCAGAAGGGCTTCATCACGTGTTCGCCCTTCTCGTCGGTGGCAGCGCCGCAGCCGTCCAGTGCCGTGGCGCCGGAGTTGATCAGGTGGATGAAGCCGTCCTTGGCCACGCCTTCCGGCTTGTGGCCGGTGACACGCTCACAGGCTTCGGGGCTCCAGTAGGTGCGCACGTCGTGGAAGCAGGGGGCGGTGCCGGAAACCAAGGTGCCCAGCAGCATGGAAACACCGTTGAGGGTGTCGTTTTCAGTGGCGAGGGGGGTGGGGTGCTTCGGACCGTTCCAGTCGAATGTAGACGCCATAATCGCCTCGGAGAAATCGGCGTTGGGCAGCCAGTCGGTCCAGTTGCGCTGACCCTGAAAACCGCCCGCCACGGCGTTCTTGCCAAGGGCTTCCTCATGCCAGCCCAGCTCGTCCAGCTTGGGGTTGCCGTACAGGATGTCCCGCATGACCATGGTCATCTTGGTGATGAACTCCCAGTCCTTGTCGGCGGGCACCACCTTGGACTTGGTGATAACTTCGGGCAGGTTCTTGCCTGCGTTGCAGTCAAAGCCTTCCTTGCAGTGGGCCTTGACCCAGGCCAGGGCGCGGTCGTACTCTTCGGGGTCGTAGATGCCCAAGGTGATGCGGCGGACAATCTCGGTCATATCCACCCATTCGGGGCGGATGCCCAGATATTTCTGGAAGAAGGAAGCATCGCAGTAGCTGCCCGCAATGCCCATGGCCACACCACCCAGGTTCACATAGGACTTGTTGCGCATCCAGCCCACGGCCACAGCACAGCGGGCAAAGCGCAGGATCTTTTCGGCGGCGTCGGCAGGTACGCTGGTGTCGCTGGCCTCCTGCACATCATGGCCATAGATGGAGAAGGCTGGCAGCCCCTTCTGGGCATGGGCGGCCAGCACGGCGGCCAGGTAGACGGCGCCGGGGCGCTCGGTGCCGTTGAAGCCCCACACCGCCTTGATGGTGCGGGGGTCCATGTCGAAGGTCTCGCTGCCGTAGCACCAGCAGCGGGTAACGGTCAGCGTAGCCACCACATTTTCGGTCTGGAACTTGTCGGCACAGGCTGCGGCTTCGGCGCCGCCGCCGATGGTGGAATCGGCAATGACACACTGCACCGGGGTGCCGTCAGGGTAACGCAGATTTTCTTCGATCAGGGCCTTGGCATTGCGGGCCATGGCCATGGTCTGGTCCTCCAGGCTTTCACGAACGCCGCCCCAGCGGCCGTCGATAGTGGGGCGGATACCAATTTTGGGATAAAGCATCTTGCTCTTCCTCCTTTTAGTTCAGAATGGTTTTATAGGTTTCGTAGGCGCGGTTCCACAGCGCCGTCTGTTCAGGTTCATACCGCTGCACCGGCTCGGTGCGGGCGATGAGGGCGCGGCCCTCGTCCAGATTTTTCAGTTCGTCCAGAGCCACCAGCTGAATGAGAATATTGCCCAAGGCGGTGGCTTCGATGGGGCCGGCAACCACCGGCAGGCCGATGCTGTCTGCGGTCATGCGGCAGAGCAGTTTGGCCTGCGTGCCGCCGCCGATGATGTGCAGGCAGGAAAAGTTCTGTCCGGTGGCACGGCCCAGCTGTTCCAGGGCAAAGCGGTATTTGAGGGCCAGGCTCTCGTAAAGGCAGCGCACCACCTGTCCCACCGTTTCGGGCACCGGCTGGCCGGTGCGGCGGCAGAATTCCCGCACGCGGCCGGGAATATCCCCGGGCGGAGTGAACTCCGGGGCGTCCGGGTCGATGAAGCTGCGCAGGGGTTCCGCCTGCAATGCCAACTCCTCCAGTTCCGAGAAGCTGTACGCGGTCCCTTCCCTCTTCCACTGGCGGCGGCTTTCCTGGATCAGCCACAGACCGATGATGTTTTTCAGGTAGTTGACCTTGCCATTGGCCCCCCGTTCGTTGGAGAGTGCCAGGGTACGGCTTTCCTCGGTGAGGATGGGCTCGTCCAGCTCACAGCCCAGCAGGCTCCAGGTACCGCAGGACAAAAAAGCTGCCCCCGGCTGCGGCGCGGGCAGCGCCGCCACGGCGCACTGGGTATCGTGCCCCGCCGCCGCAATGACCTTGGCGCCCTTGTATTCCCCCACCACTGTGCCGCTGGGCACCGCCGGGGCAAACAGGCTTTCGGGAACCGAAAAGGCATCTAGGACGGTCTTGCTCCAACGCCCGGTGCGGGCATCCAGCATCTGGCTGGTGGAGGCGATAGTCGTTTCGCAGACCCGGCTCCCGCACAGAGCATAGGCAAACAGGTCGGGCATAAACAGCAGTTGCCGGGCTTTTGCCCACAGTTCCGGCTGCTCTTTCTGTACCGCCAGCAGCTGAAACAGGGTGTTAATGCCCATAATCTGACAGCCGGTGGCGGCGTACAGGTCGGCGGCGGGCAGGATTCTCTCCGCCTGCTCGGTCATGCTGTCGGTGCGGCTGTCCCGGTAATGCACCGGATCTTCCAGCAGGTTGCCCTCTTCGTCCAGCAGACCAAAGTCCACGCCCCAAGTATCGAAGGCGATGCTGTCGAAAGACCCTGCTTTCTCAATGCCCAAGCGGACATTATTCATCAGGTCGGCAAAATCCCAGCGGAGATGCCCGTCCTGTTCGCGGGGGTTGTTTTCAAAGCGGTGTACCTCTTTATAGGTAAGGCGACCGCCCTCATACTCGCCCAGAATAGCCCGTCCGCTGGACGCGCCGAAGTCAAAGGCCAGCACCCGTTTCATTGGATCACTCCCTTTTTCAGCAGGATATTGGCATAGATGGCGGTTTCGCCGGTAGCCACGATGGCGTAGGCTTTTTTTGCCCGTTCATAAAAGGCAAAGCGCTCCATCATCTCGATGTTTTTCGAGTTTTCGCCGTGATTCTCCAACAAGCGGCGGTACTTGTCCCAGATGGTGGGCTTGCAGTCATCCCCTGATACCACTTCCATCAGCGTCGCCGGCTTTTCGGTGTATTGGTCCAGCGGCATCAGAGTCAGCACAGCATCCAGCAGTTCCGGCACGCTGTGTCCATCGGCGCGCACCACAATGGCATCCTTGCCCATGCTTTCCGCCGGGAAATTGCCGTCCGCCAGAACAATCTCGTCCCCATGCCCCATCTCGGTCAGCACCTTCAACAGTTCCGGGGAAAGAATTGCGGGAATCCCTTTCAGCATCTTATTCACCTCAGTCCGTTGTCGAATTTCTTGTAGCCGGGATGGCGACCGGTGACCCGGTAAAAGCCGCGTAAGTCGATGAGTTTCTGGATATTTTCCCGGCTGATGTCGTTGCTACCGCCAAGAATCACCGCGTTGATGGTAATTTTAGCCCACAGTTCCAGACTTTCCATGCGGTAGAAGGCGGTAATCACATCGCTGCCCACTGCCAGCGCACCATGGTTTTCCAGCAGCATGACATCGTGTTCTTCAAGATAGGGTTCGATGGCATCGGGTACCTCGGTGGTGCTGGGGGTGGCGTAGGGGGTCAGGGGTACACTGCCGATGACCGCCACATCCTCAATCATGTTGTACATATCCATCGCCTTGTGCGCCACCGCAAAGCCGGTAGCGCCGGGCGGGTGGGCGTGGATGACGCTCCATACATCGGGGCGCTTTTCATAGCAGCGCAGATGCATCTTGATTTCACTGGATGGACGCAGACCTTCAGCACCTTCCAGCACTTCGCCCTTAGCGTTGATACAGAGGAGTTTTTCCGGGGTAATGAAACTCTTACTCATACCAGTAGGCGTACACAGAAAGGTTCCGTCCTCCAGACGAGCCGATACATTGCCATCGTTCGCCGCAACCCAACCCAGTTGCCACATCTTGTGGCAGACATCACAGATTTGTTCCTTGATAAGGTTCCTATTCATTTTTTCTTCCACTCCCAGTCAGCTATATTTTTGTACGATAGCCGCCATCTCGGACCAGTGTGCTTCCATATCGCGCACCAGCTTGAACTGTGTACGGCAGCGGTCCAGATTTTGTCCGGGTCGATGCGTCTTGAAATAGTGATCTCCTTCCAGATAATCGGTAAGGAACCGCATACCACACTCCAGTGTCATAAGTTTAGCGCCCCAGGGCAGCATTTCTTTTTCTCGTGCCGTCAGAGCATCCCCCGCCGCCCCCAGGAATCCTTTGGTATAAATCTCAAAAAGCTCCAAATCAAAGTTCACCAAACTTAAATCCGGTTCATCTTCCGCACTGTGGTTCGCCCCAAAACGAATAGAATCCCCAAAGTCATTCAAAGACAACCCCGGCATAACCGTATCCAAATCAATGACACACAAACCGCATCCCGTCTTTTTGTCCAACAACACGTTATTCAGTTTTGTATCGTTGTGGGTCACGCGCAACGGGAGCTTTCCCGATTCGAGCAAATCCATGAGCACGGCGCAGTCTGCTTGGTGCTCCCGCACAAAACGGATTTCAGCTTGCACCTCAGCGACTCGACCGCATACATCTGCTTCTACTGCCTTTTCAAACTTTTTATACCGATCACGGGTATCGTGGAATTGGGGAATCGTTTCATGCAGCGTATGGGCAGGGTAATCTGCCAAAAGACGCTGAAAATTTCCGAAAGCCCACGCCGACTGGTAAAACTGTTCCGGTGTCTGCACCTGCTGCAAACATACCGTATCCTCAACAAAGTGGTAAGCCCGCCACGCGCCGCCGGTACTGTCTGTGAAAAAAGCCTTTCCCTTTTTTGTGCGGACGACTGTCAGGGTTTCTCGCTCGGGGTCACCACCCTTTTCTTGCACCACACGCCGCAAATACTCTGAGACGCCCACAATATTTTCCATCAGTCCCGCAGGATCTCGGAAAGTATCCGTGTTGATTCGTTGCAAAACACTGCGCTTTCCATCGCCGTCTGCCTGTTGCACATACACACAAAATGTATCGTTGATGTGTCCCTGACCATACCGCAGGACACCCGCCACCTGTCCGCCAAAGTCGAAGGCATCCAGTACCTCCTGCAAAGTTCGTTCTGCTTGCTGTAACATACTTCATATCTCCCACAGTTGATCGGGATACACACCCGTCAGAGTCATTTTCCGGATGGCATCCACCACCACGGGTTTGTCTTCTTTATAGGTCACACCGTACCATTTATCCGGACTGCGCAGTACCTTGACTCTTCCCCGCTTTTCTTCAATCAGTTCACTGACCACACTGGGCAAAAAGTACTCGCCCTTCCTCGGGTTTTCAACCATTGCGCGGTCCAGAAACGCGGCAAAACGCTGTTGCGCTTCTTCAACAAAGCTGGGCGTAAAGCCCCACAGGTTCATGGACACCACGGTGTCGCCCGGCAGTGCCGTCCAAGTTGCGCCCTCATCCTCGGTAAAGCGGGCACCCTCCCCTTCTTTTTCAATATGGGTGCGCTCGGTCACTTTGGTCAGGTAGCCCTGCGCGTCCGCTTGGCAAACGCCACGGGATACATAGCCATTTTCCGTAAGGGTATTACGGAGCAGGTAGCCCACCATGGCATACTCATATCCTTCTTTTGTATCCGGGTGTTCCGTAAGATACTGATAAATCTGCTCAAACGCCTCCGGACCGTAGTAATCATCTGCATTGATAACCGCAAAGGGCGCATCGATGCAGTTTCGCGCAGCCAAAACCGCATGACTGGTTCCCCAAGGCTTGGTTCGTCCCTCCGGCACGGTATATCCGGTTGGCAGGTCACTCAATTCCTGAAAAGCGTAGCGCACCTCCATAACACGGGCGATTCGGTCACCTATCAAATGGCGGAAGTCATTTTCCATCTCCCGCTTAATGATAAATACTGCCGTTTCAAATCCCGCTCGCCGGGCATCATAGAGCGAATAATCCATAATCACCTGACCATGATTGCCTACGGGATCCATTTGTTTCAACCCCCCGTAACGGCTTCCCATACCGGCTGCCATTACTACCAGAATCGGTTTTTTCATATGCTTATCTTTCCTTTCTGTCAAAAATATTTTGATAGCACAATCAGTTCACGCTTGCGGAATCCAACGATACCGGGAAAAATTATATACCACTGCGTGCGCTGGCAACGGGCGCAGCGGTGTCACGCAGTCGTCATTCAATACCATACGGGGCAGTGCTTCCCCCCACAGATAATCCGGCTCGACATCGTTCTTTTCGCCGGTCCAAGATAAATCCCGCCCGAATCGTTCCCTGTCTTTCCTGCCATAAATCTGATATACAGAACGGCTGAAATAGTCCTGAATCGTCCAGCGCTGACCGTCCTCCATCCACAGACAGTTATTGGACAGCAGAATTGTGCATTCTTTCACTGGGGCAAAAAATCGGTCCCAAAACTCTTCCTGAATCTGTTCCAGCCGATGGGCAAAGTAGAAAAAGTCATGCGCCTGCCAAGCGGTAGCGGGCACAACATCAGCTTCGGTGTCCCATCCGGTAGCAGCCCGCAAAAAACCTCGCTTTGTCTGGTAGTGCGCAATTCCCTGTTCCATCTCCGCCAAGAACTTTTCCAGTTCCCGGTTTCCTGTCAAGCGGGCGCAGCAGCTGATTCCGTACAGCGTCAACCCGTTTCCTTGAATCTGCATAGGTTGCGTCAGCCGCCCCCAACTGCCGTCAGACTTCGCATAATAGGCGCGGTGAACACGGCGACAGTTCTCCTCATCCAGAAAACTGCTTCGAACCACATGATTACACAGGCGTACTGCGGCGTGCAGCCATTTTTCCCGCCCAAACAGTTCATAGCCGATACATAGCGGAACAATCATTAGACCGTAGTATTCAGCAGGCTCCAACAACAACTGGTCTTTTCCCAGTAACGCCCGCTTTGTACCGTCACAATCCTCGTCCGGCACGCCAGAGATGTGGAAATGATCCACCATATAGTCCAGATCTTCCTGTACCTGCTGTTCGAACCGGTCATCCAGAAAGTATTTTTGCAGCAAGAGCTTTGCCCAGATACGGGCATAATCCTGATTGCAGCAGGCTTCCACCCCGGCACGACCCCCGCCATAATGCAGGCTTCCCTGTGTCAGCACACGCAAAGCAGATTCCCGTGCGGCATCCACCACGTCTTTGTGCAGAAATTCCTTGCCGATGCCCGCCGCCATCAATAGGGAAAGCGCCGGCACCATATTGTGGATAAGACCTACTTTCGCCAATTCTCCGGCTTGGAATCCAATATGCAGGTACTCTCCGTCATCGCGCATTGCGTGTGCCTGATACCGCATCATCCGTTCCAGAAGTTCCTGTCCTCGCTCGTCATAACGGCGACTCAAAACCTGTGCCAAACCTGGTAAAATTGGTGCAGCAAACGTGGAGTGTCCACTAGTATAGTCCGGCCAGCGCAGCGGATTATCTCCCCAAACGGAGTGATTATGAAATCCGTGGATGGCACCAGAAGGCTGCACCCAGCTATAAAGCCAATTTCCCAATGCCGCCAAATCAAATGTTTCCATAACATCCTCCTTTTATCATGGTGCAGCTTCGCCGCACAGTCTGGCAAACATTTCCATCGCAAAACAATCCCCATAACATGCATAGGTATCCGTTCCGTTGGTTCTTGCCAGCAGACCAGGGCATTCAGCTGTGAGATTCAAATCAGCCCTTGACCGCTCCCACAGTCAACCCCTGCGTGAAATACTTCTGGAAGAAAGGGAACACAAAGAGCATGGGGCCCACAGCCAGAATACACATCGCCATACGGGTACTTTCTGTGGGAATGTTCGCCGATCCCAAAGAAACGTTGTTCTGCATTTCCTTTAGAATCTCAATAATGTTGCGCAGCATAACCTGAAGCATGTACTGCAAAGGGTACATTTCTTTTTTATCGATATACAGCATAGCCGGCTGCCAGCTGTTCCAATAATCCAACAGTGTCAGCAGACCAACTGTGGCCAAGGCTGGTTTAGAAAGCGGCAATACGAACCTGCTGTAAATCATCCAGTTCCCGGCACCATCTATGCGTGCAGATTCAATAATTTCATTGGGGATATCACTCATAAACGTTCGCAGCATGATAAGATACCACACATTAACCAGCAGAGGAATAATCAAGGCCAGGTAGGTATTCTTTAGATGGAGGGTCTGGCTCATCAATATATAGGTAGGCACCAAGCCACCGTTAAACAGCATCGTAAAGAAGAAGAAGAAGGTAAGCTGGCGTTTCCACTTGAATCCCGGGCGGGACAATGCGTACGCTGCCATAGAAGCCAAAAACAGGTAGATGGCGGTACCACCAAAAGAAATAATAATGGTAACCTTATAAGCGTCCAGAATCGTCTTGGGATTGTCCAGTATGTACTGAAATGCAGTCAGGTCGATCTCTCTGAAAAAGAAAGGATACCCCTGTGTGCTGATAGACTGCTCGCTGGTAAATGCAATAAACACTACCGACAGTAGCGGAATGACAAACACTGCGGATAGCAGGATGAAAAAGGTGTTCAAAATCACAGCCTTAATGCGCTCAGTTCGTTTATTGGTAATCATAACTTGTTCCTTTCCGTTGCCAATCAGTACAGTGCGTAATCCGGGTTAATCTTCTTCACAATCCCGTTGGTCAGAAGCACCAGGACAAAACCAACCACGGATTTCAAAAAGCCTGCGGCGGAACTCATGCCAATGTTTCCGTTCTGAATCAAAGCACGATAAACGTAAGTTTCCAGTACGTCCGTTGTAGGATACAGCGTTTTGGAGTCCATAGGAACCTGATAAAACAGACCGAAGTCCGAGTTCATAATCTTACCTACTGCCAAAATCGTCAGAATAATCATCATGGGATAGAGGAACGGCAAAATCACATGGCGAATCACCTGCCAACGATTCGCACCGTCAATGACAGCCGCTTCCTGATAAGACGTATCCACACTCATCAGGCTGGCATAGTACATCAGCACATTCATTCCAACCGTTTTCCAAATCTGCAAAATAATGATAATGGCAATCCATGCTTCGGGGGTATTGTACCAGTCCAAAGTCTGCCCTCCGTTGCGGGCTGCGATTGCATTCAGATAGCCCAGACGGGGGTTCAGGAATGCGTAGACAATGTAGGAGATAACCACCCATGATAAAAAGTACGGAATAAACATGGTGGTTTGATACACTTTCAGCGCCTTACGACTGCGCAGTTCATTCAGTGCAATTGCCAATGCCACGGAAATCACCAATGTCAATACAATAAATGCGAGGTTGTACAGAATCGTATTGCGGATGATTCGGAAAGTATCCGGAGATTTCAGCAAGAATTCAAAGTTTTTCCACAAAGGATCACAGAACGGACTTTTTATAATCCCGTCACGATAGCTATAATTTTTGAAAGCGACGATTAATCCTCCCATAGGCAGGTAAGAGAACACCGCCACCACGAGCATCATGGGCAGGGTCATGAGGACAAGACCCAGCCCCTGAGAGGTATCTTTGTTTTTTCTTGCTCGTTTTTGCTTCTGAATACTTTGCTTAAACATGCGATCATTCCTTTCTAATATTGTTCAATTCGCACTTCTAGTATAGAGTTGTTCCTGTCTACCAACAAGGGCTATATCCGTAGGTCGCGTTCAAAACCACACTTCAAAAAACAGCTACTTGTTCAATATGTTCCAAAAACTACGTCCATACTTTGGCATCGGGTTTTGCACTCTGTTTTCTTTCAAAAGCAGCCGCACGCCTCTTTGTAACGAGAGTTTAAACCCGGCTTTCAGGTTCAAAATTTATAAATTATGTTTACCTTCCCCCTTGCATTTGCTATAATTGGTTCAAAATCATGAGATTTCAGCAAGAGGAGATATCACTTTTATGCACAACGAGATCTGGCGTTCCAAACAATTTAAGCAGATATTCCACACGGTACTGCTGGTCACTTTTGGACTTCTGACCATAGCCTTGCTTACTATGTACCTGTTGATGAATCATCTGACTCTTTCTTACCTAGATTCCGTCATGTCCCGCTTTGTGGAAACCGCTTACAGCTCCATCGAAGATCAAATCCTTACAAGTCAGAAAAATGCGTTGCAGGCTTCCTCATCCTATGACGGAATTTCGCTTTTTTCTGCCAACCCCAGCAGCCTGTCTGACCAACTAAAATCCGTCCGCAGCATAGATTACTTTGTCAGCCAAGATTCTTCCATCCATTCGGTTCTCTTCTATAATCATGCCACCGATAAAATTTATATGTTTGGAAAGGAAGTTTGCACCTCAGATTTAGATGCATTCTATGATCAGCAAGCGGTAGAATACATCCGTCAGAAAGAAAGCCTTGCCGACAACACGCCCCGCATAATACATGACTCCCCTTATACCACTACGAGCAGTATGGTACTAACCAGTATGTACAGCCCCGGATATGAAAATATCGTTTTGGTTAACTTGGATGTTAGTGATATTTTTTCTGTGTTGCATAACGATCCCGCCGTTTACAGCAAAGCACCTACCAGTTACCTGGTATTCTATAATAAACAGCAGGTTATTTTTGATGGACGGTATCACACTGAGGCATCCGCCTCCGACACATCTTTATTGAAAACGCTGGAAGCCGGTAACTGGGCCAAAAGCTTTGATGGCGAGTTCAATGGCACTTGGTATCATTTCAACATTCTTCAAGATGCTAACAACAACTTCCAGATTGTTTCCTTCGTGCAAAAATCAGACGTAACAGCAACCTTTTTGTCTTTCCTATCGGTTTTGCTCCTCATGAGCGTTCTAATGGGCATACTTGCCACTTTGGTAAACTTTTTGGTCAGCCGTAAGCTGTATTCCCCCATTGCCGTCATCAAAGACGCGCTCTCCGAAAGCGAACATTTTAATGATGAATTGCAAAAGAACCATGACGTAATCTTAACCGCTTCTGACGAGATCGCCTTTATCGCTCACCAAATTACCGCACATTCCCACCAGCTCGATGATTTATCCATCTATAAACGCCGCAGTCTTACCATTTCCCAAGACACACTGCTCAAGGATCAGTTACTGTACAATAAATACCCCGACGACCAATTCTGGGATCTTTGCGCGCGCGAGAGAACTTCCCTACCAGCCTGGCGACCACTTCATCTTAGTCTATACCAAATGGCTGCCCCTAGGTCCTACGGAAGAACAGACACCGGAAAACCAAAGCCTCCTGTGCTATGCGCTGGACAACGTAATGCATGAATTATTTGACCCTTTAGCCAGCGTGCGGTCACCTCCCTTGGAAAAAGGGGACGTGATTTTCCTGTTTTGCCATAGCAGCGGCAGCGACCCCCACATCAGCCGCGAGATACTGGAGCAAATCCAGCAAACTTTTGCCAACTATTTTTCGTATCTCTGTTTCTTTCTTTTTATCCCGCTCTATCCACAGCCCCGCCACGCTGTGTTTAACGCAGCAGCAGTTGAAGGAACTTTCCGAATATCGCTTCTTTTACCAAAACGCCTGTATATTGCAAGTAGGCGAACTCGATTTGGATTCCCTGAACTCTGAAATTTGTCCGGTGGCGGATATGAATTCCCTGGAAAACGCCGTTCGTGCCAGCGATATGGAAGCCGTTGGCAATATATTGGACGAATATTTTCAGCGCCTGCCACAATATACTAAGGAATCTGCCTCCGCCTCTCTCAATGTATTCGCTTCGAAGTGCATCACATTACTCAAAAAGATTGAAAGCACAAGCGCCCTGTTTCCTCCCATAAACTATCATCAGTTCTACAGTTCTCTCACAACCAGCGCCACCATCACCCACGCCCGCAATCTGTCATATGAGCAGTTCGCCAAGGTGTCCGAAACCCTGCACTCAGCAGAAACCAATTCCTCTGGCATTGATATCAAAAGTGTGCAGGAATATATCGAGCGCTGTTATCAGGATTTCTCGTTTTCCAGCAAATCCGTGGCGGATCATTTCCATATGTCGGTAACCTATCTGAATCGATTGTTCAAGCAGAGAACCGGGGATTCCATTGCCGTCTATACCAAGAAACTTCGCTTAGAAAAAGCGCGCGATCTATTGTTGCATTCCTCCTGCAACATTGAAACCGTTGCCCGAATGGTAGGGTTTGAAAACACAAAGTACTTTTATTCTCTTTTCAAGAGTGAATACGGTGTAAGCCCTAATAACTATCGCCTTTCTGTCCGGGAAAGCGATTCCCGGAATCCATCGAATCCTTCTTAATATCAGAAAGCCCTCGGCTTAGCCGCAATGTCAGTATGTTAAGCTGACAAATCCTCGTACCATCTCATTTCTGATGGTACGAGGATTTTTTCGTAATAATTCAAAAAAAGACTTGACAAATGTGTCAAGTCGCAGCCTGTCGAAAAAGGTTACATTAAGGTGGTCTTTTTCTCGTAAAACAGAGAGAAATATGGTATAATAAGTACGGGTGATGAACGTGCTTACGAAAAATGTTGAGAATAGAAACCAAATTGAATTTGTAAGTCTTGAAGAAATGGTTCCGGCTGACCATCTGCTGCGTCAGATTGATGCGGCAATCGACTTCAACAAGATTTATGAATTTGTAGGAGATTCGTATTGCAAGGACAATGGCCGTCCCAGCATAGATCCGGTCGTTCTGTTTAAGATCGTGCTGATTCAGCATATCTACGGCATCCGTTCTTTGCGCCGGACGCTGGAAGAAGTCGGCATGAATATGGCATATCGGTGGTTTATTGGCTATCCGCTGAACGAGCAGGTTCCGCACTTTTCAACCGTAAGCTATAACTTCAAGCACCGGTTCAATACAGCATCTGTTGAGTATGTTTTCCGTTGGGTGCTGAAAGCAGCCGCGGATGAAGGCTATCTGGACACGGAAGCTATCTTTGTAGACGGTACGCACATTTAAGCAAATGCCAATCTGAAAAAGCAGGCCCGCAAAGCTGTACCCAAAGAAGCAAAGCGCTATGCCCACGAACTGTTTGATGAAATAAACAAAGACAGAGAAGCACACGGAAAAAAGCCCTTTGACGATGATAATGATGGGAATACAACCGGGGGCAACTCTAACGAGCCGGAAATGGTGGAAAAGACGGTTCCCACAACAGACCCGGAATGTGGTGTATTTCACAAGGGTGAGCACAAGAAAGTATTTACCTACGAAGCACATACGGCCTGCGATAAGCACAATTTCATCTTAGGCGTTCACGTTACTCCCGGCAATGTTCATGACAGCGTAGCGTTTGATTCTCTGTACGATGATATCTGTAAGCATTACCCCGAACACAAAATTGTTGCGGCCGACAGCGCCTACAAGACTCCCTGGATTTGCAAAAGAATCTTTGAAAGCGGTCGAATCCTTACCTCTGCATATACACGTCCCAAAACAAAAGCCGGCAATCACCCCTGGTATACCTATGTTTATGATGAATACTTCGATGACGTAATCTGCCCGGAATACAAAGTTTTGCACTATTCAACAACCAACCGCAATGGATACCGGGAATACAAGAGCCGTCCTTACCTGTGCAAGGATTGCCCCACAAGGGCAATGTGCACACAGAATGCCAAGTACGAAAAGACAGTTTCAAGGCATATCTGGCAGCGCTTTGTAGAGATGGCCGAGGATGTAAGGCATACTCCGATATACCGGGATATCTACAAATTGAGACAACAGAAAATTGAGCGTGTGTTTGCCGATGCAAAGGAAAAGCATGGCATGCGTTATACGCAGTACAGAGGCTTGGCTCAGGTTACCAACTGGGTGAAGCTTAAATTTGGTGCCATGAATTTGAAGAAGCTGGCCACTTGGAAGTGGAAACAGAAAAAATCCTCTCCTGGAAGGGGGCGGAGAAGGACTTTTGCGGCAAATTTTTCTTCTGTGCTTCTGTTTTTCCCATTTCAAATGCAAAAACCTGCCTTGGCGTGATTGTCAAGGCAGGCTTTTTCTACAGGCTGAGCCCTGCAGATATAAATTCTGCAGGGCTGCTTTTTATACAGATTTATTCAGCGGTCTTATAGCCGTCGGGGTTGTGGCTCTGCCAGTTCCAGCTGTGGGCGCACATCTCCTCAATGCCGTACTGGGCCTCCCAGCCCAGCTCGCGCTTGGCCTTGCTGGGGTCACACCAGCACTCGGCAATGTCGCCGGGGCGGCGCGGGTCGATAACATAGGGAATCTCCTTGCCGCAGGCCTTGCTGAAGGCGTGGATGACATCCAGCACGCTGTAGCCGTGGCCGGTGCCCAGATTGCAGATGAACAGGCCGGGCTTCTGCTCCAGCTTCTTGATGGCCGCCACGTGGCCGCGGGCCAGATCCACAACGTGGATGTAGTCGCGCACGCCGGTGCCGTCGGGGGTCGGGTAGTCATTGCCAAAGACGTGAACCTTCTCCAGCTTGCCCACGGCAACCTTGGCAATATAGGGCACAAGGTTGTTGGGGATGCCGTTGGGGTCCTCGCCAATCAGGCCGGACGGATGGGCACCAATAGGGTTGAAGTAACGCAGCAGCGCCACATTCAGCTCCGGGTCAGCCTTGCAGCAGTCGGTCAGGATGCGCTCGGTAAAGACCTTGGTGGTGCCGTAGGGGTTGGTGGTGCCGCCCACGGGGAAATCCTCGCGGATGGGCACGCTGGCGGGGTCGCCGTAGACGGTGGCAGAGGAGGAGAAGATGATGTTGTGGCAGTTATGGCGGCGCATAACGTCCAGAATGTTCAGCGTGCAGGCCAGGTTGTTGGAGTAGTACTCAATGGGCTTGGAAACGCTTTCGCCCACAGCCTTGTAGGCGGCAAACTGGATAACGCAGTCAATGTCCTCGTTCTCGGCAAAAATTTTCTCCACAGCGGCCTTGTCGGTCATGTCAGCCTCGACAAAGCGGAAGTCCTTGCCGGCAATCTTCTTGACGCGGGCCAGGGCCTCAGGGCAGGAGTTGTAATAGTTATCGGCCACGACGATGTCGTACCCTGCGGCCAGAAGTTCCACACAGGTGTGGCTGCCGATGTAACCGGCGCCACCGCTAACCAAAATTGCCATAACAGTCGTCTCCTTTTAATTTTAAAAGTATTAATGCCAAAGTGCAGGAACATACCGAATTTGCGGTCAATTTGTGCTTGTTGTCCAAAAGTGGGAACTAACGCAGGTTGCTGCATAATCGGGTATTCTTTGAATGGATACGGTGGTATTTTCTTTTTAAATGCCATAATAATTCATCCTCAATTAAATGCTTTGACATTTATCGCTCGTGTAAGCACGATTTAATTACAATTCAGCTGATTTTGTTACCACGCAAGAATGGGTTCATTCAGCAGTCGGGCATACAGCTCCATAGCAAAATAGTCGCCAAAACTGGCGAAGGTCGCATTTCCATTCTGCTGACGCAGCACACCCGGGCATTCCGGATCCAGCTCCAGATACTGCTGTGCCAAGGTACGGGCAACGGTTTGCACATACTGGCGCATACTCTCATTCTCTTCTTTACTTAAAAACTCAAGCATTCCGCAAGCCATAATTGCCGCAGCCGAGCTGTCCACATTCAATGTGCGGTTTGCCGGGTCGGTAATATCCCAGTACTCCCATGTTTCCTGGCTTCCAAAGTGACGGGCAGGCTTATCTTCCGGTAAGCGAAAATCCCATACCGGCACACCATCAGGTGCACACAGTTCCAGATATTTTCCGGTCAGCTTCAGCACCGCCTGGCGGTAACGTTCCAGACCGGTAAATCTCCATGCCAACGCAAATCCGTATACAGCCCAAGCCGTTCCCCTGGCCCAATGCGAACCTACCGAATAGCCACAATCATTAAATTCCTCTACCGGCTCTCCGGTAATTTCATCAAAACGATAAGCGTGGCAAACACTACCGTCCTCACGGATAAAGTTTTTCAACGTAGTATCCGCATGTGCAATAGCAACATTCGTAAAAAACTTGTCCTTGGTAGCCTCGCCCGCCCAGAACAGAAGCGGCAGATTCATCATGCAGTCCACAATGGCAAGCCCCTGACTGTTCGTGAAAAAATTATTTTGTTTCAGCGACTCTTCAATGTAATCCGGCAGACTGTCGTCCATGCGCCCCCAGGCGCGAATATATCTTCCATTGGGCACGAACCGATGTGCCAGCACCTCGGCCGCCCGCACCGATAGCTCCTTCATCGTGTCACTTCCGGTCAGACGATATGCCAGCGTACTGTACAGCGTATACATAAATCCCAGATCATGCATCGTATCTGCCGGAGTATCAAAGACTTTTGCCCGATATTTCTCGTACAGGCTTTCCACCCAGCGCACCAGCGAAAGGTTACCGGTATGCTGAGCAGCCATCAGCGCCATTCCGGTAAAAAAGCTGGGTGTCCAGCAAAAGATATGTTCCACCGGGCGCAGCGTATTGCGATCCACATCAAAATATCTGCCATCCATGCGCCCGGGAAATTCTCTCAGATCCGTACCAATACGCTGGGCATTCAAAGCCGCTTTCCGACAGATTGCCTCATATATATCCCGGTATTCCTTATTTTCCATCCTTGGCTCCCCTTTTTCACACAAACGCATCCATCATGACAGTGTGACCATTCACGCGGGAATCTTCAGCAGCCAAAGCAATCAAATGACTTTCAACCGAGCTGGCAACCTGAGTTCTGCCCGTATAGGCTCCATCCGTCTTCATCTGGCGCACCACATCACGCATAAAGCCCTTATCACCGCCGGAATGTCCCTCCGGGTCGGCATTCAGGCGAATCGTGGTGGTCGTACCGGTGGCAAAACAGGTCAGCTCAATCTCATCCTTTTCCACATCGCCAACAATCTGACCATGAGTTCCCATAAGCTTAATGGTCCGTCCGCCATCCCATGTGAAAGCGCACATGGTAAAGGACGCTGTTACGCCGTTTTCAAATTCAAGGTTTACTACCTGATGGTCCACAACATCGTTGTCGCAGTGATATACGCACCGACCATAGGGTCCTCTGCGCAACGCCTCCCGCACCGACTCATCCGTATTCTCAAGGCTGACTACCTTGCGGATTACCGGCACATGAACCCCTTTACTTTGCAGATAAATTCGTTCCGCATTGTACGGGCAGGTATCGGAAACCGGGCAACCGTCCAAGCAGTATTCCGGTGCCCCCTCCGGTGCGTTCTCGGCTTTAAAATGTCCCAGACTCCCGAAAGAGGAAACCTTGGTGCAATGGCTGCCCACCATCCAGAGAATGATGTCCATATCATGACAGCTTTTCGCCAGAATCATCGGGCTTGTTTCATCTTCCCTGCGCCAATTACCGCGCACAAAGCTGTGCGCCTGATGCCAGTAGGCCACATTCTCGATCTGCTGCACACTCTGCAGCTGACCAATCTCTCCGGCATCCAACAGCTCTTTAACCTTGCTGAAGAAAGGAGTATAGCGCAGCACATGACACACTGTGACCAGTTTTCCCTTTTCTTCCGCGAGTGCTTTCAACGCTCGAAGCTCGTCTGCATGGCGGCTCATGGGTTTTTCCATCACCACATGGTATCCCGCCTGCAGAGCCGCCATTGCAGGGGCAATGTGCTGGTTGTCCTGTGTGCACACAAAGGCACAATCGGCCATTTTAGGGCGTGCCAGCAGTTCATGCCAGTCTTCCACCGCATTATCCGGGCAGATGCCATGATCCCGGCAGAATTCCTTCCGACGAGCTTCATCCGGCTCAGCCACCGCCACAAAAACGATATCATTGGGGTTGCGCCGTGCAAAAGCGCCGTATACCTGAGCTCCTCGCTGGCCGGCACCGATCAAAATTGCTTTTACCTTATTGGTTTCCATTGTTGTTTTTCCTCTCTTTGTCTTATTTCTGAGTGCTATACCTTACTCTATTCATTTGTCAAGATAGAAAATCCCTTCTGCACCGGAAAATTCCCATGCAGTTTTCTGTTCACATATGTGGATTCGATTCTGTCGCTCCATCCAGACCGCTGTGACAAGCTTTGCCCCCTTGGCTTCTTGATAGGGCGCCCGCAACTGCCATACCGGACGGTGTTCTCCATCCATCATCGGCTCTGCCGCGGCCCCCTGCCACTTCCAGTTAAGCGGTTTTACATACAGTTTCACATCCCCCACTTGGGCATAGGCGCAATCTGCTTCGACCTTCCACTGGCCATAACAATTCAAGCGGAATTCCACACTGTCTGCATTGCCAAGCAGAAACTCATCCTCCAGCGCCAGAAGTTCCGCAAAGGGAGAGATTACCGTTCGACGCACCTTTTGATATACACCATCGCTCCATGCAAGGGTATCATCGGTGCAGAATTCCACATGTGTTCCGTCCCCCTGAGCTTTCAGCACTCTTCCACCCTTTTCATAGCGCCCCTGTACAGATAAAATTCCATCTGCACGCACAGGATACAGTAAGTTGTGCGCCCCTGCCTGGCGCAGATAAAACAGTTCCGACTCAAAATAATTGGCTGAACCGCAATCCGGACAAAGGCAGATTCCCTCGGCTTCCAGAATTAGGCTTCCCTTATCTTCATGGAAATGTGCCGAATAAGTCGGTCCGCTGCACAAATGAATGTGCGTTGTGAGGTCCCGTCCTTTGCGCACCGTACCCAACTGACCGGTTACCGGATAGATTCGGCATACTTCCTGTTCTTCCAGCTGCTCTTCATCCGGAATCGGAGCCGAAATCAGTGCGAAGCTGTCTTCGTCCACACTCCCCTGCCTGAGCAATCTCTCATACAGATTTTTCCATGCGGAATGTCCGGTAAACAGATAAAAACTATTTGCCAATGCACAGGATATCCGTGTGAGAGGATGGGCATCATTAATCGGCAAATACACCGTTTCATCCTTTTCCATGGAGAGCATGGACAACTCAAACTGGCTGGTCTTACTCAGAAGATCCCGATAGCAGTCAAAGGGCTTCTGATGGTACCTGGCCATTGCGTACAACGCGCACAGAGTTTCGTTAAAAGTGAACATCCAATATCCGGGACCCTCCAGAGTTCCTCCATCTTCTTGGATGTAATTTTCAATAATCGAGTGCAGATCTTCCTCTGCCTGCAGAAGATCCCGCCGGTAGCGAGGATGACGGGGAAGCATAGCCAAATCTGCGAAAATGCGCCCATAGCTGAACACGATTCCCTGGTTCATATATCGGATATACTCCACACGCCGGAAATCAGACTCGATTCGCGGAAGACCTTTCATGGCCAGCGCATCCCTGACAATCTGTTTGGCAAACGGAGTCATCAGATCACCGCACCAGTCCAGCACCAGAGAAATCACCTTGCAATACATGTTCTCGGTAAAACTACGATGATGCCAGGTGGCTCCGGGCAGCACTCCCATGGCCGACTCACACCAATATTCACAATGGCACACCGAAAGAGCGTGGCGTACTGCCATGCGCATCATTTCCAGATCGTTTTCCACCAGACCCACAAAGGCCAGATTCTCGATCACCGTTTCCAATCCGCAGGCATTTTTGGTTGTACTGGGCGCCCATGCCCGATCTCTTGTACGATTCCATCGCTGGTCAAAATGAGGTACAAAGCGTCCGATATAGTGTTCGGGGCAAATCGCCATATCACGCTGTGCCTGCTCTTTTTTCTTTGCATAAGCGTCTGCAAACAGCGGATGTCTCAGCTTTTCTCGCAGTGCTTCCAGTTCTTCCGCCCCCAGCAGAATCCCAATGGTGGGTTTGGGGCAGGCGGGAATATCCTGTACAAAGCAGCCCGGCCATTCCGGAGAATAATACTCTCTTTGTTTCAGCATTCGCTGCAGTCTTTCACTGTGTGCAAGCCCCAGCCAGCAGATATTTCCCTCGACTCCTCCACGAGACGAAACGATCTGGATGGACAAACCGGTCATCCAACAGCCTTGTATCGTCCCGGTGTATTCCTCACTGACACCGCTTCCCTGAACTTCTTTTATCAGTATCTGCTCTTTACCATCCACCACCGCTTTTACGGTCAATCGAAAATCTTTGGGCAAACTTCCAAAAAAGATGAATCTATCATAATCGGAAATATCCAGCCGGCAGCTGCGATGCATCTCCAGCGCAGGCAACGAGCCTGCTGCTTTATCCAGCTGGATTGTGGCAAATGCCCATCCCTGGCGGATGCTGCCAATAGCCCCATTCAACACCTGCACCTGATATTCATCCAATACACGATAGCGTGGGTCCTGGTTGTCCGGCTCAGATGTCCCTCCGTCGAAAAACGGTTCTATGATTGCTTCCGCTTCATTGATCGCAACAATTCGCATACCGCATTCTCCTTATTTGTCCATGTATTCTTCAAAAAAGGGCAGGCGCAAGTTTCCCGGCGCCTGCCCTTTTCTCTGACCTCTCGGCCGCGGTTGCTTTAATTTGTTTTTAAGCTTTGGAAGCCAGGAATTCATCCACCTGGTTCTGGATTTCGGCGGTGACCTTCTCCAGGCCGGCCTTGTTCATCTTGTCCAGCATTTCAGGAACTGCAACGCTCTGATCCTGCAGACCATAGTACAGGATATCCTTGTACTCGGTCCAGATAGCTTCACAGTTAGCCATTTCGGTCTCGATGCTGCTGCGATCAGGCACAAAGCCAAACAGAGGATCCAGGGTGGCTTCCTCGTTGCCCTTCATGGTCTCTTCCCAAACGCCTTCCATATCTGCCTCGAGCAGCAATGCATTGAACTGGTTACCCAGCATCCAAGCAGGTGCGCTCCAGCAGTCTTCCAGCTTCTTCACACGACCATTGACCAGTTCGTAGTCCTGACCTTCCAGACCGTAGAACAGCATATTGGAAATTTCCTTGTCACCAAAAATGTAATCGTACAGCTGAATGGCTTCCTCAGGATGCTCGGAGTTCACGTTTACTGCGGTCAGCGTGCTCTGAACAGCCATGGTATTGATGTACGGATCACCCATGGGAACGGTAACCCACTCGTTACCATAGGTATTTTTCAGCGCCGCATCAACACCGGGTTTCACGCGCTGATAACGGGACAGGATCTGACCCTGCGACAGCAGAGTGTTCTCGTCCTTGATAGTGGCTGCATCAGCAGGAGCATAGTTTTTGTCCTTCCACTCCTTGGCAGAAGCCAGGTTTTCCTGAATTCGATCGAAATACAGCGTGTTGGAGACCTTATTGGTTTCGGGATCGTAGGTCAGGAAGGGCATATTCATGATGGTGCTCAGTGGCACATCCTGCAGCATCAGGTCATGGTTGATTACACCGCCGCCACGGGTAGCGTACTTATCCGGATAAGCAGCTGCCAGATCTGCAATGGTTTTGTTCAGGCTCTCCCAGCTGTTCACAGTGGTCACATCAATACCCTGCTCATCCACCGCAGACTTCAGGAACATCATGCCGGCCTGATCGTACATAGCCTGATAATTCATCAGAGCATAAATGTTGCCATTAACCTTTACACCATTCCACAGATTTTCAGGAATGGTCGCCATCAGATTAGGTGCGTTCTCGTTCAACATTTCTTCGCTGAGCTCCAGATAAGCACCTTTGCCTGCTGCATTCACATAGTTGTTTGCCCAGTGGCTGGTGAAGCACAGATCCCATTCGTCACCGCCGGCCATCGCCATCTGCATCTTGGTGTCGTAGTCGCCGGGGGCGATGAAACGCATATCCAGCGTCATGTTCTTCTCTTTCAGCAGTTTCTCGTTCACAGCGGCCATGACCGAATCAAAGTTCTTCGGCTCTTCGTTGCGAACCATCCAGATAATTTCAGTTGGTTCGCCGCTCTGTGTGCCAGTCTCAGTTGTCTGGCCGCCGGAAACGGATTCCACACTGCTCTCACCGGTTTGACCGCAGCCAGCAAAAAGACTAACGCCCATGACTGCTGCCATTGCTAAAGGGAATAACTTCTTGTTTTTCATGGTTGCCTCCTAATAATAAATATAACAATTTGCAATGCCTCATATTGCACTGCATACAAGTACCCATTGTACCTCTCGTACAGCCCGTTGCTGACTATTATTAAAGCGCCGTCAGATTGGATCCGTCCGTTGCTAATATCATAGCCTTCACAAGCCCATTTGCAAAGCCCCTACATCCTGCTATCGGTTCAAAAGGTTGGTTCAAAAAACGAAAGTGGAGTTCAAAACGTTTATGTATAATCTCGTTCCATTTTTTGCTCAATGCTATTTCGTCGATATATCGTATCATATACAGTTTACAAGTATATCGGCACTTGACTCAAATGTACCCCTTATTCAATTTTCTATAAAATCTACACTGTGGTGCTTCTATTATACACCACCTTGGAGGTTTACACAAAGTATGGCATGGTCTCAGGCTTAGCTGACAAACTTACCGCTATAGTCAGCCAACTATCCCCAAATATATAGCTACAATCCAGCCTTGGTACCTCAGCAGGCTTTGGCTCATGAAGAAGTTGCAAAAATCCTTTATGAACATTGTCGCTTGCTCCGTCGAAAGGAACCATACCGATGGTCAAATGAATCTGTATAGGAAAAAGCGTTTTTCGATACAGCTTCTTCATGTACCATGAAAGCATAGTAGGGGTCGCATATACAGGCAAAATGTAAAGCGATTCTACTCTTGTGGTTAGGGGGCAAACAGAATTTGAGGTATTCGAATAAATCACATTTCAATCTGTCGCTTGATGCATTTTATAGCAATTCCAAGAGATAAAATGACAACTTGACAAAAGGTGTAAAATTGAGTCAAAGAGGCGATTCAAATGTTGCACAATGAAGCAAGAAACCTTCTGATTCAGGAATTGGAGAAAACACACAATGCAAGGGAAGTTACTGAAAACTTTTCTGTCAATCGAGGTACTGTATACCGCCTTAAAAAATAGCTGGATGAAACGGCTCCATCGAAACCCGAACCTATCTTCGTGGACGTTAAGTATGGGGTGCCCTGTTTGGTCTGCTCCCCGCTATTCACCTGTTGTATATGAGCACCCAATTCACAGGACAGGTTATCAATATTGAAATGCCTTTAGGAATTATTACGGCATTGTATATGATAGTTTGTGGCTTTTGGGTTTGGAAGAAAGGATCATATAATTAAGCCAATTCCAGTTTGATGAAATGAAGAAATGATTGGAGAGAAAAAATATGGTTGAAAGAATTTATCACGTTGGATTAACCGTTTCTGATTTGGATCGCTCGATTGCTTTCTACAGAGATATTCTTGGGCTTGAATTTCAGGGCGAAATCTTTATGGAAGGCAAAGAGACAGATAAAATGTTCCGTAAGGAAAATTGTAAAGCAAGGGTTGCATATTTGAATGGTTCGAAAGCTCTTGAAGCACCACCGGTTGAATTGATTCAGTTTGTAGACAGCAAAATCCATAAAGAACAATCAGACTTGTTTACGACATCTATCTCTGAAGTATGCTTTTACACGGATGACATTGATTCTGTCTACAAAACCCTTATCGAAAATCATGTGGAGTGCTTGTCTGAACCGCAGTATTTCGATTTCAGGACAGATGGATTGGGGGAAAGCAGAGCGTTTTATTTCAGAGATCCGGATGGAATCATTCTTGAGATGATGCAACCGTTATAATCTGAGGCGGATTTCGGCTTGCTATTCCTTTTTAAGCATCCTTTTTGTATCTGAAATCAATATCGCAATGATAATGCTCACAGAAATGTGGTCGTTTCTTTTTGCTTCCTATCAATCACATTCTCCGGGTTTGGTGCTGATGAGTTTATACACCATACCTGTTGTCGGTTGCTTATTTTCAAACGGAATAATATTGTTGCCCATCTTCAAAATGCCCTGCCCGGCAGTGGCCAGCTTCAGATATTCTTTCTGCGGCTTGGACAGGGTGTACAAATCTTCCATGGCATCAATATCCTTGGTCTGGCGCAGCATCACCACAAATTCACTGTTTGCAAGTACGGTTCGTGCAATCGGATTTCTTAGGCACTCCTCGGCATTTTGAGTAATGCCGGTGGCGTATGCGTTGTATTTTCGATACCGTTTCCAACTCTGATATAGAAAATTCGCGCTCTCTGCATCACGCAAAAGCAGGTAAATCTCATCGAAATATACCCATGTGGCGGCAGTTGCGTCCTTTCGGTTGGTGTTCATCACAGCAGTGTTTATGAATTCAAGCATGGAAATCATGGCTACAGGTTTCAGCTGCTCACCCAAACGGTTGATGTTAAAGCAAATCAGCCGGTTGGACATATCCACATTTGTGGGCTGCGCAAACGCCTTCATACTGCCAGTTGCAAAAAGCTGTAGCGCAAGTGCCAGCTTATGCGCACGCGGTTCGCGCTGCCTTTTCAGTTCTTCCCATAAATCCACCAATGTTGGACACGAAACGGTGTAGTTGGATTCAATCAGTGGCTGATAAATATTCTTAAGGCAGTCATCCACAATGCTTTTATCGCCCGGCATGACATTTTCGGCTTTCATTATTTTCTCAAACAGCGATAGAACAAATTCAGCCTTTTCGCTTTGCGGCAAAACACCTTCTTTTTCATTGTAGTGAAAATCCAGAGGGTTGAAGTGTGTTTCGCTAACAGGAGAAATATCAACAACCTCACCACCCATAGTACGAACCAAGGGTGTGTACTCGTTTTCCGGGTCCACTATATAAAACTTTGCTTTGGGGTATCGCAGATACAGCATCAGGATTTCCAGCTTAACAAACAAAGACTTGCCACCGCCGGAAGTTCCCAAAACCATACCATTGCCGTTTACCAACTTGGAACGAAGCCCCACAATCAGATTTCCGGACACAGCGTTAACGCCGTAAAAGATACCACCGGGATCAAGAATTTCATGCACATTGAACGGCACAAGGGCGCACAACCCCTTGGTAAGCATAGTGCGCACACTGGCAATGCGCCGCAGGCCATACGGCATGGCCGTGTTAAAGGCTCGTTCCTGCTGGAAACGCAGCTCGGTAAACCGGCAATTGAAGTTCGCTGCCGTGGTTTTTAGTGCAGCGGTTTCTGCTTTGAGTTCGTCCAGTGTATCGGCAAAATATGCCGCGGATAACAACACCAAGAACATCTGCTGGTCATGCTCGGCCATTTCCGTTCGGATATATTCGATGTTCTTCTCCTGTGCCTGTGTCTTGTATGGCACAGTGGCCACAAAGTCAAGATTCTCCACCGTTTTGCGATTAAACCGCACCTTTTCGGCATCGGTTTTCATCCGGGAATCCTCGATTTCGCGGTAAGCGTCCTCGGTTTCCACAGGCTGAATGGCAATGGACAAAACGATGTACGGCACCTGCTGGAGCAGTGTCGCAATAAACTTATCGTCCAACTGCTGCGGATACTGGGCAATCGTCATGCACTTGGCATAGAAATCGTCAATCTCGATGTGGTCTTTGCAAAAGCGCATTGCATCCGGCGCAATGGCATCCCGAAAATCCTGTCCCAACCGGGTGCAGTTGTCAAAATCAAACTGGAAGTGCGTTTCCTCTCCGATGCGGAAAAAGTTGTGCAGCACTTCCAGCCGGGCGTTGTTATCCAGCGCACAGACTTTGCAGCCAATGTTGGACAACTCGCCCAGCATATTCCGCTGCACCTGATTCAGCCGTTCGCGGGCATCCCTGCTGTTCTGCTTGTTGGTGGAGAGAATCAGGTACTTTTGCTGCTTCACATTGCCGATTTCTTTCGCATAGGCTTTCATCAGACGATTGCGTTCGACGCGGTATGCGTCGAGACCATCATTGGTGCGGTGATACAGAACATCTCGCTCAAAGGAAATCTCGTCCATGCGCTGGCTGACAATGCAAAGCTGCGCCCAGCAGTCAGTAGGAATATTGGAATAAATTCTGCCCATCTGACCAAGGATCTTTTCTTTTTCCTCATCGCTCTGCATAGCGTAATTGATGTCGGAAACACTCCACATCTGGCTGTACACATCGCCGGAGCGCCATGTGCCGTCGGCATAGATTTCATCAATGGGAATGGATTTCTGTACAGTGCGCGGGAAATGATAACTCCCCCGCGTTCTGCTCGTGGAGGCATATTCATTTAATCTCAAATTTCTTCACCTTCTTGCTATTAAAGTTGTATTCGGTCGTCCATAAACGCCAACCGCTGCCCAAAACCATGCTTTCCAGCGCGGCAATGAGAAACTGCTCAAAGTTCAAGTCGTCATAGCGGAAAAATCCCGCGGCAGCAATGGGCACAGCAGCCACAATGCACACCCAGCTTGTGGTTTCCCGCCCCAGCACCGGTTCCAGCGTCAGATACGCTAAGACGGCTGCGCCGATGGCGATGACGGAGCAGATCAGCTGGCGCAGCGTCAGGCCCATAAAAATTTCTTCCTGATAGTGGCGTATTTCCTTGTTAATTGGATTCTGCATAGCTTATAACCCCAGCATTTCATGAATAATACGGTCAGAGCCTTTTACCAGGCCGACCAGAACCAGCATATTGAATACGGTTTCGGCAAGATAGCTCCACACCATTGTGGTCGGTTCGCCGCCTGTGACCGTTGGTGTGCTGACAAACGCCGAATAAATGATGCAGGCCAGCACGATGACAGCGCCCTCCAAGCACACGCCGATATAGCTTTTTACAAAAGAAATACCCACAGACTGTGTGCTTTCCCCGGCAAAGCTCGCCAGCGGCAAGGGAGCCAGCGCCGTGTACATATACAGGCGAAAGAACCGCCCGTACACGGTGAGAATCATCACGAACGACAGCACTGTGATGAACAGACTGCCCAGAATCGTGACGAGCCACAAGGGGATGCTGGCTAAGAAGCCGACATTTTCAATGGCAGACTGCACCTCACCGGGCAGTGTGACCATCGCCTGCGAAATGCCGCCCATACCGGCAGCCATATCGGAAACAATGCCGTTGCAGATGGAAAAGATGTTGAGCATGATGTCCATGCCGTATCCCACCAAGGCTTTGGCGGCCACAAAGCGGATGAGATAATGCAATGCCGCTTCGGGGCGCTTGAGTTCGTGAAAGTTCATGGTATTCTTGAACAACGATATGGCGAAAAACAGCACGATCAGCGCATAGCCTATGCCGACCATGGCGCTGTGCAGGCTTTGCATAACGCCCCACACAGCCCCGCCCTTAAAAGATTGGGGGCTGGTTGTCACCAGCCCCCAAAGCTCTGTTAGTTTGCCATTCCAAGTGGAAAAGGCGTTGTTTAGATTTTCTACGATCCAGTTTTGGTTCAAAGTTCCACCCTCTTTCGGATAAAAGAAACGACCGCCTTGCTGAAAAGCAAAACGGTCATGATTTCTTAATTAAGTTGCATTGTGATTTGCGTAAAGAATTCCTTGCACCAAATATCTAAAGCGGATGTATCGCGTATAAAAGGAATCACATCCTGCTTTGCTTGATTATAGTCTATGGAAGCAAAGCGGTCGCATAGCATAGAGCGAATTACCGAGATGTCAAAAGCATCATTTTCTGTTATAACACCACTTTGCATCAGGCGAGCCTGTAAATGTTTCTGGTTGACGGTAGCTCCTTTAGAGAGATAAAACACATAATCATAGAGATCGCGCCCTTTTATGCGGTTCTGCCATGCACGGCATAGTACTGCATGAATTTTCCCTGCAAAAAGAGATGGTTCATCATAGAGATTTATTTCATACGGCATTGGCGCAAGACAGAACCGCCTCTCAAATGTTGCAAATGCTGGCGGCATGGTATCAATTTCAAATTTGATTTTAAGAGCCTCGTTTTTGGTGATACTGTTTGCCGTCACTTCATCCGCGTAAAAAAGCAAGAAATGCTCTTTGGTGTTTCCCTTTAAGAATGCAGAACGAATGGCGGATTCTTTGTTTTTCTCTTTCTCAGAAATGACAACATTTAATCCGAAAGAGCGAACGGTTTTCTCAAGTTCGGGAAAATAAGCTTTCAAATCAAAGCTCGGATTACTTGTCATAAGTGAAAAATCCAAATCTTCTGAAAAACGGTCAAGCCCATAAAAAATACGCAGTGCTGTTCCGCCGTAGAATGCAGCTTCCCTGAAGAACCCAGCACGGCTCAACCCATACAGAACGATTTCCTGCATGACCTCTTTCATAGCATTTTTCTGGTCATAGATATTTTTGCTGTCATATTTGCGCAGCATTTGTTCTATTACTGTGTTCATGCGATTTTCTCCATAATCTTTTGTAATTTCTGAATATTAGTGCAATGGTACTTCCCGCTGAGGAAAGCGACGTCCTCCACGCTGAGTTTGCAAAAAGCATCCCAATCTATGCGCAATCCATCAAACATCAATTCCTTTAGTTCGCCTTGACTTGCTACAGGTGATTGGATGTAGAGTTCGTCACACAACGCCTTTTCCGGGCTTGCAATCTGAATTGCGTACCCCTGCTCTGTGAAACAAGTAATACCATAAGGATATACAGCAGATGGAACATCCCGATAGGTAAATATACCAAAAGGAGTTTTATAAATTTTTTTCTTTTTCTTCTCAAAAGTGGCCGAAGTAAAGTTGTACACTGCTTCCGGAATAAGACCATGATACGACAGAGCAAATTCAAAGGACAGGTACGACGGGGTGCAGATACAGTTTGCAAGCCTATATCCGGGTGTAGAGGAATCTGTTTCGTACAGTCCTTGAATAATCGGAATGCATTCTTTGTTCTGCACCATGCGGGCCAGCTTATCGCGCGGATTTCTGTAGCTTTGCAATTCTTGCAACAACATCGCAGTAGTTTTTATCATATTTTCACCACCATATCCAATAATATCAGATACGCTGGAGAAAATCAAGCATTTTTCATTTCAGAATCATATCCAGAATATCTTTTGCAAAGTAAATCACCACGCCGCCGAAAAAGGTCATAAAACCCTGCGCACGCTGGCTGGCATCGTGGCCTTTCAGGGCAAGTCCAATCTGCACGATACCAAACCCCAGCAGAATCGCCCCGATTGCCTTGATGGCGCTGAACACAAAATCGCTAAGGGCATTGATGGTGGCCAGCGGGTCGTTGGCGGCAAAGGCGGGCATTGCCATGGTAAAGGCAAGGGCAGCCGTGGTGGCAGTGACCAGATAGATGCGCTTGATTTTGCGCTGGCGGGCCTCGTTTTGGTCGGGCGTATTATAGGTTTCTTTCTTGTTCATTGTGAATTTCCTCCATGATTTTTTGAATTTCTTCGTACATTACATCGGTGATTGCGGGCTCGGTCAGCCCGGTTACAACATCGGGCGATATGGTCTGTGCGGTTTGTGCATAGTCGTCCGGCATACGGTAAGGGGCGGCTCCGCCGTCCGGTGTGAGCTTTACATTGGGATGGCGCATCAAATCAAACTTGTGGTCTATGACCGGCGGTTCGCTGCGCAGCAGTACCAGACAATCCCCATCGTCCATGCGGCGGATCTCATCCGGGCTGCAAAGGTCACGGGCGGTAAGCTGATAGCTGTCGCTGCTGGAACCGCGGCAGCCGCGCCCAATGCTCTGGCTTTTGGTGCGTTCTGTCATCTTGCCGATGTACTTGGACAGCCATTCAAAGGTGGCATATTCGTTGCCGCCAAGGTATATCAGGCTGTCGCAGTTGCCGATCATGCCCTCCCAATCGTCCTTGTACAGACTTTGAATCTGGCTTTTGGACTGCAAAATAATATCACAGCTGATATTGCGGCTGCGGCATACAGCCAGAATGTTTTTGAAATTGGCAGGCAAGGCCACATTGGCAAACTCGTCCATCATAAATCGAACATGGACCGGCAGCGCGCCGTCAAACTTCGGCTCGGAATCCGCCAGCCGGAAAAGCTGGTCAAAAAGCTGAGTGTACAGCATCGTGATGAGGAAGTTATAGGTTTTGTCATTGTCCGGGATAACACAGAAAATCACACGCTTTTCCAGCCCCAGACGCGGCAGGAACATGGTGTCGGTGTTGGTCATTTCGGCAAACTGCGCGGTGTTGAACATATACAGGTTGGCGGAAGCGGTGATCAACACAGATTGCAGCGTTTTGGTGGAGCCCAGCTTAAAGCTGTTGAACTGCAGCACTGCCGGATGCAGCGGGTCGCGCTCCTGCAGCTCATTAAACAGCATCTCCAAGGGATTCGGCCCCATGTCGCCCTCTTCCATCTGACAGTTCTGGATCATGTACATCAGGGTGGAAAAGTTCTGCTCATATACCGGCGCTTCATAAATGAGATACAGGATCAGCGCGGAAATCAGCAGTACGGAGGCATCGTCCCAGAATTTGTCACCGCTGGCAGGCGCGTCCTTGGGCTTGGTGTTGTTGACGATGGCATACGCCAGTTTAACGGCATCTTCGTCGGAGTCGATGTAGTGCATGGGGTTGTAGTGCCCTTTGAAATGCACAAGATCAATCACAGTGACCGGAATTCCCAGCGATTCATAAAACCCGCCAAGGGAGCGTACAAGCTCACCCTTGGGGTCCAGAAATAGATAAGAGCCGCTGGCCTGCATGGCATTCGGTTTCACATAAAAACGGGTCTTGCCGCTGCCGGAGCCGCCGATGACCACCACATTCAAATTGTGCCGGTGAGCATGGCTGTCTGTGCTGAATCGTATATTCTGCGAGAAGATATAGTTCTGCACCTTATCCTTGCGGTTTTGGTATTTTGCATTGAGCCGGCGCACACTGCCCCAATGGGCAGAGCCGTGTTCCTCACCGGGGCGGCGGTCAGCCTGATCCAGCTTGTAGCAGTAAACAGCCAATGGATACATGACAAGAACCGCCAGCAGAAATTTCGGGGTGTTTTGGCACCAGTGCAATGCGGCAGGATTCTGCATTAGTTCTGACAGCAGCGCTGTGATTTCTGCAAGACCGTGCGCCTGTTCTGCCGCCTGTGCAAGTGCAGCCGCAAACCAGAGCAAAGGTAGCAACAGCAGCGCCCATAAAATCAGCTCGGTTTTATCGGTGCGGTTGGAGTGCATACGGTATCACCGTTCTTCCCGCTGCGGGGCAGGCTGACCGCGCTCCAGTTTCAGGCGCTTGCACACAGCATCCCCAAAGGTGACCGCCATTTCCCGCACTTTTTCCAGAGCTCTGCGTTCCTCGCCGTCCGGGATGTGTTCTTTCATGCCCTCCAGTGTTTGAAACGCATCCGGCGGCATCGGCAAGCCCAACCGTCCGCAGACTTCTACTGCCACTGCGGCGGCGGTCTGGCGCAGCAACTCGTTTTCCGAGATACCGGCATAGGCGGATTCTGCAGCCGCCATCACGATTTCCGCAGGCAGGCGCTGCAAAAGTTCTTGCGGGGGTATGTCGGCGCAGAATACCAGCTCCTGACGCTCAGCATCATAGCAGAACCCTTCGACTTCGTTTTTCGGCAGAACCGGGATCGGTGAGATCTCGCGCATCACATCAATGGCTTTCTCGATTTGTTTCGTGCTTTCCACTGCGGCAATCGGGTACGGCTTGTTGCCGTAGGTCTGGGAAATATCAAACACCTTGGCAACGGAATAATATCCATTGCTGCGCACGATCTGCGCGATCCCTGTGCAGCCCTTGCTGACGCGCCGTCCGTACTTGCTCCACTCGTCTGCCGACATAACCGCGCAGGCCAGCGGATGGGCACGCAGAATCAGCGCTGTATTCCCGGCAGTGATGTGGCTGCCCAGCCTGCCGCGCTGGTAAAAATAGTTGGCAAGGGTCTGCCCACTGGCAAATACATCCTTCAGTGCTTCTTCCTGTGCAGCAAAGGTTTCCTGTCGTTCTGCCAGCTTTTTGGCTTTCCATTCCTCGATATTGAAACCATCTTCGTACATCATCGGGCCTCCTTCGTAACCGCTTCTTTGATTCCTTTTTGCAGTGCCTTTTGCGTTTCGGATATTGCTTTGGCGACCGCACGGTAATGGTCGATCTTCATCAGCACCGAGGGGCGCTTATCATAAGTCATAGAGCCTTTCTCTGGCACCCGCAATTCTGGCCCTTGCGGACTGCGGGCGGGCGCTTTTTTTCGGTCGGTCTGTCCCTGCGCTTTCGGAATGTTGTAACCCATCTGCTCATAGATGCGGTTGAGCTTGCTGACATCCTCCGCCTTGAACATAATATCAACCTTTTCCCCTTGGGCAGATTTATCCTTGATAACAGCAAAGAGTACGCCGTATTGCTTGGCGTACTCTTTGAATTGGGATACATCTTCGGTTTTGATGGGAATGACCTTCAGCTCCTTGTTTTCACGCAAAAGCCGGTCTAAGCTGGTTTTTCCTCGAACCTTCGGATTCTCTTTGGCATAGGCCAAGGCCAGTGCCAGAGAATTCTTAAAGCCGAGAGCCGTCAGCTTAATAGCCACCTCGGAAAACTGAAGCGCCTCTCGCGCCATCTGGTCGGCTGCTTCGCCGCTTGTACTCATCTTCCTTCACCTCGTTCCTTTCCTGTTGTGCGGCAAGCTCTGCCTGCCGCAGTTTCTCCTGCACCATGGCGGCATCTGCTTCAATGTCGGCGCAGAGATAAAACTCATGGCGCAGGGCTTTGATTTGTTTGGTCAGCTTTTGAATTTGTTCCTCCCGCGCGGCGCGTTCCGGCTCTTGCTTTTGCCGGTACAAAACCTTGCGCTGGCGGGCAAGCTGTTCGATTTGATTCTCTAAATCGCTCTTGTGGGCCTGCACCTCGGCAAGAGTTTGCAGGCGGTGTTCCCACAAAAGATGTGTCTGCTGCTGATAGCGGTTGAATCTCTTGAAATCCTCGCGCAACAGAAAATAGCAGCGTTTCGTGGCTTTGCCGTGGTAGGCTTTGCGCAGCAAGGCGCAGTAGCGATAATAGCAAGCCATAAACCCGGATACCTTGTGGTGCGGTTTGGATAGGCTGCTGCAGCATCGCATTCGTTTGCTCACGGGCGCAAGCTCCGGGGACAGCCACTGGCCAGGCTCCGGGGCGTGCTGCGCTTTATATTCCCGGCGCATATCCGCGGGCAGGTGCCGGAGCTGCCGGTAATAATCGCGCAGCGCCGATTCGGAATACCGTGCATCCAGCCGATCAATGCGCACACTGCGCTGCGCGCTTTGGTGCCGAACCGCCATGTGTTCTACACGCGGACCATATTTGACCGTGTAGCCCATAGCCTGCAATTCGGCAACAAAGCCATCAAAGGTGTCAGCAGCAGCCATGGCAAGCTCCACATCCTTGCGCACCATGCTGCGGATGGTCGGCTTGCCGGTTTTGCCGCTGAGCCAATCGGCATAGCCTTGCCCTTTGCCGTCCGTTTCAATAACGGATAGCTTGTTTTCCCGGCAGAGTTCATCGGAAATTTTTCGGATGCCTTTATAATAGGTGTCGAAGTCATTCCGAAACATTCTGCCGTCTATAAAGGAAACCGAATTGGTTACGATGTGGTTATGCAGATGTCCCTTGTCCAGATGGGTGGAAACGGTGCATTCAAAGCGGTCTTCCAGAAATCGGCGCGCAAACTCGCAGCCAATTTGATGCACCTGCTCCGGCGTAGCCTCACCGGGGGAAAAGCTCTGTATAATGTGGTAGGCCAGAATAGAGCCATCATCCACGGGCTGATTCAGGCGTTTCTTGGTGCGGTACATTCTGCGGCAAGCATCAGCCGGAGTACAATTGAAGCCTGTTACATATAGCTGATGCTCCGTTTTGTCCTGGTTCTGCGTGTAGGATAAAAGGCGATTCAGATCGTTCGCACCGAAGGTTTCCGTCTTTTGGGGGTTACTGGTATAGTCCAAACATCTTTGCAGATGATGCCTGACGGGCTTTATCTTGGTGTAAGCCATATCAGAGCGTGTCCTCCACATAATCCCATGTCTTTTCCAAAAGGTTCAGGGCTTTTTCTAATTGGTCAGTGGTAACCTTTCCGGTGGCATTGACCACATGGGCAATCTGATTGAGGTTATTGCCGTAGGCCGAAAGCTGTAGCAATACCTTTTTGTAGCTATCAGGCGGGCGCGGGTGGATCGTAATGCCCATCAGTGCCAGCCGGATATACTTTTCTCGGCACATCCCGGCTGTCGCCGTATCCTGCTCCAGCTTTGAAAGTTCAGCATCGTTCAGATGAACAACAACGCGGTTATTTCTTTTGCGAATAGGAATCCCCCCTATAAAATCTGGACATAAAAATAGTGCATCGCGGTTGGGCGATGCACTTATGCACATATTCAATTTACTTTTGTGGTTCAATCAGTTTGTAGGCCGGTGAGAGAATCAAGTCGTACCGAGCTTGTAAATAGCGTGAGTAAAATTGCTTTTGCAAATCGGAAATTACAGGTGTGCCATCAATGAAAGCTGCGATTTTTTCCATATCAATTTTTGGGAAAACACGTTCCAATGCAGCATTGCAGTCATCGTTTTCCGCGCGGGTGATAAAATCGTAGTAATTGATCTTCCGTCCGTTCAGTTTTATAGCCGAGGTAGGAAATTGGAACACCCGTGCATGAAGTTCTGCTTCATTGGTAAGCACAGCTTGCATGACATTTTCATCTGCCTGTGGAAGTAAGCAGCTACCGCAATCGAAAACAGGGGCAATTTCTGTTCTGTGGGTCTGGTCATCGTAAAGAAATCCCCAGTTTCCATTGTGGCGGTCAAAATTTCCGAGCAGCGCATCCACGATAAAGACATTCCAGAAATGCTCCCGCAATTCTACCGGCGATACATATTGCTGCTTGTCAATGGTGTCCATCACATCTTCCAGTTCCGTGCCGCTGCCGTTGCTATCAGAGTCGAGAATTGTGTTTTTGATAGAGCAGAAGTCGAACAGGCGCTTGCTGCCTGTTGCAAAGTCCTTGCAGGCACAGACAACTTTTGTTTTGCCTTTAATAGAAAAGGTTCCAAGTTCGGTTTTCTGCGCGTTGATTCCAATTAGATTGAAGATGCTGCTTGCAAGGTGTTCACTAATGCAGCTATTGGTGTACGACAAGTTTGTGGGCTTTCGTTCCCCTGACGGGGGAAATTTCAGCATATAAATCCCGCCGCCATATTCAACGGCAATCTTGCTGCCGTTTGCTCCATTGTAAGCTCTACCGGGAACAATGGGGCAGTTTGTAAAATCAGTCATAGCTTTGCTCCATACAAGTATTTCTTTCGCAGGTAGTCTGCGTGTTCGTGGGTAATGCTTCTTTCATTGATTTCTGCCATGTTGATGCTGCCATAAAGTTCACCCCATAAACAGTCCAACAGGCTGCTGTGATTTTTGATTCCGCTTTTATACGCATCCAAGTCGTGCTGCAAATAGTCCGGCAAGCCATACTCGTAGGCACGTTCACGTTCGGTTTGGCGGATGCCGTCCTCCGTCAACTGCTCCATAGAAACTCCCAACACCTGCGACAACTTATAGACCGTTTCGGCAGAGCATTTTTCGAGTTTTGTTTTTCCGCTGCAAATATCACTGAGCGTCGGGTGCGGAATTCCCGCTTGCACAGCAAGTTTATACTTTGTCATGCCGCGCTTGGCAAGTAAATCTTCTATAACCATTGTTTCCGCCTCCTTACTTATATTATATCGGTACGCCGAAACAATAGCAATAGCCAATTTTCAAAGTTCATAGAAATGCAAATATTTTCGCAGCGGGAAATTTATATTTCAGAAAGCGGAAGCAGGGGTCTTAGGGGCATTCCCCTAACAAGTGGGCGTTTGGTACACCAAATGCCGTGCTTGCTCGTACTGTTCCTGCGGAACAGTACGCCGTCTGCCAAAAGGTTTTGCGCACTGGTGCCGTGCCGCATAGGTGTCAATTTTTCTGCCCAGCTTGAAATTTGCCGCACGGTATTCGATGTTATATTCCGTGGCGACCACCTTCGCGCCGTGCTTCATAAGCTGCCTGAAAAACGAAAAGAGGTGTCCTTCGCTGCGGCTGATATGGCGCATCCGGCAGATATACACAGTGTCGATTTCGCCTTTGCAGATATGCCGCAGCATTTCCCGATATCCAGGTCGCAGCAGCCATCCGCCATGCTCATCGGTGCTGCTGCCCACAACGGTGCAGCCATCAGCATGAGCCTGTAAGGCACAAACTTTTATGCTGTCCATGGTTCCCACATAGTCGCCGGGAATTCTGGCATAAAGCCATACGCGGCAGGGACTAAGTTCTTTTTCCATAATTTTCTTGTTTCCCTTCAATATTAGATTCGTTTGGCGATTACAAGCAATCTGCCGTTGTCGGTAATGTTGTCGCAGGTGGAAAGCGTGAGCAGCTTGTCACCGTACTCAGCAAAGATGCCTGTATCGTACAGCGCCCGCGCTTGGCAGATCGACACATAATCGGCATATTCTTCCGGGGATGCTGCGTTCACAAACCGATAGAATGGGAACGCATCGGCGGCATCTGCCTGCACGGTCGTGTGGATCACGGCAAAAATCTCATAGGCGCTGCTGCCCAGCGCGGTATCGAACCAGACGGTTTTGTGTGATTGCCAGAAATCCTTGCTGCGGTACTTGGCAAGGTCTGCAAACATCGAGCCGTCCTTCATGTTGTGACCGTAGATGATTAGGTTATCGGATGGGCAAAGCGCATCGCAATCTGCCTGCATAAAGGGGCAGCCGTAGTCCGTGTAGTTCCTTTCAAAGTCGTGCTTCAGGTAATAGTTGGGGTCTGCCGGTGTCTGCATCACGGGATAGTCGATGCCGGTGCCCTCGATAAGAATCCAGCCGACCATATCAGAGTTTTCCAAATACAAGTTTCGGCTGGTTGGTTGTACCGAGGATTGCGATGCAATTTCCTGTTGTGTGTCCTGTTTCCTTACGGCGGCAAGGTCGCTGTAAAGGTGCGCCTGTTGTTTAGACTGTGCGGCATACATCAACAGGAATGCGATGCTCGTGAGAGCTGCAATGCCGAACAGCCCAATAAAAAGCGAATATAGAAAGTTCTTCATCGTCTGCTCAACGCTCCCCGTATGTAAAAAAGCTCAACTGTTCTCCCTCAAGGCTGAACCGTAAATCTAAATCGTGCAGCGTATAGCTGCGGTTAAACCGTTCTGTTGCCTTATTGGGGGCATCTTGCAATTCCAGCAACAATTGCCATAAATCGGGGTGGGCGTTGTACAGGTGCCGAAGTTCCCGCATGGACGCATTGGGGCAAAACCAGCAGCCGCCGCGCCCTGTGAACGCATATAGCGGGGACAGCAGCCCCTCGGCTTGGCACATCTTCCACGCATCTTTTTCGGTCAAGTTATACTTTGCCAATAAAGATGTTTGGTTTTCCTTAAGCCGTGCCAGCCGTATCGGTTCATCGGCGGCAATTCCCAGATAGTAAACGGTGTCCTGCGGCAGCATTTTTTGGTAGTTGCGTATAGGCGGTAGTTTGCAGTCCCTTTGTATACTGCAGCGTCCGGTCAGCGGAAAAGACGCCAGCTTTCCCTCGGCATTGCCGCGGCTTACGATGCGGTAAAAGCAGTCCAAATATGTCTTTTGCCCGCGCAGGACCCTTGTGGGAATGCCGCGCTTTTCAAAATACGGGATGGCTGTTTCATAGATGAACCGCTTATGCTCCGGGAGTTCCCCCGATACGGTATCGCTGAACATCACCTCGGAATAAACCAGTTCATCCAGCGGTTCGCCGTGCTGCAGGGCAAGCAGCGCCGTGGCGATGCTGTCTTTGCCAAAGCTGCAAGTCAGAATATGCTTCATTCGATTTCCTCATAAAAAACGGGTGGCCCTCGCGGGTCACCCATAGTGGTTGGATGGTTCATTTTGGTGTTCCTTATTCGGTTTCATCGTCGTCTTTTTGGGCAGCGGCTTTGCAGTGGACACTCTTGTAAAGCAATGCCGCCAACCCTGCCAAGGAAAGACTCGCCAGCGCCAGAAGCAGCCCCAGCGGGAAAGTATCGCCTGTCTGGGGAATCAGCGGTGTGGGGGTCGGAGTACTCGGCGGTGTCGGCTGCACGGGCTGTTCGGGGATGGGAGCATCCTTCATAACCACGCGCTGTACATCTCCGTTCGGCAGCACTGTAAAGGAAATATCCTCTGCGATTTCGTACCCATCGGGTGCCGTGATTTCGGTCAGCGTATAATCGCCTGCGGGCAGTTTTTCAATGTAGTGCGGTTTGTCGGTGGATACCCAGCGTTCCATCACTTTGCCATCTTTATTGGTGATAGTCAGCTCTGCGCCGGGCAGCTCTTTGTTTGTGGTGATGTCTACCTTAGAAATTTCCACCTTGATGACATCATCCCGCATTTCAAACTTCTGCACCTCGCCGGTGGGCAGCACCGTAAACGGTACACTCTCGGCAAAAGCATAACCGTCAGGGGCTTTCACCTCGGTCAGCGTGTAATCGCCTGCGGGCAGTTTTTCGATATAGTGCGGTTTGTCGGTGGATACCCAGCGTTCAATTTCCTTGCCGTCCTTGTCGGTAATAGTCAGCTCCGCACCGGGCAGTTCCTCCATCGTGGTCAGGTCTTTCTTGGAGATTTCCACCTTGATGACATCATCCAGCATCTCAAACTGCTGCACCTCACCGGTGGGCAGCACCGTAAACGGTACGCTCTCGGCAAATGCGTATCCGTCAGGGGCTTTCACCTCGGTCAGCGTGTAATCGCCTGCGGGCAGTTTTTCGATATAGTGCGGTTTGTCGGTGGATACCCAGCGTTCAATTTCCTTGCCGTCCTTGTCGGTAATGGTCAGCTCCGCGCCGGGCAATTCCTCCATTGTGGTCAAATCCTTCTTGGAGAATTCTGCCTTGATAGTGTCATCGCGCATAATCACGGTTGCATCATCCAACAGCTTCCAATCGTCCCAAGTCCAGAACAGGAAGTTCTTTGTGGTCAGGTAGTAAACCTCGGCTTCCTGCAGGTTGCTGCCGTTCTCGTCCACCTTTTGCAGCAGACGGAAGGTAATTTCATCCGCCAGCGCGTAGCCATCGGCGGGGCGGGTTTCGGTCAGGGTATAGGTGTCGCCCAAATGCAGCCCCATCACACGGTGGGGCGTGTCGGTAGATACCCAAGAGGTCACCACATTGCCATCTGTATCTTTGATGCTCAAAGTGGCACCGGGCAGTTCCTCGTCGTTGGTCAGATCGCGCTTGCTTACCCACATTTCGGTGGGTTTGTCGGTGCAGGTGCTTTCCAAAACCTGCACAGCCTGCCCGTCGTAGGTAAAGGTGACTTCCATGGACTCTTCGTTGACATAGTAGCCCAGCGGGGCGCGGATTTCCTTGACGATATACTTGCCGCTGTTGGTGGTTGCATCCTTGTGGGTGCTGCTGCCGTACTTTTCGCCGCGGATGGGAATATCGCAATCGAAGTAGGTGGAGCCGTCAGCATTGGTTTCGGGGCTGGTGGCTACCAGCTCACCGGCTGCAAAAACAAGGCTGCCGTCCGCATCGTAGATGTCATCGGCGGTGTACAGGTTAAACACGGCACCCATCTTGCCGGTGCTGCCCATCAGCACGCGCACATCGCCGCTGCGCACTTTGGCAAACAGCTCTGCTTTTTTCACCTCGGTGTTGGCGCTGTGGATGAACTGCACCTCATTTTCCGGGATGCCCATGGAAATCAGCAGATTGCGCAAATCATCGTACACATTAAAGCCGTCCGGTTTCGGGGTGGATAAGTCGCAAAACACTAACTGCGTCAGGCGTTTCTCCTTGGTATCATTCCAGATACGGTACACATTTTCGGCGCAGGCGTGAACTTTGTCGTTGGGGTTTTCGGGCAAATTGGGGTCGATCAACCGCTGGTCCAGCGCCAGTTTTCTGCCGTCGTTGGTCACCTTGAGCATATTGTCCTCGGTGGGGTCTACATTTCCGGCGCGAATTTCCTCGGCGCGGTCGGCAAGGTCTGCCACCATCTGTTTTTGCTGGGGGCTGGGTGGCAGCGCTACATTGATGGGTTTGCCGCCCACCAGTTTGGGCACCGGCAGGTTGAGCATATCCGCCGTCTGCACATCCGCCACCTGCTTGAACATACTCATCAATTCCGGCAGATTATAGAACTTGGAAAATCTCGTTTTTGTCCGATAGCCTGTACCTTCCGGCGCAAGCTCCACGGCTGTCACGGTTTCCCCAAAGGTGGATGCCCACGCATCAAAGGAGGAAAGCCCGTGCTGCTCCAAGGTTTCCCGCTGCAAATACCGCTGCATCGTGAACAGCTCTGCCATAGAGTTGCTGATGGGCGTACCCGTGGCAAACACCACGCCGCGGCTGCCGGTGATTTCGTCAAGGTAGCGGCATTTCATATATAGATCGCTGGCGCGCTGGCTCTCGGTTTGGGATATGCCCGCCACATTGCGCATTTTGGAAAGCACCGCAAGGTTCTTGAATGCGTGGGCTTCGTCCACCATCAGGCTGTCCACGCCAAGCTGTTCAAAGGTCACCACATCATCCTTGCGGGATTGGTCGTTGAGCTTATCCAGCTTTTTCTCCAGCTGCTTGCGCATACGCTCCATCTGCTTGACGGTGAAGTTCTCGGCGCGTTCCTCTTTCAGCTGTGCCACTTGGTTGATCACATCGTGGATCTGGCTTTGCAGGTATTCGACCTGCCGATCTTGTGACAGCGGGATGCGCTCAAACTGGCTGTGTCCGATCACGATGATGTCATAATTGCCGGTCACAATTTTGGCGCAGAACCGTTTGCGGTTGGCTTTTTCAAAATCTGTCTTACGGGCTACAAGAATATTTGCGTTGGGGTACAGCTGCAAAGCCTCTCCGGCAAGCTGCTCGGTCAGGTGGTTGGGTACACAGATTAGGGTCTTGGAGCAAAGCCCAAGACGTTTCTTTTCCATCGCTGCAGCGACCATTTCGTAGGTTTTCCCGGCGCCCACCACGTGCGCCAGCAGCGTATTGCCGCCATACAGAATGTGCGCAATGGCGTTTTTCTGGTGGGGACGCAGCGTGATTTCGGGCGACATACCGTGGAACAGGATATGGCTGCCGTCGTATTCGCGGGGGCGCAGAGAGTTGAATCGTTCGTTGTATTCCTTTACCAGCATCTGGCGGCGGGTCGGGTCTTTCCAGATCCAATCCTTGAAAGCGTCCTCAATCTGCTGCTGCCAGCATTCCATCTGCCCGCGGTACACCAGCTTATAGGATGCTGCATTTATATGGTCTTTGGTGTAGTCATACCGTAAAAACGCAATCTCACGGTTGTTGGTCTGGTAGATTTCATACGGCAGCAGCTCGTACTTCTTTCTTCGCAATCCCCACGGAAAAATGGTGCCCTTTTCAAAGAGAAGAGGCTGGCTCAGATTCTCCGGAAACAAAACCGGAATGATGGGTTCGCCGCAATACAAAGAAGCGTAAATTCTGGTTTTGAATTTTTCTGCATCGACATACGGAATGCGCTCCCGAACGCATCCGTTGCAGTCAAGATATTCGATATAGCCAATGACCGTATCGTGTTTGTTCATCTCGGTGATTCTCCTTTATAATTAGTTTTCATCATCGGCTCAACCTTTCCCAAAAAGAGATCTTACTTCCAAAGCGCTCATCCGGCGGGCGGACCTTGGCAACCGGCAAATCACCGGACAGCATATCCTCTACCTGCGGAAAGAACAGCAGCCGATTGTAGCGCTCCGCCTGTACTTTGGAAAGCCCCAACATTTTGGACTCACTGAGTCCACAAACCAGAAACCGCCCGCGTATGGTGCAGCCATCCTCCAGTTGTCTGTTGTATTTCAGCCGGCTTTGGTTTTTACTGCACACAACGCCGATTTTCGATGTGCCGAACGGTTTCAGCAGCAAACTGTCGCCCTCGATCACCTCGGAAATCGCCGCCTGCGGGCTGTCAAAGGCAGCCTGATAGGGGCAGTAGCCCGGTTCTACAATCAAAACTCTTGTCATACCGCCACCTCATCGCTCGTAATCCTGCCGCTTGCGGTAGTAGTTCTCCAAAAGTTTCAGGATGGTGCTTTCCATCTGTTCGGAGGAAAATCCCTTGGGGAAATAGCGCTCGACCTTGGAAACGGCAATCGTGAGCTGCGGCTCACGCGGCTTTACGCTGGGGGAACGGGCAGACATGATCCCGTGGATTTTGTCTTTTGTTAGGACGCTCTCCTTGCTGGCGGCTTTGAGCTTTTGCGCCTGTGACAAAGACGGCGTGCAGCCCTCTTCTTCCATGTAAGAGAGAAATTCTTCCTGTTCCTCCGGCGTCAGGTAACTCAACTCCACCGCAGGGGTGGTCTTGAGTCTGCCGTCATCCACAAGCTGCATCAGGTCAGGGGTCAGTTTGTTTAGGCGGATAAAACGCTGAACTTGCTTTACACTCTCTCCGGCTTTTTCTGCAACAATTTGATTTGATCTGCGTTCTTCTAACTTCGGGCCAACTTGGCCCGAAGTTAAATCACTGCGCCGACCTTGCCTTTTTATTGCCTCCAACTTCATCTGATATGCCTTTGCCTTTTCGCTTGGCAAAATATGCTCTCGCTGGCAGTTGGAATCCACCATCAAAATAATGGCGGTATCATCGTCCATATCCCGCACAATGCAGGGCATGGTATCCACTCCGGCGCGTCGGCTGGCGTGGCAGCGGCGGTGCCCGGCTACAATTTCATATTCGCCGTCCCGGCGCGGTCGAACGATGGCGGGGGTCATTACGCCATATTCCTTGACGCTGTCCACCATCTTGTCCATTTCTTCATCGTCGCGCACCTGAAACGGATGCCCCTCAAAGGGGTGCAGCTCAGACAGCGGCAGGATCTGGATTTTCTCCAACTTGGCATCCTGCCGTTCCTGCTCACTGGAAAAGAGATTATCGAGTGAGGGGAGTATGATGTTGCTGCCGTACTCTCTCATTGTCCACGACCTCCTTTGCCAAGGTTTTATAGGCGACGCTTGCAGCACCGCTTGCATCGTAGCTCAGCACGCTGTGGGCGCTGGAGGCACTCTCCGCGGTGCGTGTGCTAATGGGAATTTCCGTGCGGTAGATTTTTAGTGCGTATCCGTAGGAATTCCGCAAAGCGGCACAGACATCTTTGCTCAGATTGGTGCGCCGGTCCACCATGGTCAGAACAATGCCGTCAATTTCAAGCTCCGGCTTGATGCGGCGCGTGATTTGATTGATGGATTTGATCAGCGACACCACGCCTTTCAAGGCAAAATGCTGTGCCTGCACAGGGATCAGCACCCGGTCAGCAGCCACAAGCGAAGCCACCGTAAGGATACCCAGCGAGGGCATACAGTCGATCAGGCAGTAATCGTATTTGTCCTTGAACGGCTCCAGTGCCTGTGCCATAATGCGCTCATGTGCCATTACATTGACCAGCCGAACTTCCATATCTGACAGCCCAATGTCCGAGGGGATAAAATCCACTTGTTCTTCATGGTGCATCACCACCTCCGGTGCCGGTTCGTCTGAAATAACAGATTCCATCAGGTCGCTGATTGTGGCGCTGTTGGCAGCTCCGGTGTGGCCAAGGTAACTGCTCAAGTCACCCTGCGGGTCGGCGTCCACCAACAACACCTTGTAGCCCATAGCGGCCAGCGAGGTGCCAAGATTCACGGCTGTGGTCGTTTTGCCCACGCCGCCCTTTTGATTTGCAACAGCTATTGTTTTCATGTTCAACCTCATCTTTCCATAGAGATCAGCTTTTTGGCTGCTACCAGATATTCGTTATAGTCCTTGCCCACGGCAGGGGGCATATCTACCACCACGAGATTTTTTTCTGTGAGCTTTTTTACGACTGCTTTGGCAAAGTTCCGCCCCGGCTCATCGCGGTCAAAGCAGAGTACTGCCATTTTTACGGCAGGATGATGTGCAAGGAAATAGTCAATAGGCTGGTGGTTCAGCCCACCCAGCGCCAGATAATGCACGCTGCGCCAGGGCCTATCGTGCTTATATTGCCGGATGGTCGCACCGGACATGGCATCAATAGGCGCTTCATAAATCTCCACGGTATCGCACTCCGGGTCTTCGGCGGAAATCAAAAAGCCGTATTGCTTTTGACTGCCGGAAACATCGCCACGGAAAGTGCCCTGACAGCCTCTCTGGAACGCGCAGCGCGCCACGCCATGCTCATCCTTGCCCACAAAAACGCAGTTGCGGTAGTTGCCGCGTGTGGTCTGGTACAGAATGCCGCTGCCCACGCAGTAGCGCAGGACCTTAGGGCTGATACCGCGGTGCATCAGGTAAGCGGCAACGGCTTCGGCGTTTCGATCCGGGGTAGGAAGTGTAAATGGACGAGGCTCGTGCGGCTTTACAGGCGCTGCCTTAGCCGGTTGAAAAGAAACAGCGACCGGTGCCATCTCGTTCAGCAGACGAACCGCCGATACAAAGTCCATGCCCTCCACCTTGGTCAGATAATCAATGGCGTTGTTGCCGCCTACATTACGCGAAAACCAGTGGAAGAATCCATTGGCAGGCGTGATAATCAGGCTATCGTGCGTCCGGGTGCAGTACTCGCGATCCGTTTTGCGCACAAGTTCGCCGGGGTGATAGGTTTCCAAATACTGCATCACGGTAATTCGGCGGGCAGCTTCGATGTTCTTTTGGTATTTTCCCATGGGGGGTGACCTCCGTTTCTGTATGAAAAAAGCACCTTGCCTACAAAATAGGTAAGGTGCCAAGGATACGACTATTTGTTTTTAGCTGGCTATTTGTCACTTCAGCCAGCTGAGAGGGGGTTGTTAGGGGGAGAGGAACCTCCCAAACCCATTCCTGAAAAAAGTTATACTTCCCCCTTGATTTGATAAGATGGTTTCAAAAGGATGCGGATACACGCAAATTAACCGTCCCGCATTGTCGGATGCGGTAAGATGATTTTGTTCAGCATATTATCGATAACGATCCTGGTTTTGATATATTCTCTTTCGAAGGCTTTAGGCCTACGTTAGAGATAATCAAATCAATCGTAGAAGATGCAGATCGCAACTAATAATTTGATGAGTGGCCGCTAAAGTTAATAATCAAAACACTGATGCCCGGGGAGCCTTTCGGCCCTCCGGGCATCGTTTACATTAGTGGCGGCGCTATACATAGCTGCGGCTGATGTGCAGCGTCTGCGCCGTCTGCTGCTGGGTCTGTGCCGCACCGCCGAAGCCGTACCGCAGCCGCATGATCTGCCGCTCCCGCCCAGGCAGCTGCTCCACCATGCTGCGCAGCCGGGCCGCATCGGCACGCTGCTCGCAGTCTGCCTCCATGTCAGTCTCATCGGGCAAGGTGTCTGCCAGCGTCAGCTGACCGCCCGTCTCCAGCGGCTCCTGCAGTGAAAGCTGCGGCCCCGCCCTGCGCGTGCGGCGCAGTTCCATCCGCAGCTCATTCTCAATGCACCTGCTTGCATAGCTGGCGAACTTTTTGCCCTTGTCGGGGTCGAAGGTATCCACAGCCTTGATGAGGCCGATGGTCCCGATCGAGATGTAATCGTCCTGCGCGGCATCCCCAGCGTAGTATTTTTTGCAGATATGGGCCACCAGCCGCAGGTTGTGGCGTATCAGCGTGTCGCGCGCAGCGGCGGCGGCCGACCCGCCCCGGCGCAAGTCGGCAAAGGCCGCGCACTCCCGCTCCGGCGGCAGCGGCCGCGGAAAGGACCCGCTCTCAAGATGCAGCGCAAGATACAGGATATGCCCCGCAGCCACCTGCAAAAAATAACCCAAAATGCCCAGCATACACACCACCTCGCGGAAATGTATGCCGGGTATCTGCTTTTTATCCCTGTCTGCAGGCTCTGTGCGGCGCTTTTCAAAAAACGGCCCGGCACACCCGCTGCCTTTGCGCAGCGGGTGTGCCGGGCCAAGCCTGTGTTGTTTACAGCGTGAACTGCACAGCGCAGAAGGCTGCGTAGATCGCCAGCAGCAAAATGCCCTGCACACGGTTCAGCTTGCCCTTGCACAGGGCGGGAACCGTGAGGATCAGCATAACAGCCAGCATGACCGGCAGCTCCAGCACAAGGCTGGAGTTGATGCCGAACAGAGTGGCGCTCTGCGGAACGGTGAAGGGGGCCAGCGTGACCGAAACGCCGCTGACCAGCACCAGATTAAAGACATTGGCACCGACAACATTGCCCAGCGAGAGATCGCTGTGACCCTTGACCAGCGAGGTGATGGCGGTGACCAGCTCAGGCAGAGAGGTGCCCAGCGCCACAAAGGTCAGCGCGATAACGCTCTCCGGCACACCCAGCGTCTGCGCAATCAGGGTGCCGTTGTCCACCAGCAGGTTGGCGCCCAGCGCAATCAGCACCGCGCCCAGCACCAGCAGCACCAGCGTTTTGGCGAGGGGCATCTCCTCCTCGGCGTCCTCATGGGCCTCGGCGGGGGTGTTTTTTCATCTGCAGCACATTGACGACCATGTAAGCGACAAACATCGCCAGCATGATGATGCCCATGACGCGGGTAAACCGGCCGAACACATAGGCCGCCGCACAGTAGATGGCTGCCGCCGCAAAGAAAAAGGCGACCGGCGTCTTTAAGGTCTTGGGGTCCACCTTGCCGGGGCGCACGGCGATGGTGATGGCTGCAATCAGCGCCGCATTGCAGATGACCGAGCCGATGGCGTTGCCGTAGGCGATCTCGCCATGGCCGGAGAGTGCGGACATCGTGGAGACCATGACCTCCGGCAGGGTCGTACCGATTGAAACGACCGTTGCACCGATGAGAAGCTCCGGCAGATGAAAGCGGCGGGCCAGTGCGGACGCCCCGTCCACAAACCAGTCGCCGCCCTTAATCAAAAAGAGCAAGCCGACAATAAACAGCAGTACAGGGATAAGCATAGTGATTCCTCCCATAAAAAATGACGATTGATGTCGGAATTTTTATTATAACACAACAGCCGGCCTGCCGTCAAACCCGGAATCAGTTAATAATATTAACGAAATCGAGGGCTTTGCGGCTCCTGCCGCGCGCATTTACTTACTTTATTCACGATACCGAAAAATCCCAACTGTGAGGGAGCCAAGAAGCAGCCAAGACGCAAGCACCGCCCTTTTCGACAGTCCGCCTTTCTTATAGCGCAGTTGCCCGCAGAGATATTTTGAACATTTTTACCTACTTTGTAGCAGATGCAAACACAAAGCCCCGCAGGGGCTACCTGCGGGGCTTTGTGCATAGAGGGGTGGGAAAGTATATAAAGGTCAGTGAATGTCTTGATTGATTACGAGTATCATTATAGCAGGATTTCTTAAAATGTCAAATGCCATACTTGCATTTTGGTTTTCAAAAGATTATAATAAAACCATTGACGCTTAATTTTATTTAGCGGCGGCACAAAAAAGCATACTTTTTCAACTTTGTTAAAGACAACAATGTCTGTATACTTCACATTATTTTTTTGTGCGCATTATACAAAACAAAAGCAAGGAGTCATTTCATGGACGAACTGGACCACAAAATCATACAGCTGTTGGCAGAAAATGCTCGTATGCCCGTCAAAGACATTGCCCAGCGGGTCAGCCTGACCAGCCCCGCCGTTTCCAGCCGCATCCACCGGCTGGAGCAGGAGGGCATCATCGGCGGCTACACCGTTGTGCTGCGCCACCCCGATGCCCCTGCCCGGGTCGAGGCGCTGATCTCGGTGCTGGTGGACGCTGCCACCCGTGCAAGCTTCCTCTCGATGATCGAGCAGGAGTCTCAGGTGCTGCAGTGTTTCCGGGTGACGGGCAGCTACAATTTTATAATCAAGGTGAGCTGCACCGACATTGACGCGCTGGAGCATCTGCTGACCAAGATGCAAAAGATGGGCTCCACCAACACCCAGATCATTCTGAACACCCAGCTGGACCGCAACCTGACATTGGAGGAATAACAAAGTTATGCTACGCTTCTGCAAAAACTGCGGCCTGCTGGTGCCGCATGACGCCCGCAGCTGCCCCCAGTGCGGCGCACCGGTGCCCCCGGCCGCCTGCACAGCGCCGCAGCAGGGCCCTGTCCAGCCGCTGTATGACACGCCTGACCGGGACGAGGACGCTGCCGTCACTGCCATGAGCCAGAGCGCCACGGCAGCCGCACTGATCCTCTTTGCCATCCCGCTGGTCGGGCTGGTTCTGTCACTGGTGTGGAGCTTCGGCGGCACCCGCAACCCCGCCCGCCGGCGGCTGGCGCGCGCCTATCTGATCCGCACCGCCGTGGTGGCAGTCGCCTTTGCGGTGTTCCTGCTGGTCGGTGCGCTGGTGCTGAGCGCCGTGCTGCACGCCGGTCTCGCCTACTACTACGCCAACCCCTATTTCTGGTAAGGAGACGCCATGAAAGCATCTGTCATCATCCCGAACCTGAACGGTGCAGGCTGGCTGCGGGATTCCATCGAGTCGATCTGGGCACAGACCGAGCAGGATTTTGAGCTGATCGTCATCGACAACGGCTCCACCGATGAAAGCCTTGCGATTGCCCGCAGCTACTGCGGCCGCGACCGCTACACCCTGATCGAAAACGCCGACAACACCGGCTTTTCCCACGCGGTAAACCAGGGCATTGCGATCGCCAAGGGCGAGTACGCAGTCCTGTTCAACAACGACGCCTTTGCCGAGCCGGACTGGCTGGCCGAGCTTATCAGGACGGCCGATGCCGACCCGAAGATTTTTGCGGTCAGCAGCCTGATGCTGCGCTACTATGAGCCGGAGCTGGCCGATGACGCAGGCGATTATGTTACGATTTTGGGCTTTGCCTGCAAGCGCGGCGATGGTCTGCGGGCCAGCCGCTACACAAAGCCCTGCCGCATTTTCAGCGCCTGCGGCGGCGCAGCGCTCTACCGCAAATCCATCTTGGACGAGATCGGCGTTTTTGACGAGCTGTTCTTTGCCTATTACGAGGATGTGGACCTGAGCTGGCGTGCCAACAGCTACGGCTACAAAAATGTCTACTGCCCCACGGCCAAATGCCGCCACATCTGCGGTGCGACCACCGGCGCGGTGCGGTACAACCCGTTCAAGAGCATCCAGAGCGGCCGCAACAGCATTTTGCTGCCCTACAAAAACCAGCCCTTGCTGATGCTGGTCCTGAATTTCATCCCGATGCTGCTGGGCTACCTGTTAAAAGTCGTTATGTTCCGGCTGCGCGGTTTCGGCAATGACTACGCAAAGGGTTTCCACGAGGCATGGGTCGCCCTGCCGAAGATCGACAAGCCCAAATTCCGTTGGAAGAATCTGCCCAACTATATCTGGGTGGAGGGCAGTTTGATCGTCGGGCTGTTCCGGTATATTGTGTATCGGGTGCAGCGGGCGCTGAAGATTACCTGATTGGGTGTGCGCATTTACAAATTTTGATGCACTGTAGGGGCCGGGCATGCCCGGCCCGCCGCCTCCCGGGAGGCTGGTGCTGACGGGTAACGGCCAAAGCCCCTTTCAGGGCGGGCTTTGCCCGCGGGGCGTCGGGGACGCCGCCCCCTACAACACAATACAACAAAAGCACCTGCTAGCCGGTCACACGCATACCGGTCAGCAGGTGCTTATTTTTTACGCTTTAATCCTCATCTGCAAAGTTGCCAAGGGCCTTGGCCTGCTCGATAACCTTGCTCTCCAGCATCTGGGGCAGGGTCTCATAGCGGACAAAATCAAAGGTGAAGTAACCGCGGCCCTGCGTCAGCTGACGCAGGAAGGTGGTGAAATCCTGCATCTCCGCCACGGGGACCTCAGCCTCCACGACCTGCAGACCGTCCTCATCGGGGTTCATGCCCAGCACGCGGCCGCGGCGCTTTGTTACCTCGCCCATGATGTCGCCGGTGTTGTCCGCCGGGACATGGGCCTGCAGCGCGCCGATGGGCTCCAGCAGGACGGGGCCGGCCTCGGGGATCGCGGCCTTGTAGGCGATCTTGGCGGCCATGATGAACGCCATCTCGCTCGAATCAACGGGGTGATAGCTGCCGTCCAGCAGGGTGGCCTTCATGCCGACCATCGGGTAGCCGGCCAGCACGCCGTGCTCGGCCGCCTGACGGACGCCCTTCTCAACTGCGGGGAAGAAGTTCTTCGGCACGCTGCCGCCGAACACATTCTCAGCAAACTCGATTGCCTCGCCCTGCACAGGCTCGAACTGAATCCACACATCGCCGAACTGGCCGTGGCCGCCGGTCTGCTTCTTGTGGCGGCCCTGCGCCTTGCAGCTCTTGCGGATGGACTCGCGGTAGGGCACGCGCGGTGCCTCCAGCGTGATCTCAACGCCGAACTTATTCTTCAGCTTGGCAAGCGCGACCTCCAGATGCTGGGTGCCCAGACCGCTGATGATCTGCTGCTTCGTCTCGGGATCGACCACAAAGCTGATGGCGGGGTCCTCCTCGATCAGGCGGGCCAGCGCGCCGCTGACCTTGCCCTCGTCGCCCTTCTTGGCGACCTTGACAGCCATGCGGTAGCAGCTGACGGGGTAGACGGGTGCGGGCAGCGCCACAACGCGGGCGGGGTCGCACAGGGTATCGCCGGTCTTGGCGGTGGCCAGCTTGGCAACGGCGCCGATGTCGCCCGCCGCGATCTCGGCGGTATCGGTCTGCTTTTTGCCGCAGACAGTCAGCGTCTTGCCCATGCGCTCCGGCTGGCCGGTGCGGGCGTTGACGGCGTTGCTGGCGGCGGTCAGCTTGCCGGACAGCACCTTGATAAAGCTCAGCTTACCGACAAACGGGTCTGCCACGGTCTTGAACACATAGGCGCACAGCGGCGCAGCGTCATCGACCGCGATGTCCACAGGGCTGCCGTCCTTATCCTCGGCCACGGCTGCGGCGGTATCTGCGCCGGGCAGCAGCACATTCATGTTGTAGAGCAGCATATCCAGCGCCTGCATGTTGACGGCGCTGCCGCAGAACACGGGGGTGATCTGACCGCTGCGCACGCCGGCGGCCATGCCCTGCACGATCTCCTCGGTGGTGAAGGCCTCCCCCTCGAAGAACTTCTCCATCAGGGCCTCGTCCGTCTCGGCGATGGCCTCGCTCATGGCCTGGATCAGACCCTCAAAGCGGTGGCCGATGTCGGGCACCTCGATCTGCACCTGCTTGCCGCCCTCATATTTAAAGGCCTTCTGGCTGAACAGGTTGATGTACGCGACCGTGCCGTCATCAAGGCGGACCGGCACGACACAGGGGCAGACGCTCGGGCCGAACTTGATCTTCATCTGCTCAAGGATCTTAAAGTAATCGGCGTTCTCAAGGTCGGTCTTGGTGACAAAGATCATCCGCGCCTTGTTGTTTTTCAGTGCCAGCTGGTAGGCCTTCTCTGCGCCGACGGTAACGCCGGAGCGGCCGGATACACAGATCAGCACGCTCTCCGCTGCCATGATGCCTTCGGCGGCGCCGGTCTCAAAGTCAAACAGACCGGGGGCGTCGATCAGGTTGTACTTGATGCCCTCATACTCGACCGGCACAACGCTGGCATTCAGCGATGCCTTGCGGCGGGTCTCCTCGGGGTCGAAGTCACTGGCAGTGGTGCCGTCCTCCACGCGGCCCATACGCTCGGTAGCGCCGCTCATGTACAGCAGTGCCTCGGTCAGCGTTGTTTTGCCGCAGCCGGCATGGCCGGCCACCAGAATGTTGCGGATGTCTTTGCTTGCGTAGCCCATGGATCGTCAAACCTCTTTTCGCGCCGGGGCGTTTCCAACCGCCCTGCGGCGTAGATATTCTTTGCGGCGGAGTGAATTTTGAACACTTCCCACCTGTTTGATACTACTTTACCACATTGTTGTGGAAATTTAAACAGTTTTTTAGATTTTTTGTAAAAAATTTTAGTCAAAAGATTGTGTAAAGTGTAAAAAAAGAGCCGCGCACCGGCGCGGCTGGAAAAATTGCTTATTTCTTCGTTGTTTTTTTGCGGCGGCGGGCGCGTCCGCTGTCAGCCTTGATCTCCGGCACATAGACATTGTAGCTCAGCAGATACCGGCCGTGGGCGGGCACGCGGTAGAAAGCCGCCTTGATGCGCTCCAGCGGGCTGGAGCCTGTCTCGGCCGCGCTGCCGCTGAGCATGATGACATACTGCATATCGCTGTAGCGGGCGGCCACATCACACTGGCGCAGCGTGGTGTGGATCAGCTCGCCAAGCTGCTCCACCATGGTAGCAGTCTCGGCAGGCTCGGCATTCTGGCCGGGGGCCACCGTCACGATGGCCAGAAACACCGGCAGACCGTAGCGGGCCTGCACACCGCGCAGCACGCGGTAGGTCTCCTTAAAGGTTTCAAAGTCGCAGAGGCAGGCGCCGGTGTTTTCGGTGTCGGGCAGGGCGGCGGTCAGGCGGGAAAGCTCGCTCTCCATGTTGCGGTCCGCCTGACGCATCTGGCGGTAGGCAGAGCCGGCGCGTCCCGGGTCAATGGCATGGTGCAGGCAGCCCATTGCGTTGCCGCGGCGGGCAAGGTCCTGTGCCTCGGTGTGGCGGCCCAGCGATTCCAGCGCCACGATTTCCTCCAGATAGAGGCGCTCCTCGTAGGGGTCCAGCTCAAGCGCGTGGGCACACAGCGATATAATGCGGCCGCTTTCGCCCCACTTTTTGCAAAGCTCCAACAGGCCCAGAATGGCCGTGCGGTACTGCCCGTGCAGCCGGACGCTGACACTCTCGACCCATGGCTCGGTGGCAAACTGGGGCAGCAGACGGCCCTTGTACAGGTTGACGATCTCCTCATACAGGCGGCCGCGGCTCTCGGGGTCAGCCTCGCAGCGGGCCTTCTCGGACAGGTCGTTGACCTCAAACACATCCACGCTGCAATCCAGCGCGGGGTTCCACTGGTAGCTGCCGCGACTGGTCTGGATGCAGCCCTGCAGCTCGGTCAGGCCCTCGGCCTCGATCATATTGCGGAAGCGGTGCAAAATCGCGCGCAGCGCCATATCCGGGTTGGTCGAGCGCTCGCCCGCCCACAGCGTATCGGTGATGGTCTTGTGGGACACCCGCTCCCCGCGCTGCAGCACAAGGTACTGCACCAGCGCCGTTGCCTTGCGGGACTGTGCCAGCTGGGCCAGCACCGGGTTGCCGTTTACGCGGATCTCAAAATCGCCCAACATTCTGATTTCGACTGTTGCCATGTGGTATTCCTCTCTGCTCTATACAACGGGGCGCAGCGCCCCACCTTTCCTATATTGTTCCATAGTATAACAAAAATCAGGAGGTTTGTCCAGCATAACACGGGATGTTCTTGCTTGGGCGGTGCTTTACGACACCGCCGGGTTGCTGCCGTCCCAGCTGCCGGGTTCCTCGATATACACCGGTGCGCCCGGCAGCGGCACGATCGCCTTTTGGGTACACAGCGGCACGGCATTGCCCTGTGCGTCCTTTTGGGCCACGGTCAGCACAACGGTCAGCGCCGTGACATGGGCGTATTTTTCCCCCTCGGCCTTGGTATAGCTGCGGGCGTAAAACTGCAGGTCACTGATAAACATCCCCATGTAGGCATCCTTGGGGTAGGCTGTCGTGTAGGCGTAGGCAACATAAGGCAGTTTCGTTCCGCTCTCCAATGTCACCTCATGCTGGGGCTTATAGGTTTTTTTCTCCTGCATATAGAACCGCATGTGCAGGTAACCATCCAGCTCGTTCGCGGTCTCTTGGCTCAGCAGCGGCGTTCCGTCCGCCTTTGTCAGCGCCGGAACCTTATCCTTGTCGATCAGCTCGATATGATTGGGGTAGACGCTGAACTCCAACGCCGTGCCGCTGCTGACACCGGCTTTGGGTAAAAACACTTTGTTTATATCTTCACCATTTTTAGCGCCGTCCGCAAAGCGGATATATCCGTTAGCGTTCAGCAGCTCGCCGCGGATGGTCTCGATCAGCGCATCGGCCAGATTCTGGGCGCGGGTCTGCTGCTGCACCTGCATATACGCCTGCGCGCTGGGCTGTATCAGCGTGACAGCCGCAAGCGTAAATAGCGACAGCAGCACCATGCAGACAACAAGCTCGACCAGCGTTGTCCCCCTTTTGTTTTTCAGCACTCGCATCATGGTGTTCCCTGTCCCCCGCTGGTATTCGACTGGCCCTTGCTGTAACGGTGGAAGGTGTAGGTCTCATCCGTGCCATCCTCCGAGGCCTTTGCCTCAAGCTTTTGCTTTTGGACATTCTCAACAACAAACTGTGCGCCCGTACCGGTAAAGGTATAGCTTGCAGTGCCGCCGTCATTCACCCATTGGGGCATTCCATCTCCGGCGGGGTACAGCTTCTCGCACTGTGCATAGGCCGTCTGGCGGATCGTTTCCGCCTTCAATGACATGGTGCGCGCATAACGCAGGGACACCACGAACAGCGCCGTAAACATAAGCAGCAGCACAAAGGAAACGATCACTTCCACAATCGTTTCTCCGCTTTGATTTTTAAGGTATCTCGACATAGCCGCTCCTTTCCGGGTCATTGGCGCACAAATTTGCTGCTCTTTGTCTGGTTCAGGTCATAGTGAATCTTGATTTCGGTATCAGCATCCTTGCGCAGTGTATATGTGCTATCAACATCCGTGCGTTTAAAATCGAGCTTCTGACCCGTTTCAGCATTACCGGTCAACTGATAACTATTATACCGGGCCGTGTCCGTGCCAATCGTATAGTACGCCACTTTACATGTGCTGGTGTGCTGGTAGCTCCTTGTGTAGGAGAACTTCTCGCTCCCCTGCTTTGCAGTCACCGTCACCTCCACAACATAATCCGACAGTTCCTTATCTTTAAAGCTGTCAAGCTGGCCGTTAAGTGCAGTAATGTCATAGCCCTTTGTTGCCAGCGCTGCAACATACTCGCTTTTATCCACCTCGTCAGCCGGCGTTTTTTTGAGCGTGATCTCCAGCCCGCTGCTTTCGTCCGCAAAGGTATGCTCCGTGGCATCGCTGTAGGTAGTCTGCAAAAGGTAATTTTTGTCAATGAACGCTGCCAGGCTGTCCGCCTGCGCACCGCCCGCTGCCGTACTGTAGCCGGTCAGCTGGTCATCCAGCACATCGGAAAAGCTCGTTGCAAGGGTATACACCTCCTGCTCTATCAACTGGCGGTTCGCGTTCGCCGTCAACACAGACGCCGCATAGACCAGCGCCGCAGACAGCGCCGCAAAAACCGCGCCGATACACAGCACAAGGATCATTGACAGTCCCTGTTGATTTTGCATGATACCGCGGGCTTTTCTGCCCATAGGTATACCCTCCTTCATTGTGTTATCCCACTGCAGGCAGCTCCTCTTTCTCAGCTGCAGCCGTTTCGGGCGTTGCCCGCAGGACACGCGCCGCCCGCAAAACCGGTGGTGCTGCGGCAGGGCTTTGCTCTGCTGCAGCGTCCTGCGCGGGCTGCTCCTCTGCTGTCAGGGTCAGGGCGGCAGCTGTACCGTCATTCGGCACAGTCAATTCCAGCTTTTCAGACTGGGTGGTCTTTTCCGCATCGCCCTCGGCCAGCACAGTAACCTTATCGGTAATGCGCTGGCGTGTATCGTCCTTGTGCAGCAGATCGACAAGGTCAGGCAGCGTTACGCGGTAGCCCGGCTCACCGTCACGGTCAAGGTATTCCAGCGTTGCAAAGGTTTCGAGCTTATAGCGCGGCGTACCGCTGGCGTCCTTCAGCTCATAATGGCCATCCAGCGTCACATGGTTCGTTGCAAGTACGAGATTATTGTTCTCGTCATGGACTGCCTCGCCCTTCTCGTCTGTCTTGACCGTAGTGGTCAGATCATAGAATGTGCGCCCGTTTTCTTCGCTCTGCGGGATCGTGATCGTATAGGCAGTATCCTTTATTGTAACTTCCTTTGTCACAGACAGGATTTCCCCGCACTTGGTTGTGATCGTACCGTTCTCGTCCATTACATTCCGCTTGGCTACAGTAAAGGTGATCTTGTCGGTTGTTTTGTCATCGGCAGAAGTGATCTCCAGTTGATACTTGTCTGCCAGACCTTCCCCTGTTTCCTTGCTGTAGTTTACGGCGTTCCATTCCACTGCAAAGCGGGAAATATCCGCCTCTGTGCTTGCGGGCGTCCATGGCGTCTCACCGTCAGCGCCGAACAGCTGCAGGGTTGCCTTGGAATCTACAGTTGTAAAGGCGTTCTGGTTCGTCTGCGGTGCATCCAGCTTGATCTTGGGCAGCTGCATCTGGGTGGGTGTTTCGCTCAAACCGTCTGCAACATAGTAGTACCAGTTGGAGCTGGCGGTTGTGCCGTCGGTGGACATGCGGCGCAGGGCGGGCAGCAGCCAGTAACCGGCATACTCCGGCTTCATGGTAAAGCTTTCATCGCCAAGCGCAAACGCTGCGCCGTCCGTTGTCGTTTCTGCCTGCGCACCGCCGTCCATCCGGCCTTCCGGCAGCAGGCGCAGCACGCGGCCGGGGTTGGTCGTGTCGGCCAGCATATCATTCAGCGCATTTGTCAGGGCTGCCAGACTAGCGGCCTTTGCATCGGGCGCCTGCGCATGCTGATAGCTGTTCGCCAACTCCGCGATTTGCTTGTAATCTGCGGCATCTTTAAAGAGATAGCCCATGTAGTAGTAGCTGCCGCTGCTGGCGTCTTGAACCGTCAGCGTCAGCTTCTCCTCGGTCAGGAACTGGGTCTGGCTCGGCGTCTGGTAGCTTAGCGCGGCTGTGGTCACAACGGGCGCAGCAAGGCGCTTTTCTACAACCAGCAGGTTGCTGTACTCACCGTTCGGGCTGCAATACTTCTTGCCGTCAACCGCATTTGCTACGACATAGAACCGCAGGGTCACGCCCTGATACTTCTCAAGGTCAACGGTGCAGCTGTTTTTCGTGATGCCCTTCCAGTCGGCAAGCGCCGTCCAAGTATTGCCGTCAAGCTTTTCTGCGTACAGGGTATATGTCACCGTGTTCTCGCCTTTGTCGTCCGCGCTTGCGGGCCAGGTGATGTCGTAGTTCAGTGCATTGGCGCTGTTGTCGTTGGTGCGCATGATGCTGTTGACCTGACCTACCGCAGACAGACGCTGCTTAACAGTACAATCTGCCTCGCCCGCCAGACCGATTGCATTGGTGTCCCCAGTGTCCGGCTTACGGGTGACATGCAGCCGCACCGTATCATAGCGCCAGCTGCCGCTTGCAAGGTCATCGTCCACGCAGAGGGTCAGGGTATAGGTGCCGGTTTTGGTGTCAAATGTGGTTTTATCCGCCAGCGACACGCCGTCCTTCAGCTCGATTTTTTCCTTGTCCGCGATTGCGGTGGTTTCGCCCGTCTTTTGGGTCAGCAGACCGTACAGGGTGACATCGTAGTCATGCTTGCTTGTATCAACACTGCCGTCCGCCTTGTACTGCGTCCATGTAAAGGTATAGTTCAGCTTGTTGTTTCCATCCACATTGCTCGTGGTTTCGCTGCTTACCTTGGGGGCTTTCAGAAGTGTGAGGTTGAGGTCATCCTTGCGGATCTGCTTTTTAGCCATGTCATACCACGAATCTTGGCTCGCAAAGAACTGCAGCGGGGTCAGGTGGTAATAGCTGAATTTGCCGTCCGCACCGCGCACGATCTCGATGCCGTTGTTCCAGCTGACGGGGCTATTGTTACTCTTTTCAATAGCATTCAGGGCATCATCTGCGGTGATTTCCCAGCGGGTCACGACCTGCGGATAACCGGCATCAATAGGCACAGAGATGACCTTCAGGTCGGTGTAGCTGCCGTCAAAGACCACGGCGGGCAGGTTGCTCAGCACAAATTCCGTACCGCTGCTGTAGACCGGCTTTTCCACCGCAGCAAGCGTCACATACTGGCCTTTCAGCGGCTGTGGGTTGGCTACCGTTGTATCCTCTGCCGCATTGCTGATTTGTTCATTACCGGTATATTGACCCACCAGCATAACGCGGTAGTTCGGCACGGTGTTGAAAATCGTATCTGCGGTAAATTGCAGGTTCACGGTAATCGACAGATCATCCGCCGTGCTGCCGGTTATGACCGGCTGACCCATGGTTGGCTTATTTGTTTCAAACGCCGTACCGTGGACAAGGCCGCTGTTGCTACCTTTATCCCCGGTGCTATAGTATGTCTTAGGAATACCGATCTCCTCATCATAGCGGGCAGACTCCATCCATGCACCTGTTGCACCTTCACCCGGGGTTGCCGTGGCGCGCAGGCGGGTGGCAGAGCCAAGGCCGTTTGCTATCAATGCTTCGGTGGTGTTTGCACTCAGCGTAATTTCCGTATTGGGTTGGTTCATCAGGTAGGCGGTTACCTGCCAGCCGCCCGCGTTTTGATAATCACTTGCGTTTGTCAGCACAAGATACTGGCCGTAGGGCTGCCCATTGCTGTACTGTTTTTTCAGGCGGATCTCCAGCTTCGGGGTGGGCAGGGGGCGCACGAAGTACTGCGCGGCAGACATTTCCTCTGCACCTGTGGCGGTTCCGTTCACGGCCTTTACACCGACACAGAATTGGCTGTTGCCAATAGCGTTCGCCAGCGCATCATCCGCGTCAAACAGATAGCGCGTGCCGTAGACCTTTATGTTTTGGTAGCCCTCCAAAGGCGTCTTGCTATCGCCGTCAACCTTATACAGCGTTACCAGATAATGGCTCACATTCTGTATCTGGTTATCCGGGAAAATGCCGTCTGTGGCCGCGGCCGTCCATGTCACCTCATAGCGGCCATAGACAGCGCTGCTATCTTTTTTATGCGCAACTTGCAAGTCAGAGACCTTCCCGGGGGCGCGCTTGTCCAGAACTTGCGTATAGTAGTTCTGGATCAAGTCGTCCGTGATGTCCTGCATACTCGGGGCTTTATTGTTGTCTGTATCGCCGTACCACAGCAGGATGGTTGCAAGATCCTTATTGTTGATTTCGTGTTCGCTGGGATTGCCTGTATAGAAAATCGTGGCCTGTTTTTGTTCAGCGGTTACAGGCTTTATGTAACATTTTCTAGTATCAACCGTATCCAAATTCCGATCAAACATCATGCCTGCTGCAAAGAAACGGTTTCCGCTCTCTATGGAGTTATCAATACCCGCATACAGCCGTGTACCTTTGTTATAGTGGCCGCTACAAGCGGCACCCCAATAAACACCCGAAGACACTTCCTTTTTGCTTGGTTCTTTTTCTTCAAGCAACAACAGTGCCGCAATCTTTTGTTTATCAAAGCTGTTTTCGTCCATAAAGTAGTTGCCGTAGGCCACGATGTTTTCGCTTCCACGGTTCATCGCAATGGGTGCATTATTGGAACTAACAGTATTTTTATACAGAGCAAAACAATTCGTGACTGTGGTGGATGCACTCGTTGCACTGCCATTGCCACGGTTGCCGCAGATACCTGCAAACAAGTTGATATCGCCTGATTTAAGTGAAATTGTAACATCCGTAGCGTAGTTACGGCAGCGGTCAATATAAACCTCGACCTTATTCGGAATTTTTGTTCCACCGTCACCAAATGGTCCCAGCCAGCCCATGATGCCGGCTGCCAGCGACTCGCACTGCATCGTAACATCGCCGTTCACGCAATCGACAATGTTGATGCGCAGATAGTCATTTGTACCGTCCGCCATGACCACCTTGCCAAGGATACCGGCAACATCGTTGGCGCCGTGTTTTTTGTTATTGTCACCCGGCCAATTTCCGCTGGACAGAATATCGCCGTGGTTCTGGCAGGAGAGGATATTTGCCGTGCCGCCGGGGGTAGGCTGGTCAAAAAAGCCCACGATGCCGCCGACCGTGCCCGAACCGCCACCGGAGTTGGTATTGGTGCTAAGACTGCCGAAGTTGAAGGATTTTTCAATCGTGCCGCCGTTTTTCAGCCAGGAGGCAATGATGCCGCCGATATAGTTGGAGCCGCTGTCAAACACAGTGCCAAGGTTCACACACTCGCTGATGACCCACTTGTCATCGGTCGTGTTCTGCTGCACGCCGATTACACCGCCCACATAGGCAATTTTTGCGTTGCCTCTATGGGTCGTGTCATCGTCATTTTTGCCGTCTGTGCGGGTAAAGCGGCGCACGGCGGCGCAGTTGACCAGCAGCTTGACCTCGCCGGTTGCCTCGTTCATGCCGATCATACCGCCGATTTTGGATTCATCGGTCGTGTTGTCGCCGTAGACAAACCACTTACCGGTTGCCGCGCGTGTGATCGTGCCGTTGACGGTGTTGAAGCCTGCCACGCCGCCCAGATAGCCGCTGGATTTTCCGTTTTTATCAGTTGTACCGCGCAGACCGACCAGCAGGTCATTTTTGGCAAGGCCGGTGGCGGTGTAGACATTGTTGTTATTTAGGGACACCGTGTCAACGCCTTTAAGGCTATTATAAGCAGTGCCTTTCAGGGTGGTGATCATGGTATTGACAGCATCATTTTCATCGGCTACTTCTTCAATTTTTCCAGTTTTTTCATTTTTTCTTTCCACTTTGCCGTCCAGCAACATGCTGACCCGGTCAAACATTGTTCTTTCACAATCTATGCCATCGACCTGATAGGTAAATTTATCCGTAAATGCTGCACCACTGCCGCTGCTGCTAATGCTGCCGTTGTTTGCGCCTGCCACGCCGCCCACAAAGCCGTAGCGCGCGGTGATGATACTGCCGCCGCCTTCCCCTGTGGCAACATAGCAGGATGTAATGGTGCTGTTGTTACGGCCCGCAATGCCGCCCACGCTGCTGGCGCTTTTCAGCTTTTCCGCATAGGTCTGGCTGTCGCTCAGGCCCGAGGCACCCATCACCTGCAGCGTGATTTTGGGCACCCTGCACCCATTGACCTCACCATTGTTCAGGCCGACGATGCCGCCCACGGTGTCCAGCACATTGGCTGCGCCCGTGGTGATATTATCGTTTGCCGCAGTATTAGCCTGCCCCAGCGCGCCCTGATAGGTACACTTTAACAGAGTGCCGCCGCCGGCATTTTCGCCGGCTACGCCGCCCAGATTCTTGTATTTATTCAGATTGTCTGTAATGTTCAGTGTAACAGTTGTTTCGCTGATTGTTGCGTCCTGCGTATTGACGCCCGCCGCACCGCCAAGGCTGATGCTGTCTGCCCGGGCCGTAAGGCCGCTGAGATTCAGCGCAGGGCTGCTGACAGTACACTTATCAATCGTACCGGCATTTTTGCCCGCAATGCCGCCCACATTGGTAGCCGGGCCACGGTAAACAATGGCTGCGTTCTCGCTAAGCGTAACGTCGCTGATTGTTGCACCCGCGTTGTTGATGGCCGTGACCGCACCGATGCTTTCCCCGGCAAAGGTAATATCACAGCTGCCGACAGTGCCGCCCGTGATGATGCCGAAGTTGTTGGCCGCAATGGCCGCCGCATCGCACTTGGCAACGCCGATTTTGACGCCGCCTACAACGCTATCTACAATTTGGGCGCCGCTTTCATTGCTGCCTGCAATACCGCCCGCATTGCCGTTGGTGGCATATACCGTGTAGTTGTTCCCGGTCTGCCCCGCAGTGTTGGTGCAGCCCGTAATCGTGCCTATCTGCCCGTTAGTGCCAGCCCTATTGCTGCCCGCAATGCCGCCTGCAAACTGGTCATTGGCGCGCACACGCGCCCCACCAATCAGCGTCACATCGGCAATTTCGGCATAGTTTGCACCGGTTGCGCCGCCTGCGTAGTTCTTGGTGGCCGTGACGGTGCCTGTCACCTTGCCGCCCGCAATGCTGGCTGTTGTGGCGTTGCGCGTGTTGTTGCTGCCCGCAATGCCGCCCGCATAGCTTTCTGCCGTAATGTTGACCCGCAGGGTTGTGCTGCCCAATACGATGCTGCCGCAGTTTACGCCTGCAACGCCGCCCGCGCACTCGTTTGCCTGCACCGTAACGGGGATACTATCGGAAGTGTTATAACTTATGCTCGCACCTGTCAGGTTCAGGCCCGCCACGCCGCCGATGATGTACCGGCCGCGCACGGTGATGCTTGCTGCCGGGGCCGAGTCCGTGACCGTCCCGTTGTTGATGCCAACGATGCCGCCAAGGTAGGCATAGCCGTCCTGCTGGGTGCCCAGTGTGGCGTAGGTAGAGCAGTTTTTGATGCTGCCGCCATTCCAGCCGGCGATGCCGCCCGCCGCGCTCTTGTGGGAGACAATGCCGTAGTTGGTGCAGCTCTCCAGCTTTGTGTTTTGGGTCACACAGCCGATGATGCCGCCCGCCATAGAACCGCGGGCGTTTTTATCGCTAACATAATCGTTATAGTTAAAGCTGTCGTTATACCCCGGCAGGCTGACACCGCTGCCGAGGATGCCGGTCTCGCCCCGCATTTTCAGGCTGCCGACCGATGCCGCGTTGCTGTCGCTGCCGTTCGTTGCGTTGCTGATGGTCAGGCGGGTTTCTGCATCGTTATAGCCGACAATGCCGCCCACATAGGCGTTGACCTCCAGATTAAACTGGTTGGCCGCGCCGCTGAGGGTCATGGTATTGGCCGTATCGCGCGGCAATGTATTGTTGACCGTCACAAGGCCTGTTTTCTCCGCCACGGTGGGCAGAATCGTTGTCAAATCGTCCGGGGCCGATGCCAGCAGGCAGTTATAGCCGATGATGCCGCCCGCCAGACCGTCGGCCTTGATGCGGCCCGCCTTTGCGGTGGTTTTAAATGTGCTGACCGTGCTGCCGGATGTGGCGGATGTAATGGTAAACGCCGTTCCGTCCGTGCCGGCCACCGGCATGTTAGCGCCGATGACACCGCCCACGCAAAGCGTGCCGCTGATTTCCGTCACCTTTATATCGGCCGCGGGCAGGGCCGGGGCAAGGTTCAGGCCGATCATACCGCCGACCGCCTTGCCGCCCGTAACCTCGCCGCTGACGGTCAGCAGCGAGGTGCTGGTATTTGTGATTTTCGCCGTTGCATCGTTGCAGCCGACCAGACCGCCGACAAAATCATTGCCGCAGATGACCGCGCCGATCTGCACCGTGGTTGCATTCTTGTCCCATGTAAGCACGGCATTTTTGCCGTTGCGGCCGACCAGACCGCCCACATAATCCGCGCGGGTGGTCGTTTCTTGATTGCTTGCATCTTTATAGGTGCTCAGCGCCTGCAGCAGGGCGCTGCGGCTGCTGTTGGTGGCGGTGTCCGAGGCCATGCTGCTGACGCAGTTTTGAATGGTGGCAGTTATATTTGCTGCATCGATGCTGCCCCAATCGGCATCATTCAGGCCCGCAATACCGCCCACATAGGCCGCATTTTTACCAAGGCCCGCCACAAGGCCGCTGTTGGTAACGCCGCTGACCGTGCTTTGGCTGCCGTTGACCGACACAACACCGCCCACATAGCGGTTACCCAGCACGGTGCTGCTGTTGCTGCCGCCGGTTATTTTAAGCTGGCTGCCGCTGAAGCCGCCCGCCATGCCGCCGACAAAGCAGCGGCCCAGCACATAACCCTTTTGCGTGGTGCAATTATCCAGCTTACACCCGCTGGCAAAGCCCACCAGACCGCCGACAAAATCACCCTTGAGCGGGCTGCCATCGGTGAGTGCGCCATCGTTAGCATACCCGCCCTTGACGGCGGTTTTCAGCTGTGTTTCGGTCATATCGCGGCGGGTGGTGCTGGTGCTGCCGCGCAGCGTGACATTTTTGCAGTAGCCCGCAACGCCGCCGAAGAACTGGCCCAGCACACGGCTGTTTTCACCCTCGGCGCTGCCAAGGTAGTTGGCGCCCACGCTGACCGTACCCTCGTTCTGAAGGCCGGTCAGGGGGACATCCGCACTGCTGCTGTTACTGTTATAGAGGTTGCCCACAACGCCGCCCGTAAAGGCGCTGCCGATGACGGCGGCCTTGTTGGTTATGGTTTTTTTATTGATGGGGTCTGCCTCAAGCTTCAGGTTGGCGGCATCCATCGTGCCGACCACACCGCCCACGCCGATGCTGCGCCAGATCGAGTTTTGCCCGCTGGCAGCTGCGGCGTAGCGTGCCTGTTCTGTAAGGGTATTGTCCGCAGCTTTCAGGCTGTTGTCCTGCAGCAGACCGGCTACCGTCACATCGGCGTCCACCGTCAGCGCGGAAATTGTTTGAGTCTGGCCGTTTTTGGGTATGGCAACGCCCACGAGGCCGCCAATGCCGCACGGCTCGTTTTCATAATAGGCTGTGCCACTTACTGTTGTGCGGGCTGTCGCGGTGGCGTTGTCGTCAAAGGGCAGCATTGCCAGCACCTGCGCGGAAACCGCATTGTTTTTGCCGTGGGTCAGGGTGCATTTTTCCAGCGTGCCGGTGTTGACGCCGCACAAAGCACCGACCGCGCGGATGTCGCGGTACGCGCTGTCACTTGTGTCCAGCGGCTTCAGGGCTGTGGTCCCGGTCAGCGGCAGGGTGCCTTTTGCGCGGGTCACAATTTCAACATTGACCTGCACATCGGCATCGCGCAGGGTCATGTTTTTGATCGTGCCGTTATTTTCGCCCACAAGGCTGATGTAGCGATCAAGCAAATTTTCGTTTTTCTGTCTGCCGGTCCGGGAGACAGAGCTGCCGCGCAGCTGCAGGTTCATGATGGTGATATTTCCGCCGTCCAGCGTTACATTTTTGGGCAAGGTCAGAATGGTCGGCCACGCCACGGCCTCCTCTGCCGAGGGGACCTTGGCCTCCGGCGGGAAGTTTTTGCCCTGTGCCGGGCAGTAGACCGTAACGCTGCCGCCGGTCCAGTTCAGGCCGGTGGCGCCAAGGCTCTGCGCGGCGAGGGTGTAGGCGGCGGCAGTCTGGCCGGACGCCCATCTGTCCGCCCAGCGCAGGTTGTACAGATGGCGGAAATAGGTAAGGTTGCCCTTAGTGGCTGTTGCCTCTTTTGCAAACAGGCTGTTTTCCACATTGGTGTCGGCCGGGGTGCTGGGGGTATAGCTGCCGGAATAGTCGTCCCGCGCCTTGGCCTGCAGCGTGACATAGAAATCCTGCGGCCCGCCCGACAGCAGGCGGGTGATGCTGTACAGGCTGCTGTCGGTCACACTTATGCTGTTTGCCATCTCGCCGCTGTCATTCTCGCAGGAGCGCAGCAAATCAGCGCTGGCCATAGAGTCCAGCGTCAGGACAAAGTTGCCCTTGTTGTAGCTCAGGGGGTAGTAGAGGGTCTTTTCAACCGGTGCTTCGTTGTCGGCAGCATAGATTGTTGTTTTCAGCGGCACCGGCTCATTGGTCTTGACTGCCGGCAGCTCCACCTCGATCTCAAACAGCGGATTTTTCTTGCCCGTATCGGTCGATTTGTAGGCTGTTGCCACATACTGCACCTGCGTATCGCGGGTCACATCGCCGCCCCAGCTCAGGGTCAGCGTTTCGGTGTTGGAAAGGCGCGGGTTCTTGACCTTCAGCTTGGTCTGCTGCAGCTCGACCACATTCACACGGTCCTCGGCCGAGTAGTAGCCCACAAGGCTGTCATGGCGGCGGTGGTCATAGCTCCGGTCATAAATGTCCGTTGCGCCGTTTGTTTTCCCAAAGCGCAGCTTGTCGGCGTTCGTGTCATAAAACACTGAGTACACCTGCCCGCTGGCGGCGTCGATCTCAACGCAGATGGCCGCATTCAGCAGCGAATCATCGTAGATGTAATCGCCCAGCAACTCGCGCAGCAGTTCATTGTCGCTGTCATCATCTGTTACTTTATCATAATACAGGGCATAGATATTTTTGTTCAGCTCATCGGCCTTCTGCGCGGCGGGGTCAAAATGCGCGCCTGCCTGACCGTTCAACAGCACCTTCTGGCGGAAATCGTCCAGTTCGCCCGCTGTGTCCCTGCGGGTCAGGGCGATCTGCGCGGTCTGGAAAAGGGTGCGGGCGTTCGCCTCGTTCTTCTCAAACCGGGCCAGACGGGTATAGGCGATCAGGCCGCCCCCCACAAGGGCCGCCAAAATTGCCATAATCGCCAGCACAACCATAAGCTCCACCATCGTGAAGCCGCTGCTTCTGCGCGTTTTCTTGTTGCAATGCACCATAGATGCTCCCGTTTATATCACGGCATTGCCGCATATTCCCGCCCGGCAGACACCGTAGCGGCCGTTGGAATTTGCGGCAGCGCCCTGCAAATTTGTACAGTAAGGCATAATAAGACTATATATGATAGCATTATACTCGGTTTGTGATGTTTTCGCAACAAGTGTGGTGAGATTTCGACAAATTTACACCAAATATAGTGTTCTATACGGGCGGCACATACTATTTTGACAGATTTCGTGTTACATTCCAACAATAATGTGGGATTTCTTCGTGAAATTCCTTGCAAATACAGCCTTTGCGGGGTATACTGGTTAGTGTGTTATATATAGAAGTAGAGGAAGTGAAACCATGCTGGCAGCACGACTGGGTGCCTGGCTGCGCAACACCGGGGAAAAATGGGCCAGGACCTCCTTTGCTGAAAAGCTGGCCCTGCTGCTGGCATTGCTCGCTGTGATCTATACCGTTGTGACCGGCGCGGCCGAGCTGCGCTATCAGGCCCGCGCGCGGGAGGCGCTGGCCCAGATCAAGGCGGCGCGGCTGGCCGCCGGGGCTGTGTCCGCGCAGTGCTATTCCGCCGGGCGCACCTTTGCCGACCAGACCACCGCAGACGGCTTTGCCGACGGCGTGGCCGAGGAGATCGAGACACTGGGCGCACTGCCCGGCAGCGTGAGCCTTCTGCAGGTGGCGGACAACGGCTACACCGTGCAGCGGCTGCTCTATCAGGAAAACAGCATCTTCGCCGTCTATGACGCTGCCGAGGGCTACCGTGTCTTCCGCGCGGAGGACCGCCTGCATTACCTGACGGAGGCGAGCCATGCTGCTGCTTGAGTGCCTTTTGAATCTGATCCGTTTTTTGCTGGGCGCGGCGCTGTTCAGCTTTATGAATGTCGTGGCCTGGCGGCTGCCCCGGGGCATGGACCCCCTGCAGGGGCGCAGCGCATGCCCGCAGTGCGGCCATACGCTTGGTGCGCCCGACCTTGTGCCGGTTTTCAGCTGGCTGTTTTTGCGCGGGCGGTGCCGCCATTGCGGCGCGCGCATCCCGGTGCGGTATTTTCTGGTCGAAGTGCTGGGCGGTGTGCTGGCGCTGGGCTGCACCCGGCGCTTCGGCCCTGCGTTCAGCCTGACGCAGGGGCTGTTCGGCATGAGCTGGGCGGCGCTCACCGCGCTGGCGGTCTGCGGCATTTTGCTGAGCGTTGCGCTCATTGATGCCGAGACACAGCTTATCCCCGACCGGCTCAATCTCGCGTTGGCGGTCTGCGGCGTTGTAGGGACGCTGCTCTCCCCCGCCGGGTGGCTGCCCCACCTGCTCGGGGCGTTCTGCGTCAGCGTGCCGATGCTTTTGCTCTGCCTTGCCATTGACGGCGCGTTCGGCGGCGGCGACATCAAACTGATGGCGGCCGCCGGGCTGTTTCTCGGCTGGCAGAACACGCTGCTGGCGATGTTTTTGGGCATTCTGGGCGGCGGCCTTTACGGCATCTGGCTGCTGGCCGCCAAAAGGGCCGACAAAAAGGACCACTTTGCCTTCGGCCCGTTTTTATGTGCGGGCATCGTAATCGCCATGCTTTTCGGCGAGCCGATCCTGCAATGGTACTGCGCGTTTTTGTAATGGTGCAGCACCCGCCTGATCTCACTATCCGTTCGGAGGTTTCTCCCCTATGCCACAATTTCGTTATACTGCGACCAACGCTCAGGGCAAGACTGTCCGCGGCATGGCTGACGCCCCCAGCGAGGAGGCACTCTACACCAAGCTGCGCGATGACGGCCTGTACATGAGCGAGGCGCTGCAGACCAAGCGCGTCCGCAGCACCTTCCGCCCGTTAAAGACCGCCGTGCTGGCGGATTTCTGCCGCAATCTGGGCACCCTGCTGACTGCCGGTGTGCCGCTGGTGCGTGCCTTCCGCATCATGGCGGATGAGCGCAGCATCGACCCGCAGCAGCGCGCCCTGTACGAGGCCGTGCTGGGCGAGCTGCGCAAGGGCATCCCGCTGTCCGATGCGATGGAGTCCTGCGCACCGGCGTTCCCGAACCTGCTGCTGGCGATGATCCGCAGCGCCGAGGGCACCGGCAGCATCGACCACGCCTGCACCCGGATGGCCACCTACTATGAGCGCGAGCATAAGATGAACCAGCAGGTCGGCAACAGTATGATGTACCCGCTCATCCTCTGCGTGCTGATCGTGGCGGTCATCGCAATTTTGATGACCTTTGTGCTGCCCCAGTTCAAGCCGATGTTTGACCAGATGGAAAAGCTGCCCTTCCTGACGCAGCTTCTGCTTGATGCCAGCGACTTTGTGGGTGCCAACTGGCCGCTGCTGCTTGTGGCGCTGGCGCTCCTCTTTTTCGGCTTCAGGCTGCTTTTGGCCCAGCCCCGCATCCGCCGCCAGTGGGACCGCTTTATCCTGCATGCGCCGGTCGTGGGCGTGCTGAACCGCAAGATCTGCACCGCCCGCTTTGCCAGCACCCTGTCCAACCTGTACGGCAGCGGCGTGCCCATCATCACAACGCTGGGTGCGGCGCGCGACTCAATCGGCAACCGCTGGATCGAAAGTCAGTTCAGCACGGCGCTGGACAGCATCCGCGCCGGCCACAGCCTGTCGCAGTCCATCGCCGCGATCGATGGCTTTGAGGTCAAGCTGGCCTCCTCCATCGCCGTCGGCGAGGAGACCGGCAAGCTGGACAGTCTGCTGGCCACGATCAGCGAGACGCTCGACTACGAGGCCGAGATGGCCACCAAGCGCCTTGTCACCCTGCTGGAGCCTGTGATGATCGTCATCATGGGTCTGGTGGTCGGCGGCGTTGTGGCGGCTGTTATCGTGCCGATCTACCAGTCCTACGGCACCATCGGCGCATCGTCCGGCGCCATTTAAACTATATTCCGGAGGGTTCCTCATGGCATCACTTACCTCTTTGTATCTGTGCAGCCGCACGGTGTACGCCGCGGTGGGCAGCCCCACTGCCAAGGGCGCACGGATCACCGCCGCCGCCGCGGCCCAGCTGCCCGAGGGCTGCCTGATCAACGGCGTCATTACCAACGAGGCCGACCTCGCCGAGGCGCTCAAGGCCTTTTTTGCCCGCCATAAGCTGCCCACGGGCCGGGTGGCGCTGATCGTAGGCGGCAGTCAGTTCGTACACCGCGTCATCTCCCTGCCCGCCATGAGCGAGAAAAAGCGGCTGGCCGTGCTGGCGCATGAGCTTTCGTCCGGCGGTGCCGAGACAACGGCTCCGCTTGACGACTATATGCTGCTGGCCCGCGATGCCAAGACCCGCGCCGACACGGTGCTGGCCACCCGTGTGGAGCAGAGCGTCATTGCCGGGTATGCGGCGCTGGCCAAGGCGGCCGGCTTCAAGCTGTACAGCATCGATCTGGGTCTGGCCGCCCCCATCAAGGCGGTGCGCACGATCCCTGCCCTGCAGAGCGAGACCTTTGTGCTGCTGCATTTTGACGATGACACCGTCTCGGCCTGCCTGTTTGTGAAGGGGCAGTACACCTACTCGACCCGCAGCCGCCTGTTCAACCCGCGCGGCTCGGCAGAATCCGGCGCCGAGATCGCACAGAAGCTGTCGGGCATCCTGCAGTTCCACATTGCCGGCAAGAGCGAAAATCCGATCACGACCGTCTACTTTGCCGGTGCAGACGCCGATGACCTTGCCGTCTGCCGCCCGGGCTGCGAGGCGCTCGCGCTGCGGGTGGCGCAATTCCCGGATTCGCCTACCGTCAAGCTGCCTGAGGGCACAGCCCTTGCGCAGACGCTCTCCGCCGCAGGCAATCTGATCGCGCGCTGACCCGCGCACCAACTATACAAGCCAGGGGAACATACAAATTATGGCTATGAAACAAAACAACTTTTATCTGCGCTGGCAAAAGGCCGCAGGCGCCGCCAAGAGTGAGCAGCGCAGCCGCAGCATCCGGACCGCTGCCCCCGGCATCGCCGTGGTTGCCGCCGCCCTGCTGGGCTGGGGTGCCATGACGCTGTACACCGCCTCCCTGACCAGCCAGCGACAGGACATCGTAAACTGGTGCAATGACAACAGCGCGTCGTTCCTTGCCTCGAGTCAGGACGCTGAGGCGGCCGCGCAGTTCCAATCTCTGACGCAGTACGCCGACGGCATGACCGACCTGCTGGACGGCTACCCTGCTGTGACAAGCAGCCTGCTGCACCGGGTCGAAGCGGCGGGCGACGCTGCCATCACGATCCAGTTCACCAGCTACAACGCCGCCACGGGCGAGCTGCAGTTCAACGCCAACTCCAGTCAGGTCATCGACATTCCGACCTACATCCGCTCGCTGCAGAGCTGCGGCGTTTTTTCGACCGTGAGCTATACCGGCTACAACGCCGACAATGACGGCTATTCCATCGACCTGCGCTGCGTTCTGGCAGCGCCGCAGTAAGGGGGGTGCGGTTATGGATATTGCACCGATGACCAAGCGCGACAAGATCCTTTTGTATGCCGTGCTGATGCTGGCCTTTATCGTGCTGTATGTGCGGTTTTTGCTGATTCCCGGCATCGGCAGCCTGCAGCAGGCCCGCGCTGACCTGACCGAGGCGCAGGACGCCCAGATCACCATGCAGGAGACGATCCTGCAGGCGGGCGTGAACGCCGCCAATAAGAACACCGCCTGGGGGGAGCTGCAGACCGCCAACGCGCGGTACTACAGCATCCTGACCAGCGATGAGCTGGATACGCTGGTGACCGGCCTTGAGCTGAACCACAGCATGCAGCCCGTCTCCCTGAGCATCGGCCAGCCGCTGACCCAGAGCATGACCGGCTACATTGCCGGCACACAGGCCGGGCAGAGCCCCGCTCCCTCCGGCAGCGCCGCGGCCGCCGTCACGGCAGATCAGGTGGACACCACTGCCGCAGGCAATGCCCTGCTGCAGCAGTTCCTTGCCGCCGACCTTGTCCCCTACTACGACCAGCCCGGCTACCTCCAGACCTCCGATGTGACCTTCAGCTGCTCGGGCGAGGCGAGCAATTTCCTGAGCCTGCTTGATGATCTGGCGGACAACTATCCGTCCATCCAGCTGCAGAACTTTTCCATCACCACCCGCAGCTTTGCCGCAGCGGACGGCACCTCGTCCAGCGGCAGCATCTACAATGTGACGCTGCGCATCGTACTCTGTGACAAAGGAGGCGTACAGCCGTGAAAAACATCCGTCTTGGCGATGTTCTGATCGAGTTCGGCTACATCACGGCCGAGCAGCTCAACGCCGCCCTTGCCTACCAGAAGGAGCACCGCGACCTGCGTGTCGGCCAGGCACTGCAGGAGCTGGGCTATGTCAACGAGCGGCAGGTCCTGGAGGCCCTTGCCAAGCGCCTGCAGATCCGCATGATCGACATTGAGCATACCAACGTTGATGTGACGGCGGTTGAGAAGGTCCCGCAGGAGCTGGCGCAGAAATATGACATGCTGCCCATCGCGCAGAGCGGCCATACGCTGACCATCGCCGCCAACGACCCGCTGAACTACTACGCCATCGAGGACATCCGCCAGCTGACCGCCATGGAGCCGGAGATCGTGCTGGCCGAGCTGGAGCCGCTGCGCCCGCCGTCCGCTACTATTACGCCGAGGTCAGCGCCCGCAAGGCAGCCCGCAGCGCCAACAACAGCGATATGGCCGCCGCGCAGACCGAGGACCTCGCCATCGACATGACCGCCGAGGGCGGCGATCTGGACGCGCCGATCATCCGCCTGCTGAACAGCCTTGTGCAGCGTGCCGTGACGACCACCGCCTCGGATATCCACATTGAGCCGTTTGAGGGCGAGACAAAGGTCCGTATGCGCATTGACGGCGTCATCATCGACTATGTGACGCTGCAGCGCGCTTTGCATCAGCCGCTCATCGCCCGCATCAAGATCATGTCCAACCTTGACATTGCCGAGCACCGCATCCCGCAGGACGGGCATTTCCGCGCCCGGCTTGAGACCGGCCCCGATGTCAACGTCCGTGTCTCGATCCTGCCGACCGTCTTTGGCGAGAAGGCCGTGCTGCGTATCCTGTCCAGCAACACCTACATTAAAAATGCCAACCACTTCGGCATGAACGATGAGACCTACCGGCGGTTTTTGCCGCTGCTCAACCGCCCCAACGGCATCGTCTACCTGACCGGGCCGACAGGCTCCGGCAAGACGACAACGCTCTACATGGTCCTGCAGACCATCGCCGAGCGGCAGGTCAATGTCTCGACGATCGAGGACCCTGTCGAGCGCAATCTGGCCCGCATCAACCAGACGCAGGTCAACAACATTGCGGGCCTGACCTTTGAGAGCGGCCTGCGCGCCCTGCTGCGCCAGGATCCCGATGTCATCATGGTCGGCGAGACCCGCGATGCCGAGACGGCATCTATCTCGGTCCGTGCGGCCATCACGGGCCACATGGTCTTTTCGACGCTGCACACAAATGACGCGCTCTCCTCCATCGTCCGCCTTGAGGATATGGGCGTGGAGCGGTACATGATCGCCAACTCGGTGGCCGGTCTGGTCGCCCAGCGCCTGATGCGCCGGGTCTGCCCCCACTGCGCCCGGCAGATGCCCGTCACCGAGGAGGAGCGCGCCTATCTCGGCCCCGACATTCCCTTTGTGCGGCGCGGCAGCGGCTGCACCCAGTGCAACGGCACCGGCTACCGCGGCCGCGTGGCGATCCACGAGCTGGTCATCATCAACCGCGAGCTGCGCGAGCTGATCTCCGCCGGAGCCACGCAGGAGGAGCTGACCGATGCCGCCCGCCGCAATCAGGGCATGACCAGCCTGCGCGAGGCCGCCCTGCAGCTTGTGCGCGAGGGCGAGACCACCCCGGAAGAGCTGCTGAAGATCACCTTCTATGAGGAATAAGGGGAACGGGTGCTGATGGCAGCGCTCTCTCCGGCTCCTCTTTCTCGAAAATGAGGTATGTCCCATGCAAATCCATGAACTCACCGCGCTGGCGCGGCAGATGAAAGCCAGCGACATCCATCTCTCCGAGGGGCTGCCCCTGATGTTCCGGGTGGACGGGCGGCTGATGCAGCCCCCCGTGCAGATGAGCGCTGACGAGACCCGCTCCCTGATCCTTGGGCTGATGGATGAGGCGCACCGCGAGGCCATCCTTACCGAGCGGATCGATGCCGATTTTGCGCTGGTCGCGCCGGACGGCACCCGCAGCCGCGTGAATGTCTTTTTCCAGCAGGGGCAGGCTGCGGCCACGCTGCGCCTGCTCAACGATGCCATCCCCACGCTGGCAGAGCTGTCGATGCCGCCCGTGCTGACAAAGCTGGCGGACGAGCCGCGCGGTCTGATCCTTGTCACCGGCCCTACCGGCAGCGGCAAGTCCACCACGCTGGCCGCGATGATCGACCATATCAACGAGACCCGCAGCGACCACATCATCACGATCGAGGATCCCATCGAGTATGTCTATCAGGGCAGGCAGGCGCTCATCCACCAGCGCGAGGTCGGCGCGGATGCGCGCAGCTTTGCCTCGGCGCTGCGCAGCGCCCTGCGCGAGGACCCTGATGTCATTCTGGTCGGCGAGATGCGCGATTATGAGACGATCTCCGCCGCCGTCACCGCCGCCGAGACCGGCCATCTGGTCCTCAGCACGCTGCACACGATCGGCGCAGCCCAGACCATTGACCGCATTATTGATGTCTGCCCCGCCGGTGCGCAGAACCAGATCCGCGGCCAGCTGGCCGCCGTGCTGCGCGGCGTCATCACCCAGCAGCTTCTGCCGCTGGCCGGGGGCAAGGGCCGCTGCGCCGCGACCGAGATTTTGGTCGGCACCGATGCCGTGGCAAACCTCATCCGTGAGGGCAAGTGCTACCAGATCCCAAGCATCCTGCAGTCCGGTGCCGCACTGGGCATGCACAGCCTGAACGCCGATCTGGCGCGCCTTGTCAGTATGGGCCGCATCACCCGCGAGGCCGCCGAGCGCTGCGCCACCGACAAGAGCGATCTGCAAAATTATTTATAAGCAAAATAAAAAAGGGTATCTGCCGTTCATGCGACAGATACCCCTTCTTTTTTACCGACTCGCAGGTTCACGTTGTCAGCCTTCCCCCTTGGGGGAAGGTGCCCGAGGCCCCGCCCGAGGGCGGATGAGGGGCAGCCCTTCGGTGATTCCCCGTTCGCGCTCTGCTTTTCGCAAGCTCATCCCTCATCCGGCCCTGCGGGGCCACCTTCCCCCACTTGGGGGAAGGCAAAGTTGCCGCCCATTCACGGGCAAAGCCCCTCCGGCCATCGCCGCCGCGCACCTCACTTTTCTGCCCCTTCCTTCCCCTCGGCCAAAAGCTTTACCAACCATGTGGGCACCGGCGCGCCCATGGCGGCGGCGTTCTCGGCAATGCTGCCCAGCTCCGTAAAAATATACCATACCAGCACCACGGGCAGCACCACGCCGTTCGGCTGCAGCCCCAGCCCCGGCAGGTTGGCAACCGCCATGCCCAGCACGCCGTCGGTCAGGGCGCTTACCAGCACCACAACGACCATACCGGCCTTGTGCCAGATACCGGCGCGGGCCGCCGCGCTCGACCACTGCCCCCGGCAGGCCGCCGCCGCGCTGCCGCTGGCCCAGTCCAGCGCCATACAGGCACCCCACGCCAGCACCAGCCAGCCCAGCCAGCCGAACACCGCCGTAAAGGCCCCGCAGGCTGCCGCCACCGCTGCCTTGCTGCACTGCAGCAGGTTTCTCTTTTCCATCATGTATCCTCCCATCTGCTCTTGTACAGGCCCGCCTGCACCAATCCGCGCTGCCGGCAGAGCGCAAGCACCGCATCGGCGTCACCCTGCGTCACCGGCCCGACTGTGATAAGCTGGCGCTTTTCCGCGCCGCCGTACACGCCCGGCGCGTTGGCGCACCCGGCGTAGGCGGTCGGGTCCAGCCCTGTGCCGTTTGCTGCAGCGCGCACCTCAAAATGGCAGTGCGGGTAGGGCGGGTCGGCCAGCGCCGCATTGCCGGTATTGCCCATAACGCCCAGCGCGTCCCCGCTGGCCACCCGCTGCCCGGCCTTGACCAGCAGCCGTGCGCAGTGGGCAAAGTAGAGAAAATTCACCGCATCCGGGGTCTGCGCGCGGTCAAGCTGCACACAGACATACCAGCCCCACTCCCAGGTCCTGTTTTGGCGGTCGGTCACGATGCGCGCCCGCGTCACCCGCCCGGTGATCTGCTTTCCTTTATAATAGGGCATCCGCACGGTCGTATCGTCCAGCCCCACCAGATCCAGACCGCCGTGCCACACACGGCCGCCGCCCCGTGTGAACCCAAAGCAGGCGTAGGGGTAGGCGATCCGGGTGCGCCCTGCAAAGATACCGCTCTGCCTCATGCCGTCACGCCCCCCTGCGCAGTGTGTAGATGACCTTCATCGTCTTGTCGGCGGTCTTTTCCACCGCCTTCGGCAGGTCGTTGATGGTCGCCAGATAGTTTGCGCGCAGCACCCGCATGGTGCGCATACGGCTGTCGCTGTAGTAGCGGCGCAGCGGCGTCACCGGCTCGCCCAGCACCGGCACCATGGCGGCAAAGCCGGTAGTCGTGGTATCGTAGCCCGCTGCCTCGCAGGAGAACAGCTCGTTTTTCTCGGTGTTCAGCACCACGCCGCGGGTGCGGTAATAGCAGTAAAGCCGCCCGTCATGTGCATCGCTGAGGTATTGCAGGGTATCGCCGTGCATCGTGACGGCCTGCACATCGGTCGGGTCCGCCAGCGGAAAGCGGTAGATCTGATAGGTCGAGGGCGCTGTCATGTACAGGCTGCCGCCGTAGACCGTGCCGTTCAGCGGTGTCGACTTTGCCTCGCTGACAGCGGCGCGCAGCGCACCGCCGGTGTTGTTGGGGACGGTGTAATCTCTGGCCGCCAGCGTTTTGCGGTCATACTCCCGCACCCGGATGCTGCCGCCCGCCGCGATGGTGCTGCCCTCCGGTGCTGCGATAAGGTAGAGCTTGTCCGCCTCGGCGTCAAAGCAGAGGCGGCAGTACCGGCCCGCATTGCCGGATACCGACTGCAAAAAGCCGGAAATATCCACCGTATCTATCGAGATAAGGCTGTCCCAGCCGCCCTGCGTATCGCGCCGGAAAAGATCCAGCGTCCTTAGCCCAAGGCAGTGGCGGCGCAGCTCCAGCACACCGCGGGCGGTGTCCACCCTGCCCGCCAGCGCTTCATCAGCCGCCGGGTCCGCATAGAGCAGCACCCCGCGCTCGCCCGTGGGGTAGCAATCCTTGGCCAGCAGCCCGGTCAGCAGCTGGTCGCCGCCCAGCGCCCCGCCGAAGCTCAGCCGGCCGGCCATCACAGGGGAAGCATTGGGCGCATCGATCATCTCGGAATAGTACGCGCCCTGCGGCTGGGTCAGGCAGACTGACTGTATGATGCCGTTGCCCTGATTGGTGGCAAACTCATAGACATAGGTCATCGTGCCGCCCGCCGGGTCCAGCTTTGTCTCGGTCAGGTTGGCGCTGCCGCGGGTCGTGTTGGTCGTTGCATTGACAAGACCGGCGATCGCCGTGCCCGTGATGCCTGCCGCCGCCGGGGCAAACCGCGTTGCCGGGTCTGCGCCGAGGGGGCTGTCATACAGGAGCAGCCCGCCGTAGAACATCGTGACAAGGTCCTTCGGCGCGTTGGGGTCGTCCTGCTGGCCGCGCCAGAGCAGCATCGCCTTGTTCAGGCTGCCGCCGTAGCCGTTGAAGATCTCCCCCACCGCGTTGGTGATGATGTTGTCCTTCTCGACCACCTCCACCGCACCGGTGTGTATGTCGGTCAGCTCCAGCCGTGTATGGCCGTGCAGTCTCATTTCGGTTCCTCCTTCGTTATCTCGGCGCCGCCGTCCTGCAGGGGGCCCAGCACCAGCGTGCGGGGCGTCAGGCGCACCGGCGCGACCAGTTCCTCACATTCCAGCAGGCCGTTCCACGGCGTCTCCCCCGCCATGCCCTGCCCGGTCACGGTGGCCTTGATGCCGTACTGCGCCACCCGCACCGTGCCGCCGCTGCAGACCAGCCGTACCGACAGCCGCTTGACGGTGTTTGCCTCGACATTTGCAAACGGGTAAAAAAGCGCCAGCGTGTGGGGGCCTGCCTCCATCCGCTGCTGCGGCGCAAAATTTTCGATCTGCTGATCGTTCAGGTAGTAATGCACGCTCAGGGTCAGCGCCGCATCGTCCGGCTCAGCGTCCGCTGTCAGCTGCGCAAGGAAGATCGCGCTCGTATCCTCGATCGCCGCAAAGGAGATCGTGACCGCCGGCACCTCCGCCGTGCGCACGGTCAGTGCCGCCGCGTTTGTAAAGCTGTAGTAGGTCAGCCGCTTGCTCTCGGCGCTGTTCTGCAGGCGGCGCAGCGTGCGCTCGGTCGCGCCGTCCCCGGCCCCGGTCAGATAGGGGTTGCGCCCCACGCTTTTAAGGGTCTGCCGCCCGCGGTACCGCCATACAAAATGCGTGACCAGCATCTCGGGGGCGCTGCCGTCCGCGCGCGGCAGGGCAATGCGGTCCCCCGGCTCAAACGCCGGGTCGCCGGGCATCGTCACAGTGGCCGGGGTGTAGTCAAGCTTTTGCAGCACCGCAAACAGATGCTCAGCGATCTGCGCGCGTATCTCGGGCAGGCCCTTCTCCGCCAGCGGCATCTCGGTGATCGTCATGGTCAGGCCGCTGTCCTGCTCGTTCCCTGCCGCAAACCGGCCGTTGGCTGTCTCAATGCTCAGCGCCGCATAGTGGCAGCGCAGGTCTGAGATGCCGGCCTCACTGCGGTCCCCGGGGCCGAGTGCCGCGCACGCCGCTGCCGCAAAGGGGCGTATGACGAGCCGCCCGGCCCGGTCTGCCGCCGCAAAGCCGCCCACCAGCTGCGCCACCGCCGATGCACAATCCCGCCAGCTTTTCAGGCCATCCGCCGGGCCGATCTGGCAGACAAGGGCAGCGTTCTCGTTGAGCGCGGCCACCTCCCCGGCCGTCTGGCCCAGCGTCAGGCCGCAGGCATCGGCGATTTGGCCAAGCAGCTCATATGCCGTGCCCTGCAGCACGGTGCCGTCATAGCGGCGCTGCAGCGCCAGCAGATTGTCATACGCCTTGATGCTGACATACAGCGCCCTGCGCTCGGCCTCCGCCACGGTATAGCTGCCGAGCGGGACCTCCTCCCACTGGCCGTCCGGCAGCTGCAGCCCGTAGGCAAGGCAGAGCCTTGCGCCGTAAAAGGCATGGCGGCTCAGCGCCGTGCGCAGGTTGAGCGCCGCCTGCCCGAGGTAAGCGCAGCCGAAGGTCAGTTCCTCCCCCGTGACGCACTGGTTGTCGAGGGTCAGCGACCCGCTCATAAGCTCGGCCGCCGTCAGCGGCAGCACGGTGCCGTCCGTCAGGGTCAGCGTGCCTGTCACCCGGTCGGTGCGGGTGCGTGCCCGTATGGCGGCCTTGTAGGCTTCCGATACCGGATACATCCGGATTCCCTCCTCTCAAAATTCGATCAGATGGACCGAGGCCGCCCAGACCGCCCTGCCGTCGCGGGCGGCCTTCAGGTCAGCCGTTCGGTCCCCGGCGTACATCCGGGCCGTGCGCATCTCGCCAAAGAAATACTGCACCTGCATACTGTCCGGGGCGGTCGCATTCAATACGGCGGCGCACTGCGCCGTGGTCAGGGCCTCCCAGCTGACGCTGATCTTGGCCACACCGCCGCGCACCCGTTCGCGCACCAGAACACCATCCTCCGTGCGGCCGGTGCCGCTGCTGTCCAGATCGGAAAGCTGCACCTTGTACGCACTGGGTGCGGGCAGCGCCGTGCCGTCAATGGTTAAGATTTCCACGCTTCACCTCCCGCCGCTGCGCAGTGCGCGGCGATTCTGACTGTTGGCGATGACGCTGTCGAGCAGCTCCTCGCCAATATAGATGTTGATGGGCTGGTCGCCGCCCTGTGCGCCGCCCTGCCAGGCGGCCAGCGTTTCCGCCAGCGCCTGCCGGATCGTGTCCAGCGGCGCCTCGATGTTCGTACCGCTGCGCTGGTCGCCCAGCATAGCCAAAAACTGGCGGTTCGGCGGTATGACCGCCCCCTGCGCCAGCGCCGGCACCGGCACGGCGGCGGCATAGCCCAGCCCGGGCAGGGCGGCCCGGGTGTTCAGCAGCTGCCCGGCACCGCCCAGCACGCCGCCTGCCGCCGCTTTGGCCTGCCCGATGGCCGACAGCAGCCCATTGATGGCCGCCGCGATGGCGCTGACCATGCCGCGCACGACCGCCAGAACCGTGCTGACCGCCGTCTGCACGATTGAAACGATGCGCCCCCACACGGCCGAGACGGTAGCCGCCATTGCGTTCCAGGCGGTGTCCCACGCGCCCCGCAGCACGGCGGTCAAAAAGTCTGCCAGCCCGCGCAGCACGGCCAGCAGGATCGTGATGCCGTCCGCCACGATGCCGGCCGCACCGGTCACGGCTGTACCCAGCACCGTGAACACCTCAACCGCCGCCGGGGCCAGCGCCGTCACAAGCCACTGCACGAACGGGGCCAGCACCGTGTTCCAGACCGTCAGCAGCAGCGTACCCACCGCGCCGAGGCAGGCAGTCAGCTCATTCCAGAGCGGCTGCAGGTGCGCAGCCCAGAGCGTATCCAGCAGCGCAAAAAGCTGCAGCAGCACCGGCTGCACCACCCCGGACCAGAGCGCCGACACAAGGCCCGCCACATTCTGCCAGCCCTCGGCCAGCCCGGCCAGAATGGGCTGCCCGTAGAGTGCCCATGCGTTCTGCAGCCCGGCCCAAAGCCCCTGCCAGACTGTGTCCAGCAGCGCCGCCGCAGGGGCAAGCACCGTTTCCAGCTCGGCCCAAAGCGGCTGCCAGACGCGCAGCACTGCCTCACGCAGGGCGTTCCACACGGTCTGCCATGCTGCAGCAAACGGCGCAAAAAAGCCGCTGAGATACGCCCAGAAATCCGCCCAGATGCCGCGCAGGCTGTCCAGCACGGCCCGCCAGCCATCGGCCCAGTCCCTGCCGTCACTGCCTCTGGCGGTGCGGCGGGCCGTACCGGCGGCATTGCCCGCTGTGCGCCTTTCCTTTTCGGGCGCTGCAGCCTTCTGCGCCGCAGGGGCGGGCAGGCGGTTGATCTCGTCAAATTTTGCAAGGCTGCGGGTGGTTTTCACGCTCTGCACCGCGGTTGCCTGCAGTGCCGTGCGCAGCTCCTCCACGACCCTGCGGGCCTGCTGGCCCGCATCCCCCATGCTGCCCAGCGCCTGCGTGATGCCATCGAGCGCCGCCCGCAGGCTCCCCGCCGGGAGCTTGAGAGTCGAAAGCTCGTCAAATCGAATCGTTTGCGTAGGTTTCCCTCCTTTTTTATCCGGTCACTGCAGCAGGGCGAGCAGCCTCTGCTTTTCGGTCTCCTGTGCGGGGCTGGCCGGGCTGCGCAGCTCGACCGCCGCACGGTGGGTGCGGTAAAAGTCCAGCTCCCAGTTTTCCAGCCGCTTGCCGCGGCGCAGCTTGTCGCGGATGGCCACCACCGTGGCAAAGCTCCCCTCGCCGATGGCATCAAACCACGCCAGAAAGCTCCACCAGTGCAGGTACGGCAGGGTGCGCACATCCTGCCCGGCCGCCCGGCTGATGCCCGCAGCGATGAGCGGTGCATCCTGCTGCCAGTCCATCAGCGGCGGACCGGGGCGCGCCTGCTCACGGCGGCCCGCCGCCAGAAACCGCGCCAGAAAATCTGTGGCCTGCGGCCAGCAGGTCTGCGGCATCTCGGCAAATGTTGGGTAAAACAGCCGCATTGCCACATACCAGCGCCCGCTTTGATCCAGCTGCGGGTCAGCCGTGCCGCCCAGCCAGCGCAGCAGCTCCAGAATATCGCGGTAGTCGGTGCGTATCGCATACGCCGCGCCGTCCAGCTCGGCCTGCATCGGCAGGCACCAGCAGCCCGTCATTCCGCGCCCCGGGCTGCGCGGGCGGCCTGCGCGGCAGCCTCGGCCGCATCGGCGGCGGCGTGCAGGCGGCGCTCGGCCCCCTCGCGCAGGATCGGCGTCAGCGCCTCGAGCAGGTTCTGCACCACGCGCCGCCCGTTTGCCCCGACCCCAGCCAGATTCACACCGTTCAGGATCGCATCAAAGTCGTTCTCCGCGCCGAAGATCTCCCCCAGCAGCCGCTTGATCCGCCCGTCATAGTCCTGCAGCAGCGCAAGGCCGGCGGCTGCGCGCTGCTGCTCGTCCCCGCCAAGCTGCCCCAGCGCTGCTGTCAGCTCGGCATCATACCGCTCCAGTGTTTTGCCCGCCGCAAAAAAACGGTGGTAGAGGTTCGGGTCTGCCGGGTTGAACCGCAGCACGCCCCGCCCGTTGACGGAAAATTCCTCCACACCGGTGTCAATGTTCAGTTCCATTGGATACTCCTTTCCATAAAGCCTTCCCCCGCGGGGGAAGGTGGCGCCGCAGCGCCGGATGAGGGGCGGCCTTGCCCTGCCGCCCCCTGCCGTTTTTACGCTTCGGTAAATTTCTTAGCCGCCGGGTCAAAGCTGCCCTTTGTCTTGACGCCGGTGTAATGCACATTGAAGGGGATCTGGTAGCCGGTCGTATCGCCGCCGTAGCTGACGATCTCGATGTAGCATTCCTCGCGCACGGCCGGGTAGGCGCCCGCCGTGTCCTTGCTCCACAGCTTGACCTCCACCATGTCGGTCTTGAGGTCGTCCAGCACAAGATCTCCGTCAATGATGGCCTGCAGCTTTTCAAACATCGGGTCGCCCTCCTCGGCATAGTAGGGGCTGACCTCGCCCTGCTTCTGGTAGCTGTCGATGACCACCGAGGTCTGGCCGAGGATGTTGGACTTTTTCTCGACATTGGCCGTCAGCTCAGGGGCGTATTCCTCCAGATCCTGCCCCAGACGGGTGTAGCTTGCCTCGCCGCTGCCAAAGGCGGCGTTCAGGTAGTGGGCCATGTATCTGCGTTCAATTTTCATTGCATTTCCTCCGTATAAAGCTGTGTGTATTCTGCCTGCAGGCGCAGGGTGTATACCGCCGTGCCGCCCGGCTCGGCGCGCTCCATCCGGCCCTGCTCCGCGCGCAGGCACTCCTGCTGCGGCTCACTGCCGAGCACCGGCGTGCGGTGCGCGGCGCTCTCGGCAGCGATCCACGCCTGCAGCGCCAGCAGCCGCGCCTCGTTTTCGGCGCGGGTATCCGGCAGGCAGAGCCGCAGCGTAAACTCCGCCCGGCAGCGCTGCCTTACGCCGCCCAGCAGGTTCTGCCTGCGGTCCAGCACCGTGATGCCCCCGGCCCACAGGCCGGCCGTGCCCGGTGCAGGGCCGACATCACCAACCTGCACCGTAAGCCCCTGCAGGGCAGGGGCCCGGGCCAGAAACGCGTAGAGTTTTTGCATCATGGTAGTCCTCCTATCTCTAAGCCTTCCCCCTTTGGGGGAAGGTGGCCCCGCAGGGCCGGATGAGGGGCAGCCTGCCGCCCGGCGTCCCTTTCCCGTGCAGCAGCGGCCGGCTCGCCCCTCATCAGCCGCCTGCGGGCGGCAGCTTCTCCCCCGAGGGAGAAGCCAAAGGTTTTTTCACCTCGTCAGGCTGTGAACGCCGGTGCCGCTGCCGTTCCACCATGCACCGGCCTCGACATGGTGCAGCCTGCCGTGCAGCCGCATCGGCAGCACATACTGCACCACCGCCGCATTTTCCACCGCAGCGGGCACAAAGCCCGGCCAGTCCTCCCACTGCAGCACCGGCCCCTCGCCAAGGCAGAGCCGGTCACCCGGGGCCAGCGTGTAGTCCTCGCCGTAGCGTGCAGTTGTCTGCGGTATGACCACCAGCAGCGCCGTGCCCTGCCGGGTGCCGCCCGCATCGGGCAAGGCGCGCCTGCCCTGCTGCCAGTACACGCCCCGCAGCACTTGGCGCACCACCCTGCGGTGCGCTGCATCGGGGTGGTAGAGGGTCACGGTCTCGCCGCAGAGCTTATCCATTGTTCACCCACCGCCCTATGCTGTAGTAGTATCCGGCCTCGCGCCGGTAATGCCGTGCGCGGTCGTCCAGCGTGCGGGCGCAAAGTTCCGGCGGGGCGGTGTAGGTCTCGCTCACGCTGCCGATGCTCACCCGCGCCAGACCGCGCCGCTCGTCCTCCTGCGCAAATTCATACATCGCATCGGCGATCGCGCAGAGCGCCATCTCGGCGGCGGTGTCCTCGGTATACGCCCCCGCCGGGGTCATGGGGTAGATGCGGCGCATACGCTTCAGTTCAATTTCAGCGCGCTTCAAAAAGCGCGGGAACTCGCTCTCGGGGATATCCTCCCCGGCGAACTGCTCCTTATAAAAGGTGTAATCCGGCATGCGCCCGCCCCCTTACGCCTTAAACTTTGCCAGCACGACCTTGGCCTCGTTCGACAGCACTGCGACATAGAACTCGTCTGCGGTAATCTCGGTGGTGCGGGTCTTGGGCTTGCGCTCGGTCTCGATGTTGACCTCGCGCTTACGGTAGATGGTCAGGGCGGGGATCTCATCGTCCACCTCGGGGTCAGCCTCCAGCTTGACGATCGGGCAGGCGTAGACGCCGTCCACCAGCGGCACCTTTTTGCTGGGCACCAGACGGCAGCCTGCGATCATGCCGATCTCACCGGTCAGGCCGACACCGGGGGTGTACTTGTCCGCGCTGAGGAAGTCAGGGTTTTTGCGCAGCTGCGTGACCTGCTTGGGGTGGATGAACAGCACCTTGTCGGAGCAGCCCATCTCCTCCTCAAACAGATCGACTGCGTCCACGATCGCATTGTAGCTGATGGCGGCCTTGCTGCCGTCATAGATCAGGCTGGCCGTCTGCAGCGCCTCCATGCAGTCGCTGTCGATCTTGGCGGCGATGGCCAGTGCCAGCTGGGTGTTGGCCTCCCCCACCGGGTTGCCGTAGCCGGACAGCACCGCCTCATCGGTAAGGCCGATGCCCTTCATCGCCTTTTTGATCTTAGCCTTGCGGGTGGAGGTCGTCATCTTCTCGATGGCGACCTCGCCGCCCTCGGCCACATCGGACGCATCGCCGATGTAGGTGTAGGCGGGCACCGTGATGGTGTCGCCGGGCACACCGGCGAGCGTATCATCAATTTTGGCGAACGGCGCCACGCGCAGCTTCTTGGGGATACGGGCCGAGACCATGTCGCCCATGACCTCCGGGTCGATCAGATCGGACAGCTTCGTGATAAAATCAGACATAAATTTTTCTCCTTTTCAAATCCGATTGCTTTGCAGGGGCCGGGTATGCCCGGCCCTCAACTTTTTTGTGGTTGCCTCTTTTCCTGTTTGCCGCAGGGGTGTCTCCCTCCCGCGGGGCGGCGGGGACGCCGCCTCCTACTTCTTCATCTCCTGATACACCTCCGGGTTTTCCCGCTTCAGCGCCAGCCGCTCGCGGTAGCCCATGCGGTCAAATGCCGCGCGGTCAGGCGTCACCGGCACACTGCCGGTCCCCGCCGCATAGGGTGCCGGGGTCATCTGCTTCTGCTCGTCCATCAAGCCTCACCTCCCTTCTGTCTCTCCGCGCCGATAAACCGGCGCCGTATCTCGGCCAGCTCCGCCTCTGTCTCGCACGGCAGGTCAAAATACCATGCCAGCGCCAGCTCGGGGCGCAGCAGCCCTGCATCCACCATCTCGCGCTGCTCTGCCCAGACGCGGGCGCGGTCATACAAAACGCCGTCGCCCCAGTCTATAGATGGGGCCGCGTCCGCCGCACCATGCGGCACACCGTACAGCGCGCCCAGTGTGCCGCAGAGTGCCATCGCCTGCCGCACGGTGTCCGCCCAGGCGGCCTGCAGGTCGCGGATGGTCAGGTCATAGTCCACCGCTGTTGCGGTGATCTCGGTCGCGGTGCGCGGCTCTCCGGTGCCGTCCAGCTCGCTCAGGATTCCGCGGCGCAGCCCCAGCAGGCTTTCGCAGCCGCGTAAAAGATCCTGCTTGCGGGCCAGATAGCTCTGCTCCCGCAGGGCCGGGCTGTAGACCGTCACCCCCACATTGGCGGGGTCGTCCGGCAGGCCGACAAACAAATCATCGCGCAGCGCGCGCCGCCCCTGTGCATCAGGCCGGAGCAGGTCCTCCGACGCAAACACTCGTGAGGCACCGTTCGCAAACTCGGTGTTCAGCTGCTCCTCGCAGCGGGCCAGCGCGTGCAGCAGCCCCGCCGCCGGGGCGTAGATGCTCACGGCATCGGTGCTGCCGTCCACGCAGTTCATCAGCGGCATCCGCAGCACGGCCAGCCCCACACCCTGCACGCCGGGCAGCACCAGCTGCGGCACCAGCGCCGCACAGGCGGGCAGGGTGCTCAGCGGCACGCACCGCCCCAGCACCTGCCCGTTCAGCTCAAACAGCCGTGTCTCGATGGTCAGCCCCTCGGCACCGGCCGTGCGGCGCTCCAGCAGGGCATACTGCCGCCCGTCACAGCTGTGGCGCTCCATCGTGCCGACCGCCAGCAGCCGGCCGTGTGCATCCCGCGCCAGCGGCACATAGCAGTCGCGGCGGATGGCCGTAAAGTCAAACCCGCCGTCCGCCGGCACCGGCTTGAGCAGACATTCCCCGCCGACCAGCGCGTACTGCATGGCGGTGCGCGCCGCCGCGTTCAGGGCTTCCAGACTGCGCTGCACGGCCTCCGGCGCAGCGGGCGGCAGCCGGGTCTCATATTCAGCAAACACGGTGCGGCAGAGCTTGCCCACGATGAGCGCCGCCAGCCGCGGGGCCGCATCCTCGCCGGGGCGCGGCGCGCCGTAGTACAAATCCAGCCACTCCCGCAGCGCGGCCCGCATTTTTGCTGAGGTCACATCGCTTTTTCCAAAAGCCTGTTCCAGATAAGTTTGTATAGTCCGTTCCTCCTTTCTTAAAGCCTTCCCCCTGCGGGGGAAGGTGGCGCCGCAGCGCCGGATGAGGGGCAGCGTTTCCGGCGCATCCCATAAACGGGCAATCCCGGCAGCTTCGCCCCTCATCAGTCAGCGGTCGGAGCCGCTGACAGCTTCCCCCAAAGGGGAAGCCGCGCTACCTCAATTTCCTCTCCTTCTCCACACCCCTTCCAGCGCGTAGCGCACCGCATCAATGTGGTGGTTGTTCACATCGGGGTAGCCGGGCAGCACCTCGCCGGTGCGGGGGTCGCGCGCATACTCATACTCGCTGAACTCGGCCGCCGTGTCCGGGCAGCGCGCCGGGTCGATGACGATGGCCGCCAGCCCCTGCAGCCACTTCATGCTCTGCCGCACGCTGCCGGGGCCCTTTTGCGCCGCACGGCAGGGCAGCCCGGCGGCGCGGTAGTCGGCGCAGGATTTCGGCTCGGCGGCGTCCGCCGTAAGCGGGCCGCTGTCGGGGTCGGTCAGGCCGCGCTCTGCCAGCAGCCGGGCCGTCTCGCGGTTGGGGGTTCGTCGGCGGGTCAGCTCGTCATAGATGATCAGCGTGCGCCGCGCCGCATCATAGCACACCGCATTGTAGGCCCATGGGTCGGGGTACCAGCCCCAGTCAACGCCGTGGTAGACCCGGTCGCAGCGGTCCAGCTCGTCCTGCGCAAGGGTGCGCAGCTGCAAATTGTCAAACACCGCTGCGCCGCTGCCCACCACCTCGCCGCCGTACTCATGCCGGTATGCCGCCGGGTTTGTCCGCTCAAGATGCGCTGCATCCTCCCAGAACCGCTCCCCCAGCAGCCCGCGGGGCAGGTCGCGGTAGGTCGAGTGGTGTACCAGCTTGCCGGGGCGCTGCTCCAGCGCGTAGCGGTTGACCCAGCTGCGCGCCATAGCCGGCGGGTTGAAGCTTTTCAGCGTCAGCGCCCAGCTGCCGCCGCGCAGCACCGTCTGCTCGACATTGCGCACCTCCTCGGGGCCGTCAAACTGGTCAAGCTCCTCAAACCAGCAGACCCCCACCGAGCCGAACGGCAGCTTCAGGCTTTTCAGTTTGCCCGGGTCGTCCAGCCCGAAGAACAAAATTTTCTGCCCGGTCGGCAGGTAGGTACATTCCATCGGGCTGACCGTGCAGCGGAAGTACCCCGCGCAGCCCAGCTCCCCGATGGCCCATACGATCTGGTTGTACACACTGTTGCGCAGTGTGCCGCCCACCTTGCGCAGCACCACGGCATGGCAGTCCGGGCGGCGCAGCATCTGCCACACAAGCTCGATGGACAGATAGCTGGACTTGCCCGACCCGCGCCCGCCCTTGGCCACGACCTCGCTGATGCCGCCGCTGCGTATCGCGGTATGCACCGGCCAGAAAACGCCCGGTATCTTTTCCTTCAATCTCACCCGCATCGGTCTGCCGCCAGCTCCTCTCTCTCATTCGTCCACGATGACGACCCCCTCCTCCCTTGCGCCGTCCCCCAGCCCCAGATGCTTGTAGAGCATCTCGAGTGCGCGCAGCTTATCGGCCACCTTGACCGGCGGGCCGCCCTCCTCCCCCGGGACGGCGAAGGCGATCTCGGCCAGCTCGCCCAGCACATGGTCCGCGTTAATTTCGCACAATGACATTCCTCCCTTCGGGCATGAAAAAACTCGCGGGCGACTTACCTGTCTCCCACGAGTTTCGATGCTACCATATTACCACTATTGGTTGTGAAATACAATGAAATCCCGTGAAGTCTCTGCGAAATTTCGGGAAATGTTTTTCACGCCTCCTTTTCCGGCTCCATCCGCTCAACCGCCGCGCGGTGCAGCTGGTAGACCCGGCGCTGCACCACGCCCATCGCATCGGCGATCTCTGCAAAGCTTTGCCCCATGAGGTAGCGCCGCTGCAGCACCTGCCGCCCTGCGCTGTCCCCCACCGTCAGGATGCCGCGCATCACCTCCATCCGGGCCGCCATGCAGCCATCCAGCTGCTGTGCCAGCCTTTTCTGCGCATCTTCGATATGTTCCACCGCGCGGGGCAGCCGGTCGGCATCGGGGCCGCTGCGCCCCGGCATACCGGACATGCACGCCGTCACCCGCGCCGCATCGCTGCGCAGCACCGTGATCTCCTCCTCCAGCATACGCTGGCAGCTCAGCGCGGTCTGGTAGCGCCCAAGCCACGCCACTTTTTCCTGATAGTTCATCGCGTTCCTCCTTTATTGCCTCTGTCATTGCGGAAAATGTTGGTTATCTCCATCCTATATCAACAACCGACAGTTGTCAATAGTATTTTAACAACTTTTCTTTGTCAATACAAAAAATGGGACTTCCACTCTCTTTTTCAGCTCCCGCGCTTGACACCCGCTCCCATCCATGCTACGATGACGATACTACGAGGAAAAGGAGTGTCCCACCATGAAGTGCATAAAAGGTATCTGGCTCCGCTGCGGTCTGCTCCCGTACTATCTCCGTGGGCAGCAGCTTGCTCTTGCCCTCCTGCTCAGGGATAAGCCGCGCACCGCCGCCCAGCTCGCGGCGGCGCTCACCGAAAAGGGCTATCCCTGCGACCCGCAGACGCTGGAAAAATCGCTGGCCCGCCTTGCAAAGCGCGGCATCGTGTCGGTCTCCGACGGCGTCTACCGCTGCACATCCTCCAAGCTGGACGCCGCCCCCTACACGGAAAATCAGCTGCTCGACCTTGTCGGCATGACGCAAAGCACCGTAAACGGCACCGCCTTTTACACCGCTGCCCCGCCTGCAAGCGTCAGCTCCCGCGGCGCCAGCGGCTCCTGAACCTACAAAGCCCGCCCCGGTATGACCCGGGACGGGCTTTGCTTTTATCTTATGTTCTTCGGTAGGGGCGAGCATCGCTCGCCCGCCGCCTCCCGCCGCTGCCTGTTTCCGGGGCATCGGGGACGCCGTCCCCTATAACCCCCGGCCAGCAGCCGCCCTGCATCGTCTCAGCACAGCGGTGCTACCAATCTCAGCACCGCACTGTACATCGTGCCGAAGAACCCTGTGCGGCAGTCCGCCAGCTTCACCTCGGCGCTCTCCTTTTCGATCTCCGCCAGATCGCGCCGCACATCGTCCAGCACCGCGCCGCCGTAAATCAGCACGCTGTTCTCAAAATGCAGATAAAGGCTGCGGTAATCCAGATTTACCGTGCCCACCGCCGCAATGCGGTCGTCTACCAGCCATGTCTTGGCGTGCAGAAAGCCCGGTGTGTAGCTGAAGATCCTGACCCCCGCGCGCAGAAGATGCGGGAAGTAGCTCCGGGTCAGCTGGTAGATCGTCGGCTTGTCAGGCACGCCGGGCGTGTAAATGCGCACATCCACGCCGCGCTTGGCCGCCAGCCGCAGGCAGGCCAGCAGGTCGTTGTCCAGTATCAGGTAGGGCGTGCAGATCTGCAGCCGCCGCTGCGCCTGATTGATCAGCTCCAGATAAACATTCTTCGCCACGGCCTCCCGGTCCACGGGGCTGTCGGCAAAGGGCTGTACCAGACAATCGGTCGGCACCGGCGCGGCAGCGGGCAGGTCGCGGTCGATGTCAACATCCTCCTCGGGGTACTGTGCCTTCCAGAAGGTCAGGAAAATGTTGGCCAGCGCCCCTGCGCCCGGCCCCTCCAGCCGGACGCCGCTGTCCTTCCAATAGCCGAACCGCACCAGCCGGTTGATGTATTCATCGGCCAGATTCACGCCGCCGGTAAAGCCGATTTTTCCGTCAATGACCATGATTTTGCGGTGGTCGCGGTTGTTCATGACAAGGTTCAGCACCGGCACGCAGCGGTTGAAGCTGAACGCCCGGATGCCCTCCGCCCGCAGCAGCTCGGCATAGTTGTGGGGCAGCAGGCTCAGGCAGCCCGCATCATCGTAGATGACCCGCACATCCAGCCCGGCAGCAGCTTTGCGGCGCAGGATCTCATGGATCTGGCCCCACATCTCGCCCATGCCGATGATAAAGCTCTCAACAAAGATGCTGCGCTCGGCGCTCTGCAGGGCGGGCAGCATGTCGGCCAGCATTGTCTGGCCGTCCGGGTAGTATCGCACCGCCGTGCCGCCGCACAGCGGCGCCGGGGCGTAATCGTGCAGATAGCGCGCTGTCAGCGCCGCCCGCGGATCAGCTGCGCGCAGCCGGGCCGCAGCGGCGGGATCTTCGCGCCGGGTATCCGCCATGGCCTGCTCGGCCCGCTCCTGCCGGCGGCGCAGGCCAAGTGCCGGGCGCTTGTTGCCCCACAGCAGGTACAAAAGGCCGCCCTGCACCGGCATGACTGCAAACAGGATCATCCAGCTGATCTTGAACTCCGGCACGGTGGAGTCCTGCCGGATCAGCGCCAGACACATGATGATGCTCAGCGTCAGGCCGGCGGCGTTGAACCACCGGGCATAGTCCGCCAGACGGTAAAACAGCGCAAACAGCCACACCACCTGCAGCACAAGCAGCACGGCCGTCACGACCAGACGGCTGAACACAAGGTTCAGCACCCGGCGCAGCATCAGCCGCCAGTTATGTTTTTTCATAAGGGCTTTCCTCCTGCTGCATGATCCCGTAAAACAAAACGCACCCCATCGCATAGGACGGGGTGCAGCAGCATTTTATTCCATTACAGGCGGTCAATGGCGGCCATGCAGTCGTCCATAGACATAAAGGTCACGGCGCAGTTGGAGCCGATGAACCACCGTTCGTCCCCGTTGCAGACGATTTTGCGGATAAGCTTGCCGTGGTACTCAGTCTGGATGTAGATCCCGTTGGGCACTCTGTTTCCCTCCCAGATATAGTAGTATGGGCCGGGCGGCTGCGTAAGATGATGGGTTTTCCGCACCGCGGCTTTATATAAAGTATAAAGCAAAACCTCCCCGCGCGCAAGGGGCTTTTCGCCGTAGTTTATGTACGAATCGCGCCATTTTTTGGCACAACGCACAAAGGGTGCGCAGCATCGCACTTTGCGCGGCGGGCGGTTTTTTCTCCGCCGCGCCGTACAGGCACGAAAATTGTAAAAAAATCTTGCGTGTTTCTGCGAAATGTGTATAATAGAAGTAGTATATTGTGTAGTGGTATCTCAAAATGCCACCCGATTTTACCAATAGTGACCGGAGGAACTTAGCTATGACAAAACTGGAAACGCTGCAGTTGAAATTGACTGCGACCCGCGTGCGCATGGGTGTGATCGAAGCCACCCACGGTGCCGGGTGCGGTCATCCGGGCGGCAGCCTGTCCGCAGCGGATGCCTTTACTTACCTGTATTTCCGCGAGATGCGCATTGATCCCGAGCAGCCGCAGGACCCCAACCGCGACCGCTTTGTCCTGAGCAAGGGCCACTGCGCGCCCGGCCTGTATGCCACGCTGGCGGAGCGCGGTTTCTTCCCGGTCGCTGACCTGCCCACCCTGCGCCACTCCAACAGCTACCTGCAGGGGCACCCCAACATGAACACCGTGCCCGGTGTCGATATGAGCACCGGCAGCCTTGGTCAGGGCGTTTCTGCCGCCTGCGGCATGGCGCTGGGTGCCAAGAAGTCCGGCAGCGACATCAATGTCTACACCCTGCTGGGCGATGGCGAGATCGAGGAGGGCGAATGCTGGGAGGCCTTCATGTTCGCCAACCACTACAAGCTGGATAATCTGTGCATCATGATCGATGTCAACGGCCTGCAGATCGACGGCGCCACCCGCGATGTCATGAACTCTGAGCCGCTGGACCGCAAGATGGATGCCTTCGGCTTCAACACCATCGTCTGCAACGGCAACTCCTTCGCCGATCTGGAGCAGGCCTTCAAGATGTTTGACCTGTCCCACGGCAGCGGCAAGCCCACCTGCTTCCTGCTGCGCACCACCAAGGGTCTGGGTGTCAGCTTCATGGAAAATTCCGTCGGCTGGCACGGCAAGGCCCCCAATGACGACGAGTACGCCCAGGCCATGTCTGAGCTGCGCGCCGCCCACGCATCGCTGGAAAAGGAGATCGAGTTCAACAATGGCTGAGATTAAAAAAATTGCTACCCGTGTCAGCTACGGCAACACGCTGGTAGAGCTGGCCCAGCAGGGCGCTGACAATCTGGTGGTCTTTGACGCCGATCTGGCCGCCGCCACCAAGACCGATATCTTCAAGAAGGCCTACCCGGACCGCCACTTTGACTGCGGCATTGCCGAGCAGAACATGGTCGGCGTTGCCGCCGGCATGAGCACGATGGGCTATGTTCCCTTTGTGTCCAGCTTTGCGATGTTTGCTGCGGGCCGCGCCTTTGAGCAGATCCGCAACTCCATCGGCTACCCCCACCTGAATGTCAAGATCGGCGCCACCCACGCCGGCCTTTCTGTCGGTGAGGACGGTGCCTCCCACCAGTGCTGCGAGGATATCGCCCTGATGCGCTCCATCCCCGGTATGGTGGTGCTGAGCCCCGCTGACGATGTCGAGGCCCGCGCCGCCGTCATCGCCGCCTACAACTATCAGGGCCCCGTCTATCTGCGCTTCTCCCGTCTGGCCACCCCTGTTTTCCACGATCCGGAAACCTATGAGTTCCAGATCGGCAAGGGCGAAAAGCTGACCGATGGTTACGACATTGCTGTCATCGCCACCGGCCTGATGACCAACGAGGCGCTGCGCGCCGCCGTGCTGGCCAAGCGTCAGGGTCTGAATGTCCGCGTCATCAACATGCCGACCATCAAGCCCATTGACGAGGAGATCATCCTGACGGCTGCCCGCGAGTGCGGCCGCATCATCACGGTCGAGGAGCACAGCGTCATCGGCGGTCTGGGTGAGGCTGTCTGCGCAGTTGTCAGCGAGAAGCTGCCCTGCCTCGTGCATCGCATCGGCGTGCAGGATCAGTTCGGCCACTCCGGCCCCGCCAATGAGGTCCTGCGCGATTACGGCCTGACTGCCGAGAACATCGTCAGCGCCATCCGCGAGATCGTCCGCCCGGACGCGAAATAATTTACATCAATAAAAATCCCTTGGGGAACGCAGATTCCTCAAGGGATTTTTTTTACTTATAGCAAACGGCCAAAGCCCCTCAGGCCGCTTTCGCGGCCAGCTCCCCACTGCGTGGAGAGCCTTGATCACGCGGGCTTCGCCCGCAAAAAGCCGCCCCTTACAGGGGAGGTGGCCGAGCGCAGCGATGGCCGGAGGGGCTTTGCCGGGCCGTGCCATTGCCGCGCCGTTAAGCCTTAAAATTGCTCCACCCTAAATACGGTCGCTCCGCTGGCCTTGGCTGCTTCCAGCCCAATGCCCGAATCCTCAAAAATCATCGTCTCGGCAGGTGTCACATGGAAATACGCCATCGCCTTGCAATACCCTTCCGGGTCGGGCTTCTGCTTTTCCACATCCTCGCCGGTCACAATCAGCCCAAACAGTTTCCGCACACCAAAATGCTCCAACACCTCGGTGGCGTTTTGCTTGCTGCCGGTCGTCACACAGGCCAGATCATGCCCGGCCGCCTGCATCGTGCGCAGTATCTCCATCAACGCCGTGTTAGGCCGCACCATGTCCAAAAAGTCACTGTACAGCTCCTTCTTGCGGTCATGCACCCGCTCCACATCGGCGTCACAGGGGTCGCCGCCCATCAGCGGGCGCAGAAAGCGGGTGTAATGCCCGCCGTTGCAGGACGCCGCATAGTATTCATCGGTCACGGTAAAGCCCATTTCCTCCAGCGCCGCGCGGTAGGACGCCGCATTGGCCGGCACCGTGTCCAGCAGGGTCCCGTCCAGATCCACACAGATCAGCATAGCTTTCCCTCTTTTCCTTCACAAAAATCAGCCACATCGTTGGCCACCATCACCAGCCCTGCATAGAACATCGGCGCGCGCTTGCGGTCCTTGGCCAGCTTGTAGGGCATCAGCCGCAGCCAGTGGATGACCTCATGCATCAGGATGCTCTCCACCTGCGCACGCGGGTAGCGCTGCTTCAGATCCTCCATCAGGGCTGCCAGCAGCGCATCGTAGGCGGCGCTGCGGGTCAGCTGAAAGTCGATGCGGTTTTCCTGCACCGCCGCGCGGGGCGTTTTCATCATAAATTCATAGCTGCCATGCAGGCTTTGCAGCAGCTTGCCGTAATCGAGGAAGGGACTTTCGTGCAGATTGCCGGTGTTCGGGTCGATGAGATACCACCCGTCATTGTCGGTACGGCAGATGATGTTTTCAATCGTCAGATCGCCGTGGATCGTCCCCACGGGGTCCGCCGCAAACAGCTCGCGCAGCCGCGCATGGTCAAACAGCCCGTCCAGCCGGTTCAGATTTTTGTACTCTGTACCGTTGATCCAGAGCGTATCGCAGCTGACCAGCTCGCGCAGGGCGCGGTCCTCGCGGATTTTTTTAAGGTTGCCGTCCACCTTTGTCTCGATGTACTTCTCAATCGCCGCGGGGTCCGCCGCGCGGGCGGTCGGGCGGTACAGCTGCTCCTCCAGCGTCTGCAGCACCTCCCGCAGGATGCGCCGGCTCTTCTCGACCGGGTTGGAGTGCAGATAGCGGAACATCCCCACCGCCTGCGGGTTGTAGGTCATGTCATACCAGCAGCAGCCGTCCTCCCGCGCAGTGCGCAGGATCTCGCACAGCGGCAGCCGGTCCTGCTGGGCGCGCAGCCAGTCGATCTGCTCGGCCAGCTTGTCTCCGTCCGCGCCAAAGGCATATTTGCGGTAAAAGGTAGACTGCTTGTCCATGCAGAGCATCGTTGTGGCGTTGGAGCCCGCCGAATAATCCTGCAGGATCGTAATATCCCGGTTCATCTGCAGAAAGCGCTGCAGATACTCCTTGTTTTCCAGTCCGAAATACTTGCCCAGAAAGACGGCACGGTCATGCTCGTCGGCCTGCGGCAGCAGATTCAGATAGCTTTCCTCCGCCGGGGCGGCCTGCGTTGCCTGATTGACCGCACCGCGCACACGCTCGGGCAGCAGCGTAGCTGCCCACATGGCCGCCAGCGGCAGCATAAACCAAGCCAGCAGCAGCCCGCGCGCCGCAGGGGCGGCGGTGCCCAGCGCACCGCCGGGCAGCAGCGCCGTAAGATCGGCCGCGCTGCGCCCGAACAAAAGGTCAAACACGCCGACCAGTTTCATCGGCTGCCCGGCAGCGGTCAGGGCCGCCCCCAGCGCCGTGTAGGACCCCAGATACGCCGCCCACATCAGCACTGTATTGGCGGCAAGGCGGCCGATCTTCACCCGGCCAAGATCCTTGAAGGTGTTGATCAAGCTCCAGAAGAACATCATGCCGTCAAGCTTCAGCGTATCATTGAAGATGCCGCAGAACGCCAGACAGATCTTTTTCAGCCAGTCACGCAGCACCGACACCAGCACCAGCGCCGCCGCCAGCACCAGCGAGAACACCAGATAGTACCGCGCTGCGCCGCGCACAGCAGCCCCGCCCTGCCCCAGCAGTGAAAAGGCGATAAAGCCCAGCGCCACGAACCAGACATCAAGGAACCGGTCCATAATGACGGTGGCCAGCGCAAAGCCGACCCCGCTCTTCATCCGCCGCCCGGGGAATACCGCGCGGAACACATCCCCCAGATGGAACGGCAGCACAAAGTTCAGCGCATAGCCGCCGGCCATACCGCGCAGCATCTGCCCGCGCAGCGGCCGCTCATAGATGCGGATAAACTGCTCCCACCGCAGCAGACGGAACGCATGGCCCACCAGCACCAGCACCAGCGCCAACACAAAATAAAGTCCGATCATCAGTCCGTGACCCTCTCCCGCTTCTTTTTATCTCTCATCACCGCATAGATGATTCCCGCCGCCGTGATTGCATACCCGGCAATGAACGGCGTCAGATAATACAGGAAATATGTATCCGGTGCGGTCAGGAACACCAGCGGAATCCGCACAAAAAATGTTCCCGCCGCGAACAGCAGCATCCAGCGCCGCCGTACCAGCAGTACCAGACAGGCCGCAAACAGCAGCACAAAGGGCGGCAGCATCCACCAAGTCCAGTCGATCAATCCGCCCGCAAAGTCCCCGCTCAGCGCCACATTTATGATAAAGTTCTTGCGCAGTTCCTGATTAAGGGGCTTTACCGCCGCGCTGTCCTGCAAAAATTCTATCAGCACATCGCGCTCCGGCTCGCCCTCATACATCAGGAAGGACGATGCAAAGACCAGCTTCTGGTTGGACCGCCCGTTCTGACGCTGGCGCAGCGTATTGTTAAACACATCAAGCCGCTCCCGCAATAGGCTTTTGGGGTAACGCAGCGCCAGCCGTGCGATTGCACCGCGGCATTCCTTCCACTCCGCATCGCTGCCGCCATTGCGCAGGATTGCCTCGCGCAGCGCATTGCCATGGATTTCGGGATGACTGCGGCAGTAATCCACATCATAGATCTTATCGATCGCAGCAAGCTCCGCTGCATCCTCTGCCGGATCGGCATCCTGCACAAGCGCCGCCATCTGGTAGCACAGTGCGATCCGCTGGTACTGCCACGCCTCCCCCATCAGGGAGCCGGTGTATCGGGAGGATGCCATATATCCGCACAAAATCAGCGCTGTCACAGCACCCAGCGCCAGCGGCCGCAGCAGCTTTTTGCAGCAAAGCACGGCCAGCATGACCGGAATCGCCGCCAGATAATAGACGCACTCACTGCGCCAGGAGGCTGCCAGCGCCCCCAGCACAACAACAGCCGTCAACTCAGCCCGGGTCAGCCTGGTGCCGCGCAGGTAGAAGGCCACCAGCATGAAAACCAGAAAAAGCTCGCACCAGCATGACCATGTCGTCCGGAATGGATTCTGGTTGTGCATCAGCACCGGCGGCAGCAGGAACGGCAGGTAGACGATGGCAAACCACACCGGCTTCACCGGTCGAACCAGCCGTTTCTCGGTAAGATCTTGGGCCGTAGCTGCAAAGCAACCTACCGCCGCACTGATGAGAAGATTCTGGATAAGCACTACCCCTCCGGGTATGGGCACAAACATCAGTGACAGGATAAAGGCACTGCTCGTCAGAAAATGCTGCCATGCATCCATCTGCAGTGTTCTCGCCAGAGACAGCACATTCAGGTCGTCATTGCCCCAGCAGCCCGGCCAGACGATGAGCAGCACGATCAGATTTACCGCCAGATACGGCAGCGTCCACTGCAGCCAGTGCCAGACAAAGCGATCCTTCGCGCGGAGCTTTTTGACCAGCGTCACGATTCCGTGGACAAGCAGAAAAGCAAGAAGCACAAACAGTGCCTTATAAACAAAAAACGCCGTGGTTCGCCAATCATACCGGAAAAACAGTCTGTCCGTCCAAAGCGTCAGTATCCCCCACAGCACGGCCACAAGCAGTTCTGGGATGATTTGTTTTTTTGCCGATGTGTTCATGTGTTCTCCTTCCATCGGTCACCCCAGCGCGTCAAATCCGGCGCGGTTCTCCGGTTTTTCTGCGGTGCGGTATTCGTCCGGTGTGCCGAAGGGCAGGTGCAGATCACACGCAAAGCCTGCGATCCGTGCGCCCTGCGCTGCCAGCACATTGTAGATGCCGGATACAAAAAATTCCTTATACTCACAGTTTTTCAGATATGCGGCGCAGGCGTCGGCGTAGGTGCGCTTATCCTTAAAATAATACGCGCCGCAGATGGCGTCATGGCTGACGACCTGCTTTTCCACCGTATGGCAGACATTGCCGTCCGCGCCGTACTGCAGGTAGCTGTAGGCCGGGGAATCGCTCTCAAAGGTCAGCAGCGCCCCCGCAGGGCCGTCGGCAAAGTGGCCCTTTTCGCAGAACGCATTGAACGCGCTGCAGATAAACAGGTGGTCGCAGTCGTTGAAAAGGATCGGCTCACCGTCGGGCAGGCCCTCGCAGCCCTTCAGCGCCGTGACGGCTGCCCCCTCGGTCACCTCCGGCAGGGCAATGATGCGCGCCTCAGGCCAGTATGTCCGGATCTTTTCGTCAATCGCAAAGTCGCGGATATGCTCCTGCAGCACAACAAAGGTGATGTCGGCGCAATCCACATATTTCTCAATGCTGCGCGCCGCCCAGTAAAAGAACGGCTTTCCGTTAATTTCAATCAATGGCTTCGGGCAGACAAATCCGTTTTCAAAAAAGCGGCTCCCCCGACCGGCCATAGGTAAAATCAAATGCAGCTTACTCATAAGAAGCTCCTTTTTAAATAATAGATAAAAGATAATAGATAATAAAAATGGTGGTTCGCGGTGCTGGCGCACCGCTTCAAAATTTCTCTACGACCGTAAGGGCGCATTCCATATGCGCCCATTCTGCTTTGGGCAACGCCGCGGGCGGATATGGAATCCGCCCCTACAATTTTGTTTTGACCTTCAGGTCAAAACTCCCCATCTTTTATTATCTTTTATCTATTATTTCTTATCTTTTTCCGCCAGCATCTTCGTTTCTGCCTCGATGACCCGGCTCAGGCCTGTCTCGATGTCCACCTGCGGCTGCCAGCCGTAGGCCTCGCGGGCGTGGGTGTTGTCGCACTGGCTGAACTTGTTCACCTCATGGTCAAGGATCTCCGGTTTGATGCCGTAGGCCCCGCCGTACAGCTCGGGATATTTGGCCCAATAATGACTGCTCGGGCAGTACTTGGCCTCGATGCTCTTGCCCATCAGGCGGCTGGCAATGGCATACAGCTCCTTAACGGAATAGCTGCGGTTGCTGGAGACATTCACCGCGTCAAAGCCCTTCTGGGGCTGCTCCACCACGCGCAGCGCCAGCGCGATCAGGTCATCGACATAGATATAATCGCGGCGCTGGTTGCCGTCAGAGTGGAACTCCGGCGTGCGGTCATAGTACAGCTCGCGGATCATGTAGCCCACAAACGGCGGCTGCTTGCGCAGGCAGTCGATGTGCGGGCCGTAGACATTGGCAAAGCGCAGGCAGGTCACGGTCATGCCGTAGGTGTCAGCAAAGCTCTGGGCAAACCGCTCGCCGCAGTATTTTGTGTTGGGGTAGATCAGCGTCGGCGGGTTGAACTTCGACTCCACGGTCGGGAACTCGGTCTCGTTCTCATACATAGCGTTGGTGGAGGCCTGCACCAGCTGCCGGATGCCGGTGCGGCGGCCTGCCTCCAGCAGGTTCACAAGGCCCAGCGTATTGACCTCGATGGCCTGCACCGGGTCGCTCTGGCAGTCCGGCAGGGGGGCAATGCCCGCAATGTTGTACACGACCTCGAACTGTTCTTCCTCAAACAGCTGGAGCATCCCGGCCTTGTCGCGGATATCCATCTTCCGCACCTCGGCACCGAAATCATGGTCATCAAACTTCAGGTTGTCCAGATTGCCGTAGGAGAAGTTGTCGATACCCACGACCTCATCGCCGCGCTGCCACAGCTTGTGCCAGAGCTGACCACCGATAAACCCGGCTGCACCCGTTACCAGAACCTTCATTGCAAAAACCTCCTTACAGGTTGGACGCTACGACCTCGTAGCTGTAATCCTCAATAATGTTGTCGCGCCACTCGCCCTCAACAAACGCCTTCGGCCCTGCCAGATACTTCCCGCAGAGCTTGAGCAGACTGATACCGAAGCTCGTCAGCTTATTGTTGCTGACCTGATCCTCCTCCCGCCAGCTGATGGGGAAGAACAGCACCCGCTGCTTCATCTGGCAGAGTGCCAGAATCATGCAATCGTTAAAATACAGCGTGTCAGGGAACTTTTTGTAGTATTCGTTTTTCAGCGGGGCCACGGCATACAGGTTCAGTCCGCTGCCCAGGTCGGTGATTTTTCTGCGCGCCACCAGACTGAAAAGCCAGTTGAAGCCGTAGTTGCCCACCGTGCGCAGCGCACTGTAGCCGCCGGTCTTGCTGCCGCGCATAAAGCGGGAGCCGAGGCAGCAGTCGTATTTTTTATAGGTATCATCGTTCAGGATCGGCAGCAGGTCGGCGATGGCCCCCTGATCGTCACCGTGCAGTACGACAAGATGCGCATACCCGTGGGCGGCCGCATAGCCGAACGCCACCTTATGGCTGCCGCCCAGACCGTAGTTGCGGTCATTGCGCAAAAGGCGCACCGGCGCATCGGGGTGGCGGGCCATCCAGTCCTGCACAGCGGCCTCAGTGCCATCGGTGGAACGGTTGTTTACAACGATGCACTCCCCCACCCAAGGGGCGATGCGTTTGTCAAGCAGCTGCGAAAGCACCCGCGTGACCTGCTTTTCACAGTTGTAGGCAGGGATAAAAACCAGTAGTTTCTCCATGGAAAGCTCCTTTTCCGGACATAGTTGTAGATAATAAAAATTATACATCACCGCCGCCCCGTTCGCAAGCCAATCCGCCAACAAAAAAACACCTCCCTCAAAAAAAGGAAGGTGCTTCAGCAGTTATCCCTGCGCCTGAAAGCAGACGCGCCCGGGGGTTGGGTTTTTGTACAGGCAGTAGCCCTGCGGGCAGTCGATGCCGGACGGCTGCAGCATGTCGGTATCCACCGGCACGCCGTCTGCGGCCAGCACCCAGTCTGCAGCGGTCAGATCCTCATACGCGCGGCCCGGGTACTCCGGTCCGACCGCCTCGGCGGTCAGGTCCAGCACGCCGTCTGCCAGCGCACCGCTCTGCAAAAGCGTCTCATACTCGACGATATAGACATCCCGCGCGACATACGTTTCGATAAGCTGGCTGTCCCGCTGGCGCACCCCACAGGGCAGGAACAGCACCTTGCCGTCCAGCGCGGCAAGGCTCTCGTTCAGTGCGCTGGCACCGGCTGCGCTCTCAGCGGGTATCGCGTAGGTCCAGCGGTTGATCCGCCACTCGCCCAGATAGCAGGCCGCGCAAAGCACCAGCGCGGCGGCAGCCAGCACCCTGCGGCCGCGGTGCCGCACCAGCACAGCGCCCAGTACAGCCACGCCCAGCACAATGCAGACGCGCCAGACAGCCAGCCACAGGGTCTGGCTGCCGCCGGGCAGGCGGTCAGTGCGGTCGGCCACAAAGTCAAACCACTGCAGCAGAGTATTATCCCCCGCGCCCGCACCAATGGCCCGGCAGACCACTGCAAAGCCGATGCTCCAAAGGGCGGTCAGCGCAGCCAGAAGGCATTTCCGGGCGGGTGTCAGTGCCTCGTCCAGCGTATCCATCGTCACGGCCAGCAGCGGGATGAGCAGCGGCTCCAGATACCGCATATGCTGCCGGGGCGAGGGATCGTGCAGATCCTCCCGCACGGTGATAGACCATGCGATGACCGCCACGCCAATGCCCAGACAGAGCAGCAGGAAAAGCGGCAGCTGGGTACGGCGGGCATCGCTGCCCCGGCGGGGGCGGTGCAGCCCGCAGAGGGGCAGCAGCACGGGGTACACCCAGAACGCCAGCACGGTAAACAGCGCATCACAGACCAGTGCAAAGGGCAGGAAGCGCCACTGCTCCCCGGTCAGCCAGCCGGTCTGGTTGTAGGAGTTGCCCAGCCCCCGGAACAGCGTGACCTTGGCCAGCACAAAGCAGGCCAGAAAGCTGCCCAACAGCGCCGCATTGCAGGCAAGCTCAGCACGCCAGCCTGCCTTATCGTGCCACCAAACCCAGCCGCGCACCAGCACCCATGCAATCAGGTAATAGAGTGCGACCTCCTTATTCAGATACAACAGGTAGCAGAACGCCCCCGCCGCCGCACACCAGCCCACCCGGGCCCGCGGCGCAGCCAGCATTGCCCGCAGGAAAAAGTACACCTGCCACAGGGAAAGCGGCAGAAACACCGTTTCGCTCATAAAGGTAGCCGCTGCCGACATGGTGGGCAGCACCGCCGTGACCCCCACCAGAAACGCCGTGCGGCGCGGGTTCAGCCGCATCGCACGCGCCAGCGCATAGGCCGGAAAGACCGCGCTTGCCATATACACAGCGTTCAGCCAGCCGATGGCCGTGATCTGCGCGGCTGTGGTCCGCAGCCGCAGCGCCGGCAGGATGCACAGCGGGTAGAGGATCTTCTGGTAATCGCTGGGCATATTGCGCACCCGCAGCCCGCGCCCCTGCAGCAGGCTGCGCGCCACATCCAGATAGCGCAGCTCATCGCTGTAGACGGCCAGCTCCCGCGGGTAGCTGCTCAGCAGCCCATAGACGACCGCACACACCAGAAACACCAGCGCCACCGCCGCCCAGCCGTTGATTTTTTTCTTAGAAACCATTCACAGCCCCTTTTCGTCTGCCCCGTTTTCCTTACTTCAGCTTCACATAATACACCGGGCACTTCGCCACATCGGTCAGCAATTCCACGCTTTCTGTGTCCAGCGTGTCCTCGATCATCGTTTTCAGCGCATCTGCGTCATATACATACCCGTACACCACAAATCCATCCTGCAGATCGCGGCTTTGGGCGGCCGCCTGCAGGCTTGCCGCATCGTCACCGGTGCCTGCCTGATAGACAGCCTCCCGCGCGGCGAACTCTGTGACAAAGAGGTCCGGTGCCACATCGTAGCCGGCGTTGTTCAGCACAACGGCCGGCAGGGCGGCCGTCTTGGCCAGCGCCTCGGTGCGCGGGGCATACTGTTCGTACAAATATTCGTTGGGATGCACAAAATGTGCTGCCAGCACCGGCACCACAGCCAGCGCCAGCACAGCATCCCGCCGCAGGTCCAACCGCGCCAGAATCACCGCCGCCGCCGTCACGACTGCACCATAGATCACTACATAGTAGCGGTCAGCCTCAAACGGCGCAGCCTTGTCGATCAGCACCACATACCCGCAGGCAGCCAGCAGCAGCCCGGCGGCAAACAGGCCGTTGCCCCGCAGCCGCGCACCGCGCCGCCACAGCAGGACCGCCGCAGCCGCCAGCACAACGCCCCACAGCGCCAGCCCGCCGAACTGCGCCGCCAGCAGGCGGAACACCCGGCCCAGACTGGCCGCCCAGTCCGCCAGCGCCGAGACATCGAACACACTGGTAAACGCCTGCTTCCCGCGGGAGCCGGAAAAGATATGCTGCTTCATCGTGGGGAAGGCCAGATACGCCGCCCCCAGCCCGGCCAGCTCAGCCGCCGCATAGCCCGCCGCCGTTCTGAACCGCCGCGTGACCAGCAGCCACAGCCCGAACAGCCCGCAGAGGAAAAAGCAGTACACCAAAAAGAAATACTGGGTCAGCACCCCCGCCAGTGTGGCAGCAAACAGCCCGGCCCATACGGTCCGGGGCGGCCGCGCCCCCTGCTGCAGCGCCTGCCACAGCACCACATGGCAGTACAGCAGCACGATGCCCTCCAGCATCATCAGGCTGTACATACGGGTAAAGACGGCCATACCCTGCACGCCGACGCTCAGCAGCCAGCAGGCCGCTGCTGTCCACGCAGGCCAGAACCGCCCGGTCAGACGGCGTACCGTCAGGTACAGCACCGCTGCCCCCGCAAGCAGGCAGACAAAGTTCGGCAGCAGCCCGACCCACGGCAGCCCCAGTCCCGGAAAGAGCGATTCCGCCGTGTAGACCAGACAGTAATAGAGCGGCGGGTGGACATCGATCTTCTGGTTGTTCCATGGGATGCTGTAGGCAAAGGGCCGCTCCGCCGACAGGATCGCCTTGTAAAAGCTGCCGTCATGCCAGCTGTCCAGATAGCCGTCCTGCAGCGCATAAAAGCCGCCGGGGTAGTTGGCCAACTCATAGGTATACAGCTCGTCCACATGGTAGCCCTGCTTGCGCCCGGCATAGAGCAGCATCACCGCAAGCCCCACCGCCAGCAGCGCCGCTACTGCCCAGAAATGTTTTGCTTTCGTGTTTGTCATGATTCCCGCTTTCTCATCCTGCGCCGCCCCGGGCGGCTTGGCCGTTCAGATACCAAAAAGGCCTGCCGCAAAGGGCAGGCCTTCCGTTTGTTGTTACTCCTCGGCGTTTTCTTCCTTATCGCGCACAAAGCGCCACAGCTCACCGATGGTGAGATCCTCGCTCAGCTCGCTTTCATCGATCTCCACGCCGATTGCCTCGCCCAGCGCCCAGGCCAGCTCGATCATATCCTCATGGTCGGCGTCCAGATCCTCCAGCGCCGTGCTTCTGGTCAGATCGCCGGTGTCACAGCTGAACTGCTCTGCCAGCAGATCCTGCAATTCTTCAAAGGTCACTCTCGTTTTCCCCCTCTCGCCGGGTTGGTTTGTGTACTTATCATACAAGGCTGTGACGGCGGCGTCAAGGGGCAATCGAACGACAACTATACAAAATTACTGCACCGCGTTTGTGGAATCTGCCGAAGTCCCCGCCGGTAATTGCGGCTGCGCGTTCAAAATACGCATAAACTCCTCGCCGCTGATGGTCTCCTTTTCGTACAGGTACTGGGCGATCTCGTCCAGCTTGCGCTTGTTGTCAGCCAGCAGCTTATAGGCCTTTCTATGCTCGGCCTGCACGATCTCCACGACCTTGGCATCCACCTTCGCTGCGGTCTGCTCACTGCAGGCAAGGCTGGCATCGCCGCCCAGATAGGCGTTGTTCACCGTCTCGAGCGCGACCATGTCAAAATCCTCGGTCATGCCGTAGCGGGTGACCAGCGCGCGGGCCAGCTTGGTGGCCTGCTCAATATCATTGCTGGCACCTGTCGTGATGGAGTGGAAGATCAGCTCCTCAGCGGCGCGGCCGCCGGTCAGGGTGGCGATCTTGTTCAGGATCTCCTCCTTGGTCATCAGGGTGTGGTCGCCGTCCTCGACCTGCATCGTAAAGCCCAGCGCACCGGAGGTACGCGGCACGATGGTGATCTTCTGCACGGGGGCGCTGTTCGTCTGCAGTGCCGCCACCAGTGCATGGCCGACCTCATGGTAGGAGACGATGCACTTTTCTTTATTGTTCAGGATCTTATTCTTCTTCTGCGCACCGGCCAAAATCGTGTCCACAGCCTCCTGCAGGTCAAACTGGGTCACGGCCTTGCGGCGGTGGCGCACCGCACAGAGGGCTGCCTCGTTCACAATGTTGGCCAGCTCGGCACCGGAGGCACCGGGCGTCATCCGGGCGATAACGGAAAAATCACAGTCGGGGCCAAGGCGCACCTTTTTGGCGTGCAGGCGCAGGATACTCTCGCGCCCCTTGAGGTCGGGCAGCTCGACCGGCACGCGCCGGTCAAAGCGGCCGGGGCGGGTCAGCGCCGGGTCAAGCGACTCCGGCCGGTTCGTGGCTGCCAGAATGACAACGCCCTTGGCGGCGTCAAAGCCGTCCATCTCGGTCAGCAGCTGGTTCAGGGTCTGCTCGCGCTCATCGTTACCGCCGAGGTTTGCCCCGCCGTCACGCTTTTTGCCGATCGTGTCGATCTCATCAATAAAGACGATGCATGGTGCTTTTTCGCCTGCCTGCTTAAACAGGTCGCGCACCTTGCTTGCGCCCATGCCGACAAACATCTCGACAAACTCACTGCCGGCGATCGAGAAGAACGGCACACCGGCCTCACCGGCGACCGCGCGGGCCAGCAGCGTTTTGCCGGTACCCGGAGGGCCGACAAGCAGCACGCCCTTGGGCATCTTGGCGCCGATGTCCTCGTATTTCTTGGGGTTGTGCAGAAAGTCTACGATCTCCTGCAAACTCTCCTTGGCCTCGTCCTCACCGGCGACATCATTGAACTTGATGCCGGTCTCATCATCGACAACATACTGCTTGGCACCGGATTTGCCGCCGAACAGCATTGCATTGCCGCCGGCACCGCCCATCTGCTCCATCTTTTTGGAAGCCCAGCGGTTGATGAACCAGAACAGCAGGATCATCGGCAGGAAGGAGATGATAAGGTTCAGCAGCGAGTCCCAGATCGTCGGGCTTTGGTAGACGGTGCCAAACTCCACGCCCGCATCCTCCAGCCGCGCCACGAGGTTGTTGTCCTGCGCGATGGCGTTCGTTTTGAAGGAGTTTTCGTTCTTGTCCACAAAATAGATCTGCTGGTCCTCGATCTGGACGGTGGCCAGCTCCTTGCTCTCCAGCATCTGCAGGAAGGTGCTGTAGTTCACGCTCTTGACACCGGCCTGCATCAGCGCCGGATACAGGAAGATGTTGCTCAAAATCACGATTGCCAGAATGACCGCATAGCCGACCCATAGTTTCTTTTTCGGGTCCTTCGGCGGCTGTGTCGTTTCTTTCATGCCATTGGCCTCCTCTTTTGTCCGGGCAGGCACCGCACCTCCGGCGGTGCTGTCCTTTGTACAAGTATAGCATGCGCCCTAAAAATGAACAGCATGTGACACAACTTTGAACGAATCGCAAAAAATGCCGCCGCGCCGGGCCGTCCGACACAGTCTTTGGGCAATACCGCATAATTCTAAGCACCGCTCCGGCGGGAATTGTGCGGTGTTGCCCTTGCATTTTGCACAGGTTTTCCACATCATTCCACAGTTGAAATGTGGAAAACCATGTTGAAACTGTGGAAAACCCGGTGTAAACTGTCCAAAACCCACGATATATAGGTTTTGTTGAAATGTGGAAAACGCCCGTTCTTCCCATTTTTTAAAAAAATTACGGATTTTTCCGATTTTTGTAACAACTCGGAAACATTTATCGTTATTATAGATGACAGCACCCCCTACCCTATCTGAAAGGAGGGCCCCTATCATGACCCCGTATGATCCGTACATTGCCTACAAAGACCTGACCGTTGACCTGCGCGCCCACCGTGTGCGCCGCGCCGGCTGCGAGCTTTGCCTGACGCCGCGGGAATTTGCCCTGCTGGCCGTCCTTGTGACCCACTGTGACAAGGCCCTGAGCCGCAGCCAGCTTCTTGAGGCTGCATGGGGCTACGCCTTTATCGGCGAGAGCCGCACCGTTGATGTCCACATCAACCGGCTGCGCCGCAAGCTTGGGCTGGAAAACGACATCCAGACCGTCTACAAGGTCGGCTACCGGCTGAACAGCGCCAGTTGACTTTCCCGCCGGATTTGATACAATAAGGGTATGATGGCGTTATCGAGCCGCCCTGCGGTACGGCAGCGCCCTACACTTCCTGCTTACCTGAAGGAGGATCCTGCCATGAAGCGTATCATCACCATCGGCCGCGAGTTCGGCGCAGGCGGCGGCGAGCTGGGCCGCCGTCTGGCCCGGGAGCTGGACATTGCCTACTATGACCGCGACATTATTTTAAAGACCGCCAAGGCCAGCGCCCACCTGACGCCGGAGCAGGTGCGCCGCTGGGACGAGCGTGTCCCCCATGAGTTCGGCTTTACCCAGAGCCTTTTCAACTTCTACAACCGCCCCCTGAGTGAGGAGTTGTGGGATGCTCAGGTCCGCGCCATCCGCGAGATCGCCGACCGGGAAAGCTGCGTCATCGTGGGCCGCAACGCCGACTATATCCTGCGGGAGTTTGACCACTGCCTGCGGGTGTTCGTCCATGCCGACCGCAACTGGCGTCTTTTGCACATGCGCAAGCTGATGCCCGACACCCCGTTTGAGCAGCTGGAGGCCGACATGGACAGTGCCGACCGCGCCCGCCGCAGCTACTGCAAGCAGCACACCGGCCAGATCTACGGCGACAGCCGCAACTATGACCTGACCCTCTGCACCAGCAAACTCGGGCTGGACAAGGCCGAGGAAATTCTGCTGTGCGCAGCGAAGGAGCTATAAGGCAGATTGGGCGGTATCGGGAGCTTTCCCGGAGGGGTCAAGACCCCTCCCTACAGAGCTTTCGCCGCAGGGTTGTAGGGAGCGGTCTTGACCGCTCCGTGCAGCTGTGCCGGTAGCCGGAAACGATAAAACAGCAAATACAAAAGCCGCTGTGCATCTTTGGCACAGCGGCTTATATTATTCCTCCAAAAATTCGCGGATCTCCTTTTCGACCGCGTTGACCTCCTCCTCAAACGCACGAGCCGAAACGCGCAGCGCGCCGTGGCCCATCACGATGATCTGCTCTGCGCCGTCACTGCTGACCACGCGGATGCGATGCTCACGCGCCAGCTCATGGGTCGCACGCTCAATGTACATATCGGCGGTCTCGGCCTCCCGGGTGTAGACGACATAGAGGTTGTGGTATTTTTCGACCTCCCGCGCGCCGCCCCGCACCTTGTAGGCGTCAAACACCAGTATCGGCACACAGCGCTTATAGCCTGCGTAGTTGCACAGAATGTCCATCAGCCTGCGCCGCGCGGCGTCAAGGCTGCCGTCCGCCAGCCTGCGCAAGGCGTCCCACGCAAAGATGACATTGTAGCCGTCCACCAGCAGATAGTCCGGCCCGGCGGGCACAGGCGCAGCCGGCACGCTCGCCGCCGGGGCGGTGTGCAACGCCGCGCGGGCGGCCTTTTTGGCATCGTCAACGCCGCCGCGGCGCTTTATCTTGCCGTAGGTGCGTTCAAAAATTGCCAGCAACTCCTTATCCTGCTCCAGCGTGCCGCAGTAGGCGGAGGCCCGGCGGCGGCGCGCGTTGGCCTCGTCCTCCTCCTGCGTCTGCCCGGCGGCGGGTGCAGCACCCAGCCTCCGCTCCAGCCCGCTGGAAACATGGGCGCGGGCGGGGACCTCGTCCCACTTGACAAGATACCCGGCCCCGTGGGAGCAGAACACTGAATCCGCCGGGTTGTCGGTATCGGCATCGGGGTCATAGCCTGCGGCGGCCAGCACCTCATCGGTGTTGTGGCAGGCATCGTACCCGGCGGGCAGCACAGCCCACCGGCCCAGCCCGTGGGTGTAGGCTGCGACCTCCCGCGCATAGCCGCGCGCCGTGGCAACGGGCAGGCGGCCGGTCAGCCGCACCGTGTTTTCGGAATTCGGGAGTGTTTCAGGCGCATGGAAGCTGCCGCACATCCGCTGCACATCGGCCATGGCGCGGCCCAGTGCATCGGCAGGCAGCTCCAGCGTAAAATCGTACCACGGCTCCAGCAGCTGCACGCCGTCCCCGGCCGCAGCCATCCGCAGGCCCTGCCGCACGGCGCGGTAGGTCGCCTGCCGGAAGTCCCCGCCCTCGGTGTGCTTTTGGTGGGCGCGCCCCGCCGCCAGCGTGATCCTGACATCGGTCAGCGGTGCGCCGATCAACACGCCCGGGTGGGTGCGCTCGGCCAGATGGGTCAAAATCAGCCGCTGCCAGTTTTCGGCCAGCGTGTCGGGTGGGCAGTCCGCCGCCAGCTGGACGCCGCTGCCCCGGGGCGCAGGCTCCAGCAGCAGATGCACCTCGGCATAGTGGCGCAGCGGCTCATAGTGGCCGATACCCTCGACAGCCGCCGTCAGCGTCTCCTTATACAAAATGCCGCCCTCGCTGAATGTTACATCCAGCCCGAACCGCTCCTGCAGGATATTCTGCAAAATTTCCAGCTGCACCTCGCCCATCAGCTGGACATGCACCTCGCCGAGGTCGTCCCGCCAGTTCACATGCAGCTGGGGGTCCTCGTCCTCCAGCGTCTGCAATGCCTTCAGCAGGGTATGGGGGTCGGCTGCGCTCTCGACACGGTAGTTCAGCACCGGCTCCAGCAGCGGGGTATCGGCGTCAGCCTCTGCCCCAAGGCCCTGCCCGGGGCGGGTGGCAGCCGGTCCTGCCGCCGCCACGACCATGCCGGGGTATGCCTCGCTGACCAGCCGGAATTTGCCGCCGTTGTACAGCCGCAGCGCATCGGCCTTCTCGCCGCCGGGCAGCACCGCCTTGACCGGCAGCACGCCGCCCGTGATCTTGAGCCATGTCAGCCGTGTGCCCGCGTCCTCGCTGATCTTAAACACCCGCGCACCGAACTCCGGCCAGCGCGGCGGGGTGCGGGTCAGCGTCTGCAGCCCGCGCAGCAGGCCGTCCAGCCCGTCCAGCCGCAGTGCCGCGCCGAAAAACACCGGGAACACCTGCCGCCGCGCAATGGCCGTCACCACGGTCTCGGGCGAGGCCGCGCCGTTTTCCAGCACCTCGTTCATCAGCGGTTCACTGCACAGGGCCAGCGCCTCCGGGTCGGGCACGGCAGAAAAATCCACGCACCCGTCCCCGAACCGCCCGCGCAGCTCCCGCAGGCGGACGGCGGCATCAGCACCCGGCAGATCCATCTTGTTCACAAACACAAAGGTGGGCACCCGGTAGCGGGCCAGCAGCTTCCAGAGCGTCTCGGTGTGGGCCTGCACGCCGTCCGTGCCGGAGACCACCAGCACCGCATAATCCAGCACCTGCAGGGCGCGCTCGGCCTCAGCGGAAAAATCCACATGTCCCGGCGTGTCCAGCAGGGTCAGCTCGCACTCCTCGGCCCCCTCGGCGGCGGGCAGCGCCAGCACCGCCTGCTTGGCAAAAATCGTAATGCCCCGCGCCCGCTCCCGGCTGTCGGTATCCAGAAATGCGTCCCTGTGATCCACGCGGCCCAGCTTGCGCAGTACCCCCGCGCGGTAAAGCAGCCCCTCGGCCAATGTGGTTTTGCCGCTGTCCACATGGGCCAGCAGCCCAACGACCAGTCGTTTCATACCCGTTCCCCTTAGCTTTCAAAAATCATGCCTCTATTGTACAATTTTTCTTGCCATTTGGCAAACGCTGTGCTATACTTATCCCAAATTCACCGAGGAAGGAGAGCACCCCTTATGCGTTGGCAGTTTGGTGTTGTGTTCCAGAAAAAAGGAAATCCCTGACGTACTGACGCTGTAAGTGTGCCCTTTTTTACCTCGGTGACGCTGTAAGTGTGCAGTTTTTGCGCCCTGTGGCTTTGCCGCGGGGCGCTTTTTGCTGCCTTTTTACAAAAATTTAAGGGCACGTTTTCGTATACTATCATGAAAGGGTGTTCCCCATGAATTTACAAAAGCAGCTTCGCTGCGTGTATCTGCACGCATTTACCTCTACCCTGCGCTTCACCGACGCCGTCTGGGTCGCGCTGCTGGCGGCCCGCGGCTTTACGCTGGCGCAAATCGGCCTGGCCGAGGGCGTTTTCCACGGCGTCAGCCTACTGTGTGAGGTCCCCAGCGGCATGGCCGCCGATTTGCTGGGGCGGCGGCGCACGCTGATCTTCAGCGGTGCGCTGGGCGTTGTCTCCGCCGCCACCATGGCGTTTGCGCCCAGTCTCGCGTTCATCTGCGCGGGCATGGGGCTGAAAGCGCTGGGCTACAACCTGCTCTCCGGCACAACGGAAGCCCTGACCTACGACAGCTTGAAAACCGCCGGACGGGAGCGCAACTACATTAAAGTTGACGCCAAAGCGTCAATCTTCATGAAGCTAGCCTCCGCCCTCGGCGCACTGGCCAGCCTGCTGGCCGGGGTGCTGACCTCGGCGGGCTACTACCTTGCGGACGCCGCGGTCAGCGCCGTCTCCGCCTTGGCCGCGGCCAACCTGACCGAACCTGTCGTCACCGACGAACAGGCCGCCCGCGAGAAGCACATCTTACAAGAATTGCCCGCCCGGCTGCGTGTGCACATTTTGGACAGTCTCGACTGCCTGTGCAGCAGCACACCGGCGCGGCGCATTATCATGGCCGATGCCGTCATCTCGCTGCCGTCCTACCTGACCTCGATGTTCGTCCAGCAGCGGCTGACCCAGCAGGGCTGGGCCATGAAATGGCTGTTTCTGCCGGGTCTGCTGGCTGGGGCCGCGGGCATGGCGGGCGCATCGCTAGGCCGCCGCCTGCACCCCAAACAGCTGCGCGCGCTCTATTTCGGCTGTGCGCTGCTCGTCGCCACAGGCACGCTTCTGGCGGGCGCGGCCCCGGCGCTGCTCTGCGCCGCTGGGCCGGTACTCGTGCAGGGGGCACTCTCCGTCTGGTTCCTGCACAGTATGCAGCGGCTCAACGACGCGATCCCCAGTGACCGCCGCGCAACGCTCATCAGCGTGGACAGCATGGCCTACAGTCTGCTGATGATCCCCGCCAGCCCGCTTGTGGGCCTTGTGGGCGACCTGACCGGCCAGGCGGGTGCAGGGCTCTGTGTACTGTGCGCACTTGTCGTCGTCAGCGCCCTTGCGGCCGCGCACAAAACGCGCTATAATGACCGCGGAGCATAATTACCCGATTTTTGCAGGGGCCGATGCTCGCATCGGCCCGCAACTCAGGAGGCAAAATCCAGATGACCTATAAAGAAGTTCTTGAATCCGCGCGCGGCCAGATGGGCCCCTGCCATGCCTGCCCGGTATGCAACGGCCGCGCCTGCGGCGCCACGATTCCCGGCCCCGGTGCCAAGGGCAGCGGCACGGTGGCGATCCGCAACTTTGACGCCTGGCGCGATGTGCGGCTGAACATGGACACGATCCACGAAAATTTTGAGCCGGACACCGCGCTCCGCATCTTCGGCCGCACCTTTAAGTACCCCTTCTTTGCCGGGCCGGTGGGTGCTCTGGCGCTGCACTACGGCGACAAATACAACGACCTTGACTACAATAACATTCTGGTCCCCGCCTGTGCGGCGGCCGGCATTGCCGCCTTTACCGGTGACGGCACGAACCCCAAGGTCATGGAGGGCGCGACCACTGCCATCGCCGCCAGCGGCGGCGCGGGCATCCCGACCGTCAAGCCGTGGGACAACGCGACCGTGGCGCAGAAGCTGGCGATGACCCGCCAGTCCGGCTGCTTTGCGCTGGCCATGGACATTGACGCCGCAGGGCTGCCGTTTCTGCAGCATCTTGACCCGCCCGCGGGCAGCAAGACCGTGGAGCAGCTGCAGGAGATTGCCAAAAGCGCAGGTGTGCCGTTCATCTTAAAGGGCATCATGACCGTCAGCGGTGCTGAAAAGGCCGTTGAGGCCGGGGCTGCCGGCATCGTTGTGTCCAACCACGGCGGCCGCGTGCTGGACGACTGCCCTGCCACGGCGGAGGTTCTGGCCGACATCGTGGCCGCAGTGGACGGCCGCGCCAAGATCCTTGTGGACGGCGGCATCCGCACCGGCAACGATGTGTTCAAGGCGCTGGCTCTCGGCGCGGACGGCGTGCTGATCGCACGGCCCTTCGTCACAGCCGTCTACGGCGGCGGGGCGGACGGCGTTGCCGCCTACACCGAAAAGATCGGCAGCGAGCTGGCCGACACGATGCGCCTGTGCGGCGCGCCGACCCTCGATGCCATCACCCGCGATATGGTGCGGATCATCAAGTAAAAAGCAACAAAAAATACCATGCCTCCCGGTTGCAAAAACCGTCGAAACATGGTATTCTTTTTATGCCGCTTTATGCGGCGGGCACTGCACATACGGCAGGCGGTTGGTCTTCCCTCCCGAAAGGAGGTGAGATCATGCGTTTTACATTTACGTTTTATGTGGGTCACAAGACCATTACATTGAGCATCATTGTAAAAAGCAAGAACCGCCACTCTGCCAAGTGACGGTTCTTAGGTCTAATCTAATTACCCTAGCTTGAAAGAGACCAACCGCTTGTCGCAGTGCCTTTTTCTATGTTTATTATAACGCTGTGCAGTCTCTTTGTCAAGCCGCAGCCTCTCGCCCCCACCCCTGCATAAATATTCTTTTTTCTGCAAAAATTGCCCAAACCTCTTGCATAACCTGCGGTTTTGCATTACTATTAAAGAACACCACCGCTTTAAATCGGCAGTGTGAGGGATTTGTGCAAAGTATAGGAGGAGTTATCATGAAAAAGCTTATCAGCACCGTTCTGGCACTTGGCATGGCGGCCGGTCTGGCCGGCTGCGGCAGCAGCGCCGCCGCGACCCCCGCCAGCACGGCGGACGCCGTTTCGACCGAAAGCACCGCAGCCGCCGACACCGACCTCGCCTACATTCAGGGCAAGGGCAAGATGACCATCGGCTACACCGTCTATGAGCCGATGAACTACACCGATGCCGACGGTAACTTTACCGGCTTTGACACCGAGCTTGCCACCGCCGTCTGCGCCAAGCTCGGCGTTGAGCCTGATTTTGTCGAGATCAACTGGGACACCAAGGTCGTTGAACTGGACGCCAAGAGCATCGACTGCATCTGGAACGGCATGACCCTGACCGATGACATCATGGCCAACACCGCCTGCACCAAGCCCTACGCCAAGAACGCGCAGGTCGTTGTGATGAAGGCCGATGCCGCCTACGCCTCCACCGCCGATCTGGCGGGCAAGACCGTTGTGGCCGAGGCCGGTTCCGCCGGTGAGAGCGCCATCAGCGAGGACGAGAGCCTGTCGCAGGCAGAGTACATCAGCAAGAGCGTGCAGACCGACTGCCTGATGGAGGTTGCCGCCGGCACCGCCGATGCCGCTGTGCTGGACCTGACGCTGGCCACCGCCATGATCGGTGAGGGCACCGACTACGCGAACCTTGCCATCAAGGACGAGCTGAACGCCGAGGAATACGGCGCTGCCTTCCGCAAGGGCAGCGATGCCGCCGAGGCCGTGAACGCCGCCTTTGACGAGCTGAAGGCAGACGGCACGATGCAGGCCCTTGCCGACAAATACAGCCTGACGCTGGCCGACTGATGGGCGAGGCAGCAGTCATCTGGGGCCGCCTGACCGAAGCCTTCTGGCTCAACTGCCAGCTGTTCGGCCTTACCTTACTGTTCGCACTGCCGCTGGGGCTGGTAGTGTCGTTCGGCTCCATGAGCAGGCTTGCCCCGCTGCGCGGCGCAGTCAAGACCTTTGTCTGGATCATCCGCGGCACACCGCTGATGCTGCAGATCCTTGTGATTTATCTAGGCCCCGGCCTGATGGGCTTTGCCAGCCCGTGGCCGTCGGGCGGCAGCGGCCGTCTGGTGGCGGCCGTGGTGGCCTTTGCCATCAACTACGCCTGCTATTTTTCTGAGATCTACCGCGGCGGCATCGAGGCTGTGCCCAAGGGCCAGACCGAGGCCGGGCAGGTGCTGGGCATGACCCGGACCCAGATCTTTTTCCGCGTCACGCTGCTGCAGGTCATCAAGCGGATTCTGCCGCCGATGGGCAACGAGATCATCACCCTCGTCAAGGACACCTCGCTTGCGAATGTCATTGCCAACAAGGACATCATCATGATGGCGAAGGAGTACAGCGCCAAGGGCCTGATCTGGCCGCTGTTCTCCACGGCGGTGTTCTTCCTTGTGTTTGTGGGTGTGCTGACGCTGCTGTTCGGCTGGCTGGAAAAGCGGCTGGACTATTTCCGATAAGGGGGTGCAGTCATGGCATTGTTGGAAGTAAACGGCATCGGCAAAAGCTTTGGTGCCACAAGCGTGCTGCGCGGCATCTCCTTTGATCTGGCCGAGGGGGAGGCGCTGGCGATCATCGGCTCCTCCGGCTCAGGCAAGACCACGCTGCTGCGCTGCCTGAATTTTCTCGAGACGGCCGACACCGGCTCGATCACCGTTGCGGGCGAAACGCTGTGGAGCGCCGCCGACACCCGCACCCAGAGCGAGGAGGCCATCCGCAAAAAGAGGCTGCATTTCGGTCTGGTGTTCCAGAACTTCAACCTGTTCCCCCAGTACACCGCGCTGCAAAATGTGATGCTGGCCGGGCAGCTGCTGGCGCGGGAACGCCCCGACTACAAGCAGAACAAGCGCCGGATTCTTGCCGAACTCGAGGAGCAGGCGCGGGCGCTGCTGGCGCAGATGGGCCTCTCCGACCGGGAGAACCACTACCCGCACCAGCTTTCGGGCGGGCAGCAGCAGCGCGTGGCCATCGCCCGCGCCTTGGCGCTGCACCCCGACATCCTCTGCTTTGATGAGCCGACCTCGGCCCTTGACCCCGAGCTGACCGGTGAGGTGCTGCGCGTCCTGCGGGAGCTTGCCGCGCACCGCACCACCATGATCATCGTCACCCATGAGATGAAGTTTGCCCGCGATGTGGCGGACCGCATCCTTTTTATGGACGGCGGCGTTGTGGTTGAGCAGGGCAGCGCAAAGGATCTCATCGACCACCCCAAAGAGGAACGCACCCGCCAATTTTTGGCAAGCTACGGGAAATAAACGAAACCGGCAGACCGTTCGATCCAACGGCCTGCCGGTTATCTGTTTCTGTAGGGAGGGGTCTTGACCCCTCCGCTGCGCTTTGCGGCCGGCGCTCACAACATGGGTCACGCCGTAGGGGCGCATTCTATATGCGCCCGCGCCGTTCGCGGCGGCGGAAATGTTCCCGGGCGGATACGGAATCTGCCCCTGCAATGCGTTTTTACCGCACCGCGATGCACTCGATCTCCACAAGGGCGTTTTTCGGCAGGGCGGCGATCTGCACGCAGCTGCGCGCGGGGAAACCGCCGTGGAAATAGCTGCCGTAGACCTCGTTCACCGCGCCGAAATCCCCCAGATCCTGCACGAACACCGTTGTCTTGACAACGCTGTCCAGCGTCAGGCCTGCCTCGCCCAGCACGGCCTGCAGGTTCTTCAGGGCCTGATGGGTCTGGGCCTGCACACCCTCCGCCAGTGCGCCGGTCGCGGGGTCAAGGCCCAGCTGGCCGCTGCAGTAGACCGTTGTGCCGGTATCCACCGCCTGGGCATAGGGGCCGAGGGCGGCCGGGGCGTTCTTTGTTGCAATTCGTTTCATAACCTTATACACTCCTCTTATGCTTGTTTATCCTTGTCAGCCTCGGGCGGCCAGACAAAGCCGCGCCGGGTCAGGCAATCCTGTAAAAAGTCGGTGACCTGCGCCGTGTAGGCGGCGTTGTCGTGGTAGTAGCTCACGGCGTGCTCTGCGCCGTGTACGGTCAAAAATTTCTTACCTTTCGCGCGGCAGGCTTCATAGTTGCGCCGCCCCATCTCATAGGGCACAAAGCCGTCCGCATCGCCGTGGACAAAAAAGATCGGCACCTTGCTCTGCGCGGCAGCGGCGGTGCAGTCGGCGTCCTCGGGGTCAAAGCGGCCGAACAGGATCGCCCCCAGCCGCCCAACCGCATAGGTCAGCCCGACCGGCATACCGGGCAGGTATTCCGGCAGACATTTGCGGGTGATCTCCCGCGGGCTGGTATAGCCGCAGTCCGCCACAACGCCGCACACATTGTCCGGCAGGCTCAGCCCGGCCGCCAGCACCACAGTGGCCGCCCCCATCGAAACACCCATCAGGAAGATCGGCACCTCCGGCCCGAAATGACTGCGCGCCCAGACGGCCCAGTCCCGGGCATCGTAGCGCTCTTTGACGCCCATCGTAATGGTGTGCCCGCCGCTGTAGCCGTGGGCGCGCTGGTCGGGCAGCAGCACATTGTAGCCCAGCGCCGTGCAGAGCGTGTAGCCGCCCAGCCCGTCCCGCGTGGCATAGCCGCGGTATCCGTGGAAGATGATGGCCAACGGCGCACCGTCGGCATGGTGGTAGTACCGCGCCGCCAGCGGGGTGCCGTCCTGCGCCGTGATATGCACCGGCTCAAACCGGTCGCGCGCCAGCGCATCGGCATCGGGGCCCATCGCCTTGCGGTAGCACTCGCGGGTTGGCATGTCCGCCGGGGAGGGTACCTGCGTGGTGGGCTTATTGTAAAAGCCCACGCGGTAGACACCGTAGGCAGCGCCCAGCACCGCCGCACCGGCCGCTGCAGCCGCCTTGAGCAGGGGATGCTTTTTCATGGGGGATCACCTCAGTTTCCATTGCTGTATTTGTTCCGATTATAGCAAATTCCCGCCCGCACCGCAACGCTTTGACAAAAAAGTTCACACTTACCACCGCGCTGTTTTCGCGGTATAGTATACTTATTTATGACCCACTCCGCAGGGGGTCAAAGTATACGCCGGTCTTTTCATCGGCTTTACCGCACCTGCTACAATTCAAGAGGGTTTCCCATGAGTGAACTGACGCAAAGCCTCCAGATCGCTGTTACCCGCTATCCCGGCACGATGGCAGAGCTGGCGCGCCGCACCGCCATCGACCGTTCCACCCTGTACAAGATCATCAACGGCCAGCGCACACCCCGGCAGGAGCAGCTTGAGCGCCTGGCCGAGGCCCTTGAGCTGAATGACGAGCAAAAGGACACCCTGCTGCTGCAGTACAAGCAGCGCGGCCGCTCCACCGACCCACGGATCCGCACCGAGCTGCACAAGCTGCTGACCACGGCCTGCACCGTGCAGGAGTCTATCCGCCATGAGGGCGTAGCCCCCAACACCGCCTTTTCGGAGATTTCCTGCACCGACCGCTATGTCGAGGGGCCGCGCGCTGTGGGCGCACTGGCCGGGGCCCTGATCGCCCGCCACCTTGCATCGGGCGATACCCGGCCGCTGCTGCTCTCCCCCTTCACCAATCCCGTGCTGGACAACGCCCTGATCGAGCGCTTCTCGGTGGCGGACGGAGAACCCGCCGCCGTCGCGCAGCTGCTGCTTTTTGCGCAGGATCGTAAGATACCGCGCCACCTTGCCTCCGACATTGCCAAACTTACCCATACGCTGCCGCTGCTTTTTCTGCCCAAGATGCGGTATGATGCCCGCATAGCCTCCTGCATCACCGGTGAGCCGATTCCCGGCGCCCTGATGCCGGTCTACCTGCTCCTGCCGGAGAGCGCGCTCCTGATGGACCGCCTCGGGCAGAAGGCGCTGCTCGTCACCAACCGCAAGGCGGTCGAAAGCCTGCGCCTTTCGTTCAGCCGCCAATATTTTGATGCCTCCTCCGTGCTGCGTCTGACCAGCGGCAAGCATGATTTTCTCGAGTCGATGGCGCTGTACAGCGGCCTGTTTGCACGCCGCAAGCGGTGCAGCATGATCCGCTACCAGCCGCCCTTTTCCCTGCTCGCCGACAAAGAGATGGCACTGCAGGTCCTGCGCCTTGACGATACCCTGCGGGAGCTGCTGCCCTCGATGCTCGACTATCTGGCAAGCTGGAGCCAGCAGACGCCGGACATCTTTTTCTGTGAGGAGGGCATCCTGCAGTTTGTGCGCAATGGCCTGATGTTTGACCTGCCACCGTCACTCTACGACCCGCCTGCGCCCGAGATACGGCGCAGGCTGCTGCAGCGGCTGCGGCAGGCCGTTGCAGCCGACCGGCAGACGCTGCGCATCGTGGACACCACCCAGCTGCCCCTCTCCCCCGCCATGAGCGTGAATGTTTTTCAGGGCGGCGGCATCGTTTTCTGTCAGGCTACGACCGCGCCGGATGAGCTGTTCTGCCGCGAATATCTGCTGGAGGATCCCGTCCTGACCGATGCGATGCTCGGCTATCTGGACCTGTGCCGCGCCGGGGAGCGGGTGCGCAGCAAAAAATATACCCTCGACTTTATTGATTATTGTCTGCGGCTGCTGTAAAATGGTCTTGTGTATCACCCGTTTGTAAAAGGAGAAAACGCCATGGCACATACCGAGACCATGCTGGAAAGCAAAGAGATCTTCAATGGCCGCGTCATCCGCGTCACCGTTGACAAGGTGCAGCTGGAGGACGGCTCCACCTCCACCCGCGAGATCGTCCATCACCACGGCGGGGCCTGCATCCTGCCCGTTGATGCAGACGGCAATATTACACTGGTACGCCAGTTCCGCTATGCCTTTGGGGAGGAGATCTGGGAGCTGCCAGCCGGCAAGCTGGAGGCCGGCGAGGACCCGTTTGAGGCCGCCAAGCGCGAGCTGAGCGAGGAGTGCGGCCTGACCGCCGACCACTTTGTCGATCTGGGCATCGTCTACGCAACCGTCGGCTATGACAGCGAGAAGATCTACCTGTGGGCCGCCACCGGCCTGCATGAGGTCCGCCAGCATCTGGATGCCGGGGAGTTCCTTGATGTCGTCAAAATGCCGTTTGACAAGGCGCTCGGCCTTGTGATGGACGGCACCATCAAGGACAGCAAGACTCAGGTGGCCCTGCTGAAATACGCGCAGCTGCGCGGCAAAGCCTGAATGGGCGTTGAGATACTGGACCACGGCACCCGCGTGCTGACCGCGCCGGGCGCGACCTTCGGCACCGATGCGCTGCTGCTGGGCCGCTTTGCCCTGCCCCGCCGGGGGGAGCGCGCGCTCGATATGTGCAGCGGCTGCGGCATCATCTCGCTGCTGTGGCACGATGCCGGCCACCGCGGCCCCTGCACGGCACTTGAGCTGGACGCCGCGGCCTCCGCCCTCTGCGCGCAGGCCGCCGCCGACAACGAGGCCGACCACATCACGCCGCTCTGCGCCGACCTGCGGCAGTTCTGCACCGCCGGGCCGGAGCAGGGGCAGTATGATTTTGCCGCCTGCAACCCGCCGTATTTTGCGGCCGGGCCGCGCAGCCCCGACCCGCGCCGGGCCGAGGCCCGCCATACCGACAGCTGCACCACCGCCGATGCTGTGGACTGCGCCCGCCGCGCCCTGCGGGACGGCGGCCGCTTTGTGCTGTGCCAGCGCCCCGAGCAGCTGGCCGAGATCTTAGCCGCCCTGCGCGCTGCCCGCCTTGAGCCGAAGCGGCTGGCCTTTGTCAAAAACCGGCCAAACGGCGCACCGTGGCTCTTCCTTGTCGAGGCGCAAAAGGGCCGCCGCACCGGCCTGCGCGTCGAGCCGGATGTGCTGATAACGAGTGGTGCGGCGATGTATGGGCCGAAGGGTTAGGCGTGGCATCTGAAAAATGCAGTAGGGGCGGGGCTCTGCTCCGCCCGGGGCATCTTTCCGGGTGAGCAGCTTTCCCGGAAAGATGCTGTATGGGCAAAGTTGGCGGGCGGAGCAAAGCCCCGCCCCTACATATGTGGCAAGGCAAAATACATACAAAATTTATAGAATCAGGAGAACACCGTCATGGGACTTTTTCATCAGAATTTTGACAAACCGGGGCCGGGCGTTTCGCCCAACGCCCCCCGCAAAAAGGGTGCTGCCCGCTATTTTGAGGTGCTGGCCCGCGATTTTTCCACCTTCTGGATGGCAGGTCTGCTCGCCATGATCAGCAGCCTGCCCTTTGCGCTGGGGCTGTGGTTTGCCGTCACGACCCACTCGCTGATCCCGATGCTGCTGGCCGGCATTCTGGGCGGCATGCTGGCCGCCCCGCAGATCGTGGGCCTCAACGATACCGTCCTGCGCGCCCTGCGCGATGAGCCGGGCTACTGGTGGGTGACCTACCGCCGCGCATGGAAGCGCAACGCCAAGGCCGCGCTGCTGCCCGGTGCCATCTGCGGCCTGCTGCTGGCAATGGAGATCTTCACCGCATTCCATACCGAGGCCGGCAGCGTTGCCGTCATGGTGGCGATCTTTGTCGCACTGATCCTGCTGGCGGGCATCGCGCAGTACCTCTACGCCCAGGTCGCGCTGGTCGATCTGCCGTTTTCCAGCCTGCTCAAGAACTCTCTGATGCTCTTTTTGGGGTATCTGCCCCGCAGCGCGCTGGGCATCCTGTGGCAGGGCCTTTACTGGGCCGCCATCGCGCTGTTCTGGCCTCTGTCCGGTGCTGTGCTGATCCTGACAAGCCTCTGGTTTCCCTGCTCGCTGAGTCTGCTGGCCATCTACCCTGCCCTGAACAAGAGCTTCGACCTTGAGGCGAAGATCAAGGCAATGCGCGATGCCCAGCTCGACAGCCACGACGAGGACTGACCCCTTGAGGAACGCAAGCTGCGTTCCTCTTTTTTATTGCCGCCTCCTTTTGGGCGCGGCTTTTGCCATCTTGCACCCCACTGCAAAAAAAGGTATAATAATAAAATAGGTTTATTTTAGGCAATACCGCATAATTCTAAGTGCCGATACGGCGAGCGAGGTGCGGCAGCTGCTAAGCCAAAAGCGCAGATAATACTTTGTGTATTATCGAGCATTTTGGCAACGCAGATGCCGTGCCGCAGCCGCCGGAGCGGTGCTTAAGCCGTTAGGCGGGAATTGTGCGGTGTTGCCTTTACACCCAAGGAGGCCGCGGCTTGAAAATTCTGCTGATACACTGTCATTACCGGCTGCCCGGCGGCGAGGACGCCGTCTTTGCCGCGGAGCGCGCCCTGCTTGAGCGCCGCGGCCATACCGTGCTGGTGTATGAGCGCAGCAATGAGGAGGCCGCCCACGGCCTTGCCAAAGCGCTGCTGCCGCTGCACGCAGTCTGGAACCGCCGCGCTGCCCGCGAGGTCTGCGACCTCATCCGGCGGGAGGGGGTCGAGGCCGTGCATATCCACAACACGCTCCTACTGCTCAGCCCCGCCGTGGTCCGCGCCGCCAAGCGCTGCGGCGTGCCGGTCGTGCAGACGCTGCACAATTTCCGGCTGTTCTGTCCCAACGGCATCCTGCTGCGGGACGGCGCCGTCTGCGAGGATTGCCCCCGCCGCGGCTTGCACTGCGCACTGCAGCACCGCTGCTACCGCGGCAGTCTGGCGCAGACCCTTGTGGTCGCCGCGTCCTACCGGCTGCACCGGGCGCTGGGCAGCTGGCGCGGTGTCTGGGTCACGACCCCGACCGAGTTTGACCGCGAAAAGCTGCTGGCCTTCAACAGGCTGCGCCCCACCTTTGACGAGAGCCGCCTTGTTGTCAAGCCAAACCCCGTCAATGTGCCCGCCGGGCCGGTCATCCCGTGGGAGGAGCGCGACCGCCGCTTCGTCTTTGCCGGCCGGCTGGAGGAGCTCAAGGGGCTGCGCACCGTCATTGAGGCGTGGCGTCTGCTGGGCGACACCGCACCCGAGCTGCTCATCGCCGGGGACGGCCCGCTGGCCGACTGGGCGCGCGCACAGGCGCTGCCCCGGGTCCGGTTTCTCGGCCAGCTTGAGCGTGCGGAGCTGCACCGTCTGATCGGCGCAAGCTATGCCGTCATTGCCGCAAGCCTCTGCTATGAAAGCTTTGCCCTTGTCCCCGCCGAGGCCCACGCCCTCGGCACGCCGGTGCTGGCCAGCCGGATCGGCAATGTGGGGGCCTCGGTGCGCCCCGGGTTTGACGGGCTCTGCTTTGCGCCGGGCGATGCCGCCGCGCTGGCGGGGGCCGTGCGCGCCCTGCGGGCCATGCAGTTTGACTGCGCGGCCATTGCCGCCGCCACCCGCCGCCGCTTCAGCGAGGAAGAAAACTACAGAACTCTGATGAAATTATACGGCCGCCGCGCCGCCGAGGAATCGCTATGAACCAGTTTTACCGCGCCCTGCAGATGCCGCCCAGACGGCTGCTGCGCAAGCTTTTGGGCGAAAAGGAAGTCTACACCATCGCCGTGCGCCCCCGCCCCACAGCCGAGGGGACCGAGCCGCTGCCCGCGCTGGACGGCGGGGCCTACACCCCCCTGCCCGGGCGCGAGGGCTGGTGGTTTGCCGACCCACTGCTCTACCGCCGCGGCGGCCGGCGCTGGCTTTTTGCCGAGGCAATGGACCTTTCTACCGGCAAGGGCCGCATCGAGGTCTGCGAGCTGCATGAGGACGGCACGATCGACGCTTGGCAGCCCGCGCTGGAGGAGGACTTTCACCTCTCCTTCCCGACTGTCTTTGACTGGAACGGCGAGATCTGGATGCTGCCCGAAACCGGCAGCGACCACAGCCTGCGGCTCTACCGCTGCCGGGCGTTTCCCACCGGGTGGGAGCTTGTGCAGCGCTTTGCGACCGATGAGGAGCTTTGCGATGCCATTCTGCTGGACCGCCGCGCCGAGGCGCTGACCATCCTGTGCAGCGAGACAAAGCCCGACAACCAGCTCTATGTCCGCTACCGCCGCTATACCCTGCGCCATGCCGTGCAGGAGTCGGCCGCCCTGCCGCCGCAGGGCCCGTTTGAGCTTGTACCCGATGAGACCTACAACCTGCAGCACCGCGACTTTGACCTTGTCAGCCGCAACGCAGGCCCCCTCTTTGTGCTGGGGGAGCAGATCATCCACCCCACGCAGGTCAGCTCGACCGTGGACTACGGCCTCTATCTGCAGTTTCTGGCCCGGCGCGGCAGCTCCGAGATCCCGCTGTGCGCCGCCACGCCCCAGAATGTCACCATCACCGGCATTGCTCCGGCGGACCTCATCGGCGTACACACCTACTGCCGCGATGACCAGCTGGAGATCCTTGACGCGCGGTATCTGACCCGCCTGCCCAAAATCGAGAAAGCCGCCAAGCCCGCCCCGGCGGACGAACCGGCCCCCGGGGATACCGCCCCGTAACGCCCCCGCTGCGGGGCGCCGTCTGCCTTTCTCTGTAAAAGAGGTACACCTATCCACATGAAAACCATCGTCATCCCGCAATTTTACCGCGGTCCGTCCGGCCAGCGCGGGCTGTACAACCGGCAGGAGGTCGGCCTTGCCCGCGCCTTTGCCGCGCTGGGCTGCCGCGCCGTTGTCCTCTACCCGGAGCCGGGCGCCAAGGCCCCCCGCATCGAAACGCCGGAGCCGAATGTCAAGATCTGCTATATGCCCGCCGCCGCCTTCGGCGTGCAGGCGTTTTATAAAAGCTGGCAGATCCTGCTTGATGAGCAGGCGGACGCCGTGCATGTCATGGGGGACAATTCCCTCGGCGTGCCGGGGCTGTACCGGTTCTGCCAAAAGCACGGCATCCTGTTTTACAGCCAGCTCGGCGCACTGAAAAGCACCTCCAACAGCGCCGTTGTGCGCCGCGTCATGGATCTGCTGCTTGGCCGCAACCTTGCGGTTTACCGCAAAACACCGACCTACGCCAAGACCCCCGCTGTGGCAGCCGAGCTGGAAAGCCTCGGCGTGCCCTGCGCCGGGCTGATGCCCGTGGGGCTGGACACCGCCATCATCCCGGCGGTCCCCGGCAGTAAGGCGGAGATCCGCCGTGCCCTCAAGATCGACGAGCAGGCCAGGGTGCTTGCCTTTGTGGGGCGGCTCGATGCCTACAAGCAGCCGCTCGACCTTGTGCCGCTGCTGCAGGCCGCGCCGGACTGGTACGCCGTCATCATCGGTCAGGGCGCGCTGAGCGGCGAGCTGACCAGACAGCTGGAGGAGGCCGGCCTCGCCTCCCGCTGCCGCCTGATCGCCCAGCTGCCCAACGAGCAGGTACACATTTATTATCATGCCTGCGATGCCTTTGTGAACCTCAACGAAAACGAGATCTTCGGCATGAGCCTGTTGGAGGCGATGTACGCGGGCTGCCCGCCGGTGGCACGCCACGCCCCCGGCCCCGACCTTATCATTGAGAACGGCGTCAGCGGCCTGCTCTGCAGCACAGTGGCCGAGATGGCCGCCGCGCTGGACAAGACCGATACCGCCATGGGCCATGCCGCCCAGACCCGTGTGAACGAGCATTTTCTGTGGCAGAACAGCGCCGAGCTGGCGCTGACCCTGCTGCCCAAAAAGGGAGCCGCCCATGGATAACGATAACCTGCTGGTGCAAAAGGCCGCCGACCTTTACCGCGGCCTGCGCTTTAAAATGAAATACCGCGGCGTGCCTATCCTGTCTGCCGGGGCCGGCAATGACCTTGCGCGTGATCTGCTGGAAAGCGGCCAGCCCTTCCTGTTCGGCCGCTGCGGCGCGACCGAGATGCGCACCGCCGCCGACTACCTGCACAACGGCGGCCGCCCGTTTGCCGACCGCACCCGCGCCGACATCCGCAACCTTTCGGGCGTTTTCCCAACGGATGACGCCGCGCTGGAGCGGTTCTGCAAACTCTATATCCGCACCGCCCAGAGCGCCGAGCTGCTCGCGCTCTGGAATGTGGGTGCCGAGCGGGAGGTCATACGCGGCTGCGATGCCACCCGCTTTACCGAGCTGCGCGCGCTGGAGCCCTACTACCACACCCGCCCGTGGAGCGCCGCGCTCGCGGGCAAGCGGGTGCTGGTCGTGCATCCCTTCCGCAAGACGATCCTCTCCCAGTATGAAAAGCGCGCGCAGCTTTTCCCCGGCAGGGACATCCTGCCGGAGTTTGCCTCGCTGACGGTCATTCAGGCCGTGCAGGGCCTTGCCGGGCAGGACACCGGCTACGACAGCTGGTTCGATGCGCTGGACGCCATGGAGCACAAGATGGACGCCGCCGACTACGATGTTGCGATCATCGGCGCGGGTGCCTACGGCCTGCCGCTGGCTGCCCACGCGCGGGACACCGGCCATGCCGCCATCCAGATGAGCGGCGCGACACAGCTTTTGTTTGGCATCAAGGGCCGCCGGTGGGATGACCATCCCGTCATTTCCAAGCTCTACAATCCCGCCTGGGTCCGCCCCGATGAGAGCGAGGGCATCACAAACAAGGAAAAAGTGGAAGGCGGAAGCTACTGGTAATCGGAGAACTTTATGCGTATCTTAATGATCAGCAACCACCTCGGCGTGCAAAGCGGCGTCCAGCGGTATGTGCAGAATCTGCTGCTCAACCTTGACACAGACCGTTATCAGATCGACCTGTTTGTGGGGCAGTGCCCGCCCGACCAGACCAGCACCGCCCCGGCACTGGAGGCGCACGGCGTACACATCATTGCCGTGCCGGACCATAAAAAGGACCGCATCCGGGCGCTGGCCGCCCACCTGCGCACCCACCGCGACTACGACATCATCCACTACCACACGGCCAGCAAGATCGGCGCGCCGGTCTGCGGCATGATGCGGCTGCTCTGCCCCCGGGCTAAAATCGTGGTACACAGCCACATCGTCTACCCGCCGCTTACGCTGACCTGGCGGGCGGCGCATCTGGTCTACCAGCTGTTTGCCGATTACTTCCTCGGCTGCGGCGTGGCCGCCGGCCGTTTCGTCTTTGGCAGCCATATTGACGAAAAGCCGAACTTTTCCGTTGCCTGCAATGCGGTAGATCAAGAGCGGTTCCACCCCGATGCCGCCGCCCGCGCCGCCACCCGGCGTGCATACGGCATTGCCGACACCGACCGGTTGGCCGGGTTTGTGGGGCGGCTCAACCACCAGAAAAACCCGCTGTTTTTGATGGAGGTCTTTGCCGCCATGGCCGCGCAGGATGTGCGGTGGAAGCTGATGCTTGTCGGCACCGGCGAGAAAGAGCCGGAAATGCGCGCCGCCGCCGAGGCCCACGGCCTGACCGACCGTGTGATTTTTGCGGGCGTGCAGAGCAATGTGCCCGCCTTTATGAACGCCTTCGACCTGTTTTTGCTGCCCAGCAATTTTGAGGGCAGCCCCGTCACTCTTGTCGAGGCGCAGGGCTGCGGCGTGCCGTGTCTGGCCTCGACCAATGTGCCGGATGACGGCTCGGTGACCGAGCTGGTGCATTTTCTGCCGCTGGCCGCACCGCTCTCTGACTGGGCCTCCAAGGCGGACGCCATCGCCCCGGGCGGTGACCACGCCGATCACTGGCAGACCCTTGCCGCCGCCGGGTATGAGCTAAAGACCGCTGCCCGCCGCATGGAGCAGCTCTATGATAAGCTGGGAGGGCAGCCATGATCTACGCAGAGCTGGCCGGGGGACTCGGCAACCAGATGTTCATCTACGCCTTTGCCCGGGCGCTGGGCCTGCGCTGCGGCGAGGGCGTGACCCTGCTGGACCGGCAGGACTGGCGGGACGGTGCGCCCGCCCACACAGTCTGTGCGCTGGGGGCGCTGAACATCAGCCCCGAGGTGGAAATTCTGGCCGATTCAGGCTTTGCCAAGTCGCATCTGCCACGGCAGAACGCCGCCAAGGCGCTGATGATCAAATACGAGCAGCGCCGCGGCCTGCTGGCGCGGGACTGGCACGGCTTTGAGGCTGCCGCCGCACCGCTGCTCAACACGCTGGGCCTGCACTTTGCCACCGACGGCTACACGCCGGTACGGCGAGGGAAAAGCAAAGATTTCCTCGCGTGGGGGTACTTCCAGAGTGAGAAATATTTTGCCGAATTTGCCGATGTTATAAAAACCGAGCTGCGCAGCAAAACGCCCCCGGCGGGGGCGTATGCGGCCAAGCTGCGCGCCGCCGTCTGGCCGGTCTGCGTACATCTGCGGCGCGGCGATTACCAAAAGCCTGAGAATGCCATCCTGCAGGTCTGCACCCCGGCGTACTATGCCCGTGCCATCGCCGCCGTCAAGGCAGCGCACCCCGATGCCACGCTCTTTGTCTTTTCGGACGACATTGACTGGGCGCAGGCAAACCTGACCACCTGCGGTCTGCCCGCCGTCTTTCTGCCCCGGGGCGAGGCCGCTGCCGACCTTGCGCTTATGCAGCTCTGCCATGGGTTTGTGGTAAGCAACTCCACCTACAGCTGGTGGGCGCAATACCTGGCTGAGGCCCCGGATAAGCAGGTCTGGGCCCCGGACAGGTGGTACGCGCATACGAAAGACAGTGCGCTGTATCTGGATGGGTGGAAACTTATAAAGGCTTCCCCCTTGGGGGAAGCATAGAGAAGGAGAACGTTATGCCGCGATTTTCTATTATTGTACCGGTGTATAATGTGCAGAATTACCTCGCGGCGTGTGTCAAGAGCGTGGCGGAGCAAGCGGGGGAGCGCGATTGGGAGTGCATCCTTGTCGATGACGGCTCGACCGATCTGTCGGGCCAGCTTTGCGATGCCCTTGCCGCTGAGATCCCCGGCCTGCGGGTCATCCACCGGGAGAACGGCGGTCTGGCCGCCGCGCGCAACACCGGCCTGCAGGCCGCGCAGGGCGACTGGCTGCTGTTTTTGGACAGTGATGACGCCATGGCCCCCGGCCTGCTGGAGGCACTGCGCGCCGCACTGCCCGCCCACCCCGGGTATGACTGGTTCATCGGCCGTCATCTGGAATGGCAGCCGGACGGCCGCCTGACCGCGCATGACGGCCTGCATCTGGTGCCCGGCCCCTTTGACAGCACCGATTATGCGGCCCGCCTCAAGGCCCTGTACAGCGCCGGACACTGGTCTGTCTGGAAATACTGCATCCGCCGGTCCTTTTTGCAAAAGACGGGCGTGCAGTTCCTGCCCGACTGCTGCTGGGCCGAGGACTGGCCCTTCGATCTGGAGCTGCTGCTCCACTGCGAGCGGCTGTACTTTTTGGATGTGGTGTTCACACACTACCGCGTGGGGCGGCAGGGCAGCCTGCTGACTGACGCGAAGAACCTGCCCAAGCGGCTCAAGGGGCTGGCGGCGGCCCAGCGGCGGCTGGCGAAGCTTTCGGCCAGCGGCGCGGTGGATGCCGCGACCTATGCCGTCATGGAGGATGCGGCCGCCGATGTGTTCTGGCCGCAGGCCCGCACGGCGGCGGTAAAGGATGCCGCCATCCGCAAAGCGTGTCTGCCCTATCTTGCACAACTGCGCCCGCTCTACGCCTGCGGCACCGAGGTCACGACCCGCCGCGACTGGCGGCTTTTCCAAAAGCTGATGCAGACCTTCGGGCCGAAATTTACCCTGTGGGCGGCGAGCCGCCGCTAAAGGCTTCCCCCAAGGGGCTGTGCCCGCAGGCGCGTGTCGAAGCGTAACCGCCGTAGGCGGCTCTTGACGCGGAGACTGAAGCTGTCGCCGTAGGCGACTGATGAGGGCTAACCTCGCCATCACCGCCCATTAACGGCTTACAACTCATACTCTCCCCTCATCCGGCCTTCCGGGCCACCTTCCCCCTCGGGGGAAGGCTTTTGTGAAAGGAACTGCCTTGCGTACCAAACGTACCTTACTGAATATGGCCTACGCCCTGGGCTCCAGCCTGCTTTTGCTGCTGCTGGGGCTTGTCACGCGGCGTCTGCTGGTCGATAACTTCGGCCCGCAGATCACCACCGCATCTCAGGTCGTCAGCCAGCTTTTCAACTTTTTCTCGATCGCCGAGTTCGGTGTCGGCAGCGTCATCAGCTACCGATTGTATGAGCAGATCGCCGCGAAAAACGAGGAAAAAATCAGCAAGTATATGTCGATGTACAAGTGGGCCTACCGGGTCGTCGGCATGGTCATTGCGTGGCTTGCGCTCCTCGGCGCGGTAACGCTGCGCTGGATCATGCCCGATGTGCCCCCCGCCACGGCCTACACCGTGTACGGGCTAAATGTAGTTTCAACGCTGTGCAGCTATTTTCTGATCACCCGCCGCCTGATGTACACCTGCACCCAGCAGGGCTACCGCTGCACCCAGATCGACTTCTGCTGCAATGTGCTGACAAGCCTTGCCAAGATCGCCGTCTCGCTCTGGTTTGCGAACTATGTGCTGTATTTCAGCGTGACGATTTTCTTCAATGTCATGGCCAACCTGCTCATTGCGCGGCGGTTCAAAAAGGACTTCCCCTATGTGCATGATGTAAAAGTCACGGTCAACGACTTTAAAGAGCTGGGTATTTTCCACGATCTGCGGTATTTTCTGGTGCATCGCCTCTCCAACACGATCTACGGCTCGTCCGACACCATCGTGACCTCCCGCATGGGCGGCTCGACCCAGACGACCTTTCTGGGCAACTACAATACCATTTCCACCTCGGCAACCGACCTCGGCAACAAGGTCATGGACAGCTTTGCGGCCGCCATCGGCAACATCGTCTACGACAAATCTGCCGCCGCCAACGACCACGACAAACAGGTGTTCTGGGGCATGGACCTGTTCAGCTACCTGTTTGCCAGCTTTGTGGCCACGGCCTACTTCTGCCTGTTCCAGCCGTTCATGGCGTCCTGGATGGGTGAGCAGTGGCTGCTCCCCCTCGGCTTTGTGCTGGTGTTCTGCCTGAATGAGTATGTCGGCTGGAACCACCGGATGCTCGGCAGCTACCGCGCCGTCCTCGGCCATTTTGAGGATGACCAGTGGTTTATGGTCGCGTCCGCAACGGTGAATCTGGCGCTGAGCTTTCTGCTCTTTCCCCGATTTGACATCACCGGCGCGCTGATCGCCACCGTGGTGGCCCACTGCATCATGTGGGCCGGGCGCATCCGGGTCGTTTTCCGCCAGTATATGCGGGGCGGCCTTGCGCACTACCTTGCGGTGCAGGCGCTGCACCTTGCCACGCTGGCCGCCTGCATGGGCGGCAGCTACGCACTGTGCGCCAAAATGCCCGGCGGCTGGCTTGGCCTTGTGCCCCGCATCCTTATTGTGCTTATTGTACCCAATGTGCTGAATCTGGCCGTCTACGCTTGGGGCAAAGATGCCGCCTACCTGCGCCAGTACGGCGGCAAGGTAGCCAAAAAGCTGCTGAAAAAGTAACTGTCCTGCAAACAGGTGATAGTATGAAAACCCTCGCTGTTCTTTATATCTGCACCGGCGCTTATGTTGCGTTCTGGCGCGATTTTTACCCCAACTTCAAGGCAAACTTCCTGCCGGACTGCGACCGCACCTTCTTCGTCTTTACCGATGCCGACCACATCGCGTATGAGGACGCGCCCGATGTGCGCCGCATTCCGCAGCAGGCGCTGCCTTGGCCCTACAGCACGATGCAGCGGTTCGACGCCTTCCTCGGGCAGGAGGCTGCGCTCGCAAAATTCGACTATCTGTTTTTTGCCAACGCCAACCTGCACTGCACCCGCGTCATCTCCGCCGCCGAGCTGCTGCCCGACCCTGCCGCCGGGCAGACCCTCACGGCAGTCTGCCACCTGCCCTACTACGGCAGGGCTCCGATGTTCCACCCCTACGACCGCAGCGGCAAAAGCCGTGCCTCGATCCCCTACAACTGCGGGCAGTATTATGTGGCGGGCGGGCTGAACGGCGGCACGGCGGCGGCGTTCCTCGCCCTCTGCCGGGAGCTGAAGGCCCGCACCGATGAGGATCTGCAGCACGGCGTCATTGCGCGGTTCCACGATGAAAGCCAGCTCAACCGGCTCGTGGCCGAGGCGCCGCAGCACTTCCGCATCCTGCCCCCCGATTACTGCACGCCGGAGGAGACCCCCACCGGGCATGAGGCGATCCTTGTGCTGCAGAAATCGCGCTTTATCCAGATCGATGCCTCGCGCACCGTCAAAAAACCGCAGAGCTTCCCTGCGCGCAAGTGGGAGGCCTTCTGCCTGAACTGGCTGCCCTACCTGTGGCGGGCGCGGGATACCCTGCTGCGCCGCCGGGTCGAGCCGCCAAAGCATTGAATTATCATGACAAAAAACGATACCTGTAAACGCCTTCTCGCTGCGGCAGCGGTGCTGCTGGCCGCAGCCGCCATGCTGCACACCCTGTTTGTGGGGCTGGAGATCGACGAGGAATACGCCCTTTCGCTGGGATTCCGCCTTGTGCGGGGCGACCGGCTGTTCTATTCGATGTGGGAGCCGCACCAGCTTTCCGCCCTGCCCCCCGCGCTGCTGATCGCGGCATACACCGCCGTTACCGGCACCACCACCGGCGTGCTGCTGTTTGTCCGCGTCACCATGCTGGTACTCAAGGCTGTGCTGTCTGTCTGGTTTTACCGCGGCCTGCGCGCCCCGCTGGGCCGCACCAACGCCTGCTTGCTGGCACTGGTCCTCTTTGTCTTTACCCCCAAGTGGTTTCTTGGGCCGGATTATGTCAGCCAGCAGTTCCACTTTACGCTGGCAGCCTTTCTGTTTTTTTACGGCTACTATGCCCCCGGCCCGCAGCAGTACCGCGGCCTGTGGCGGGTGGCGGCAGGTGCGGTCTGCGCCTGCTTCAGCTTTTTAGCCTACCCGCAGTCTGCCGCGGCGGCACCGTTCCTGCTGCTCGGCCTTTGGCTGCTTGACCGTGCAGCGCCCCGCCGCTGCGGCGCGCTGCTCTTTTTGGTGAGCTGCGCCGTCTGCGGGGGCGCGTTTGCGCTTTGGCTGCTGCAGGGCATGGGCTTTGATCTGCCCGCCCTATTGGCCCGCGCCGCACTGATCCTGAACGACCCGCAGTATGACTTCACAGCCGGGGAGCGGCTGCACACGCTGGCCGGGCAGGCTGCCGCCGTTTTGCAGACCTGCCGGGTCCCGGCGCTGGCCGCAGCGGCGGCCGTCCTTGCAGGGGTGCTCTCCGGGCGGGGCAGCCGCCCCGCGCCCGCCCGCCTGCTGGAGCGGCTGCTCTGGTATTTCACCTTTTTCCTGACGCTCTGGTGTACGGCGCACAGCCTGATCTCGGTCAGTCTAGATTTCCGCCACCTCTATCTGGCGGCTGCACTGGCCGGCGGCTGGACGTTCTGCTGCGACCGCAGGGAAGTGCAGCACCGCACACTGCGCCGCCTGCTGTTCTGGCTGGGCTGGCTGCCCGGCATGGCGGCCTACCTTTTTATCCTGCGCTCGACCCTCATCGCGCTCTGCACGACCTTTATGTACCTGTTCTGGCCCGCCCTCTGCGGTGCCGCCGCACTCGCACTGAAAAGCCCCGCCGCGCCGCACCGCCGCAGACAAACGCAGCTGCTTCTGCTCTGTATGCTGCTTGCCGCCGCGCTGCCCCGCCTCTGGCTTGTGCAGCAGACCGGCTGGCGCTGCGGGACTGTGCGGGAGGTGGCGGTGCAGCGCATCACCACCGGCCCCGCCGCCGGGACATGGGCCGATGAAAAGGCTGCCGACATGCAGGAGTGCCTGTATGAGGCGCTGGCCCCCTATGCAGGCCGGCCGGTGCTGCAGGCCATCGGCGAACAGCACGGCCTCGGCTTTCTGATGGCGGACGGCACCCTGACCGTGGCGCAGGCGTCGGTCATCTCCGGCACCGACAGTGACCCCCGGTTTGAACAGTATTACGCCGAGCTGCCCGAAAAGCAGCCCCGCGTCATCCTCTACGATGACGCCGAGGTCCGCGACATGGCTGCGTTCCACACCTGGCTTGAGCAGCATTTTACCATCACCGACCGCTACACTGTGCAGCACGGCACCGCCAGCCTGCAGGTGCTCATCGTCGGCTGACCGGGCCTGTTCACAATTTACAATTTTCACAGGCGGGGCAGTTGTCACAGCTGCCCCGCCTGTGGTATACTAGGGCAATACCGCATAATTCTAAGTGCCGATACGGCGAGCGAGGCGCGACAGCTGCTAAGCCAAAAGCGCAGATAATACTTTGTGTATTATCGAGCATTTTGGCAACGCAGATGCCGTGCCGCACACCGAGCCGCAGCGAGGCGCTTCGGAGCGCAACCGCCGCTTGCGGCGGCTCTTGGCGCGGAGATCCGCCGGAGCGGTGCTTAAGCCGTAAGGCGGGAATTATGCGGTGTTGCCCTAAGCATATATCGTCAAAATCTGCAAGGAGGCGCCCCCATGGGCCTGATCACCACCATCCAGAACAAAACCGAACAAGTCCGTGCGAAGGAGCGCATCCGTCCGCTGCTGGAAAGCCGCATGATGCGGGACATCCTGCTTGAGATCGGCCAGCGCGGCACCGAAAAGCTGGACCCCCAGAGCGTACCGCTTGAGCAGCGCCCTTTAGCCACCAAGCGCGCCGCCGAATGCGGCACCGCCGGCCTGCAGCAGAGCGTCATCCGCGAGGTGCTGCTTGACGAGACCGGCATCATCCTCTACGCCGGCACCGGCGAGGTTCGCTTTCTCTACGGCGACTATAACTACGAAAACATCGAGGACACCGACTGTCTGCCCGCCGTGGCGCAGTATCTTGTCCAGCATCTGCTCGGCTACTACAACATTACCCGGACCTTCTACTCGGTCCCCCGGCACAACGGCCGCACCGTGACGGAAAAGACCCGGCAGGTCTTTGTCCGCCGCCATCATGAGGACACCCCCTTCGACCCTCAGCCCACCCGCAAGCAAAAGCTGTTTTGATCCCGCGCCCCTGCGCTGCGTTTTCCGCGGTGCAGGGGCTTTTTTGTCACCGGCGGCTGAGCGCCAGCACCGCCACCGTGATGTCGTCCCGCTTTTCCCCGGCGCGGCGGGCGGCGGCATCGGCCACCGTCTCGGCGGCCTGCTTCGGGGTATGGCCCAGCCGCGCGCAGAGCTGCAGCTGCTGCATCAGCCAGTCGCTGCCGTCCGCAAGGGCACCGTCACTGACCAGCACCACCCAATCCCCGGCGTCCAGCGCAAAGGTCGAGGACCGCCCCACCAGACTGTCCAGCACCCCCATCGGCAGGCTGGCGCCGTCCAGCATCCGGGGCACACCGCCCCGTACCAGAAAGCTCGGTGCCGCCCCCGCCTTAAACAGCCCGGCCCGCCCGGTGTAGAGATCCACCGTCAGCAGATCGAGCGTGGCCCCGGCCTCCTGCTCGGCTCCCTTCAGCCCAAGGGCCACATTTACAAGGCGGGCGGCGCTCTCGGCCGCAAAGCCGGCCCGCAGCAGCTGGGCTGTCAGCTTGGCGGCCATCTGGCCGTCCACCGCTGCCGCCCGTCCGGTGCCCATGCCGTCGCACAGCAGCATCTGGGCGCGGCCGCTCGTATCACAGAACTGATCCAGCGCATCGCCGCTGACGCTCTGCCCCGCCGCCGCGTGGGCCGCCGCACCGAACTGCGCCGCAAACAGCGGCCGCTCGCCGAAGGTCAGCATCGTGACGGTGCGGCAGTGGGTGATCTCTGGCAGATCCATATCCCGGCGGCAGAGGCGGCTCATCTCCTCCGTCAGCCCCGCGATCTCCTCCCGGGTAAAATGGGTGCGGCAGATCGTAACGCTGGCAGTCAGCCGCCCGGCCAGGTCGGCGGTCACGCTGCACTCCAGCGCCTCAAGGCCCAGCCCTGCAAACAGCTGGGCGACCCGGCTCTCCCGCCGGGGGTCGGGCAGACCCGCCTGCCCCAGCTTACCGGCCAGCTGGGCCAGCGCCCCGGCCAGTGCGCTGTACTGCTCCGTCAGGGCGGTGCGCAGCATCTGCGCCCGGGCGCGGTTTTGGCGGCGGCTGCGCCACAGCCGGTAGCCGTGGTTGGCCGCCGTGCAGAGGTCCGCCGGGTGGATGCAGACCGAAAGCTGCCCCGGCAGATCCTGCACCTCCACCCGGCCGCGGCTCTCCAGCACCGGCTTCAGGTGGTACAGCCCGTCCATCGCCGTGGCATACCCGCGCACCCAGCACCGGCTGCGGCGGGTGCAGTTCTGGCAGGTCGTGCGCGCCACCTGCTCGACCACAAAGTCAAAGCACTCTCCCTTCGGCGGCATCTGCCGCTGGCAGACGGCATTCACCGTGTCAGCAATGTCGCTCAGGGCATCCGCCACGCCGGACAGCTTGCGCGCCGCACCGCTCAGCCCCTGCGCCTGCACGGGCGGGGCCGGCGGGGGAAAGACCCTGCGCAGCGCCCCGGAGGGCAGCGCCATCGCCGCCGCCATACCCACCCCGGCGCTGACGGCCAGCGGCACGGCATGCACCGCATCGGGGGCTGCCAGCGCGCCCACCGTACAGCCCACCGCAAAGACCCCGGCGCAGCGCCAGCGCTCCCCGGGGCAGAGGCAGGCCGCCGCCAGACTGCCCAGCGCGACCGCCAGCGCCGCAAAGGCAAGCGCCGGGCCGGATGCCGTGATGGCCGCCGCCAGCGCGATGCTCAGCACCGCCGTCTGTTCCAGCGTTCCGGCCATGGCCGCGCACAGCCCTGCCCCGGCGGCCAGCGCCAGGCCCGGAGCCAAGGGCCCGGCGGCACAGCGCTGCAGGCAGGCCGTGGCCACCGCCAGCCACAGGCAGACGCCCCGCGGCTCCCGCGCCGGAAAATGCGCAAACGCCCAGCCGAACCCCGCCGCCAGCAGGGCGGTACACCCCACCGTGACGGTCTGGGAAAAATTTTGGATGCCCCCCACCAGCAGCAGCTGTATGACCTGCGCTGCCGTCAGCGTCAGGCAGCCGGCCAGCACACCGGCTTTTGTGCTGCCATCGACAAGCCGCCGCACCGTGGCGGCCGCCACCGCCGCCACCCCCAGCTTGATCCCCAGCAGCGCCGGCTGAAACGCCAACCCTGCCGCCAGCGTGCCGAGCGCCGCCGCCACACAGTAGGCGGGCGGGCAGCCGATGACGAGCGCCAGCCCGAACGGTGCCGCACCGCCATAGACCTGCCCGGCCCCCAGTGCCGCACCGCCGAGCAGCGCCGCCCCCTGCCACAGCAGCGCCGCGCTGCGCGCGCCGGGCAGCAGCTTTTCCGTGTTGATAGGTAGATGCTCTCTGCTTGATACAGTCATACAGTCACCCTCCGCAATGTACCGGCAGCCCGTGCGGGCCGCCTACAGTGTATGTCCGGACAGCCATGACTATACCACGCCCGCCCGCCGCTTTTTGCCGCAGAGCGTGGAAACCCGAAAACAACATATAAACAAACAAAAAAGAGCACCGCCGCCCAAAAAAGGGCGCGATGCTCTTACAAAGCTGCCTTACTGTCTCCAGGTCCACCACAAATATTTGGTGTTCGTCACAAAATACCGCTTGAACAGCCGCTTCGGGTCCTGCATAAGGCGGTAGAGCCATTCCAGATTGTGCCGCTGCATCCACATCGGCGCACGGCGGATGTTGCCCGCCTCGTAGTCGAACGCCGCACCGACACCGACCATCAGCGCCTGCACGCGGTCCTCATGCACAGCCATCCAGCGCTCCTGCTTGGGCGCGCCAAGGCCCACCCAGACAAAATCCGGCTTTGCCTCATTGATCCTGCGCACGACCTCCTCGTCCTCCTCGGGGCTCAGCGGGCGGAACGGCGGCGAGTACATCCCGGCGATCACGGCGCCGGGGTAGTTTTCCTCAACCTTTTTGCGCAGAATGTCCAGCGTTTCCTGCGTGGAGCCGTAAAAATAGTGGCGGTAGTGCTTTGTGGCGCTCTGCCGGAGCAGCTCTTTCATCAGATCGGGGCCGGTCACGCGGGCGGCATTGGTGTAGCCCTGCTGGCGGCTGTACTTCGACAGCGGGCCGCCGTCGGGCAGCGCCATGACCGCGCCGTTCTGCACAGCCTGATAGTCCGGGTCCTCATGGGCCGTCACCGTTGTGTGGACATTTGCCACGCAGATGTATTTCCCGCGCCAATCCTCAAGCTTTTCCTCGATCAGGCGCAGCGTCTTGTCCATGTCGGTGACCACAATGTTCACGCCCATAATGTCGCAGGTGTCCATCAGATGCAGGTTGGTGTAGCGCATGCTGCCCACGCTGTCCAGCTCGCTGCGCGCGGTCATAAAATCGTTGTAGACCGGCACCGCCGCGACCCGCAGGTGGTAGCTGTCCGCCAGCAGCATGATGCGGCGGATCTCGGCGGCATCCTGCACATCCTGCACCAGTACCAGCGTTTCGATGCGGTTGTCCCGCACGACCCGGTACAGGTCCTGCACGGTGCCGCGGTAATCGGGCAGGGCCTTGCAGGGGGCGGGGGCCAGATAGCCGCTGTACCGCAGCGACACCGGGCTTTTCCCGCGGAAAGTCTCGGCGTAGAACCGCTGCGCCAGCTCCCCGCTGCCGATCAGCAGCGTGCGGGAGGCAATGTCGTTCCTGCGCACATAGGCATCGGCGGCCTTGTCAAAGGCAAACCGCTTGCCCACAATGACCACGATGGACAAAAGATAATAGTACACCAGCAGCAGGCGGGAGAGCTGATTGACCCGGAAGGTGTAGAACACGGTAGCCATCAGCGCCAGACCGGCGAGGTTTGTAAGCCCGACAAGAAAAAGCTGCTTGCCCCAGTTCTTGACATGCAGCGTGCGATAAGTTCCCTCGACCGCATAGCAGGCCACATTGGCAAGGGCATACAGCCCCGCCACCGGCAGGAAGGTCCAGACATCCCACATGCCGAACTGGCTGCCGATGGGGCTGAACGCGCGCAGCACACCAGCCAGAATGAACACAGTGACGAGCAGTATAAATTCAGTTGCCGCGTTCAAGAAGCACAGCAGCGGTACTTTATGATAATGCATGACGGACCTCCGTATGGCCGAATAGTTACGATTATTGTACCATATACAAGCATGATTTTCAATACGCAGCATAAAGCAGCCTCCTTTCGGGCTGTTTCAGCATAACACTTCTGCTTTTTTTCTAAAATCAGTCAATGAAATCTCGTGTGGTGGGCCGCTTTTCGTTAGTTTATCCAAAATTCGTATTTTTTCGTATCTGCTCTGGAAATTTGCAATCCTTTGTGCTATACTTTTAGTACCGTTACAGTCGGGATGGTCTATCTCCGTTCCGCCGCGCGGTATATGCGGTTTATGCCGTATATATTTTTCGAGGAAAGGAGGAAACTACCAATGAACAACTTCAAGAAGTTCGTCGCCGTTCTGCTGGGCGTTGTGATGGCTTGCGTTTTCGCGACCTCCGCTTTTGCTGCTGATGTTCAGAACACCGCCAAGGCTAAGGCCACGATCCAGGGTTTCCTGGCTCAGAAGGGTGTCACCACCCTGAGCCGCACGGTTGACAGCCTGACTCCCAGCCAGCTGGCCACCATCCGCGACAACCAGTCCGCTCTGGTCAATGCTGTCAACAACACTGCTTCTTCCGTTGCTGGCACCGCTGATGCCAACTCTGCTATCACTTATGTGAACGAGGGCATCAAGACCGTCAATGGTCTGCTGCCTGCCGGCGTCAGTGTTGAGCCTGTCTTTGACATCTCTGATGCTTCCAAGCTGAAGGTCAGTGTCAAGGTTACTGCTAACGGCATCACCGAGACCGCTTCTGCTGAGAAGGGCCTGTCTGCCAGTGCCAACCCCCTGACTGCTACTTCTGCAGTCATCAAGGCTACCGGTGACAACTCTGCCGTTGTGTTCGCCGTTGCAGCTCTGGCTGTTGCCGGCGTCCTCGGCATGGCCGTCCGCAAGGAGCGTGCGCTGTAAGACAGTTGCACACACTGATGACTTATCATCAGTGACGGGCAGAACTTCGGCTCTGCCCGTTTTCGTTGTTTACACGGCACTGTCAACTTTGTGTTGACTGGCCGTTTTTATACATAGAGAGTCGAGCTTATCGAAGCCGTTTGGGATTTCATTGCATCAGAAGGGAAATTATTTTATTATGCAGTCGAACAAAAAGCATTCTTTTGTGCGGCGCAGTCCGCTGGCCTATGTGGTTGTGCCGTTGGTTTTCACGGCAATCAGTGCCGTAATTTTTTTCACCACAACTAAAATCCTGCTTGCCCCCTATCAAGCCCTTATCAGTTGGGTCCTCACGACCACGGAGGTTGCGCAGCCGCAGGATCTTCTGGCAAATGCAGCCACCGTCATCAATGGCGGCGCTGCGGAGGAGGCATCCTCCCAGCCCGATTCCATCCCCCTGAGTTCTGTCACCTACCCGACTGTGGGTGACCGCTATGCCACGATCACCGTCTCCGGCACCAATGTGGACGCCCCGGTCTTTTACGGTGACACAAACAAGATCCTAAATCAGGGCGTGGGCACCTACGCAGACAATGGCGGCGCCGGCATTCCCGGCGAGGGCAAGACCATCCTGCTGGCGGGCCACAACAACACCTTCTTCAATGACCTGCAGCACGCCGAGGTCGGCGCGACCGTCACAATCACGACCCACTACGGCGTCTACACCTACGAGGTCACCGAGATGAAGGTCATGGATTATCAGGACGAGACCTCCTATGACTTCTCCCGCACCGATGAAAACCTGATCCTGTACACCTGCTATCCCTTTGATGCGCTCGGCTTTACCCCGAACCGCTATTTCGTCTATGCCAAATATGTATCCGGCCCCGTGCTGGACAAGAACAGCTAAGGGGGTGTTGAATATGCATAAGAATGTCTCCGCACGCCCCCGTTCCAAGGGCAATACCGTTTGGGCCTTGATCATGTCCTGGCTGTCCAGCCTTCTGCTGACGCTGCTTGCTTTTTTTCTGGTGCTGCTGACCACCATTTGCAGCCCCACTTTTATGAAGCAGCAGGTCGCACGCAGTGGATTCAGCGAGACTGCGTACACCTACCTGTATGACAACTTCGTCAGCTACGGTGCCTCCTCCGGCTTTTCTGCCGATGTAATGACCTCTGCCATCTCGCGCGACCAGATCACTGCGGACATGGACAGCGCCGTCACACGGCTGTATGACGGCGACACAGCGCTTGACAGCCGCGACAGCATCCAGACCGCCACCTATGACGCTCTGCTTGCCAACCTGAATGCCCGCGGCGTTGATGTCACTTCCGATGTGGAGTCTGCCGTTGCGATCGTTGCCGATGCCTGCCGCCTTGACTATGCCAACTATGTTGCCATTCCGCTGGCCAGCCAGCTGTACACCATCATTGAGAAGTTTGACCGCATTGTGCCCATCAGCGTTGCCGCCATGGCCCTTGTCTGCGCCGCCAGCATTTTCCTGATGCTGCGTCTGGCGGCTTCTCCCCGCTTCGCCGTGCGCTGTCTGACCTTTGCCTTCACCGCATCGGCCGTTCTGTGCAGCATCGGGGCCACCGCGCTTGTGCCTGCCATGCACCTGAACAATCTGAACCTCAACCCCGCCTCGGTCAAGCAGCTGATCATCACCTATGTCCAGAATCTTTTCGGCCGTTTCGGCCTGTTCGCTCTGGTTTACGGTGCCCTTGCCGTGATCCTGCTGGCGCTGACCTTCACCGCCGGAAGCCGCACCAAACGCCGTCAAAACACTTAATCGGAGGATACGCATGGAAAACGAAGAATACGAAACCATTGACCTTTTAGAGGTCCTGAATGCCGTCCGCCAGCACCTGCTGGCCGTCATTCTCACAACCCTGATCTTGGCCTGCGCCGGCTTTGGTGTTTCCAAGTTCCTGATGACCCCCAAATATCAGGCGTCCGCGCTTATGATCGTCAACACCCGGCAGGACACCACCAGCAATGTCACCAGCGACCAGATCAACTCCGCCACCAAGCTGGTCTCCACCTACAGCATCATCATCAAGAGTGATACCGTGCTGCAGCAGGTCATCAACAATCTGGGCCTGAATCTGACCTACTCCGAGCTGGCTGAGCGCGTAACCGTCAGCGCCGTGGACGACACTCAGGTCATGAAGGTCACCGTCCTGAGTGACAACCCCGAGTGGGCGCGTCAGGTCTGTGAGCAGATCACCGTGGTTTCCCCCGATGTCATTCTGGAATCTGTCGAGGCCGGCTCGGTCAAGGTCATTTCCAGCGCCTCGATCAACCCCGATCCCGTCTCCCCCAACACGATGCGCAATACCGCCATGGGCGGCGTGGCCGGTCTGGTCATCAGCCTCGGCATCATCTTCCTCACCGTCCTGCTGGACAACAAGATCAACACCGAGGAGGATGTCACAAAGTATCTGGATCTCACCGTTGTCGGTGTCATCCCTGAATATGAGGGAGGCAAAAAGAAATGAGCAAGCCCGCAAAAAAGAACCATCGCAAACTGTTCACGGTCGGTTCCGATGCCCCGTTCCAGTTTACCGAGGCCTATAAGTCCCTGCGCACCAATCTGGAGTTCCTTTCTGCCTCCGGCAGCTGCAAGACCATCCTGATCACCTCCTCTGTCCCCGAGGAGGGCAAGACCAATGTTGCCGTCAACCTCGCCATCACGCTGGCCTCCTCCGGCAAGCGGGTCGTGCTGGTGGACTGCGACATGCGCAAATCCGCCGTCTCCCGCTATCTGCGCATCCCGCGCAGCCGCACGGGCCTGACGAATGTCATCACCTCCCATGAGGAAAATGCACTGGCCTCCGCACTCATCCGGATGAAGGACACCGGCATCACGGTCCTGCCGGTCGGCACCATCCCGCCGAACCCCGCAGAGCTGCTGGCCTCCTCCACGACCGAGAAGATCTTTAAGGCGCTGCAGAACGCCTTCGATTATGTGATCGTTGACACGCCCCCCGTCTCTGTCGTCACCGATGCCGCCGTCCTCTGCCGCGTGGCGGACGGTGTGCTGCTCGTTGTGCGCCCCGGCGTCACCACGATCCAGGGTGCCCAGCTGAGCAAAAAGAACCTCGAGGCCGTAAACGCCCACATTCTGGGCGTCATCATGAACGGCTACAACGCCAAAAAGACCGGCCGCCGCGATGGCTACTCCTACGCCTATTCGTACGGCTACTACGACTCCAAACAGGAAACCGATGAATGAAAAACTCTCTTGTAGAGCTGCACTGCCACATCCTGCCGGGCATTGACGACGGCGCCAGAGATCTGGATATGTCGATGTCGCTTTTGCGCCGGGAGGTATCTGACGGCGTTGTCGGCGTTGTCTTTACGCCGCACTTTCATTATGAGCGCATCACAGTAGAAAAGTTTGTCGAACTGCGCAAGGCCGCCTTCCGGCAGGTCGCGGCTGCGGTCCGCACCGAGGGGCTGCGCGTAGCCGGCAAGCTTGGGGCGGAGGTGTACTATTCCACCGCTCTGCCCAGCCTTGATCTGAGCAAGCTGGCCTTTGCCGACACAAGCTACATTCTGATTGAATTTCCCACCACCATCCAGCCGCCGGGCATTGATGAAACGCTGTTTGCCATCCGTGCTCAGGGCTACACGCCGATCCTCGCCCATGTCGAGCGCTACCCCTTTGTGACCGAGGATCCCACCCTGTTGTACAACTGGGTCAATGCCGGGTGCCTGGCGCAGATCAACGCAACCGGCCTGATCCGCGAGGGGCATACCAGCCGCTGGCTGCACAAGCTGCTGGACTGGAACCTTGTGCATCTGCTCTCCAGCGATTGCCACCACCCCGAAAAACGCCCGCCCAACCTGCGGGAGGGCTTTGACCATCTGCCCCCGGCCGTTGCCCGCCGCCTGCAGAAAAACGCGATCGAGGTCTACCTCGGCAATGAGTTCCGTGTGCCGGACCCGACAGAACCCAAATACCGCTTCGGGCATTGGGTATAAACAAAAAAACCGTCGATATATCATCGACGGTTTTTTGTTTATACCCTGTAGGGGCCGGGCATGCCCGGCCCTCAACCTCACCATAAGTGCCCTGCCTCGCGGCGGGCATCACGCCTCTGCTACAGCAACCAGATACTTATAGATCTGCGGCTTGTACTCCTCATACAGGCCCAGATGCTCATACAGCTCCTTGTAATAGGCAAACAGCGTGGCACGGGTGGCCACCACATTCACCGGGTTCAGCGCCGTATGCACCGCGCTGCCCGGCGTGTTGAAGTAGTTGTAGATCGGCGTTGACAGCGCGTAGAACTTCTCCGCATAGCGGATATAGCTCAGGTTAAAGTAGAGATCCTCCGACCAGTCCATATCCTCGGCGCAGATGACATCATCGTGGGCGCGCACGATGTCGGCGCGGTAGAGCTTGTTCCACATCACGCCGTAGTAGAAGCTGGCCGGCTCCTGCATCAGCCCGGCGGCAAACTCCTCCTTCGTCATCGGCCCCTCCATCAGGAAACCGAAGGTCTGCACCCGGGTCGGACGCTCGGGCCGCTGGCTGCCCTCGGCGCGGGGCTTGGGCGGCGAGATGCGGTTGTAATGGGCAATGACCAGATCTGCCCCGCTCTCCTCGGCATGGCGGACGAGCAGCTCGGTGGCGTAGGGCTGGATCGTATCGTCCGCATCGACAAACTGCAGGTATTTTCCCTTTGCCTCACGCAGACCCATATTGCGAGTGGCTGCCACACCGCTGTTGGCCTTGTCGATCAGCACGATGCGGGGGTCCACCTTGGCGTACATCCTGCAGACCTCAAGGCTGACATCCTTGCTGCCGTCGTTCAGCAGCAGGATCTCAAGGTTCTGGTAGGTCTGGCGGCGGATGCTCTCCACACAGCGCGCGATATGATCCTGTGCGTTATAAATGGGCACAATAATACTTACAAGCGGCTTTTCCGTCATGGCGGCGGGCCTCCTTTTCCCGATAGTATAACCACAATACCACAAAATTCCCCGCTTGGCAATGGAAAAAGTGCGCGAGATGTGGTATGATGCTTATAAAGGCTTCCCCATCGAGGGAAGCTGTCCGCGAAGCGGACTGACGAGGGCCAACCTTCCGCCGCAGCCTGTTCACGGGCTGCCCCCGCAGACCTGCCCCTCATCCGGCCTTCGGCCACCTTCCCCCAAGGGGGGAAGGCATCACTATGAAACGAGGTCACCAACATGAAGCCTTCCATCATCCGCCTGCGCGCGCTGGAAAAGCAGCTTTTTGCCTACCGTTACGCGCTCAACACCGTTGATTTCGATGCCGAAACCGTTGCCCCCGAGGGCAGCGCCGACGGCCGCGCCGAGGCCTGCGAGGTGCTGAGCCGCGCCAGCTTTGAGCTGCTTGTCAACGCAGACACCGCTGCCCTGCTGCAGCAGGCTGCCGCCGAGGCCGAGACCGAGCAGGAGCAGGCCGAGGTCCGCCAGCTGCAGCGCCAGTACGATGAAATTGCAAAGATCCCGGCTGAGGAGTACGCCGCCTTCACCAAGCTTTGCAACCAGAGCATCCCGGTCTGGGTCAAGGCCAAGCGCACGAACGATTTCAGCCTGTTTGCGCCGTATCTGGAAAAAATCGTGGCCGCCCGCCGGGCGCAGGCGCATTATTTTGCCCCCGACCGCGACCCGTATGAGGTCTGGCTTGACCGGTACGAGAAGGGCCTGACCATCGCCCAGTGCGATGCGTTTTTTGCCACGCTGCGCGAGACCATCGTGCCGCTGCTCGCCGACATTCAGGCCCGGGGCAAGGCCGTGCGCACCGATTTTCTCGATCAGGTGTGGCCGCTGGACGGTCAGCGCGCCGTCAGCAAAAAGATCATGGAGCTGTGGGGTCTTGATCCGGCCCACTGCTATCTGGCCGAGAGTGAGCATCCCTTCACCACCGAATTCTGGCGCGGCGATGTGCGCATCACGACCCACTATATGGAGCGCGACATGTTCTCCAACCTTTACAGCGTTGCCCATGAGGGCGGCCATGCGCTGTATGAGCTGAACATCGACCCCGCCTACGACTACACGGCCGTGACCGGCGGTGCCACAATGGGCCTCCACGAGAGCCAGTCCCGCCTGTTTGAAAACCTTGTCGGCCGCAGCCGTGCCTTTGTCAGCTTCCTCTACCCGACCCTGCGGGAAATCTTCCCCGATCAGCTGGCCGATGTCACTGCCGAGGAGGTCTGGCGCGCCGTCAACCGCGCCGAGCCCGGCCTGATCCGCACCGAGGCTGACGAGCTGACCTACGCGCTGCACATTATGGTCCGCTATGAGCTGGAGAAGGCACTGATGCAGGGAACGCTGGCCGTGGCCGACCTGCCCGCCGCATGGAACGCCAAGTACAAGGAGTACCTCGGCGTGGATGTGCCCGATGACGCCCACGGCTGCCTGCAGGACATCCACTGGGCGATGGGCGACCTCGGCTATTTCCCGAGCTATGCCCTCGGCAGCGCCTACGGCGCACAGGCGGTCGATGATCTGCGCAAAACGATGGACCTCGATGCCCAGTGGGCCGCCGGTGATCTGGAGCCGCTGAAGGCTGCCCTCAAGGCGCGCGTCTGGCAGTGGGGCTGCATGAAGGAGCCGCAGTGGCTTGTGGAAAGCCTTTGCGGCGGCAAGTTCGACCCACACCACTTCACCGAGTATTTAAAGAAGAAGTATACCGAGCTGTACGAACTGTAAGCAGACAGCTGCGTATCAAAAAATCACATTCTTATTGCATATCCCCCATAAAATAACATTCCCGGCGCCGCAAAACCGTTCCGGTCTTACGGCGTCGGGGCTTTTCAGCACAGGACGCTGTCAGGGCAGTGCAGGCAGGTGTACAGGTAGCCCAGTGCCTCCTCCACCGTGTCAAACTCGCCGCTGTCACTGTCGGCGGGGTGGGCGGGCAGAGTGGATTTATCAAAGGGAATCCCCTGCTCCTGCCGCCATTCGTCAAGCTGCGCGGCGATGCTGCGGGCGTAGGCCGGGCGGTCGGCACGGCTGGCCTGCGCATCTATGTAGGCGCAGGCGCTGTATCTGCCCGGCGCGGGCAGATAGGCCAGCTCGACCAGTGTGCCGCGGTCACGATCAAGGTAAAACAGCAGCTTGCCGCCGTATGCGGCAAGCTCAGCCGCCTCCGCCTCCCGGTTTGTGATCTGGGGTACAGCGGCCGTCAGCCGCTGCAGTTCGGCCCGCAGGGCATCACCGTCCTGCGGGTAGGCGCTGGTATCCTTTGCCGCGGCGAGTTCCTCCATGCAGTAATCCTGCCAGCAGGGTGCGCAGTTTCCCTGCTTTGCGCGCTCGACAGCGTACAGGAGATCCGCGCGATAAGCGGCTGCCAGTCTGTTCATCTGCTGATTTTCCATAGCGTATAACCATCCTTTGCATTCAGGCATCCCCACCTAAGACAGCGCCGCTGCCTTGCGTGGGGATGCTATTCTTATTTAGGGCAATACCACATAATTCTAAGTGCCGATACGGCGAGCGAGGTGCGGCAGCTGCTAAGCCAAAAGCGCAGATAATACTGGATGTCTTATCGAGCATTTTGGCAACGCAGATGCCGTGCCGCAGCCGCCGGAGCGGTGCTTAAGCCGTTAGGCGGGAATTGTGCGGTATTGCCTTCGTCTGCTTTTCTTCGGCTTGCAGGTATATCGTAACACAGCGCGCTGTCGAATCCTGCTGGTTTATAAGACCGAACGCCGGTTTATTTTGGGGATGGTTGTTTTCCGCTGTCGAAAAAGGCCGGTCACACGCCCAGCCCTGCAAAGCGTTTTTCCGCTATGCGGAAGGCCGCAGCACCTCGTACAGCGCGTCCAGCCTTTGGGGCACTGCACTCAGGTCGATGGTACCAAAGTCCGTTGTCACGCCGGCAGCCTCCAACAGGCCGCTCCCGTCAGCCGGGTCCTCGCAGATCTGACGGGCGTTGTACAGGATGCCGTCCCAGTTCAAGGCAAGCAGTTCCTGCTGCTGCGCGTCCAGCCCGCCCTGCCAGTCGGTCACGGTCTCGGCGCTGATGTCGGCGCGGCTCAGGTATTCTACCAGCACGGCCGCCGCCTGTGCGCTTTTCAGGCTGCAGCCGGCCGTATCCGCTCCATAGCAGACAAAGCCGTCCAGCACCGCCGCTGCGGTGTCTGCGGCAGACGGTGCCCCGGCAGCTGCGCTTTGGGCTGATGAAGGCTCGGTCGGCGGGGCCGCCTCCGCGCCGCACCCTGCCAAAAGAACTGCCGCCGCCAAAAGAACTGCAAGCCTACGCATCATGATCCCCCCTGTGTGGTACTTTTCCTCTGCCGTATACTATTCGCAGCAGCCCCGCCTTGTATCCGGGGCGCAGCAGCTCTTGCAGGTATTTTTGCGGATATAGTCCTGAATATCATCAAAGATCGGCATCAGCGCCTCGCCGTTCGGGGTCAGCCGGTATTCGACCCGGGGCGGGACCTCGTTGTAGTCGATCCGCTCGACCAGACCGTCCGCAGCCAGCTCCTTGAGCTGGTTGGACAGCATCTTGTGGGTCACACCGTCCAGCAGCCTGCGCAGCTCACCATAGCGCAGGGTGCCGTGCGCGCCCACCATAAATAATATGCGCATCTTCCATTTGCCGCTGATCTGGTCCATGACCTGCTCCATCTTGTCACAGCCCACATCGGCATAGCGGCAGTTGCAGTGTTCGTTCGGGTGCATTGTCACACTCTCCTTTTGGATAGCGGTTTCTAAAAAGTGCGTACTTGTCAAAATCGACCATTGGAATATACTGAGTATAGAGCATTTTTCCCGCGTTTGCAACTTGTTTCTGCACTGCTTTTGCGTTAGAATAGTAGCATACATCGAACGATCGCCCCGCCCTTTGCGCAGGGAAATGTGTAAGAGGAGAAAACAACCTATGTACGATGAACTCGTAGAATTTTTGCAGGAATCCGTCACCCCGTTCCACGCCGCCGCCACCGCCGAAAGCTGGCTTGCGGCTGCCGGCTTCACCCGTCTGGAGGAGGCTGACTACTGGAACCTTGAGCCCGGCAAGGGCTATTACATCACCCGCAACGGCTCGGCTGTCATTGCATGGCGGGTGCCGCAGCACGCTATCGGCGGCTGGCGCATCGCTGCCAGCCACAGCGACTCCCCCTGCTGGAAGATCAAGGCCGACATGCCCGAGAATGAGGGCTGCCGCCGACTGAGCGTGGAGGGCTACGGCGGCATGATCATGGCCAGCTGGCTGGACCGCCCGCTGACCGTAGGCGGCCGTGTGCTGGTCAAAACGCAGGACGGCGTGCAGAGCCGTCTTGTCTACATCGACCGCGACCTGCTCGTCATTCCGTCACTGGCCATCCACTTCCAGCGGGATGTGAACAAGGGCAAGGTGTTCAATCCCCAGATCGACATGCAGCCGCTGTGGGGTCCCGCAGGCAGCCGCACGCTGACTGACCTTGTCTGTGAGGAGCTTGGCATCACGGCGGAGGATATCCTCGACTGGGATCTGCAGCTTGTCACCCGGCAGGCCCCCGTGCAGATCGGCCCCGACAACGAATATTTCATGGCTCCGCGCATCGACGATCTGGAGTGCGCCGCCACAACGCTGCTCGCGTTTTTGGATGCCTCCGGCGAGGCCGACAGCGCCTGCGCCCCCGTCTGGGCCATGTTTGACAACGAGGAGGTCGGCTCCTCCAGCCGGATGGGCGCCGAGAGCAGCTTCCTGCGGGATGTGCTGGACCGCATCCTCGATGCTGTGCCCCACAGCGGGCAGGCTGCCGCGCGCGCGATGGCAAACAGCTTTATGCTCAGCGCCGACAACGCCCACGCCACCCACCCGAACTTCCCGCAGAAGGCTGACCCCTGCGCCCCCGTGCGGATGGGCGGCGGTGTTGTGCTGAAGTACAACGCCAGCCAGAAGTACACGACCAACGCCGTGAGCGGTGCGGTTTTCCGCGCTGTGTGTGAGAAGGCCGGCGTGCCGGTGCAGGTCTTTACCAACCGCGCCGATGAGCCGGGCGGCTCAACGCTCGGCAACCTGCAGAGCCACACCCTGCCCATCCCGATGGCGGACATCGGCTGTGCGCAGCTGGCCATGCACAGTGCCGTTGAAACTGCCTCCGTGGCGGATGCCGAGGCGATGATCAAGGCCGTGGCCGCCTTCTACCGCGTCCACCTGCGTGCCCTTGGCGACGGCACCTACACGCTGGAATGACGACCGGACGCTACGCACCCAGCCCCAGCGGGCGGATGCACCTGGGCAACCTGATGTGCTGCCTGCTCGCCTGGCTGAGCGCCAAAAGCAAGGGCGGGCAGGTTTTGCTGCGCATAGAGGATCTGGACGCCCAGCGCTGCCCGCGCCGCTACGCGGACGCCATCATAGATGATCTGGCGTGGCTGGGCCTTGCCGCCGATGGCCCCGAGCCGCCGGTCTACCAGAGCGAGCGCAGTGCCGTCTATGCGCAGTATTTTGAGGAGCTTGCCCGCCGCGGGCTGGTCTACCCCTGCTTTTGCAGCCGCAGCCAGCTTCACGCCGCCAGTGCGCCCCACCGCAGCGATGGTCAGGTCGTCTACGCCGGGACCTGCCGCAGCCTGACGCCTGCTGAGATTGCCGAGCGCGCCAAAACCCGCGCCCCCGCCTGGCGGGTGCGGGTACCCGATGAAGTCATCGCCTTTGAGGACGGCCACATGGGCCCCTGCGCCGAGAATCTGGCCCGGGACTGCGGGGATTTTTACCTGCGCCGGGCGGACGGCGTGTTTGCCTACCAGCTGGCGGTCGTTGTGGACGATGCCCTGATGGGGGTCAACGAAGTCGTGCGCGGCAGCGATCTTTTGTCCAGCACGGCGCGCCAGCTCTGGCTTTACCGCGAGCTGGGCCTGCGCGCCCCGCAGTTTTACCATCTGCCGCTGCTGCTGGCCAGTGACGGCCGCCGCCTCTCCAAGCGGGACGGCGACCAGAGCCTTGAACACCTGCGCACCCGCTATTCGCCCGAGGAGATCATCGGCAGGCTGGCCTTCGCCTGCGGCCTGCAGGACACCCCCGCCCCCACGACCCCGCAAGATCTGGCCCGCACCTTCGACTGGGCCAGAGTGCCGAAAAACGACATTGTTTTGCCGGAAGGGCTGTTTTAATTAAGATAAAAGATAATAGATAAAAGATAATAAAACAGGTGGATCGCGTCGCTGACGCTCCGCTCAAAATTCTGTTTTTGCCCTTGGGCAAAAACTCCACCATTTTTATTATCTATTATCTTTTATCTATTCTCTAAAAAAGGAGTACCCCACATGCAACGCTACGATATCACCGGCATGAGCTGTGCGGCCTGCGCCGGCCATGTAGAAAAAGCCGTTGCGGCGGTGCCGGGTGTGGCATCGGTCACGGTAAGCCTGCTGACCAACTCGATGCAGGTCGATTACACCCCCGATGCCGACCCTGACGCCACCGCCAAACGCATCCTCCGCGCCGTGGATGCCGCCGGGTACGGCGCATCCCCCGCCACCGCCGAGAGCGAAAGCGCTGAGCTGGAGGACACCGAGACCCCCCGGCTGAAAAAGCGCCTGATTGCGAGCCTCTGCTTCCTTGTGCCGCTCATGTATGTCTCGATGGGCCACATGATCGGCCTGCCGCTCGGCAGCGTATTCCACGGCGGCGGCTGGCATGCCATCCTGTACGCCGGCACACAGCTTGCGCTGACACTGCCGGTCTGCTGGATCAACCGTGCCTTCTTCATTTCTGGCTGGAAGGGCGTCAAAACCCGCGCCCCCGGCATGGACACGCTGGTGGCTCTCGGCGCAGGCGCCTCGCTCGCCTACGGCCTGTTTGCCATCGTCATGATCTGCATTGGCCTTTCTTCCGGCAATGACGACCTCGTCATGCAGTACCGCCACGACCTCTACTTTGAGTCGGCAGCGATGATCTTAACGCTGATCACAGTCGGCAAAACGCTGGAGGCCTACAGCAAGGGCAAAACGACCGATGCGCTGAAAAGCCTGATGAAGCTGGCCCCCCAGACCGCCTGCGTGCTCCGCGATGGGGAGCAGGTCACCGTCCCTGTCAGCGAGGTCTCTGTCGGCGATTTGTTCTTAGTCCGCCCCGGCGAGAGCATCCCTGTGGACGGCACCGTCACCGAGGGGCTTTCCTCGGTCAACGAGGCGGCCCTCACCGGCGAGAGTATGCCGGTAGACAAGTTCCCCGGCTCCCCGGTCAGCGCCGCCACCATCAACCAGAACGGCGCACTGACCTGCCGGGCCGAGCGTGTCGGGCAGGACACCACCCTGTCGCAGGTCATCCGCCTTGTGCGGGATGCCGCCGCCACCAAGGCCCCGCTGGCCAAGACTGCCGACAAGGTTTCCGGCATCTTTGTACCCACCGTCATCTGCATTGCAGCGGCCACCTTTTTGATCTGGCTGCTGCTCGGCCAAACCTTCACCTTTGCGCTGGCCCGCGGCATCAGCGTGCTGGTCATCAGCTGCCCCTGCGCACTGGGGCTGGCCACGCCGGTAGCCATCATGGTCGGCAGCGGTGTGGGTGCCAAAAACGGCATCCTGTTTAAAACAGCCGCCAGCCTTGAGACCACCGGCTACACTGACACCGTCCTGCTGGACAAGACCGGCACCGTCACCACCGGCGAGCCGAGCGTTGTCCGGATCATCGGCACCCGCAATGTGCCGGAAAAGTTCCTGCTCAGCATGGCCGCCGGGCTGGAGCTGCGCAGCGAGCACCCGCTGGCCCGCGCGATCCTGCAGCGCGCCGACACCGACAAGCTCTCCTACGCCACGGTGTCGGACTTTACTGCCGTCCCCGGCAAGGGGCTGCAGGGCAAGGTCGCAGGCAAAGTCATCGCGGGCGGCAACGCCGATTTCATCGGCACGCATTGCACCCTGCCCGATGACCTTATGCAGGCCGGTGCCGAGATGAGCCGCGACGGCATTACCCCGCTCTACTTCTCGCTGGCGGGGCGGCCGGCCGGTGTCATCGGCGTGGCCGATGTCGTCAAGCCCACCTCCAAGCCCGCCATCGACCAGATGCGGGCCCTCGGCCTGCAGGTCGTGCTGCTGACCGGTGACAACACGGCCACCGCGCGCCACATCGGCGCGATGGTCGGTCTGGACGCCGACCATGTCATTGCCGGGGTCCTGCCCGCCGGTAAGGAGGCGGAGGTCCGCCGCCTGCAGAAGCAGGGCCGCGTGGCCATGGTCGGTGACGGCATCAACGATGCCCCCGCCCTGACCCGCGCCGAGACCGGTATTGCGATCGGTGCCGGTGCCGATGTGGCGCTCGATGCCGCCGATGTCGTGCTGGTGCGCAGCGATCTGGCCGATGTCCCCGCCGCCGTGCGGCTGTCCCGCGCGGTCGTGCGCAACATCCACCAGAACCTGTTCTGGGCGTTCTTCTACAACGCCGTCTGCATTCCGCTGGCGGCGGGTGTTTTCACCGGCCTCGGCATCACCCTCAACCCGATGATCGCCTCGGCCGCGATGAGCCTGTCGAGCGTCTGCGTGGTCACGAATGCACTGCGCCTCAACACCTTTGACCCGCGCAGCGCCGCCCACGATGCCCCGCCGAAGCACAAAGCCCCGGCGCGCGCACCGGCCGCCGCGCCAGCTGCCTGCCCCACCGGCAGCTGCCCTGTGCAGCCTGCCGAAACAAACGATACAACGGAGGAAGTTATTATGAGCAAGACCATTCATATCGAAGGCATGATGTGCGGCCACTGCGAGGCCACCGTGAAAAAGGCACTGGAGGCACTGGACGGCGTGACCGGCGCCGCGGTCAGCCACGAGGCCGGCACGGCCGTTGTCACCCTGAGCCGCGATGTAGCCGATGCTGACCTGAAGGCCGCCGTGGAGGCCAAGGACTACACCGTCACGGGCATCGACGCATGAGTGTCATCCGCCGCCGCTGGCGCTTTACCGGCGAGGTGCAGGGGGTTGGCTTCCGCTATTACGCCCGCGCCGCCGCCCAGCATCTGGGCCTGACCGGCTGGGTCGCCAACAACTGGGACGGCAGCGTCACGCTGGAGGCTCAGGGCACCCGCGCCGCGCTGGACGAGCTTGTCCCCACGATCGAGCGCACCAACCGCTGGGCCCGCATCGAGAACATCGAGACCGCCACCCTCCCCCTCAAGGAGCATGAGTACGGGTTTGAGGAACGGAGCGGGGATTAAATTTACGGGCAGCGCTGCCGAATGGCAGCGCTGCCCGCTTTTTTGCTTGCACTTACCCGCTGTTACGGCTATAATAATACTATATCAATATCAAAAGGGGTTTTCGTTTTGCCCGGAACTTTATATCTTGTCGCTACGCCTATCGGCAATCTTGATGATATGCCGCCCCGCGTGGCTGCCACCTTCGGCATGGCGGACTTCATCGCCGCCGAGGACACCCGCGTGACCCTGCGTCTGCTGAACCATCTCGGCCTCAAAAAGCCGATGGTCAGCTACTACGAGCATGCCCTCCACCACGGCGAGGCCATCTTAAACCGCATTGAGGCCGGGGAGAACTGCGCGCTCTGCAGTGACGCCGGTATGCCCTGCATCAGCGACCCCGGGGAGCAGATCGTCCGCGAGGCCCATGCGCGCGGCATCCGGGTCGTGCCCATCCCGGCCGCATCCGCCTGCGTCACGGCGCTGGCTGCCAGCGGTCAGCCCACCGCCCGCTTTGTGTTTGAGGGCTTTTTGCCTGTCCCTAAGCGCGACCGGCGGGAGCGGCTGACCTTTCTGCAGAACGAAACCCGCACGATGATCTTCTATGAAGCACCGCACAAGCTGCGCGGCACCCTTGAGGATCTTGCCGCCGCGTTCGGCGCGGACCGCCCGGTATCCCTCTGCCGTGAGCTGACCAAGCTGCATGAGGAGATCAAAAAGACCACGCTGGGCGAGGCCGTTGCTTACTATAAGGAAAACGACCCCCGCGGTGAGTATGTGCTGGTGCTGGCCGGTGCCGACCCCGCCGCCGTGGCCGATGCCGCCGCCCCCACGCTGGAGCAGGCCGTAGCCGCCGCCCGCGCCCTGCAGGCAGACGGCCTGCCCCCCGCCGCCGCCGCCAAGCAGGCTGCCGCCGGGACACCGTTCAGCAAAGGTGAGGTGTACCGCCAACTCATCAATGGGTGATTTTTTAGAGAATAGATAAAAGATAATAGATAATAAAAAGTGTGGAGTTTTTGCCCCGCGGGGCAAAAACAAATTTTAAGCGCCGCGCAAGCGGTGCGATTCACCAATTTTATTATCTTTTATCTACTATCTTTTATCTTCTTAGGAGTATTTCTATGTGTAAAATCCTCGTCGTCTCCGATGTCCACGGCCGCCTGCGGGACCTGCGCTGGCTGCTGGCGCATGAGACCGCCGATGCCATGTTCTATCTGGGCGATGGTCTGTATGACCTGAACGCCGCCCTTGAGATGTGCAGACCGCCGATCCCCTACCCCATCTACCGGGTGGCCGGCAACTGCGATGTCAACTACAGCGAACCGTCTGAGGGGCTGGCCCCCTTCGGCGGGGTGCTTTTCTTCTACACCCACGGCCACCACTACGGCGTCAAGATGGGCAGCGAGCGCCTGGCTGAATCCGCCGGTGAGCGCGGGGCCGATGTTGCGCTTTTCGGCCACACCCACCGCCGGGAGCTGGTGCGCGGCGTCGGCACGGCGGCCACCGTCTTTAACCCCGGCAGCCTGCGGGACGGCGGCAGCTACGGCGTCATCACCATTAAGGACGGCCATTGTGAATTCAGCTGGAAGAGGGTGCCCTCACTATGAATGAAAGCGTCATCTATCTGCCGGAGGTAGACAGCACCAACCTCTGGGCCAAGCAAAATCTTGACAAATTCGGCCCGGTCGGCGCGGTCTACTCGACCCACCAGACCGCCGGGCGCGGCCGTCTGGGCCGCAGCTGGACCGATGCCCCGGGTCTGGGGCTTTATTACACGGCAGTCATCCGGGTAGACCTTGTGCAGCCCGCCACCCTGCCGCTCTTTGCCAGCCTTGCCGTCTGCGATGCCCTGCGTGCCCGCTACGGCGTGGAATGTCAGATCAAATGGCCCAACGACCTGCTGCTGAACGGCAAAAAGATCGTCGGCATCCTCTGCGAGGGCGCGCCGGACGGCCACAGCATCGTGGTTGGCATCGGCATCAACCTTGCCCAGCCGCAGTCCTATTTCGATGCCGCCGGCCTGCCCCACGGCACCAGCCTTGCCCTGCAGGGTGTGCCGGTCGATACCGCCGCCGACCCCGAGTGGCTGGCGCAGTATCTGACGGATTTCGGCTTTGACCGCGCGCTCTACACCTATGAAGCAGAGGGCTTTGCCCCCTATCGGGAGCGCTACAAGGCCCTCTGCGTCAATCTGGGCCGCCGCGTGACCTATGACGGCGGTGCCGGTGTTGCAACCGATGTCGATACCGACGGCCGCCTGATCGTCCATGATGAGCGCGGCGACACCCGCGTTTTCACCGGCGAGGTCAGCGTCAGGGGAATCTACGGGGCGGTGTGACGCCTAAAGGCTTCCCCCGAGGGGGAAGCTGTCTGCGAAGCAGACTGATGAGGGGCAGCCTTGCCTCGCTGCGCTTTTACGGCTCGGTTCTGGCACACCCGCCCCTCATCCGGCCCTTCGGGCCACCTTCCCCCTGAGGGGAAGGCTTTTCACTCACAAAAAATCCGATGGGACAACACATCCCATCGGATTTTTATTTTAATTCATTTTCAAATATTTCCGCACCGGCAGGGAAACCGCACCGGCCACGAGGCAGCAGATGACCCACTCAAAAATTGCCTGCACGCCGACCAGCAGCACGATAAACATGAACGCATTCGTAGCGCCCAGCGTACCGGCCAGATTCTGCACATACTCACAGTTATAGAAGATCAGTACCAGAAAACCCATAAAGAACGCGGTGTTCAGCACGGGGGCTGCCAGACCGCCCAGAAAGCAGCAGAGCTTTTCCTTTTTGGGCAGTGCCTTGCACAGCGCCTTAAAGATCAGGCCGGCGCACAGGCCCACCAGCACGCGGGCCACAAAGCAGACCACAAAGGTGCCGAACGGGCTGACCTGAAACAGGGCGCTGCCCATTGCAGACTTGCCCTCCAGCGCCTGAATAAAGCTCGTTGCGCCGAACACGCCGCCGAGGATCGCGCCCGCCGTGGGGCCCATCGTCATGGCGCCGATTGCCACCGGCACCGTCAGCAGCGAGGCCGACAGCGGGCCGATCTGCAGGTAGCCCAGCGGGGTGTAGTTCAGCACAAGCAGAATGGCGACCAGCAGTGCAAGCTGGGTCAGCCAACGGATGTTGGTACGGTTTTTCATATTCAATTTTCCTCCTGCTGCCGTCTCCTACAATTCGGGAGTACAGCGCAAATGTACGGCCCGGGCGGGCCGCCAACGCTTAGTATAGCGCAATATCCGTCAAAACGCAAGAGGGAACTTGGCGGTCAAAGCTTTCCTTCGATCAGCAGATCCCGCACCTGCAGCAGATCGTCACATTTCCGGTCGTACAGCCGCGTGATTTCCTCGGTCGGCTGCATAAGGTCCGGCACCATCACGGTCACGCAGCCGGCGGCGCGGCCGGCGCGGATGCCGTTGAAGCTGTCCTCCAATACAAGGCAGTCCTTAGGGGCAAGCCGTAGCTTTTGTGCCGCCAGCAGAAAGGTGTCGGGCGCGGGCTTGCTGTGCGCGACCTCGGTGCCGGAGACGACATCATGGAAATACCGCGCCGTGCCGGTGGTCTGCAGGTTCATCTCGATCATATTGCGCGGGCTGGAGCTTGCCACAATGCGCGGCATACCGAGATCCTCCAGCGCCGTCAGCAGCTCCTTAAGCCCCTTTTTGCAGGGTACGCCCTCGGCAAAGCGGGTGTCAGCCAGCTGCCAGATCTTGGCCAGCAGCTTCTTCGGGTCGCCGGGTATGTAGGACGCCACATGGCGGCAGAGGTTTTCCCCCGCCAGCCCGCGCCCGCCGGCCGTAAACTTTTGCATATCCGGCGGCAGGGGCAGTCCCAGCTCCCGGCAGGCCGGCTCCCACAGGGTATCCCACAGCCGCTCGGTGTCAAACATCAGCCCGTCCATATCAAAAATAACGCCTTTAACCATCGGGGGTCATCCTTTCACGGTTTTGTTTTGTCTGTTCAAGGCTATTGTACCGCAGTTTTGGCGTTCACGCAACACCCCGGCCCACGGCGTTTCAGGTTTCTTTTGCGGGGGTATTCCGGCATTCTCCGCCGGTGCTCACCCCTGCAGGGCAGGCCCTGCAAGATACGCCTGCAGGCCCGCCAGCGCCTGCCGCCCCTCGCGGTGGCCACGGGCGTACAACTCGGTCAATGTATCGACATTGCCCTCAAACCGGCTGATCGTGATCGGCTCCTGCGGGCGCAGGCAGTAGATGCGGTCGTTCTGCTCCAGCTCGTCCAGCTCATCCATCAGGGCGTTGTAGCGCAGCTCCTGGGTCAGCATCGTGGCCAGAAACAGCGGCTTATCGCCGTAAAAATCATCGTAAAGGTCTACCATCCGCTGGCCGGGCTGACTCTTGCGGAAGCCCTTCTGCCGCGTGGTCACGACAACGATCTTGTCAAACCCCTGCTTGAGCGCCCAGTTCAGCGCAATGGGGCAGGAGCAGCCGCCGTCCAGATAGGGCTGGCCGTCCAGCATGACCGGCGTGGACGCCAGCGGCAGGCTGGCCGATGCGCGCACCGCCTCGTTGAAATCAAAATCCGTCTTGCCCTTCTCAAAGTAGGCAGGCTTGCCGGTCTCGACATTCGTTGCCACGGCGATCATCCGCATACCGCCGTGCCGGTAGGTGTCCTCATCGTAGGGAACCTCTTTTTTAACATCGTACAGCATGAATTTCAGGCCGAACAGGCTGCCGCCCCGCAGCGCCGCCTTAGGCCCGAAGTAGCGCGGGTCATGGCGGTAGCGCAGGTTGATGCTGGCCGCCCGCCCCGGCTGGTGCGAGACATAGTTCAGCGCGTTGAGCGCCCCTGCCGACACACCCGCCACCGCCGGGAAATACAGCTCGTTCTCCATAAATGTATCCAGCACACCGGCCGTGTACAGCCCACGCAGCGAGCCGCCCTCCAGCAGCAGGATCGAATTTTCCGGTATCGTGATTTTGCTCATAAAATTCACCTCATATTCAGCATTTTACCGTATTGACAAACGGGTTTCAAGCGAAAATGCGGGACTGTTTTACACTTCGGCCAAATTGTGCTAAAATAGAGAAAACGCCCCGAGAGGATGATCTTTATGCTGACCCTTCGCGGCCTTACCCTCACCGCCGCTGCGCCGCGCATCATCGTGCCGCTGTTCGCCCGCAGCCTTGACGCCCTGCGTCCTCTGGCCGCCGCCGCGCAGGCCGACCCCGCCGCCGAGCTGGTGGAGCTGCGCCTTGACCCGCTGCCCGCCGCCGACCACACCGCCGCGCTGGCGCTGGTGCGCAGCCTTACCGATAAGCCGCTTATCGTCACGATCCGCACCCGGGCCGAGGGCGGTGAGCTGGCCCTGACGCCCGATGCCTACGCAGCCTGCTGCCGCGCCCTGCTGGCCTGCGGCGGCGTGGATGTGCTGGACATTGAGTGGCGCGCCTGCGGCCCCCACCGCGATGCCCTGCGCAGCGCTGCCCGCGCCGCCGGGGCCGCCGCGCTTTTCAGCGAGCATCACTTTGACGGCACCCCCGCCACCGAGGCGATGACCGCCGCCCTGACCGGCATGGCGGACGCCGGGGCTGACATTGCCAAGCTTGCCGTTATGCCCCACACCGCCGCCGATGCCGCCCGCCTGCTGGAGGCCACCGCCTGCGCCATGGTCGCACGCCCCGGCACACCGCTTATCACGATGAGCATGGGCCAGCTGGGTGCCGTCACCCGCTTTTGCGGCGGGGCCTTCGGCAGCTGCGCCACCTTCGGCGTGACCTCCGGCACAGCCGCCAGCGCCCCCGGCCAGCCGCCCGCGGATCTGCTGAAGGCGAAGCTAATAACCGCGCACCTGTAACGCACCTGTAGGGGCCGGGCATGCCCGGCCCCTACGGCACTGCTGCAATAAAAAACGCCTGTTCTCAAAACAAAAAGCGCGTTCTCTCTTTGCCGGAGAGAACGCGCTGAATTTGTGCTAATGTAGCTTACTCAGCCTGAATAGCACCGGTGGGGCAGACGCCCTCGCAAGCGCCGCAATCGATGCAGGTGTCTGCATTGACAACAGCCTTGTCCTCCAGAGTGATTGCGCCAACAGGGCAGGTGTCAACACATGCACCGCAAGCAACGCAGGACTCGTTAACGGAATGAGCCATCATGTACTCCTTATCTCCGTGCTAGTTGTATATTTTGTACCTATCCGGCCCTGCACGGCTGCTCCCCGGATCGGCACACAGTCGGTTTGCTCTGCCTACTGCGTTATACATAGTGTATCATATCCGTTCGATTTTGGCAAGTGCCATATCTTGATTTTTTTCAGCGGTAAGACACAAGCAACTTCCTCAGCCGCAGGCCGTCAATCCTCCGGGTCAGCGGGCTGCGGCGCGCGCTTGCCGCCGCGGATATAGACACATTCCTCCCGCTTGTAAATGCGCGGTGCCAGGATCTCGACATTGGAGCGCACCTTCAGCGTACCGGCGACCACATTTGTTTCGATCACGGTCCCCTCGCCGTCCGGCGTGCGGACGATGCTGCCTACCTGCGGGGTGATGGAATTGAGGTACTCGTAGCTTTTCTGCTCATAGGCAAGGCAGCACATCAGCCGCCCGCAGGAGCCGCTGATCTTGGCGGGGTTCAGGCTCAGGCCCTGTTCCTTGGCCATCTTGATGGACACCGGCTGGAAGTTCTTCAGGAACCGGCTGCAGCAGAACGGCTGGCCGCACAGGCCCAGACCGCCAAGCATCTTGCTCTCATCGCGCACGCCGATCTGGCGCAGCTCGATGCGGGTGTGGAACTGCGATGCCAGGTCCTTGACCAGCTCGCGGAAATCGACCCGGTTGTCAGCGGTGAAATAAAACACCAGCTTGCTGCGGTCCAGCGTGTACTCGGCATCGACCAGCTTCATCTTCAGGCCGTGGGCGGCGATGCGCTGCTCGCAGATCTGGTAGGCCTGCTGCACATCGGCGCGGTTCTGGCGCATACGGCGCACATCCACGGCGTCTGCGATCCGAAGCACCGGCTTTACCTCGCGGGAAAAGCCCGGCACCTCATGTGCCGCGCGCACGACCTCGCCGCATTCGGTGCCGCGGGCCGTTGTGACGACCACAAAGTCGCCCTCCTTGATCTTGAACTCGCCCGGGTCAAAATAGTACGCCCGGCCATTTTCTTTAAATTTAACGGAAACTACTTTCATGGGTCGGTCCTTTTATTGTTGGTATATAAGAAAATAAGTGTAGGGGTCGGCGTCCCCGACGACCCGGGAACGCAGCGGCAGATGTTTATGTCAATTCCCCCGCCAGCACGGCGACATTCAACCGCAGGTTGCCGTTGCCCTGCAGGCTGCGGCGCGCCCCGGCGTCGGCCCGCAGGATCTTAGCGGCACCCTCGGGCGTCAGGCCGCCGCACTGCTCCTGCCCGTAGGCAGGGCGGCGCAGCACCGCACTGCACAGCTGGTCCAGCTGCCACAGCAGCGCGGCAAAGCCCTCCTTGTCGCGCTCATACTTTGTCAGCAGCGCCAGCGCCCGGTAGGTATCCCCCTGCGCCGCATAGCCGCACAGCGTTTTTGCCATGCCCAGCGCCGCCTTTGTCGGCGGGTCGTTCCAGCTTTTCAGCGCCGTGCCGATATGCCCCTCATACAGAAAGGCCAGCTCCCCGGCCGCAGCGGCAGGCAGCCGTTCGGCGCGCAGGTGGGCGGCACAGTCCGCCACCGGCACCGGTGCGATCGTATAGGCCGCACACCGGCTGCGAATGGTCGGCAGCACCACCGCTGCGCTGGGTGCCGTCAGCAAAAACAGCACCCCCTCGGGCGGCTCCTCAATGATCTTGAGCAGCGCATTGGCAGACGAGCCCTGCGTTCCGTTCAGGTTCTGCGCACCGTAGATGAACAGCACACGGCCCGCCGCATCGGTGGACAGCGCCGAGCGCTGGATCGCCTCGCGGGCCTCGCGGACCCTTTTGACGGGGATCTGCCCGCTGGCACCCTCGCCCCGCAGGGCCAGACACTCAGTATCTTCCCCCTTCAGCACGGCCTCGGCATGGGGGCCGCCCGCCGGGTAGAGGTAATCTGCCGCAAGGCAGCGCGCGGCAAAGCCCGCACCGCAGCCCGGCTCCCCCACCAGCAAAACCGCATGGGGCAGCCGCCCGCTGTGCAGCGCCGTGCCAAGCTCACGCTTGAGCGCGTCATTGCCGGCCAGGCGTTCGAGCATCACAGCTTCTCGAAACGCTCGACGTTCGTAACCATCACGGTAGCGCCGCCGACCGTGACCTCCATCGGCATGGCGCTCTCGATGCCCAGACCCATCGTGGCGGTGCCGGGCACGATCTCGGTGCGCTGCTTGCAGCACTTCGAGATTACATTGATGCAGTCATCGACACGCTCATCCTCGGTGCAGATCAGCAGCGTCATGTTGCCCGCCATCAAAAAGCCGCCGGTCGTGGCCAGACGGGTGACATAGAACTTGCTTTTCAGCAGCTCATTGCAGACATTTCTCGAATCTTCTTTATTGACGATCGCAGTGATCAGTTTCATAATACATTCGCCCTTTCTATCGGTAGTTTGGTATCCATGCAAAATCAGCGGTTGCGGTTTTCCCAGTCGCGGCGGCGCTTCCAGCTTGTCAGGGCATCGCGGCACCAGTCAAAGACCTCGCGTCCGTAGAACGCCAGAAAGCCGGACAGCCCCAGCACCAGACTGATCTTGGTCGCAAAGTCGCCCATCACAAAGCTGACGGCCCACAAGGCAAGCTCAAACCAGCCCAGATACTTCATTTTAAAGGGGATGATGCCGAACAGCAGCACCATCTGGTCCGGCCAAAGCCAGGTGTAAGCAAACAGCATGCTCTGGAAGATGGCGCTCGGCCCGGCCGAGCCGGTCAGGAAGCAGCCCACCCAGGCACCCAGCACGCCCAACGCCATAAACAGCGTCATCCGGAAATCGCCCCAGACGCGGGTCAGCGCGTTGCCGATCCAGAAGTAAAACACAAGGTTCAGCACGCCCAGCACGCCGCCCAGCCAGATGGGCTGAAACAAAAATGTGACAAGACGCCAGATCTGCCCCTGCAGCACCGAGATGCGGCTGAGCGAGATCATCGAGGCAAATTTCCAGTCGAACAGCAGCACGATCAGGCCCGCTGCCAGCTGACCGATCATCAGCCCGTTGATAAGGTACGGTATACCAAGGTTGCCATAGCGGCGTTCGAGTTTATCGATCCAGTTCATGGGAGAAGCCCTCCGTTGCATACAAATTTACAGAATATATTATAGCAATTCCGCGCGCAAAGTGCAACAATTCCCTGTCGAATCCCTTGCGGCAAACCGGAAAATGTGCTACGCTTTTATCTATAATAAGGAAACGAGGCCAAACATGGGACGTACATCCACCAAAGAAAACAAAAACAGCTACCAGCTTGCCCGCGAGGAACTGGGCCTCACCCGGGAAAAGGCCAGCGAGCTGCTGGAAACGATAGCCCCCGAGCGCATTGAAAAGATTGAAAACGAGCGCACCGTCCCCCGCCCCGATGAGGTGCTGACCATGGCCGAAAAATACAAGCGGCCCGCGCTGTGCAACTACTATTGCTCGCGCCAGTGCCCCATCGGCCGGGAGTATGTGCCGCAGGTCTCGGTGCGGGAGCTGTCCGCCATCGTGCTCGAGATGCTGGCCTCCCTGAACGCAATGGACAAGAAAAAGGAGCGCCTGATCGAGATCACTGCCGATGGCCAGATCTCCAGCGATGAGATCGATGACTTCATCCGCATCCGTCAGGAACTTGAGCGCATCTCGGTCACCGTCGAAACGCTGCAGCTCTGGACCGAGCGGATGCTCGCCAACGGCCAGATCGATGCCGAGGCCTACAAGGCCAAGCTGTCGCAGCCGTAAAACGCCGCCGCGCAGCCGCTATTTTCTCTGTCAGGAGAGAATAAAGCCCTCTATTTTTCTTTTTTCTACCTGTTTTTGCAATAAGCCGCATGCTAGAATCGTATTACACAGTAAGGCAGCCCCGATCGTCCCGACATCTCGAAGGTGGCTTGCCTGTCTGCAGCTTGTATCGACACGCAGAAAAAAGGAGATAGATCGTATGTTTACCCTGTTTGTCATTTTTGTTTTTGTCTGGCTTTTCGTCAAATCGGTCGGCTTGGCGTTTCATGTCACCTGGGGCCTTGCCAAAATTGCCGCCACGCTGCTCTTCGTCATCGCACTGCCGCTGCTGGTGGTTTTCGCCATTCTGGGCAGCCTGCTGCCGCTGCTGCTGCCTCTGGCTCTGGTAGCCGCCGCCTTCGGCATCCTGAAAAACTGCGCCTGATCGCGCAGGGCTTTTGCTGTTCCCCTTCCAACACAACGCCGCACGGTGTCTCCCGCCCCGGAAACCCCGCGCGGCGTTTTTGTGACTCCTTTTCCCCGCCTATCTACGCAAACACACCGGCCGCACCTTAGAAGCACCGCCATCCGCACAGCGCCCGCCAAATTTTCCAACTTCCCGCCCCCGAAGAATTGACAATCCCCGCTGCAGCTGGTATAATACTGTATACGCAATTTGCTTTGCACAGCCGACCGCCGAATAAGCAGATGTACTCAAGCGGTCGTAAGAGGGAGCACTCGAAAGTTTGCATCCGGCAGGTCACCTTGTCCGCAGGAAATCCCATAACGGCGGGCTTTATCGGGTGTCGCGTACTCAACTTTTCATCGTTATCTTGCATCGAAATCTCGCATTTTTCCAAACGCTGTGCGGGGCGGTGCGATAAAAACTAAATAAGCAGACGTATCGAAGCGGTCGTAACGAGATTGACTCGAAATCAAGCAGGCATTTTGGAAGTTGCTATTGATTTTCTAGCGAACCATCGTCAAAAACACGCCATTTTCTACAATTAAATATTTGCTGTTCTCTCCTACTTTTCTCTCCTTTTTCCGGAGAAGATTTTGGGGGATTACTATAGGGAGCATTACCCAAGAGGTCGAAGGGGTCGCACTCGAAATGCGATAGGGCGTTTGTAGCGCCGCCAGAGTTCAAATCTCTGATGCTCCGCCAATCAACGGTACAACGAGCTTTTTTAAGCACTTTGTACCGTTTTTTTTATGCAAAAAACGGAATTTTTGAGTTTGACAATTTCATAACAGGAGAGAAAACGCCCTGTTTTGGAGAGAAATCACATTTTTTTAAGTGTCATTTCCCGGATTTGAACCCATTCCAAGCCCGTTCAGCATCGCTTCTGCCGAAGAAACCTTGGAAGCGTAGTCCAAATGCGAATAAATATTCGCGGTGGTAGAGAAATCGCTGTGTCCCAGCCACTCCTGAATCATCTTCATCGGGACACCGTTTGCCAAAAGCAAACTGGCGCAAGAGTGGCGCAAATCGTGAAAGCGGATGCGCCGCAGATGATAATTTTGCAAGATAATCTGGAACGAATTGGAGAGATAATCCGGCTTGAGCAGATTGCCCATTGCGTCTACGCAGATGTAGTCTGCGTATTTTTTGTTGTAGCACCTACCGCACAGCTTGCGGTTTTCTTTCTGTTCCTCCTGCAAGGCCAGCAGCCGTTCCCGGAAAACCGGTACAAGCGGCAAGGTGCGCTTGCTGGATTTGGTTTTTGTGCCATTGGATTCTACAAGTACTTCTTTTCCATCCAGCCGAACCGTTGTGACCGTGTGGCAGATTTCAAGGGTGTTCTGCTCAAAGTCTACAGCAGCCCATTTCAGCCCTACAACCTCGCTGCGACGCAGACCATAAAAGGCAGTCAACATAACTGCCACCTCAATTTTACTGCCGCGCACAGCGTCGAACAGTGCGTTCATTTCATCCTTGCTGTAAAAGTTCCCGGTAAATTCGTTTTTCTTCGGGCGGTCTACCTTGTCGGCGGGGTTCACATCGATCAGGTCTGTTTTCACTGCGTATTTCAAAGCGCGGTGGATAACCGCATGATAGTGAATGACCGTATTGGGCTTCACACGCTCCAACTGTTCCTGATAAAATGCTTGGATATGAACCGCTTTCAGGTCGCCCAGCGTAACGCCGAGATTTCTAAAGTAAGGAATGATTCTGCTGTTCGACAGTTCTTTGTAGCTGGCGTAGGTTGTCAGCTTGACGGTTGACTTTGCGATTTCCAGCCATTGCACCAGATAATCCGCAAACAGCATAGCTTTGCTGGGCGGACCGTTGGGGTCAACGGGTGGCTCAAAGTCGTCTTGCAGCTCACGCATCATCGCCTCGGCGCGCCGCTTGTTGCCCTTGATGGGCAAGCCCGTGGATTGCCATTTGGTTTTGCGTTTGCCGTCATAAGTTTTGTAGGTTAATACCACATAGTAGATACCATTTTTTTCTTGCAGATGCCCTGCGACCATAAATAAATACCTCCTTCGGTTTGGGTCGCCCCCGATCTGCTGTTGACAAGAACAGCATAACGCATCGGCGCAAAACAATCAACACTGTCGATTCTCTGCTCGACAGTGTTGACCACAAATCTGAAGGTAGGTAAACAGGTGGGCTTTGGGGATGCGATACGAGCGCCCGATTTTCATCGCCGGAATTTTGCCCTCATGCAGCAGCTTGTACCCCGTTTTGGTGCTGATTCGCAGGGCATCGCACATCTGCTCGATGTTCATCACATCGGGATACTTGCGCAGCATCACACGGTAGGCATCGCGCTGGTTAAATCCTTTGCTGCTTATACAAAACACCTCTTTTTTGAAAATTTGCGGATTTAATTCCACAAGCATGGCGGTCACTTGTTGAAAACTTGTGGCCGCCATAATCTGGAATCAAATTGTATACCCTATTCGACACTACTCCCCGGATATAAGGGCGAACCACCGGCCCGGCTGCTGGAAACAGCTCACACTTCCTGTACCACGTTGTTGGCAGTACCGCCGACGCCTTGAGAGCATCGCCACGGTGTGTATCATGATTGCTGACCCTTCGCTTGAGGTATGTGTTCCACGCCACCTCTCCCGCCTCTGGAGGCGCTCCGCTGCGGTTAGGCAGCCTCATCGCGTCAGAGGCGGGACGCACCTGCCGAAACGCTCCTTGGGTTGCGGCAAGGTCAGTTGTATGTAGCCGGTGATTCGGATATTCGGTTGCCAAGGTGCAGAAAAGGGGGAAAGAGGGCTTTTTTGTCCCTCTATATAAGAACAACGCGAAAAATCAAAAAAGTTCGAGAAAAATTTTCGATTTTGGTAAAATATTTTTTCGGGCTACACGAATGGTGATTTTTTTGCTATATGGTGTTCCAGAAAAACCCCCTGAATATAGACGGTTCCTACGATTACGACATATTTGTGATTATTCTGCCGGAACTGTAATTACGAATACCAAACCAAAAGAGAAAGTGGAGCCGAGGCTCCACTTTCTCTTTTTTAGACCCTGAATTTCCGGATGACCTGCAAAAACTCAATCAGCAAGGTCTGATACAAGTCCTCATCGCGGTGACCATTCACTATGCTGCATTTCAGCAAAAGCGGCGAAAACTGGTTATACAGCAGCTCCACAGCATTGCTGTCGCCGTTCTTTGCCCCAAATAGTGCATCTCTAAATGCGCCCATCTTAATTTTCCTCCATTTCCTTACGGATTTTCTCGCAAGCGTTGCGCCGGTGTGTACTTACGGTGTTCTTTTCGACACCCAGCTTGGCAGCCGTTTCGGACACAGAAAGCTGTTCCACATACAGCGAGATCATAACCTCGCATTCCCTCGGCGTCAGCTTGTGCAGATACTTTCGGATGCTCTCCCACATCAGTTTCGATTCGACAATTTCCTCCACCGGTCTTGTCGTAGGCATATACATTTTATCCACTTCCTCGGAACATTCCTCGATAGAAATTTCGTTTGCGGCCTCCTCTGCTTTCGCGCGCAGATAGGATACGCGGCGATTGTAAAGGGCTTTCGTCAAACACTTTGTAAAGCGCGCAGCCAGTTGCGCGTCCTCACCACTAAACCATAGCTTATTTTTCTTTGCCATCGTAAACCTCCTGAATTTTGGGTTTCATTGAATAGACCTCAAAATTCGGAGGCGCGCGGGCAGAAAACGGCGGTCCTCTGCCGCCAAAACAAAAAAGGAACAAAAAAATACGCCAGATGGTTATAAAAACCATCTGGCATACGAATAATACACGAAAAACTACGCGGCGAAGGGACTTTTGAAAGGACACAGTAGCGCTTGAAGTTTTCCCTGCCTTAATACGGCATGTCTCCGCTTACCGGAGCGTCAAGCACATCTGCCATGCAATACGCCTTTCCACTAAATAAGCCCTACAAAAAGAAAAGCCCGGCAAGCAAAAACTTGTCGGGCAGAAAGCGGATTTACTTTTCTTCTATCCAATCAAGGATTATCTGCAATTTCTGTATGTCACCGTCATCGAGGTCTTGCAGTCGGTTAAAAATGTTGATACGGTCGGATTCGTCCCCGGCACCGGTAAAGAATTCCTGCGGGGTTACGCCGAGGTATTCACAGATGCGCAGGAATTCGTGCATTGAGGGCATTGCCTTGCCGATCGAAATACTGCGCATATAGCTGCCGCTTTTGCCAAGGTCAAGGCTCATTTTATGTTCAGAAACATGAAGGCGATGGCGCAGCTGCGTGATGCGCTTACGGACAAAATTCTCATATTCGGCTACCTGAAGCAAGCAGATACACCCTTTCCCATTTATACTATAATATGTAAATATTGTAATATAAATCGCGGTAGAGCGTTCAGCATTGATGTATCAGTTTTCGCGTGATTGCCATTATATTAACGAATGAATACCGAATTTTGAAAAAAGTTTTTTCAGACGCGGTGTTTCAGATATGCAGCAGGTCGGGAAAGCGTAAAATATGGTCGATATGCGCAATCGCCCCGGTTAATGTATCAAAGCGCCCCTCGCACGGATCGGGCACTTCAGTTAAGGAGGTGGGATCTGCCGTAAGACCGTTTTCCTCCAGCCACGCATCAAACGCCTTGCGTATCGCTGCGGCATTGGCGCGCTTTTCCTCGTTGGTGGCACACTCATCAAGGTAGATGATGGCGTCATATTTGGTGGTTGCCGTGTTGTGGGTGATTTCTGCGAAGGTGAACCTGTTTATATAGATATGGAACAAGAGTTCTACGCCCAACTTGTGTAGCTCGGTTTCCGCCCGCTGGCGCTCGGAAATTTGCGTTCTTTTGCCCAATGCAGCGCGTAGCTTCCGGAACAACTCGTCCCCGTCCGCAGGGTACAATGCAGTACCCTTGGTGTCCTCGATTTCCTCAAAGCAGTATGCCTGCTGCGAGGGCGACAGCATCCCCTGTTCAGCCAGCTGCATGGCATCGAGAAGATCCTTCCGATAGGATTGTGATAACGACATTGCGAATTTCTTTTCCATAAAAGACCACTCCTTGTTTTTAATTGGTGAATCTAGTATGAATTGTAGTTCTTATTTGTGTCGAAATTGCTCGAAGTAACAGATATAAGGTAAATAGTTCATACAACAATCATCAAGATTCTTGCTTCAGCTGCTTATAAACTGCCAGTATCTCACCATTACTGTCCGAACACTAACTCCAAGGGGTTCATTCTCACGCCATTTTGCATAACCTCAAAATGCAGATGATTCCCAGTACTGTCGCCGGTATTGCCTACATAACCTATAACCTGCCCTGCCGTTACCGCTTCCCCTGCGGTAACGGCAGTTTGCGTCATGTGGGCGTACCGCGTGGACAAGCCTGCGCCGTTATCCAGCAACACCTGATTGCCGTAGCTGTCGTTCCAGCCGCTGATTAGCACCGTGCCGCTGTGGGCAGCCAAGATGGGTGTTCCCTCCGGTGCAGGAATATCTGTGCCGCGATGCCCGGCATTGCCGAAAGCGTCCACTTCCCCGAAGTGGCAGGATATATAAGTATGTCCCGGCAGCGGCCAGCACAGCGCGCCATCGGCAACGGCAATCCCACCGCACAGGGCAAGCAGACTGGGGCGCATTTCCTCGGAAAGCAGCTGGTGCAAAATGTCCCGCTGGTCTTGCGTAAAGCGGTACAAATCTGCCAGCGCGTCCACCGATTTGCTGCTGACCGTGATGTGCAGAACGTACTCCGTGACCGGCTCCGGGTCGGGTTCGTCTTCGGTCGGTTCCGGCGTGGCGGTTATTTCCTCCACCTCGGCGCTTATTTCGTGCATCGCCCAAAAGGTGTCCTGAATCAACCGCTTCTTGCTTTCGTCAATGACGACCACATCGCCGTCATTGTTCAGGTTGTTCTGTACAGCAAAGACGGCCAGCACTTCGGGCCAGTAGCTCGCCCAAGTGTGACCGTCCTCGTAGTCGTATTCCATCGTGGTTTCGCTGCATTCCGGATGCGCCGACACAATGTCGTTGATCGCTGTGCCAAAGTCTGTATTGGTTTCGGCAACGATTTCGGCAATGCGGATGCTGTTCGGGTCGCCAGATTCATCGGCAAACAAAATGCCCATCGGTGAGCCGATGACCGCCGCGGCCGCGCCTATGACCATCGCCAGCAACAGCACCACGCCGCCCGCGCCAAGCAGCGCCATCAGCGAACCGGCTGCACGCCGTATCGTGCGCGTCAGTATCGCTTTCAGCCGCAGCCACGCAGCTTGTAGCAACGTGCGAACTCTGCCCAGCGCGGCTTGCTTGATGCCTCCACCGGAAAAGACAGGAACTGTGTCGGGCAGTCTGACGCCGCTGCCAAGCACCGTGCCGCCCGCCTGCTTTTGCAGATGGCGACGCACCGTTTCGCGCGTGAGGTGTTGGCGTTTCAGTGTCTGCATTTTGTCACGGTAGGAATCGGGCGTTTTGATTTCCCGCTTATCCAGCGCCTTTTGCCGAAAGCGCTGGCGCTTGAAGGTTTCTCTCTTGTCAGCGGATTGCCCCAAGGGGGTATTTTCTGTTTCAGCGGGCTGGGCAACGTGTGTGGTTGGCACACGCTGGCGCTTTTCCTGCAAAATCCGAAATTGACGGTAGCTGATTCGTCCTGTGTCCAGCACCTTGCTTTGCAAGTTCTCTGCCGCGTGTGCAGCTTTTTCGGAAACAACCGTCTGGGCGTATTCTTCCGGCGTCTGCTGCTCGGTATCTGCTGCCGATTCCGCCTGCCGCACTGTCTGCTTTCGCTTGGCTTCAGCTTTTTGCAATGCCGCGCGTATCAGCCGCTTGCTCTTATACTCCATAGTCAACGCTCCCCACGATTGGCGGCGCTGCGCTCCTGCATCAGGCGTCTGTACTGGTCAGGGGTGCATTTCATCGGCATAATGCCAATGGGGGTCGGCAAGAACAGCTCCGGGTCACGAAACAGCTTTTCGTAGTGTCGGAGCTGCTTGTCGGTCAGGCTGCAAAATTCCTCCCCGGAAAAACCGCAGATGAAGAAATTGCCCGCGATAACATCGTAGTCCTCAATGCAACGGTTCAGCGGCAGACCGTCCACCTTGCCCGAATCGTTGCAGATAAGCGCCACATCGTCCTTTGACCATGGGTATACGGCTTGCATATCCCCACCGACAAGCTGCTGAAGAGTGCGCAGCTTATTCATAGCGAACCGTTTTTCCGGATGCTTGCCCGGCTGAACATACAGAATACGGATTTTGTTCTCGTTTATCAGGTAGAAAACTCCTTTTTGATAAAAAAATACCGCTGTATCGGGTGATACAGCGGGGGTGACAAAGAATTTGGGGAATTGTACCGTAATCTCCTATGATATATATCAAAATGCTCATTTTTGAATAGTTGTATTCACTGATAATGCGCTGACAATTGATATAGTCCCCTTAGAGTAGACATCTAAAAAAGCAAAAATTTTCAAGTCTACACTAAGGGGGCTTTATTATGTCAAGAAGAAGGAACAAGTACTACGACAGGAAGCTAAAGCTGCAAGCAGTGCAGGATTATTTTGGAGGCGGTGGCAGTTTACGGACTATTTGCAAAAAACACGGGATCAAAGACAAAAAGCAGCTGCGGAACCGGATAAAGTGGTATAATGGTCATAAAGAAATCAAGGAGAGGCGAGCAGCCGGAACGGAGATTTATATGACCAAGGGCAGAAAGACAACAGAAAAGGTCCGCACGAACTCCCGTTTTTCCTCTGCGCTGGCATTTTTGAGCAGCATTATGCTTCATTGCTCTGTGGTTGCTGCGTTGCTTCCGTAATAAATCCCGGCATTCCGATGCCGATTGGATTTTCTGGTGGATGGCGTGTAAGAAAAAGTGTTTGGGGTTGTCATTTTGTGGAGACACCCTGTTCAATCGCCAGAGTTATTTCATCGACTTCTTTTTTTCCAAGAGGGTACAAGGTCCCAAAAACCAGCCCGGCAGCAGCGCACAGAATCAGCGGAAGCATGATGGAACAGAAGATGATGCCGCCTTCGACGCTCTGCGGTTGTTGCGCTGCTCCTCCAATAAATCCTGTTGCCGCCAACATATATCCAGGGATTGCCCCCGCAACGCCTTGGGCGGCTTTGGAGACAAAAGAGGACAGGGATGCGACGGCGGCTTCGGCTCGTTTGCCGGTTTTATATTGCACATACATCGTGTTGTCGGCCTGAATGCCGTAGGCAAGGGGTCCGATAAAACCCCCACCGATCCCGGCGAAAACAGCGCCCAAATAGATCAGCAGCAGAGACCGGACATCTATAAACCGGATCAGTGACCCACCTACGGCAACGATGATCCCCGCGAGAAAAACGTTTTTCTTTCCGACTTTGTTTGCCAAAACAGGTGCCACAGCCATGCCGAGCAGAGTAATCACAAGGGAAACAACCGAAACACCTGACATCAGTTTAAGATCCTTCATAATATAAGTGTAGAAAAAGGTGCCGGTGCCACTGCTAAGGGAGGTGCCGACCGTGGATAGCAGAATCGTGAGGAAGTGCGTCCAGACTGGCTTGAAGCGAAGGAACTGAAACAATTCCCGCAGGCTATACCGTTCGTCGTCGGTGCCTTTGGGCGTTATCCATTCATGTGTTGCAGCTTGCCTCCAAAGTTTAGCAAAACAAATGATTTTATGCTGTTCTCCCGTACAAACGAGAAACAGCCGATCAGATCGTCCAACGGGATCATGCGGCAAAATCCCCCCCAAAAAATCCGGGATTCTGATACCGATTGGATTTTTGGGAGGGATGCAGGAAAAAGTGCTTCTCAGCCGCAAGTGATTGACGTAGAGATGACTTAGTACCGATTGATCATCTGTGCTTCCGCTTCCTCGCGGGTGATCTCACCATTGTTGCACTTGGACATGAGCTGAACATCATGGTCGTTGAGTTTGTACAGGTGCAGGATGAGCAGCGTGCAGATTCCCCCAATGATGCTGCCAAGGCAGCTGAAGGTCCACAATTTATCGGCAAATCCTGCCGCCTGAATGACGCCCTCACCTTCTTTGAAACCGATCAGAGTCAGGGCAAAAACGCTGGCGGCGGTTGCGATCGCACCGTTCAGTTTGGTAAAGAACGTCTGCGCCGCAAAAGTAACGCCACGCATTTTCAGTCCGGTTTTGTACTGCCCGTACTCATAACAATCGGGGGTGAATTGGTATTGCAGGATCGCGGCGATGCCCAGCGGAAATCCACCCAGTGCGTTTAGGATCACATAGACCATCATGTTCTCATATCCGGCTATGTAGCGAACGATGCCCAAAATCAAAGCAAACATATAGGAGAAATAGAAAATTTTGAATTTGTCATATTTCTTGCATAGTTGTACAGCAATCGCCGCACCGATCAGTGTCGGAACGATCACCGCCATCGAGACAAAGGAAGCAATTTCTTCGCCGCCGAGGCAATACCGGGCAATGTATAACCCCCAGGTGGCACCAACATTGAGCAGACTGCTGATAAGAGGAGCAGCAAAGAAAATCAACAGGTATTTATTGGAACGCAGGCATTCGACCATATCGCGCAGCGTATAGTTTTCCTCGGCTCCTCCATCCCGTGCTTTTTCTCTTTCGATCACGCGCTCTTTTGCAAACAGACACATCGGGATCATCATGGCAGCGGACAAAATGGACAACACGATCACAGTCGTAGCCCAGCCGCCCAAACTCTGCCGGACCAGTGGCAAAAGGATGCCGGTCACAATGCCGGCAAAAATTGCAAAAATTCTTCCGATGCTGTTCAGGGACACGCGCTCTTTCTGGTCAAGCGTCATTGTAGTGACAATGCCAAAAATCGGCACATCGCAAAGCGTATAGGCCGTATCCCACAGCATATAGGCAAGGGTCGCCCAGATGAGCTTGGCCACCAACGGGATGCCCGTAGGGATCACGAAAAGAAGAATGGTAGAGACCGGGATCGCGATGACAGAAATTCGGAGCCAGGGGAGAAATTTTCCTTTCTTAAAATGCACCTTATCCATGATCATGCCGAAGATGGGATCGTTGATGGCATCCCATACTTTTGTGATCAGTGCCACGACCGCAACCAAAGCCGCCGTGATGCCGACATCCGTGAAATAAGTGGTCATGTATCCAATCAGGCCGTAGAATACGTTCTGGCCCATAAAATACATACCGTAGCTGAATTTTTCCTTTTTGGTAACAGCGTTTTCCATTATGTTATCCTTCCTTTCCGTGTGTTGGAAAATGGGGCGTTCCATCGCGGTGCCGCCCGCTGATCTGACGTTTTGCCCGGAATTACTGCTTTACATCGCAATCAAACGTATAGGGACCACTTCCGATCTTGTACGAACTTCCGTCTGGCAGGTTTACCACTGCCGTAGTGTTGCAGGGGATATCCACTTCTATATCTTCATGGTCTGTATTGACTGTTTGCTTTAAGTCTTGTAAGCTCCATAATGGTCTCCTGCGCTTGTAGAAATTAGCGTTCCTTCGTCGGGAACGTGTTCCTGAAACGTTCAAAATTCTTCCAGCAATACGTTGAGACGTTGTGCTTGCTCCGCGCTCACCCCGCCCGCGAAAGCTTCTGCGGCCTGCCGCAGCGTAAGCCCATACGCAAGATCCGGGATCATATCCACCTCCATCATATTGGAAAGGAACGCCCTGATCGCCGGCTCAGCCAACAAGTCTTCCAGCGTGGAGTCTACGCTGTAGCTTTTTTTCAAGGGGCTTGCGGCCTTGTAGGTGACCGTATATTGCCCGGCCTTTACGCAGCAGATCCCGTTTTCCACCGTTTCAAACAAAGGGTTATCCGTATCGTGGTATACGGAGTCTGGCGCATACGGAAGGATCACCTGCGCCTTTGCACCGAACGGAACGGTGATGGTGACTGTGATTTGGTCGCCGTTTTCGATCTGCCACCCACAGCGATAGCACCCGCTGGCCGAATCGTAAACCGCGCTTGCCGAGCCCAACTTGTGATCCACCTTGGGGCTGATGCGCATCATCTTGCCGCCCGGGCCTTGCTCCGTCACATCGATCCCGGCTACATGGCGGAAGATCCACTCCAATACAGCGCCATAGGAATAATGATTCAGGCTGTTCATCCCGGTGCTGGAAATGCGACCGTTTTCATCCAGCGAGTTCCAGCGCTCCCACACCGTTGTGGCCCCCAACTTTACTTCGTGGAGCCAGCCCGGGTACTCCTCGTTCAGGAGCAGCCGATAAGCCAAATCCGTCATGCCATGCTCGGTCAGGACGTTACACAGCAGCGGGGTCCCCACAAAGCCGGTGTTCAGCTTATTTTTGTTGTCCCGAAGGAGTTTTCGGAGCATCTGCTCCGTCAGACGTTCATTGTCCGACAAATGGTATTTCAGTGCAAGGACGAGCCCTGTCTGCGTTTTCACGGCACATCTGCCGGTAGCGGTAAAATATTCTTCCTTCACCACCTGCCACTGGCGGTCGGCGATGGCCTGGTAGTTCTGTCTTGTTTCTTCCAGACCGAGAACTGCGGCCGCTTTGGCAACGATCTGGGCACTTGCCGCATAGTAGATGTCAGCGATGTAGGCTTCGTCCGTCGCCCCGTAAACGCTGTTTGCAACGGCCCCGGCACGGTCAAGCGCCAGCCAGTCTCCGTAATGAAAAACCTGTCTCCATCCATGGTGATTGCCGTCGATCTTGCGGATATAATCGACCCATGCTTTCATGCTCTCGATCTGGTTTTCAAGGATCGTTTTGTCACCGCTGAACAAATATACATTCCACGGAATGATACACGCAGCATCGCCCCATGCGCAGGAACACTTGCTCGGTCCGAATGTGGGGACGACCTCGGGGACCATACCGCCAGCCAAGAGCTGTTCCTGATACAGATCGTATAAATATTTCCGATAGAAGGCAAACGAATCGGCCAGATAGCTTGCCGTTGCGGAAAAGACCTGCGTATCGCCGGTCCAGCCCATTCGCTCATCGCGTTGCGGGCAATCGGTTGGCACATCGAGAAAGTTTCCCCTCATGCCCCATTCTACATTAGAGATCAGTTGATTTACCAGCGCATTGCCCGTTTTCACGTTGCCGATGCTCTCGTAATCGCTGTGCAGCACGATGGCTGTAAAATCCTCGCATGACAGGTTGGAAACACCGCTGACCTTTACATAACGGTAGCCGTAGTATGTAAAATGGGGAACAATGGTTTTTTCTTTTCCATCTGAGACATAGATATATTCCGAAAGTGCCGTTCTCAGGTTTTCGTTATAGAAACACCCATCTTGAAGCACCTCGCCGGTTTGAATGCGAATCGTTGTCCCCGCCGGTTCCCGCACACGCAGTTGGAAAATTCCTGTGATTTCCTGCCCCAAATCGAATACTTCTTCACCGCGCGGCGTATGGATCAACGCCACCGGCTTCCGCAGCATTTGTGCCTTGACCGGGATAGACAGCCGTTCCATAAGCCGCCCCTTCGGTGCCTGTGCGATCCGTGCGCAGCATTCCGGGGTAGGCGGCAAGGTATCATCCCGCCGTTCGCCGTCATAAATGTTGGAGAACCACAGGTTGCTTCGTTTTACCGACCAAGTCTCATCGGTGCCGACCACCTCGTTTGTGCCATCTTGGTACGCAATGTGAATCTCCGCGATCAGCTTCCATTCACTTCCATAGTATTCTTTCCGCTCAGGATCGCTGAATCCGAACCGCCCTTTGTACCAGCCGTTTCCCAGCAGGATCGACAGCATACCACCTTCTGATACCTGCTCCGTAACATCATAAGTCTGGTACTGAATCCACTGTGCATAATTGTTACAGTACGGCGTTAAATACTCGTCGCCGATTTTGCTCGATACTTTGCTGGTTTCCCCCAGAAAATATGCTTCGTACAATCCCAGACCGCAAATATACAGCCTTGCGCGTGCAACTGCCCGGGTCGGGCTGATCCGCTTGGAAAAAATCGGATGACGTTGCTGGCTGCTGTCACAGGTGATCCACTGGGCTGTCCATGGCTCCTCCATTTTGGCGGTCTCAAAAAACTGCACGTCGGACTCGATCGTTTCTGCGGCATCCGTTGCCACAAGGACTTTCCAGTAATATCTTGTGCAGGGTTGTGGATCAAATTCTACCCTTGCGGCGCGGCTGTCAAGTGCGGCCTCTCCCGTATCGAAGCAAAGCGTGGTAAAGGTCGGCTCTTTGCTGATCATGATCCTTGCGTGGCGCTGTTCCTGCCCTTTGCACCCTTTTACCTTCCACGAAAACACCAGCGGCTTCAGAGCATAGCCTACAGGGTTTGTGATGTGATTGGTTTTTGCAGCATAAATCTCGCCCATACGGTTTTCCTCGCTTCTCTGTTATCTGTGCGCTTCCCAAAAGACAACTGCTTCCTGAAGCCAGTTTTTCACTTTGGTTTCTGACCCAATGCCAAAGCCATGCCCCAGACCGTCAATGATTTTGACGCTCACATTTTCTCTGCCCAGTGTTTTTTCCAACGCCGGAAGCTGTGCTTCTACGTTGGCAAAGCCGAACTCATCCTGACGCCCTGCGATGGAAAACACGGCCAAACCTTGATCCTCCGGGAGTGCTTTGATATTCCAATCCAGTCCGTACATAGGAAAAATTGCCTTCGGCCTTGGCAGGTGATGATTGTGGCAGCAATCGGCATAGCTTGCAAAAGAATAGGCTGTCGTCATAAGTCCCCCGGCCGAGAACCCGAAGATGGCATAATCATCCATACAGATCGCAAGTTCCTTTTGATGGTTCGTCAGATAACGGATCGCCTGTGTCAGTTCCTTAGCAGCTGCCTGCCCCTGCTTCAACGGCTCTGTTTCGCCCAGTTGCTTGCCGATCGGATAGCTGAGGACAAAGACGGAATATCCCATTTTATGCAGTTCCATCGCGATGGGGTATCCCTCGCAATCCGTCACATTAGAAATGAAACCGCCCCCGGGAACCACAATGGCAAATGGCTTGCCCGGCTGCCCGTAGTAAAACATTCCCGTCAGATGGCTTCGATCGGGATGGTCCTTCATGGCTTCCTGCGGGTACAGGCCGGACACCAATTTGGCTTGTCCCTTCTCCACAAGGCCCGTCAGATAATTGAACGCATCCAGCGCGGTGTCGGTCTGTTCCGCACGGCCCTGTGCCTGCATGAAATCCTTGTACTTTGCAGGGGCAATGGCTTTTAGCGCGTTATCCTCCAGATTGAAGAACATATGATAAAAGCCGCCAAAGATTGGATGCTGCATAAAAAAACCGACCTTGTCCTCCTTGGTTGCCGGTCGGAAGTGGCCGCTTCCATCATAATAACAGCTTTCCTTTATCTTGGGGAAGCCGCATAAGCCGAAAAGTGCCGGCAGAAACACCGCCTTTTTTTGATACACATACCAAATCGCGCCTGCCACACAGAACAAAAGAGCGGCCAATGCCCCACAAACGATTTTCATACCCGTTTCGTCCTCCCTTTTACGAATATCTTACGGGAAATCTGCTTTACCCCAACGGAAACCAAAGAGCGTGCCGTCCATGGTCAGTCATCGGTTTTGATGCCGACTTTTTTACGCTGTTGGGTTGGTTCTCGCCATTATTATAGCACGCTCCACGTGCTGCCACCACACGGAAACAACTAATCCTGTATGATTTCAACGGCTTTCTCCGCAGTTCCGGGAAAGCGGAGTACATCCCGCAAGGGAACACCAACGGCTTGTATCCGGGTAGGCGTGGAACTGCGCCGCACGATCGGGAGAGGAACGTCCATTTCATATAGATTTCGTCTATAACGTATAGAGCCTGCCTATCTCAAACTGTATAATAAAGTAAGGGAACGAAACGGAGACGACCATCATATAAAGTCGCTTCCCGCCCCAAACAGCAAGGACGTTTACAGGAGGTTGCTTATGAACAAACAATTCGAGCCCTTGTTTACTCCGTACGATGCGTGGCTCTGGGCGCACCCGCCGGTGTATGCCATAGCAAACGGTGGTCTTGGTGCGATCCGCGCCAAGACCACCGTTTTTATAGTTTCAAAATGCAACAGGAGGCACCCATTTCGGGTGCCTCCTGTTGTGTCAAGAAGGAAAACGCGGCCCTTTATTGGCCCAGATAATCGTACAGGTACGCCTCCATCTTGGGGGTCCACCAGTTCAGGTAGCCAGCCTGCGTGGGATGGATGCCGTCGAACATATAGAGCTTGTAATCTTCCTCAGAAACTTGATTCATCTCGGCATCATTCCACAGGTCGATGACCCCGATCTCATACTTTTCCTGCAACTTCAGCAGCTGCTCCACCATCTTGCCGTAGGCGGGGCTGTCGTACTGGGTGCCCGTATAGAACACCACCGGGCAATGCCATGTGGTGTCGGCATATACGATGATGTATTCGAGCGCGCCAAGGACGGTTTTGGTGTCAAAGTCCTCCAAATTGCGGGAACTGCTGATTTCCCCCAGCGGGATCGCGTTGCTTGCATCGTTGGTGGAAAGCTGGCAGATGAACGCATCAAACTGTGCGTTGGGGTCGATATTGTGCAGCATCCGCTGGATGTAGGAGGTCTTGTCGTTGTCGGCCAATGTGGTGCCGCCGACAGCCTCTTTGACATAGGTGCAGTTGTTGCGAACGGCAATGTACTCCGCAAAGGAGGTTTCCAGCGAGGTAGCCCCCAAGGTCACCGAGGACCCCAAAAAGCACAGGTTCATACCGCTCAACGGGCTGTTCTCCACCGGCGCCACGTTTTCGGGGCGGTAGATCTCGGCGTTGCCGGGCAAGCCTTTGAGGTACATCGTGTTCAGGAAGCGGAACGGCCCATGGCCCAAAAGACCTTGCAGAGCACCATAAGCCAGCGCTAATAGCAGAACCAGGATCAGAGCAATGATCAAAAGGACTTTTCCTACTTTTTTCATACAAACTATCTTCTTTCTTCACTTGAGTTTCCGGATGTCCCGCGCCGTGTAACAGGGGATCACGAGAGAACTTCAGATACAAAGCCCTTTACTGCGCCAGCAGCAGGTTCATCTGCTGGATCAGCAGCTCGACCTGATCACCGGGGATCACGCTGACCAGAGATTTCAGCGGCATTTCCATGATCATCTTTTTCATCATGTTCATCGACCCTTCATCCAACCCGTCGGTACCGGCGCTTTGCGCAAGCGGGGCCAACAACTGCATGATGGTCGGCGCGGTCTTGGGGCAGGTCAGCAACTCGCCTAGTGTGGTGGTCAGTGTTACGACAAAGGGGAGTTGTTTTTCGGTGGTAAAGGACAACTCGGCCGTCAGGCGGATGTCGTCGCTGGCGCGACCCACCATGACCTCATACACACCGCTGGGGGCAAACCAGTCGTGCAGGCGTTCCTCATAGTAGCTCAAGTCGCGTGCCGCCAGCGTCAGGGTCACCGTCTTGCACTCGCCCGGTTCCAGCAGTACCTTGGCAAAGCCGCGCAGCTCTTTGCTGGGACGCTCCGGTGTGCCGTTTTTGTCGCGGATGTAAAGCTGGACGACCTCGCGCCCGGCCACCTTGCCGGTGTTGGTCACATCCACACTGACGGTGACAGTCTGGCCATCCTGCAATGCGGGCGCGGAAAGCTGCAAATTGCTGTAAGCGAACTCGGTGTAGGACAAGCCGTGACCGAACGCAAAGCGGACAGGGACCTGCTTGGTATCGTAGTAGCGGTAGCCGACAAAGACATCCTCGCCATAGGCAACACGCTCGTCATTGCCCGGAAAGTGCAAATAGCTGGGGTTGTCCTGCAAACGGAGCGGGAAGGTCTCAGCCAGATGTCCGCTGGGGTTGGTCTCGCCGTACAGCAGTTGGTCGGCGGCCTCACCGACGCCCTCGCCGCCGAGATACAGTTCCAGAATGGCCGAGACGCGGTCGGCCCACGGCAGCTCGACCGCGCTGCCGTTGTGCAGGACCACGACCACATGGGGCTGGACCTTTGCGATCTCGTCGATCAGGCGATTCTGGCAGGCAGGCAGCTCCATCGAAGTGCGGTCATACCCTTCAGACTCAAACGATTCGGGCAAACCGGCAAAGACAACGGCGACATCGGCGTTTTGTGCCGCCTGAATGGCCTCGGCCAACTCTGCGTCGGTCATCTCGTCCCGCATCGCCGAGAAGCCCTTGGCGTAGCAGACGTTGCGGCCCTTTTGCTGCGCAACCTCCCACGCGGAGGTCACGCGGCTGGGATGGATGTGGCTGGAGCCGCCGCCCTGATAGCGCGGTGCCGCGGCAAACTCGCCGATGTAGGCGATCTTCTGATCCGTGCCCAACGGCAAAACACCCTGATTGGTCAGCAGTACCGCGCACTGCGTCTCGACGGCAACGGCCTCGGCGTGGTCTTTGGCGCGGTCGAACACGGTGTCGGGGCGGCGGGCATCCACATAGGAGAACATGACCTTCAGGATGCGCTCCACCGCACGGTCCAGTACCGCCTCGTCCAGCGAGCCGTTCTGCACAGCCGCGACGATCTTGGCATCGTTGTAACCGTTGGAGGAAGGCATCTCCAGGTCAAGACCCGCTTCCAAGCCTTTCACACGGTCATTGGCGGCACCCCAGTCACTGACGACGTACCCCTCAAAGCCCCATTGGTCCCGCAGGATGTCGGTGAGCAGCATCTTGTTTTCGGAAGCATACACGCCGTTGATCTTGTTGTAGCTGCACATCACCGTTTTGGGCTGGGCGGTCTTGACGGCTTCCTCAAAGGCGGGCAGGTAGATCTCATGCAGCGCACGCTCCGAGAGGTCCGAGGAGATGGTCAGGCGGCGGGTCTCCTGATTGTTGGCGGCAAAGTGCTTGATGGAGGTCCCCACGCCCCGGCTTTGTACGCCGCGAATGTACGCAGCGGACAGCTTACCGGCCAGATACGGGTCCTCAGAAATGTACTCGAAATTGCGGCCGCACAGCGGGCTGCGCTTGATGTTGACGGCGGGTCCCAACAGGATGCTGACATCCTCGGCCTGGCACTCGTCGCCCAAAACCTGACCCATGTGCTCCAAAAGGTCGGGGTCAAAGCTGGAACCGGTGGCGCACCCGGCCGGGAAGCAGACAGCCTCGACGCTGTCGTTCAGGCCGAGGTGGTCCGCTTCACCTGCCTGCTTGCGCAGACCGTGCGGGCCGTCGGTCACCATCACGGCCGGGATGCCCAGCCGCTCGATCCCCTGCGTGTGCCAGAAATCCGAGCCGGAGCAAAGGCTGGCTTTTTCTTCCAATGTCATTTGGCCGATCAATGCTTTCAAATCGCGCTTCATATTCTATTCTCCTTGTCTGTTATTTGGCAACGGCATTGTACCGCGCATTCCTTACTTGCTATTTTACACAGCAAGACGTATAATGACTATATGGTATAAACTATCTCAACACGATTTCAACGAAAAGGTGATTTTTTATGCGGCCCGGTATCTTTGAGGAAAAATCCAACAACCACTTGAAGGAAGTCACGGTCAAGATTCGTGAGCGTTATCGGGCGAGCACCTACGCACAGTTGGAGGAAACGGCAAGTGGAGACTCGAATCGCGTCAAGGAAAAACGCTTTCTGTCGTTCATCGCACTGGGCAACGCCGTGCTGGCCGATGAGTTTCTGGCTCGTGCTTACAACAAGCAGGAATCGTTTCGCTTTGGGGTGATGAGCACCTCGTCGATCCAGCAGGCGCGATACGCCACCGTGGCTTCGGTCACGCTGTTTTGCCGCACGGCCATCGACAACGGCTTGCCGGAGAATCTCGCCTACAGCATCAGCGATTCCTATTTGCTGCACTTAGACGAGACCGAAAGCATTGAGGAGATCCGGTTCTTATCCCTCAGCGCGTTCCGGGAATACTGCCAGGTCATGCAGGACTGGCGGCTGCAATCCTGCCGCAAGGAGATCAAGCAGTGCTGCGAGTATATCCTGATGCACATCCACGAGCCCATCAGCCTGACGGAACTGGCCGAGCTGGTCAATCTTTCTCCCAATCATCTGTCCGCACTGTTTCTTAAGGAAACCAGCTTTCGCCCCACCGAGTACATCCGCGCACAAAAACTGAACTACGCCCGCTATATTTTGGACAACTATTCTCCGACCATCGCCACGCTGGCCAATCTGTTGGCGTTCCCCAGCCCGAGCGCCTTCGCCCGGCAGTTCAAGCAGCAGTACGGCCTGACCCCTACGGAGTATCAGCGACGAAAAGAATGAACAACGTCCCGGCAGTTCAAAGGATGAACTGATATAGTTCCCTTAGAGTAGACATCTAAAGAAGCAAAAATTTTCAAGTCTACACTAAGGGGGCTTTATTATGTCAAGAAGAAGGAACAAGTACTACGACAGGAAACTAAAGCTGCAAGCAGTGCAAGATTATCTTGGAGGCGGTGGCAGTTTACGGACTATTTGCAAAAAACACGGGATTAAAGACAAAAAGCAGCTGCGGAACTGGATAAAGTGGTATAATGGTCATAAAGAAATCAAGGAGAGGCGAGCAGCCGGAACGGAGATTTATATGACCAAGGGCAGAAAGACAACAGAAAAGGAACGCGCGGAGATCGTAGCGTTTTGTATTGAACATGGCAAGAACTATCCGCTGACGATAAAGACTTATGGCGTATCGTATCAACAGATTTACGCATGGGTACGAAAGTACGAAGAAAAAGGCGTTGCAGGTCTGGTGGATGGCAGAGGCAGGAACAAGCCGGAGAGTGAAATGACCGAAGTCGAGAAACTTCGTGTGCAAAACAAGCTGCTTCAAGCACAGATCAAAGACAAGGAGATGGAGATTGCTCTGTTAAAAAAATTGAAAGAATTGGAGAGGTGGGATGTCTGAGCGGAGTAAGGCAAGAGAAGAAGCATCTTGCAGTCCGCAGTGTACATGAGGAGAAGCACTATTCGGTCAACCGATTATGCGATATTCTTAATCTTAATCGATCTTCCTATTACAAGTGGTTACGGCGAAAGGAAAGCCAAGTCGAAACAGAGAACAGACGAATCATCGAATGGGTCAAGGAATTGTATGAAGAGCAGAATGGAATCCTTGGCTATCGGCAAATGACGATAACCATTAACCGTGACAAAAATACTCAATACAATGTCAAGCGGATTCGCCGGCTGATGAGATACCTTCGCTTAAAAGTCTGTTTGCCGCAGAAAACGGGCAAGCTATATTCCGTCCACACCGGAAACAACAGCAGAAAACATTTTGAATCGTGAATTTTACGCAGACAGACCCAATGAAAAGTGGCTGACCGATGTCACAGCGTTTAAGTACTATGACGGTCCCGTGATAAAGAAGCTGTATCTGAGCGCTTTTCTTGATTTGTATGACCGCAGGATCGTTGCATATAAGCCTGTTGTATTTGGCTAGCTAATTTACCAGACAGTGTCTGGCAAATTGAGTTCTGCGTAAAAGCTGAATATGCCTTGGGAGATTTGTCTAACTAGATTTTGGGGCTTGCATATCTCAGATATCCAATTTTCCAGTCAGTGACTGGAAAATTGAAATGGGAACCATATCAGACCGATGGAAGCAGTCTTAAAGTGTTAGCGTTCACATGAGGTCGAATAGTCATCTTATCGGGCTTTGCGTGAACCACCGATTTCCTTGATGGCGGCATAGTGTTTTCCACATTTTCGGCTGATTTCGTTGAAAAAATCGGATGTCACAAATTCCAGCAGCCATACTTTGGGAATCATGTACTTGGGTGTCTGTAAGATGGTTTTCAGCAAGCCCTTGCTGCACCATTTCAGAATGGTGTGGCGTTGGTAGCCTGTGACCTCGCAGACTTGCGCAACGGTCAGTACATCCGGGTAATTTGCCAGTTGCTGCTCGTACCATTCCTTGGCCAGCAGCCGTTCTTCACCCTTATAGTTCAGCTTGCGCTCTAACGATGCGGCAGGTTTCTTGTGCTTGGGGTAGTTGTAATACCACCCGCTGGGCGGAGTGTAGCGCATCGGGTCGGACTCTCGGCGGTAGAGATACTCGGCAACATCTTTCTTGGCGATTTTATAGCAGCGTGTTTTCTTTCCGTTGTTTTTGCAGGGAACAAGTCCGCTTTGCAGGAGATAAAGCGAGGTTCGTGTTCCGATATGGCATACGATGCGGAAATCGTTGCGGCTCATCGGGTCCGGATAGGGCGTTAGGACTTCTTCAATCTTTTCTGCCAGCGGGTCTTTGCTTATAGTTTCTTTCTTCATTTCGGGTTCTCCTTGTTTCTAAAGTGGAACCCTAAAAACCACTTACTCATTTTTTTGTTTCTTGCATTTTTTCTCATTCGTGTCCGCAAATCTGCACCATTATCCAGCTTTTTGGGCAGGGCTTATCTTGCATCTTATCTTGCATCTTATCTTGCATTTTTCCCAAAAAGTCGCCATTTTTGCCCCAAAACGAGCAATTTTGCTTATTTTCGTACCTACATTGTTTTTTGGTTTCCGGGCAGTATTTCCGCTACAAGCATCGTCCAAAATCAGCGGACAAACCAGCCTGTATCAGCCTTGGTTATCACCACAATGCCTTTTCAAAGATTAACTCGAAATGCGATAGGGCGTTTGTAGCGCCGCCAGAGTTCAAATCTCTGATACTCCGCCAATCAACGGTACAACGTGCTTTTTAAGCACGTTGTACCGTTTTTTTATGCAAAAAACGGAATTTTTGAGTTTGACAATTTCATAACAGGAGAGAAAACGCCCTGTTTTGGAGAGAAATCACACTTTTTTAAGTGTCATTTCCCGGATTTGAACCCATTCCAAGCCCGTTCAGCATCGCTTCTGCCGAAGAAACCTTGGAAGCGTAGTCCAAATGCGAATAAATATTCGCGGTGGTAGAGAAATCGCTGTGTCCCAGCCACTCCTGAATCATCTTCATCGGGACACCGTTTGCCAAAAGCAAACTGGCGCAAGAATGGCGCAAATCGTGAAAACGGATGCGCCGCAGATGATAATTTTGCAAGATAATCTGGAACGAATTGGAGAGATAATCCGGCTTGAGCAGATTGCCCATTGCGTCTACGCAGATGTAGTCTGCGTATTTTTTGTTGTAGCACCTACCGCACAGCTTGCGGTTTTCTTTCTGTTCCTCCTGCAAGGCCAGCAGCCGTTCCCGGAAAACCGGTACAAGCGGCAAGGTGCGCTTGCTGGATTTGGTTTTTGTGCCATTGGATTCTACAAGCACTTCTTTTCCGTCCAGCCGAACCGTTGTGACCGTGTGGCAGATTTCAATGGTGTTCTGCTCAAAGTCCACAGCAGCCCATTTCAGCCCTACAACCTCACTGCGGCGCAGACCATAAAAGGCAGTCAACATAACTGCCACCTCAATTTTACTGCCGCGCACAGCGTCGAACAGTGCGTTCATTTCATCCTTGCTGTAGAAGTTCCCAGTAAATTCGTTTTTCTTCGGGCGGTCCACCTTGTCGGCAGGGTTCACATCGATCAGGTCTGTTTTCACTGCGTATTTCAAGGCGCGGTGGATAACCGCATGATAGTGAATGACCGTATTGGGCTTCACACGCTCCAACTGTTCCTGATAAAATGCTTGGATATGAACCGCTTTCAGGTCGCCCAGCGTAACGCCGAGATTTCTAAAGTAAGGAATGATCCTGCTGTTCGACAGTTCTTTGTAGCTTGCGTAGGTTGTCAGCTTGACGGTTGACTTTGCGATTTCCAGCCATTGCACCAGATAATCCGCAAACAGCATGGCTTTGCTGGGCGGACCGTTGGGGTCAACGGGTGGCTCAAAGTCGTCTTGCAGCTCACGCATCATCGCCTCGGCGCGCCGCTTGTTGCCCTTGATGGGCAAGCCCGTGGATTGCCATTTGGTTTTGCGTTTGCCGTCATAAGTTTTGTAGGTCAGTACCACATAGTAGATACCATTTTTTTCTTGCAGATGCCCTGCGACCATAAAAAAATACCTCCTTTGGTTTGGGTCGCCCCCGATCTGCTGTTGACAAGAACAGCATAACGCATCGGCGCAAAACAATCAACACTGTCGATTCTCTGCTCGACAGTGTTGACCGCAAATTTGAAGGTAGGTAAACAGGTGGGCTTTGGGGATGCGATATGAGCGCCCGATTTTCATCGCCGGGATTTTGCCTTCGTGCAGCAGCTTGTACCCCGTTTTGGTGCTGATTCGCAGGGCATCGCACATCTGTTCGATGTTCATTACATCGGGGTACTTGCGCAGCATGACACGGTAGGCATCGCGCTGGTTAAATCCTTTGTTGCTGATACAGAACACCTCTTTTCCTTGAATTTGCGGATTTAATTCCACAAGCATAGCGGCCACTTGTTGAAAACACAAGTGGCCGCCATAATCTGAAATCAAATTGTACGTCCTATTCGACACTACTTCCCGGACATACGAGGGCGAACCACCGGCCCGGCTGCTGGAAACAGCTCCCGCTTCCTGTACCACATTGTTGGCAGTACCGCCGACACCTTGAGAGTATCGCCACGGTGCGTATCATCATTGCTGACCTTTCGCTTGAGGTATGTGTTCCACGCCACCTCTCCCGGCCTCTGGGGGCGCTCCACCGCCGTTACGGCGGTATCCTCGCGTCAGAAGCGGGACGCACCTGCCGAAACGCTCCTTGGGTTGCGGCAAGGTCAGTTGTATGTAGCCGGTGATTCGGATATTCGGTTATCAAGGTGCAGAAAAGGGGGAATGAGGGATTTTTTGTCCCTCTATATATGAATATCGCTTTAGGAAGGTAAAAGTTGGAGAAAAATCTACAATTTTTTCAAAAAAATACCGCCCTATCTCACGATAAGGCGGTAGATTGCGTTATTCTATGCTGCTCCTAAGTTTTTAGATAACAAATCACCATTGGCGGCGTTCTCAAACACTTCAAAAGCATCTTGTAGTTCTTCCAATCACAGCTGGTGTGTCTCTTTCCAGAGTATTTGTTTTCCGCGACATCATTTAGCATCATCAGAATAAAACCCGATGGCCTTTTGCAAAGCCAAGAAATGCTTTCTTGTGTATTTGATTGCCCTGTGCTCTCCTTGCATTTCTATCCTACAGGTAATCAAATTCTCGTCATTTTCTTTCACATGGTAAAACCGCTTGTCACGCGGTATACTACGCATAAAAGCACAGCCGCAGAGTACATCTGTGGCTGTGCTTTGTGTTCAGTTGCTCACTGTTGCGTGGACTGGATATGGAGAGACAACATATCTCCCAATCTTACATAGGTTATCTTATCTGCCATCACTCTGGCAGTTTGCCTTGCGGATATGTCGGCATCCCCACTGCGGTCGTATCCGGTCTGACCTTAAACATGGCTTTTTCAATCTACCTCCCTTATCGGTTTTCCGCGATATATTTCTCCGCCATGTGGACTGCCACCGCGCCGTCCGCCACGGCGGTGACCACCTGACGGAGGGGCTTCGTCCGCACGTCGCCCACGGCGTAAACGCCGGGAATACTGGTTTCCGTGGTCTCTCCGGCCACGATATAGCCGCCGTCCAGCGCCAGTTGACCCACCGCCAGCGCCGTGGCGGGCTGTCGGCCCACGCTGACAAATACGCCGTCGCAGTCCACCACGCTTTCCTCACCGGTGACGGTGTCCCGCAGGCGGACGCCGGTCAGCCTGTCCCTAGAAAGCAGCGCGGAAACGACGCTGTTCCAACGGAATTCCACGTTTTCGGCCTGTGCCAGCGGCTCGTAATAGATCTTGGTGGCCCGCAGGGTGTCTCTGCGGTGGACGAGGATCACTTTTTTCGCCACGCGGCTGAGAAGGAGGGCATCTGCCGCGGCGGAATTGCCGCCGCCCACCACGACCACCGTTTTGCCCTTGTAAAACATCCCATCGCAGGCGGCGCAGTAGGCCACGCCCCGGCCCACCAGTTCCGACTCTCCGGCCACGCCCAGCGTTCTGGGGTCCGCACCGGTGGCCAGCACCACGGTTTTCCCCCGGAAGATCCCCTCGCTGGTCTCCACGAGCTTGGGAATCGCCGTCAGATCCATGCGGAGGACTTCTGCGTATTCGCTGCGTGCCCCAAAACGCTCCGCCTGCTTTTGCATCTTCTCCGCCAGAGAGAAGCCGTCGATCCCGTTCTCAAAGCCGGGGTAGTTGTCGATCTGCTCGGTCAGGGCCATCTGCCCACCGGCGGACAGTTTTTCCAGCACGATGGTGTCCAGCCCCGCCCGTGCCGCGTACAGGGCGGCGGTGTAGCCGCCCGGTCCGCCGCCCACCACAATCATATCATAAACATGATTGTTGTTCATATCTGAACCCTCCGTTATTTCGCCAAGGCTTCCTGAATGAAACGGTCGATCTCTGCCTTTGAGCCGGGCGCGGTGATGGAACCCACGGCCTTTCCGTTCCGGAACAGCACCAGAGTTGGGATGACCTTGATTCCCTCGGCCCCCGCCAGCTGCGGCTCCTCGTCAATATTGATCTTGCCGACGACAAGGCTGTCCGCGTATTCCTCTCCAACCTTCTCATACGCAGGGCCGATCCTCCGGCAATAGCTGCACCAGGGCGCCCAGAAATCCACCAAAACAGGCTTTTCCTCCCGGATCAACTGCTTAAACTGCTCCTGATTCATGTTCATAGCTGCCATATCTGCCAGCTCCTTTCCTTTGTTTTCTTATAAATCGTCTATCAATGCGGTACTCTTGGCGTAGGCGGTACTGCGTGCCTCAAAGAAATCGGTCTTGACCATGTTGGCGTCGGCGTACTGGCTGACCCATTCCATGCTCTCCGGTTCGCTCTCAAAGCCCGGATACAATGCCGGATAGCCAAGGCTCGTCCAGCGAAGATTGCCGAGATAGCGGATGTAATCGCTGATCATCTGCCGGTTCAGTCCCGGGATGTCGTCGCCGATCACATAATGCCCCCATGCGATCTCCTGCTCCACGCCCTCACGCATCATCTCGCGCAGCGCTTGTACGCTCTCGGCTGTGAACAACTCCGGCTGCTCCTTTTGCAGCTCCGTGATGATATTGCGGAACAGCCACAAGTGCGTGTTCTCGTCGCGGTTGATATAGCGGATCTCCTGCGCCGAGCCGGGCATCTTCCCGTTTCGGGAGAGATTGTAGAAGAACATAAAGCCGCTGTAAAAATAGATGCCCTCCAAAATATAGTTCGCCATCATCACGCGCAGCAGCGTGGGAGCATCCTTCCGCTCCTGAAACTCGTTGTAGCAGTCCCCAATGAAGGTGTTGCGGCGCAGCAGATGCTCGTCCGTTTTCCATTGGTAGAGGATGTCATTGCGCTCCACAGGAGAGCAGATGGTGTCGAGCATATAGCTGTAGCTCTGTGAGTGGACACACTCCTGAAACGCCTGAATGGACAGGCAGAGATTGACCTCGTTGGCGGTAATGTAGGCGCCGATATTAGGCAGGTTCGCTGTCTGAATGGAATCCAAAAAGACAAGAAAACTCAAAATTTTATCGTAGGCGCTGCGCTCGGCTGACAGCAGGCGGGGATAGTCCTTCACATCCTGCGAGAGATTGATCTCCTCAGGAATCCAAAAGTTGTTCATGGCCTGCCGGTACCAGTCGCTGACCCAAGCGTACTTCATATTGTTGAAGTCGTTGAGGTTGGTGGTATTGCCGCCGATCATGCGCCGCAGGCGCACATCAGGGTCGCCCTCCGGGTTAAAGAGGGGCTTCTTCTTCAGTTCCATCATGCTATCCTCCTTATGACGAGCAGCTTTCGCAGTCCTCGACCTCAAGGGCCTTGCTGCGGACATAGTAAATGGTCTTGACGCCGACCTTCCACGCCTCTAAATACAGTCTGAGCACCTGACGCATGGAATAGTCATTGGTGATATAGAGATTCATGCTCTGCGCCTGGTCAATATGTCTCTGGCGAAGGCCCGCGGCGCGCACCGACCAGCTTTGGTCGATCAGATGCGCCGCCTTATAGTACCACCATGTATCCATAGAAAGCTCCGGGGCAACGCGGGGCAGCATGCTGCCCTTTTTCTCCTCTAAGAAGAATTTCTTCATAATTGGATCAATGCCCGCCGACGTGCCGGAGAGGATAGATGTGCTGGAGGTCGGTGCGACCGCCAGCAGGTAGGCGTTGCGCATTCCCTGCACCGCCACCGTTTCCGCAAGCGCCCGCCACTTTTCTGAGGTATAACCTCGCTTTTCAAAATACGCGCCTGTCTGCCAGTCGCTGCCCTCAAAGAGCGCGTAGCGGCCCTTTTCCTGTGCCAGTGCTGTGTCCGCCTTGACGGCGGCGTAGTTGATATGCTCGAATACCGCATCGGTGAAGGCAAGGTGCTCCTCGCTCTCCCATCGGATGCCGCGCTTTGCCAGCATGTGGTGGTAGCCGCTGACGCCCAGACCGATGCTGCGGTACTTCTGATTGGTAAGCCGCGCGTATTCCAACGGGTAGAAGTTGAGGTCGATCACATTATCCAGTGCGCGGATGGCCGTTTCCACCGTGCGTTCCATATAGGCCTCGTCCTCCACCGGCAGATTACCGAGAGACAGACTCGCCAGATTGCAGACCACAAACTCACCGGGGCGTGTGGCCGTCACCACCACTGTGTCGCCGTTCTCCGTGTGCACCTCAGTGCTGATATGCTCGATGGGCGCCATGTTTTGTGCAATCTCCGTGCAGAGATTGGAGCAATAGATCATTCCCGTGTGGCCGTTTGGGTTCATACGATTTACGCTGTCGCGGTTGAAGGCGAAGGGCGTGCCGGTCTCCACTGCCGAGCGAAGCACCAGCCGCACGATGTCCTTGACGGTGACGCTGCGCTTTCCGATGCGCGGGTCATTGACGCAGTCCAGATACCGCTTCTCCCATTCCGTACCCCAGTAATCCTCCAGAGCGTAGCCCTTGACCGTGAGGATCTCATGCGGACACATGAGATGCCACGGCGCGTCTATGTTCTCCTCCGCCAGTCGCCAGAAGAGATCCGGATAGCACACGGCGGGAAACACATCATGCGCCTTCATGCGGTCGTCGCCGTTGTTGGTGCGCAGTTGAAGGAATTCCGGCAGATCCCGGTGCCATGCGTCTAAGTAAACCGCCACAGCGCCCTGCCGCATCCCCAACTGATCCACCGCCACGGCGGTGTCGTTGACCAGCCGAATCCAGCGGATAACACCACCCGCCGCCCCTTGAAAGCCGCGGATGGTGCTGCCTGCAGCGCGCACCTTACCGAAGTACATCCCCATTCCACCGCCGAATTTAGAGACCTTTGCGAAGTTGTCCAGCGAGCGGTAGATGCCGTCCAGACTGTCCGGCACAGTGTCCACAAAGCAGCTTGAAAGCTGATGGTAGGGCTTTCGTGCGTTAGACATGGTAGGTGTCGCCATCGTGACCTCCATACGGCTGAGCATATCGTAAAAGCGCTTTACCCACCCCATGCGGTCAGAGCCTTCGTTCATAGCAAGATGCAGCGCGATACCCAAAAACATCTCCTGCGGTGTTTCCAGCGGCACGCGGCTGCGTGACTGGATCACATAGCGTTTGAGCAGAAGGTCAAGGCCGGAGTAGGTGAACAGCTCGTCCCGTTCCGGGCAGAGAAAGTCCTCCGCCATGGCAATCTCCTCGTGGGTATAGTGGGCAAGGATATAGTCACCGTAGAGTCCCTTATCCGTCAGATAGCGAAGCCTGCCATAGAGGTCGCCGACGCCGCGCCCCTCCCATTCCTGTGCGTTGCGACAGCGAAAGGAGTGGTTCAGAAGCCGCGCCGCGATGAACTCCCACTTGGGTGCCTCTGCCGTAGTCAGCTCTACCGCCGCCTTGGTCAGTGCCTCAGCCCGCTCATCCTCCGTCATGCCCGGGCGACAGAAACTCTCAAACTTCATTTGAAGCGCCGCGAGGGAGTAGACTTCCTCGGTAAAATCCATCTGGATGCGGCGAAGCACCTCGTCAAGCGAGTCATCCCCCACCGTCCGAGCGATGGTATGCCGGACACGGCGCAGCGCAGACCGCTTTTCGCGGTAGAGGATGTACGCCTTGGCCACCTCATAGTGTCCGCGCTCCATGAGCGTTCGCTCCACCTCGTCCTGCACACGTTCCACGGTGAGCGGCACTGTGACGGAGAGATTGTCGAGAACGGTGGCGAGGATCTCATCCAGCTCGCTGCTCCCGATCTCCCGGCCCTGTCCGTCAAACGCCTTTTTCATGGCGTTGAAAATTTTCTCCTGTTGAAAGGGAACAGACTCCCCGTTTCGTTTTCTGATCTCCATTTCGATTCTCTCCTCTTCTCCGGTCACTTCTCTGATGGTGCTGATAATCTCCTAATCGGGATTGAGCTTGATTTTCATGTTCGCCACATCTTTCTTGTTTATTGATTGTGGCTATATCATACCGCAGGACAAAGCATTTTTCTGTGACGAGGTTACATTGATAAAAAAAATCCGGTGCTCAAAAAAGCACCGGATTTTTGAAAGATGAATTACGCTTTCCACAGACTGTGGAGGTTGCAGTAGGCGTAGACCGCCTCGACCTCATCGCCCTCGCAGAGAGCGAAGCAGACCTCCGGCTTTTCGCCGGGATGCAGTTCCTTACGCTGATTGCCCTGCTTGGTCTGGAGAGATACCCATTCGATGTAGTGCTCCGGCAGCATGGGGTGCTCCACGGAGCCGACCTTGACATGGACGATGCCGTTTTCCACCGTCCAGACAGGGACGTGCTTCTCCACGGCGGCGTCGGTGGTGCCGGGAACGAGCTCGCTCATCGGCTCGCCGCAGCAGACGACAGGGACGCCTACGTCCTTAACTTTGGCAATGATGTTACCGCAATGCTTGCAAATGTAAAACTTCTGATCCATGATAATTCTCCTTTTCTTTACTTTAATAGTTTTCTGCGTGAATTTCAAAATAGCTCTGTGGATGGTTGCAGGCAGGGCAGACCTCCGGCGCTTTCTCACCGATCACAATGTGACCGCAGTTGCGGCACTCCCACACCTTGACCTCGCTCTTGGCGAAGACCTCCGCCATCTCCACATTGTGCAGCAGGGCACGGTAGCGCTCCTCGTGGTGCTTTTCAATGGCGGCGACCAGGCGGAAACGCTGCGCCAGCTCATGGAAACCTTCCTCATCGGCAGTTTTGGCAAAGCCGTCGTACATATCCGTCCACTCGTAGTTCTCGCCCTCAGCAGCAGAGAGAAGGTTTTCGGCGGTGTCGCCAATGCCGTTCAGCTCTTTGAACCACAGCTTGGCGTGTTCCTTCTCATTATCAGCGGTTTTGAGGAACAGTGCCGCGATCTGCTCGTAGCCTTCCTTCTTGGCCTTGGATGCAAAATAGGTGTACTTGTTGCGCGCCTCGGACTCACCGGCAAAGGCAGCCATCAAGTTTTTTTCAGTTTGAGTTCCTGCGTATTTCGTTTCTTTCATGTTGGATACTCCTTCCTGTTTTTCTGCCTTTATTGTAGCAAATCTATGATTTTCTTCTGTAACGAAGTCACATTTCTTTTTATTTTAGACGATTTAGTCTGTTCTTATCCCGCAGCGTGATTGCACCACGCTTCAGCTCCACCAGCCCGTCCTCCGAGAAGCTTTTGAGCATCCGTGCCACTGCCTCCCGTGCCGAGCTGATGTGCTGGGCGATCTGCTCATGGGTCATGCGTATCGTGTCGGAGCCGGTACGCTCCGCTTCGGCAAGGAGAAATTCTGCCAGCCGCTGATCCAATCCCTTGAACATAATCTGCTGCATCGCCCACATCACATCAGAAAACCGTTTCGTTGCCAGTTCATAGAGAAAACAGCGGACATGGAGATTTTTCTCCTTGAGTGCAGCAATGACAATTGCAGGGATAATCAGAACGTCCGTATCCATTCCGGCAGTCATTTGCGTATCAAAGGTGATCTGACTGATCACGCAGGAGGCGGAAAGCACGCATAGTTCGCCCGGATACAGGCGGAACAGCGTTACCTCCCGCCCCTCATCAGAGAGAAGATAGGTGCGAATCTCGCCGGAAAGAATAAGCAGCATTCCGAGACATTCATTGTCGCTGCTGTGAACGAACGCACCCTTTTCATAATGACGGACAAAGGCACTTCGGCGTAGCGTTTCTTGCTCCTGTTCGGTCAAGGATGACCAGAACGGAAGTTGTGTCAGTGTGCGTTCCATATCAATGGCAGCCGTGCTTGCCGCAGCCGTGGTCACCGCAGTAGTGACCAGCCTCGCCGTGCTCATGGTCATGGTGGTCACAGTGAACATTGGGATCGTAGCCCAAACTTCCGTTGAGCAACGCGCTCACCGCCGCGTCAGCGTCCCCGCTGACACCGCCGTAGAGCTTGATGCCCGCTTCGGCGAGTGCTGCCTGCGCACCGCCGCCGATGCCTCCGCAAACCAGAGTGTCCACACCGTGCTGCATCAGGAAGCCTGCCAGTGCGCCGTGACCGCTGCCGTTGGTGTCAACGACTTCCGTATGGACGATTTTGCCGTCCGCAACTTCATAAAGCTTGAACTGTTCGGTGTGACCGAAATGCTGAAAAATTTGACCGTTTTCATAGGTAACTGCAATTTTCATAATGGAATCTCCTTTGCATTTTTTGTTGAATTTTTCTGTGTTGGCTCTCTGCATCCGGCAGCAGCGGCCGCAGTGGGCTGCCTCCTGTCCTCCGCAGATGCGGTAGTTTCCCCCGGTGATGTGCAGCGGTTTCCCGTGGACAAGACACGCTGCGATCTTGCTCCGTGCGCTTTCGTAAATCTCCTGCACGGTAGAGCGTGAAATGTCCATCTGCGCGGCACACTGCTCGTGGGTTTGCTGCTCCAAGTCAACCAGCCGAATGACCTCGTATTCGTCCAGCGTCAGCAGGATCGGCTCGGTATTCTCGCACCCGTTGGGACAGAATGCATCGACCTGTGGTACGCCACAAATTCGACGGCACCGTGGCGGTCTTGGCATGGGCGCTTTCCTCCCTTTGTATTCGGTATATACCGATTATAGCACTTTGAGCAGAAAAAAGCAATTTTTTTCAAAAGCTGCTACATTTTCCGTCCTCATATGTGTACTGGCTGATATTCGGAGTCGAATGCTACATGTGAGCCTTGTTCGTAATTCCAGATTATCTAAGGCTGCTGTCAAACGACGGCAGCTTTTCTTTTTCGGGAAGTATTCAAAAAGTCATAAAGTTTTGTGAGTAATGGAAGAAGGCAGCATTTGCGAAAATGTCACAATTCAACGCAACGCAGAAAGCCTCAAATACCACTTGCCTTTTCATTCTCGAGATGTTATTATTAGTACGAATACTAACACTTTTATGGTGAGGTGATTTATTTGCGGAGAAGCAGCAGCGAAACAAGGAAGAAAATCCTGACCGCGTGCGTTCGTCTTTTTTTGGAGCAGGGGTATAAAAACACCTCGGTCAGTCAGATCGTGGACGAAGCGGGCGTTGCAAGAGGAAGCTATTTGAATCTGTTTCCGACCAAGGATAAAATTTTGCTGGACTTGACCGAAACGATGTTCGACGGTCAGTTCGGTGTGGCACGAAGCATTGCGGACGGCAAGCTGCCGCCGGTTTATGCCTATGCGGTGGATACGGCGATCCAGCTCACCCTCACCGAGCTGAACGAGAATCTGCGGGAGATTTATATCGAAGCCTATACCGCCCCGGATACGGCGGAATATATCTATGTGCATACCACGGCGGAATTAAAAGAGATTTTCGGCGGGAATTTCCCCCGATTACAGCGACAGCGATTTTTATGAAATGGACATCGGCACGGCGGGGCTGATGCGCAGCTATATGGCACGCAAATGTGACATTCATTTCCCGCTGGAGCGAAAAATCAGCCGCTTTCTGACGGCGGAACTGAGAGTGTACAAGGTGCCGGAGGAGGAGCAGGCCAAAGTGCTTGCCTTTATTCAGACACTGGATATCAAGGCGATTGCCACAGAGGTTATGTATAAGCTGTTTGCCATGCTGGAAATGAAATACGATTTTAAGCTGTCAAGAGACGGCGAAACGGAGGAAGCAAAATGAAAAAACGCATATTCAGCACCCTGCTTGCCCTGTGTATGCTGCTATGCCTTATGCCAACAGCGGCTTTTGCGGAGGAAAGCACGGAAACTCCGCCCGTGTGCAGCTGTGAAACAGCCTGCACGGCGGACAACATGAACAAGGAATGCCCTGTCTGTGGAGCGGAGAATGCCATACCGCAGAACTGCGGTCAATACGTCCCTGTTGAGGACCGAACCGGCGAAAACGGCAGCACCGAGAGAGCCGATGATCCGAATGGTCCCACAGAGCTGAGTGCCGCAGATCAGGTACAGGCCATGATCGACGGTTTACCGAACGCAGAAGAAATCACTGAAGATAACGCCGAAGAAGTCAAGGCGCAGCTTGAGGCCATCGACGAGGCGAAGGAGACGCTCTCCGACGAGGAAATCGATGAGCTGGATATGACCCGGTATGCGGAAGCTGCCGCTGCATTGGGGGCGCTGGCTGCGCCAATGCTATTGGCTAATGATTCGCCTAACGAGCAGTTTTCCCTCACCCCCGGCGGCAGATATTATTTTGACCTTTCGACGATGAATATTCCCGGCACGGCTAACGGCAGCCTGCCGGATGCGTCGCTGCACTATGTTCCCTTTACCTACGCAGGAACGGTGAACGCCTACAAGCTCACGTCTGCGATGGCGACCACCGAGGGATATGCACAGCAGAACAAATACGCTCACAGCCTGTTTATTGCGGACTACAATGTAACGCATACGGTAAGCTGGGATGACTTAAATACGAAAAGTCTGATTTTCGGCAAGGACTATGCCGCAGGCGGCGTGGGCTATACATTGCGTGCGCCGTCTTGTGGAAGTGGGTTTACCGATTCAGGCGATTCAGAGCGCGGTACGCCCCAAAGCAATGAGTGGGACGCGGTGCTGAACAAGAACAGCGGATATATCCAAAACTGGAATCAAATGTATTCGTGGGGGCAGGATGCTTATTTTGGCAACGCGTCGGACCCTGCGGTTCGCGGGTACGCTTCGGCCCGCCGCTGGAACCTCGACTATGCTGCGCACTCCATCCCGGACGTCGGTTTCCGCCCCGTCCTTGAAATCCTGAACCCTGACGCACTGGGTTCTGACGGACTGAAGGTCGTTACCCTTGACCTTGGCGGCGGAACGCTCGGCGGCAGCTCCGAGGATATTCAAATCATTGTGAAAAGCAGCGAGAGCTTTGCCGCGCCTGCATCCGACGGCCTGACCCGCCCGGACGGAGATACAGGCAGCTACTTCATGTGGCTCGGCAGCGACGGTAAATTCTACGCCCCCGGCGACAGTGTTCCGGCGGATGTTACCAAGCTCACGGCGCAGTTTGCTTTATCAGAACAGTTTTCCCTCAAACCGGGCGGCACCTATTACTTTGACCTCTCCAGCGCAAACATCCCCGGAACGGCAAACGGCAGTCTGCCGGACAGCACCCTGCACTATGTTCCCTTTACTTATGCGGGAACGATAGAAGCCTACAAACTCACGTCTGCGATGGCAACCACCGAGGAGTATGCACAGCAGAACAAATATCCCCACAGCCTGTTTGTGGCGGACTATGCCGTAACGCATACGGTAAGCTGGAATGGCCTGAATGACGAAGGTCTGATTTTCGGCAAAAATTATGCCAGCGGCGGCGTGGACTATACCCTGCGCGCACCGTCTGTGGGAAGTAACGCTACAGGTTCGGGCGATTCCCAACGCGGCGTGCCCCAAAGCAACGAATGGGACACAATGCTGAACAAGAACAGCGGCTACATCAAAAACTGGAATGGCATATATTCGTGGGGGCAGGACACAACAAGATACAACTCGTCGTTCCGTGCGGTTCGCGGGTTCATTTCGGCCCGCCTCTGGGGCATCGACAATGCTGCGAGCTCCGACCCGAATGTCGTTTTCCGCCCCGTGCTTGAAATCCTGAACCCTGACACACTGGGTTCTGACGGACTGAAGGTCGTTACCCTTGACCTTGGCGGCGGCACGCTGGGTAATAGCTCCGAGGATATTCAAATCATCGTGAAAACCGGCAGCGAGTTTACCGCGCCTGCATCCGACGGCATGACCCGCCCCAATGGAGATACAGGCAGTTACTTTATGTGGCTTGGCAGCGACGGTAAGCTCTACGCGCCCGGTGCCAGTGTTCCGGCGGACGTTACCAAGCTCACGGCGCAGTTTGCTTTATCAGAACAGTTTTCCCTTACCCCCGGCGGCACCTATTACTTTGACCTCTCGGCAATGGGTATTCCCGGCACGGTGAACGATGCTCTGCCGGATAATACCCTGCACTATGTGCCTTTTACCTACGCAGGGACGGCGGACGCCTACAAGCTCATGTCGGAGATGGCAACCACCGAGGAATATGCACAGCAGAAAAAATATCCCCACAGCCTGTTTGTGGCGGACTATGTCGTAACGCATACGGTAAGCTGGAATGACTTAGATACTGCGAGTCTGATTTTCGGCAAGGACTATGTCGCCGGCAGCGTGGACTATACCCTGCGCGCACCGTCTGTGGGAAGTAGTTATACAGGCTCAGGTGATTCAGAACGCGGCACGCCCAAAAGCAACGAATGGGATAAGATACTGGATAAGGACGACGGATATATCAAAAACTGGAGGGAGATGCTTTCGTGTGGACAAGATACTACTATAAGAATTTCGGCGTCGTCCCGTGCGGTTCGCGGGTGGAACCGTTCGGCCCGTTTCTGGACCAGCTACAATACCTCGTCTTCTTCTTCTTACCCGACCTTCGGCTTCCGCCCCGTCCTTGAAGTCCCGAACCCCGGCACGCTGGGCGCTGACGGGCTGAAAGCCGTTACCCTCAACCTTGGCGGCGGCAAGCTGGGCGGCAGCTCCGATGCTATTCACATCATCGTGAAAAACGGCAGCGCATTTACCGCTCCCGCGTCCGACGGCATGACCCGCCCGGACGGAAATACAGGCAGCTACTTCATGTGGCTTGACGGCAATGGCAATTCCTACGCCCCCGGTGCCAGTGTTCCTGCTGATGTGACGGAACTGACGGTGCAGTGGACAGCCCCGACCTATACCGTCACGCTGAACGCGGGCGACGGCACTATCAACAGCGGCAATGTCACCTCCTACACCTACGGCGTGGGCGCAACACTCCCGACAGCCGACGATATGACCTACACAGGCCACACGTTCAAGGGCTGGTATAACAACGAGAGTCTGACCGGCTCTCCTGTTACGGCAATCGGCGACACCGAAGCGGGCAACAAGGAATATTGGGCGAAGTGGGAAATCAATCAATATACCGTCACAGTCAAGCCCGAAAACGGCGAAGCGGATATTACCATAACGCAGGATTACGGCACACCGATTACCGCTCCGACCCTGACAAGAGATGGCTATCAGTTCAACGGTTGGGATAAAACATTCCCGACAACCATGCCCGCCGAGAATTTGACGATCACGGCTCAGTGGCGTGATATTGCAGCACCTACAGGCGAAATCAAGATTGCCGAAAACGACTGGAAGTCTTTCTTCAACACCATCACCTTCGATTTGTTCTTTAAGGATACGCAGATGGTAACCGTTACCGCTGCGGACAACAGCGGCAAAGCGGTGACAGTCGAATACCTGCTGAGCGATAAGGCGCTTACCGAATCGGAACTTGCGGGAATGACTTTCACGGCATATTCCGCACCGTTCAGTATCAATCCCGATAACGAGTATGTTATTTATGCAAAACTGACCGATACCAGCGGAAACGTTGCCTACATTAACACAAACGGCATCGTGCTGGACGCAACAGTCCCCGTTATCTCCGGCATTGAAGCCGGCAAAACCTATTGCGCAGCACAGACTATTACCGTTGACGAAAAGTATATCGGCACCGTGAAGGTGAACAGCACGAAAGTCATCCTTGATAAAAACAGTCAATTTGCTCTTTCCCCCGCAAGCGGAGAGCAAACGATTGTTGTGACCGACAAGGCAGGCAACGAGACAAGGGTTACCGTGACCGTAAATAACGGCCATACCTACGAGTGGCAGAGCGAAAACGGACAGTATTGGCAGAAGTGCAAATTCTGCAATCACGAAACTGCGAAAAAGGATATTCCGACCATTAACATCAGCGGTGCCGACAAGGTTTGCAGAACGCAGGATTACAAATTCAGCTTTACTTTGCCGGAAGGAGCTACCGGCGCAGCCTACGGATACAAATTTATCGGATTTGGTGACGGTCCTCTTACGCCGACCGTTGAGAATGGTTTGTACAGCGGTATCATAAAAGCATCCACATATCCGGCGAAAGAAAACAGCTTTAAGCTGATCGTGAGTGCAAAGACCGCTGACGGCTTTGACTTCTCTGCCGAAAAGAAGGTTACCATTCAAAACGAGCACTCCGGCGGCACAGCCACCTGCAAGGACAAGGCGATTTGCGAGGTCTGCGGCGAGAGCTACGGAAAGCTTGACCCGAACAACCACGCCAACCTCAAGCATATAGATGCAAAGGCGGCAACAAAGACTTCTGAGGGCAATATCGAATACTGGTACTGCGACGGCTGCAACAAGTATTACAAGGACGCCAAAGCAACACAGGAAATCACCAAGGCTCAAACCGTAACGGCGAAGCTGCCCCCGAAAATCACGGCCGGTGATGGTGCAACGGTCACACAGGGCGAGAAAAAGGAGCTGTCTTTCACTTCTGACGCATCCTTCGCCGATTTCCTTCGTGTAGAGCTTGATGGCACTGCGCTGGACGAAAAGAACTATACGAAGAAGGAGGGCAGCACGATAATCACGCTGAACCATGATTTTGTTGCTACACTTTCCGTGGGTGAGCATACGCTTGCGATCGTTTCTAAAAGCGGTACGGCAACAGCTAAGTTCACCGTTAAGGCAAAGCCGGCTGAAACGGCAACCCCGCAGCCCACTGTGACCCCGCAGCCTACAGCACAGCCGACGCAGACGGCGCAGCCCCAGGCGACGGTGCAGCCTGTTTCCCCGATTCCGCGCACCGGCGACACCGCCAACCCCGCATTGTGGTTTGCGCTGCTGATTGTCAGCGGCTCCGCGCTGGCGGCAATTTTCGTACTGCGCAGGAAAGCCAATCGCAAGTAAACAAAATGGGTATCGGCTATATCAGCGCACGGAAACCATATCCATAGGATTCACACGCACGCCATTCTGCATTACCTCAAAATGCAGGTGGTTGCCGGTGCTGTCACCGGTACTGCCTACATAACCTATAACCTGCCCTGCCGTTACCGCTTCTCCTGCGGTAACGGCAGTTTGCGTCATAAAGAGATCATAACCTCGCACTCTTTCTGCGTCAGCTTGTGCAGATACTTTTTGATCCCTTCCCACATCAGCTTGGACTCGACGCTTTCCTCAATCGGGTTCATCAGGCGTCTATATTCTCCCAAGGGTACACGGCTTCAATATCGCCGCCGTCAAGGGTTTGCATAGCCGCGAGGGTGTGCTCGATGACCCGTTCCTCCGGATACTTGCCCGGCTGAACATATAGAACGCAGATTTGGGCTTCTTTGGGCATAGTAAAACTCCTTTGTAAATAAAAATTCCGCTATGCCTTGGCTTAACAGTGATAAGGAAGTAATTCAACTTTCTACTGTTGGCTGACAGATTCGGGTGTGCAGGGCAACCGTAAGGTTGCAAAAGCTGTCTGTTTCCAACAGAAACAGACAGCTTTTGATTTACGTTGAAAGCATCTTGCTGTTTTCTCTCGAGCGGGGCGGTCTTCCCACGGACCGCCCCGCGAAGCCGTTACGGCTCGATGATGTTGAAGGGGTTGGTCCCGGTGATCGGGAGCTGGTTCATATTCTCCATCATCAGCGTCAGCAGCTCTGCGCTGCCCTCGACCTTGACGGCCTTTGCAACCGTTTCCTGATTGTTGGTCAGGATCGCAAAGAGCGCGTTTTTCGGGCAGGTGATGGACACGTCCGCATCATCAGACAGGGTATCTGCATAGACCAGCAACACACCGTTCTTCACGCGGAGCATGTGCTGTTCGCCCACGTCAGGCAGGATCACGTTCATGGTGAAGTCGCGGTCAGCCAGCGCCTGCTTGTCCATGACAATGGCCATGTAGTCAAACAGCATGGGTGCGGAGAGAGCTTTGACCATGTCGCCGGTAGACTTGGTGGAGGCGGTAAAATTGGCGTTTCCATGGCGCAGCTCCTGTGCGGCGGTCAGATATTCGTTGCGCCACGGGCCGGACTCCGCCTGATACCCCAGCTGCTCCAGTGCATCGGCGCACAGAAGCCTCGCATCGGTGTTCGTCGGATCGGCAAAGACGATGGTGTTTGTGACCTCGGCGACCCACTGATATTCACCCTTGTCAAAATCCGCCTTTGCCATTTGCAGGACCTTGTCAACATCCCCCAGGTACTCCACCCATTTTTTTGCGCTGTCGCTGGGCATGAGGGGGTTCAGGTTGACAGGGTTGCTGTCATACCAGCCCATGAACTTCTGGTAGACCGCCTTGGCGTTGTGGGCGACGGTCCCGTAGTACTGGCGGGTGTACCAGATCTTGTTGAGTGCTTCCGGCAACTCGATCATGTTGGAGATCTCGTCGCTGGTGTAGCCCTGATTGATATAGGTCAGGGTCTGGTCGTTGATGTACTTATACACGGCAGCTGTGTTGACCATGTAGTCGTTTACCACGTCATTGCCCCAGTGCGGCCAGTTGTGGGACTGGAAGGTGACCTCCGCCTCCTTGCCGTAAAGGGAAATGGCCTCGGTGATATAGCTTGCCCATGCCGCGCCATCGCGCACCTCCGCGCCGCGCAGCGTGTAGAGATTGTGGAGTGTGCCGGTGCAGTTTTCCGCCATCCACAGTGCCTTGTACTGGGGCAGCCATGTGTTCATTTCGGCGGGCGCTTCCGTACCCGGCGTGAGCTGGAACTCCAGCTCCACACCGTCGATCGTCAGCTTTTCGCCGGACTGCGTGATTTCATAGCTGGGCGTCATGAACGAGACCGTTCCGGTGGACTGTCCCATGCCGATGCCCTGCGCCAGCTTGCCGGTCACGCCGGGGGTCAGAAGGATGCCATACTGATAATTGCTGCGGCGGCCCATACCCTTACCGGCGTAGACATTTTCCTTCACGGAGTGCTCCGTGAAGCCCACAGGCGTGATCACGGGGATCTTGCCGCTGGCGAGCTGGTCTTCAATAGAAAGTGTCTCGTCTGCCTTATCCTCCTTCGCCATCACGCCGGCGATTCCGCCAAAATGGTCGGCGTGGGAATGAGAGATGATGACGGCCTTGACCGGGAATTTACCAAGATTCTTTTCGATCAGCTGCATGGCAGCCTGACTGCACTCCACGCTCATCAGCGTGTCAAAGACGATCCAGCCGGTATCGCCCTTGACAACGGTGAGGTTTGCCATGTCATAGCCGCGGACCTGATAGATGCCATCCGTCACTTCAAAAAGGCCATAGGCATGGTTGTTCTTCGTGTTCTCCCAGAGGCTGGGATTTACGCTGTCAGGCGCTTTTTCATAATCGTCCAGGAACGCATAGGCTTCCTGACTCCAGAGGATCGTCCCATCCTCGTCCTTCAGTTCCAGTGTTTCCGGCGCGTCGATCAGTCCACGGGTGGCGAATTCATATTCCTGCTTATCATCGAAGTCAAGTTCATCGTAGACGGCGGCATTTGCCTTTGCCGTAAAGTCTGTGGCGGGCTTGACCTCGGCGGTCAGACACAGGTCTGCCTTTTCCGCGCCCGGCTCTTTGCGCCCATCCTGCGCACAGCCAACGCAGTACAGCAGCAGTACCGATGCAAGAAGCATTGCTGCAATACGTTTCATAGCCATTCTTTCTCCATTTCCTTATTGTTCGCGGATAACAGGTGGCTGCCAGCTATCCAGTGCTGTCATATCCGGTACATAGATCCGCATGAACAGATGAAATTCCCCGTCGGAAACAGGCAGCCAGTTAGAGGTGTCTTCTGGTGCATCCTTGGACAGGATAATATCCAATGTGCCGTCCGCATTCAGCTTGAAGTCGGAGCGGTCGTTGATGCAGTAGCGGTCGATGGAATTGTCAATGAGGAAATCATCCTCTCCGTAGGCGGTCACGGACCAGAAGCCGCCCTCCAGCGTGGGAGGAAGGGTTTCAAAGTGGAGCGTATACGTCTTCTCTCCGGTCAGCGCTGCGCCGGTCTCATCCACCGCTGTCTTGGGATAGATCGCCACGTCCACGGTGTTGGCGCCAAGCCCCACCAGCGCTACCATCGCGCGGTAGGTATACTCCGTTCCGAAGTCGCCGATGGGCTTGCCGTAATAGATCCACTGACCGAGTTTCTGCGCATACTTCGCGCCGTCGGCGGCAAGCGTGGCGCGAAGCCCCTGAAGCATCTGCTTCCAGCGCTCGGCAGCTCCTTCGCCCAGGAGGGCGGCGTCGAAGGTCTTGCCCGCGCCCACGTTGATGGCGGAGAGTTTCTTCAGCAGCTCCTCATCCGCATCGGCGGGCGGGTTGACCTGCATCAGAGCGTTCGCCGTATTGAAAAACTCTGCTGGCGTCATGGAAAGCACCTTGTTCACGGGAACAAAGTCATTTTCCTCTTTATAAGCTCCCTGCGGTGCGGTATACTCGCCTCCCTGTACATAAGCCGAAAGCGGCAGGAGCTGCATCTGCTCCTGAATGGCATAGACATTGGGCAGATCCTCGTTCCCGGACAGCACCGTGCGGGTGATCGACCACATCGTTGCGGTGGGCACGTCCACGCGCGTCACACCGTCGGGCAGCTCACCCTCCCAGCCGGGAAGCGCGATGGCATAAGCACCCGCCTTGTCCAGCACGGCGGCGGTGTTCGTCCACGCATCCAGAAGCTGCACATTGCAGAAGCGATCTGTCTCCGGCAGAACGAAGATCATAGGCTCTTCACTGATGTCAAGCCACGCCTGCGAATAGACGGTATCGACGTTCGGCGTCACAACGGTGCGGAAAGAGGCGTCCGCCAGCTTTTTTGCATGGTTGAACTGATTGATGGGCGCACGGCCAGTCATGGTTCCGTCCGTATTGGTCGATAATGTTTTGGTTGCGTCGGTCAGCACCAGCGGGAACGCATAGATGTATGCTTCGCTGACCGTTTCCCACACGGTTTCAGTATCCAATGTATCCGGCTGCGTTTTTTCGGCAGAGCAGGCGGAAAGAAGCCCGCAGGAAAGCAGCGTAAGCAGCGATAGTAGAATTGCAAGTATCTTTTTCATGTTGTCCTCCTATGATTCTTTTCTGTTTTGGTCATCTCCTCGGAACGGTTTGTGCGTATGGATTGACTATGAAGTCGTTTGTGATTTTCTCTTTATGGTAAACTATCGATTATTCCGCCCCTTTCTTTCTGCAAGCCTTGAAAGCTCTTTTTTGACCGCTTCGATTTGTGGGTCAAACAGCGCTCGCTCGGCAAAGATCATATAATTGTTGATGGCAAGGATCGACAGATGAACGAACGGCGCAACCTCTTCGTCGGTGCAGTCGAGGATCTCCGCAATCCTGCCCGTGTAATAAGGGTATCTTGCCGCAAGCCGCACAAGGGAAGGCTTTACCTTTTCTCCGTATTCGCGCGACACACATACGCTGACCAGAAAGCGCATGGTAGGCGACATTTTATCCGCCAGCTCACCGAGATGATCCATCATGCTTTTGATGTCACTAATATCTTCAAACACGATGGCAAACGCAGCTTTTTCAATTCGACTGATCGCTTCCTCGGCGCAGGCAAGAACGATTTCCTCTTTGGTGGAGAAGTAATAGTAGATGCCGCCGTTTTGCAGTTTTGCCGCCTTACAGAGGTCCTTTGTCGTGGCAACGGTCAGTCCCTTTTCGACAAAGCAGTCAAGGCAGATGCCTACAAGATCCTTCCTCTTTTCGGCTTTCTTTTCTTCCCTCAAAACATAATCCCCCATTTCTGTGCATTATCCAGTGTTTCCTATAATAGCATATCAGACTCTGCAAAATAAATCAAGTGCTTGCTTGAATAAGAATTATGTTTTTTTAGGATCACAATGCTTGATCAAACATCACAACAGCCTCACTTGGCAGCTTTGACTCCGGTATCCGAACACGAAAGTATGGGAAACCTGTACGCCGTACTTTGATAAGCGCAATATTCATTTTTATGTGAATGTCTGCGGCTTTCATATTACAGAATTTTTTAATGAAAAACACCCTATGCCGGATACACCGGACGATTTTGTCGGCGATGGCAATGAGGGAATGTTTGCGTTTAAGAAGCAAATGCGTTTATGAAATTCCAGTTTGTCGAACAGATTCGCAACAAACAGCAGCAGTTAAGAGAACCCCATGATTTTACACATTCAAGTGCTGGTATTATGAGCAGGCGATCCAAGACGGCAGCGAGGATAGACTAAAGGCACTGATTCCCGACCACTTACCAGAGGGAATCCAAAAAGCATATGAAAACGCGCATAGCTAAAATGGATGGATGGTTTATACACAAAGTATTATCTGCGCTTTTGGCTTAGCAGCTGCCGCACCTCGCTCGCCGTATCGGCACTTAGAATTATGCGGTATTGCCCTTACAAAAAAGCACTTTCCCTTATATTTGCATTGCAAATAAGGGAAAGTGCTTTTGTCTTGCTCACTATGAGGTTACTATCGCAAAGGATACGGTCAACTCCCACTAGCGAAAAGCTAATACGGCAGCCTTCACTTTTTCAGCACCACGCACTCATAGGGGCGCAGCGTGTCGGCGGTGTCGGGGTAGTTACCCAGCAGTTTCTCGGCATCGGTCCAGCCTACGGGCAGGGGCTTGGCAATTTCCCGCTCCCGCAGGTTGCAGAGAACCAGCAGCTCCGTCTCGCCGTCGTACCGGCGATAGGCTAACAAATCCGCGTTGTCGGGGTACAAGAACTCGATTTTTCCCGCACTGATGACCGGCATTTTCTTGCGCAGGGCCACCAGCGTTTTGTAAAAGCTGCGGATGGAATCTGGGGCGTCAATTTGGGCAGCGGCGTTGATGGCCTTGTAGTTGTCGGCAATGCCGATCCACGGCGTACCGGTGGTAAACCCGGCGTTCTCGCTCGCGTCCCACTGCATCGGGGTGCGGCTGTCGTCGCGGCTGCGCTGGGCGATAATGTCCAGCGTCTCGGCCTCGGTCTTGCCCTGCTCTCGCAGGATTTTGTAGTAGTTGAGGCTCTCGACGTCGCGGTACTGCTCGATTTTCGTAAAGTGCGGGTTCGTCATGCCCAGCTCCTCACCCTGATAAATGTACGGTGTGCCGCGCATAAAGTGGATGGCCGCCGCCAGCATCTCGGCGCTTTCCTTCCAGTAGGTCGTGTCGCTGCCAAAGCGGCTGACCGCACGGGGCTGGTCGTGGTTGCACCAGAACAGCGCATTCCAGCCGCCGTGGGCCTGCATCCCCTCCTGCCAGGTCTGGAACAGTTTCTTCATAGCGAGGTAATCAGGCTCCCTCAATTCCCACTTTTGTCCGTCCTTGTAGTCGACCTTCAGGTGGTGGAAATTGAAGCACATCGTCAGCTCGTGGTTGCCCTCAGCGGTGTAGCCGATGCAGTTTTCCAGCGTGGTGGAGGACATCTCCCCCACCGTAATCATGCCGTCGATGCCGCCCGCGGCGACCAGCTCCTTCAGATACTTGTGGACGTTTCGGCCATCGGTGTAGAAGCGGCGGCCGTCGCCCTCGTAGTCATTCTCGTAAAATTTAGGCTTGGAAATGACGTTGATGACGTCGAAACGGAAACCCTTGATGCCCTTCGCCTTCCAGAAGCGCAGGATGTCGGCCATTTCCTCCCGCACGGCGGGGTTCTCCCAGTTCAGGTCGGCTTGCATGACGTCGTAAAGATGCAGATACCATTTGCCAAGGCACGGCACGTATTCCCACGCAGGGCCGCCAAATTTCGACACCCAGTTTGTCGGGTAACGGTCGGGCGTGCCGTCCTTGAAGATGTAATAGTCCTGGTACTTTTTGTCGCCCGCCAGTGCTTTTTTGAACCACTCATGCTCGGTGGAGGTGTGGTTGAACACCATGTCCAGCATCAGGCCGATGCCGCGCCTGTCCGCCTCGCGGATGAGCTCCTCCAGATCTTCCATCGTGCCGTAGCGCGGGTCGACGGCGCGGTAGTCGGCCACATCGTAGCCGTTGTCGCGCTGGGGCGAGGGGAAGAACGGCGTCAGCCAGAGGTAATCAACACCGAGGTCGGCGAGGTAGTCCAGTTTCGCGGTGACGCCCTTCAAATCGCCGAAGCCGTCACCGTTCGAGTCCATGAAGGATTTCGGGTAAATTTGGTAGACAACTTTATCTTTAAAATCATTCATGGTACACACCTCACAAAATCAGGCAATGCCTTTCTTTTTGCCGACGCTGACGGTCAGCACAAAGGGCACAACGATGGCAATGACCATGCACAGCGCAAAGCTGAGCATATAGGCAGGCTGGATGGACAGAATGCCGGGGATGCCGCCGACGCCGATGGCGTTGGCCGTGGTGGAAGTAGCCACGCAGACAGCTGCCGCGATGGACGAGCCGATCATGCCGCAGATGAACGGGAAGTGGAATTTGAGGTTGACGCCGAACATAGCGGGCTCGGTAACGCCGAGGTAGCAGGAGATGCAGGAGGGTACGTTGACCTCCTGGGCGTCAGCATTTTTGCGCTGTAAGTAGATCATGCCAAGGACGGCAGAGCCCTGCGCAATGTTGGACAGCGCGATCATCGGCCACAGCATCGTGCCGCCGAAGTCGGCAATCAGCTGCATATCAATGGCGTTGGACATGTGGTGCAGGCCGGTGATGACGAGCGGGGCGTAGACAAAGCCGAAGATAGCGCCAAAGACCACGCGGAAGGAGCCGGAAATGCCGGCGTAGACAACATCAGAGATGACGGAGCCAATCTTCCAGCCGATGGGTCCAAGGATGGTATGAGCGATGATGACGGACAGGACCAGCGAGCAGAACGGTACAACGATCATCGAGATGACCGGCGGGCAGATCTTGCGGAAGAATTTTTCCAGATACACCAGCGTGAACGCGGCCAGCATGGCAGGGATAACCTGTGCCTGGTAGCCGATCATGTTGATGGTGAAGAAGCCGAAATTCCATTTCGGGATGTCCGCCGCTGCCGTGGACGCGACGGCGTAGGCGTTCAGCAGCTGGCCGGAAACAAGCGTCAGGCCGAGGACGATGCCCAGGCTCTGGGTCGTGCCCATCTTTTTGGTGACGGACCAGCAGATGCAGACCGGCAGCATGTGGAAAACGGCCTCGCCGATCAGCCAGAGGAAGCTGTCCACGCCCGACCAGAACTGGCTGATGTCGCACAAGGTCTGAGTGCCGTTATTGAAGAAATAGATGCTGTCGATGCAGTTGCGGAAGCCCAAAATCAGACCGCCCGTAATGATGGCAGGAATCAGCGGGGCGAAGATCTCGGCCAGCACGGTCATAACTTTTTGCAGGGCGTTCTGGTTCTGCTTGGCCGCGCTCTTGACAGCCTCCTTGGAGACACCGTCGATGCCGGAGACCGCAATGAAATCATTGTAGAAATCGTTGACCGTGTTGCCGATGATGACCTGGAACTGGCCCGCCTGGGTGAAGGTGCCCTTGGCGGATTTCAGTGCTTCAATTTTGGCAACGTCCGCCTTGGCGGGATCGTTGAGGACAAAGCGCATACGCGATACGCAGTGAGATACCGCCGCAATGTTCTCCTTGCCGCCGACGTACTCAAGCAGTAGCCGCGCGTCCTGTTCGTATTTACCCATAGTGTTTTCCTCCTTTTGCCCGGTAGAGCGGGCATCTTTGAACTTGTTCATACAAGTTCTCCTTACAGCCACAGAATACCAGACTTGTTCATACAAGTCAATATGCTTTTGCAAAAAAGCAGTGCAGTACGCCTATTTTCGGCACTGCTCACAAGTTACCCACTTGAAATTTAGCCGAAAAGACGGTATACTAAAGTAAATGTTTGAACAAGCTGCGAGGTACACACCATGCCAAAGGCAAAATATGAAGGCATTTATCACAGCATCCAAAAACGCATCGAGGCGCAGGATTACCCCTATCAATCGCTGCTGCCCAGCGAGAATACCTTAATAGAGGAATACGCCTGCTCCCGCAACACAGTTCGACGCGCATTGGCGGAGCTGGTAGCCGACGGCTATGTGCAGACCATGCAGGGGCGCGGCGTGCGGGTCATCTACCAGCCGGTGGGCAAAACGACGTTTACCATCGGCGGCATCGAGACCTTTCAGGAGACCGCCCGCCGCAACCATCTGCGCGCCGTGACGAAGGTCACGAAGTTTGAGACTGTCATCGCCGATGAGTGCTTTGCCGCCAAGAGCGGTTTCTCGGTTGGGGATGAGCTATGGAGTATTGAACGCGTGCGGTATCTCGACGGCAAAGCGCTGATTCTCGACGTCAACTACTTTTTAAAGGAGTTTGTCCCCGGCCTGACGCCGCAGATCGCGGCCAGCTCAATCTACGATTACATTGAGAACACACTGGGAATGCAGATCATCACCAGCAAGCGCCGCATGACGGTGGAACACGCCACAGCCCGCGACGAAAAGCTGCTGGACATGGGCACCTATGGCTGCGTGGCCGTCGTCGTGAACCAGACTTTCAACTCCGCCGGTCTGCTGTTTGAGTACACCCAGTCCCGCCACCAACCGGACTATTTCTGCTTTCAGGACATTGCCACGCGGAAAAAGTGAGCGGCAGACACCCGGCGCAGGGGTATTCACCCGGGATTTTGCGCTGGGCCGGGGCTCCGGCAAAATGGGATGTGCTGATGATCTACATCTGACAATTTGGACTTCTTTCCACGGAGATTCGTTTGAGTTTCGTAGCTTCCTGTTTCGTTCCGACGCTTCAGCAAACGATATATCGAGCAGGTGTTTACAGAAAAGCACTTTGCCAGTTCTTTTACGCTAACGCCTTTGTCGTATGCTTCCAGAATCAATTTTCGAGCTTCATTGTGCAGCATAGTTCTCACCTTCTTTGCCTCTGTTATACCTCTTTTTGCTCAAAAGTTAAAGTACTGTGCTGTATTATTGAAAATTGCTATAAATGAAAAAAAGGCTGCCGCACGAGGGAAAATTCCTCTTGCAGCAGCCCCTTTTATGTTTTCCCCAAACTCATTGCAGCCATTGCTTCAGAACATCGTTGAGCTTATCAAGCTCCAGCGGCTTTGCGATATGCTCGTTCATGCCGGTGTTCTTTGCCAGCTGTACATCCTCGGCAAAGGCGTTCGCCGTCATGGCAATGATCGGCACCTTTCCGCGCCCGCCGGGAAGAGAGCGGATCGCCGCAGTAGCCTCGTACCCGTTCATGATCGGCATCTGGATGTCCATAAAGATCAGGTCATACCATTTTTCCGGGGCTGCCACAACCTTTTCGACCGCTATTTTTCCGTTTTCGGCAATGTCAACGGCCACGCCCGTCATACCCAAAATTTCGGCAGCGATCTCACGGTTCAGCTCGTTGTCCTCCACCAGAAGGACCCGCTTGCTCGTGTAATCGGTTTTGGCAAAGCTTTCCAGAAGGCTTCGGGCGTTTTTCTCCTTTTTGCCGGATGTAAACTGCCGCAGGGTCGCCGTCAGGCGGGAACGGAACAGCGGCTTTGCAATAAACGCATCCACGCCTGCCGCCCGGGCCTCCTCCTCGATCTCACTGAATTCAAAGGAGGTCAGGATGATGATGGTCACATCCTTGCCTACCTGCTCACGAATTTTTCTGGCCGTCTCGATGCCATCCATTTTCGGCATCTTCCAATCCAGAATCACGGCAAAGTAGTCGCACCCGGCTTCATGGCGCGCATAGCAGCGCTCCACGGCCTCCCTGCCCGTAAGCACCCATTCGCCTGCTATGCCAATGTCCTTGAGGGTTGCAACCGTGCTTTCGCAGCAGGTTTTGTCATCGTCCACAACCAGCACCGGCAGGTCGAGCAGTTCTTTTTCCTGCTCCTTTTCGCTCTCCTGCAGCTTCAGATAGATCGTCACCGTGATTGTTGTGCCTTTGCCCGGCGCACTGTTGACCTTGATGCTGCCGTTCATCAGGTTGACGATATTTTGGGCGATCGCCATACCCAGACCCGTGCCCTGCACCTTGGTCGTCCGGTGATCGTCTGCCCGGCTGAACGGCTCAAACATGATCTTCTGGAATTCGGGCGTCATGCCGATGCCGTTATCTGCAATCGAAAACTCGTAGCAGCCAAGCTCCGAGAAGCCGTTCGGCTTTTCTTTAATAGAGAATGTGATATTGCCGCCATCCGGGGTGTACTTGACGGCGTTGCTCATCAGGTTTACAAAGACCTGCTGGATCCTCAGGCTGTCGCCGCAGACGGCCTCGTGTTCAATACGGTCCACATGGACTTCAAAATTATGCCGATGCTCATCGATGGCAGGCTTTGTAAGGGTAATCAGGTTATCGACCAGCTCCGGCAGATTAAAGTCCTCCTCGGCAAGGGACATCTTTCCGCTTTCGATGCGCGCCATGTCCAGCACTTCATTGATCAGTCCCAGCAAATGGCGGCTCGCCTTGGTGGTTTTGCCAAGGCACTCGATCACCTTATCCGGATTCTCGATATTCGCACCTGCAATCGCTGTCAGGCCAACGATTGCATTCATCGGCGTCCGAATATCATGGGACATATTGGAGAGGAACTCCGTCTTGGCCCGGTTTGCATTCTCCGCCGCGCGGTAGGCCTCCTTCAACGCCCTGTGGGATTCAATCTCGGCCCTTTTCTCCTGTGAAACATTCATAGAGGCCAGCAGAACCTTTACCAGCCTTGTGCCCTCCCACTCCAGCGGAATGAATGAGGCGATTTTGTAGGTGTTTTCGTCCAGAGAGCAGTATTCAAATTTATAGACATCGCTTTCTGCGGTCAGGTTCTTACGGATATTTTCCGGGGACATCGCCGTCTTCAAAGCTTCCAGCGGCTCGAACGTTTTATACTTTGCAATCACCTGCTCCACAAAAGCATGGTAGGTGCCGGTCGGCGCGTATATCATTTCACCTTGCAGATTATAGAACCGATACCGGTCATTCTCAAGATCGCAGACAACAAAGCGATCCAGCAGCCGCACCATGCTCTGGATCAGAAGCTCCATGGAGGCGTTGTCCGACGCCATCTGCATCCGCCGCGCCGTCTCGGCCTTGGACTCGGTGATGTCCCGCAGGAAGATCATCGCATATTCGGAATCTTCGATCTCGCCGCGCATGACGACATTGCGGACCCACCGCTCCTCGCCATTCAGCATGATGCGGCATTCCTGGCACAGCTCGGTATCCAGTCCCTTCAATTTTTCTGCAATGTAGGCGCGGTTATAGAAATCCGTCACAGCCTTTTTGTCCTGTTCAACGACATAGTTGTCCACAAGGAATCTGACCAGCTCATCCCATGTATGGCTCTGCTCAAAGGCCGTCATCAGGGAGGCTTCCACCTTGAAGGTGTCAAATGTGTTTTCTTCAAGGTTCACATAGTATTCGCAGAGGTTTGCGCTGGTGAACGCGCGGTGAAAGGCGGCTGCCCGCTGCGCCTGCATCCGGCTTCTTTTTTCTGCGTCAATGTTGCTGAGGATTCCGGCGATCCGCTTGGCCGAGCCATCCAGACGGCGTATCACCTCCGCAGACGCCCGGAACCACAGGTATCGGCCAACCTTTGTCTTCAGTCGGTACTCCACCTTATACTTTGTCTGATTGGTTTTGTCTGCAATCGTGTCCTGCAGCAGCTTCAGGACACGGTCCTTATCCTCCGGATGCAGAAGCTCCGACCATGCAGCCAGCTCGCTCGGGAAATCCAGACTATCACGATACCCAAGGAGGCGCCGAAACGCATGGCTCCAATACACATTGACGATCTCACTGTTTTCATTGCAGTCAAAATACCAGAGCGCCGAGCGTATGGATTCATTGACCAGAGCGAGATTCTCATACGCCCAGTTGATCTGCACGGACATGACCCAGACCGGCTTTCCGGCGGCATCCGTTGTATTTTCTTTGTAGAGGCACACATAGACGGGGGCACCGTCCGCTGTGAGGATCTGCCCTTCTCCCGCACCATGAATCTGACGAAAGCGGTCATTCTCAAGGAAAGTGACATTCTCCCCGTAAAAAAGCTTTTTCAGCGAGCCCTTTGTCTGCGCCATAAGGGATTCGTAGCTGTACCCCAGATTGTGCAGCAGCAAATCACCGATCGACAAAATCGACAGATCAGCGTCAAAGTACCCGGTAATGGTCCCGACACCGCCGTTTTTTTGAATCGTTTCCTGCATCGATTGAAGCACACTGTCTCCCAGCTTTGTCATGTCAGAAGAATAGATTCCGTCTTCATAGCTGTTTTTGTAACTCATTTTCGTCCCTCTGCGCCTTACCCCAAAAAAATTGCCGGCTGATACAGCATCGCCGCGCCGTTAATCCGTGTAACATAGCCGGATATAGCATATCATTTTTTCAAGTTCTTGAAAAGTAGCGCTTTTGAAATTTTTGAAAAAAACTTGTGCAGTTTGCTGCGACCTGCAAAAAAAGGTGCGTTTTTCCCCCTCGCGGAGGGAGTTTTTTGAGCTGCATGCACTGTGCGGGTAGCTGTAGGGGGCGGCGTCCCCGATGCCCCGCAGGCGGCTGCCCCCTTGCGGGCGCATATGGAATGCGCCCCTACGGTGTGGCGGGCGTTTCCTGTGGGCGACCAATGGTCGCCCCTACACATTCAATGGGCCAAAAATGCGATTTTTTGACACGCAGAAGCAGGCTGCAGGCTCCCCCGATTTGTGTTGAAAAAGCCACCGGTTGGCGGTATAATATTCTCCGGCCGGAACAGGCCGAATGAGGAGAAAATCAAGATGACAAACAAAAAACACACTTCCCCGCTTGCCGCCGTGCAGGAGCTTGCCGCCCTGACCGGGGCGGTTGCGATCATTGCGGCGGCGGTCTACTTCTTTCTGGTGCCGAGCCACGCCTCGGTCAGCAGCATCTCGGGCCTTGGTATCGTGCTGGCAAACTTTGTGCCGCTGCCGCTGTCGGCCATCACAATGATCCTGAATGTCGTGCTGCTCATCATCGGCTTTTTGACCTGCGGGCGGGAGTTCGGCGCCAAGACCGTCTACACCAGCATCCTGCTGCCGCTCTTTCTCGCCCTGCTGGAGCGGCTTTTCCCCGGCATCGGCTCACTGACCGACAGTCAGGAGCTGGATGTGCTGTGCTACATTCTGGTAGTCAGCGTGGGGCTGAGCATCCTGTTCAACCGCAACGCCTCGTCCGGCGGGCTGGACATCGTGGCGAAGATCCTGAACAAATACCTGCATATTGAGCTGGGCCGCGCAATGTCGCTGTCCGGCATCTGTGTGGCGCTCTCAGCCGCACTGGTCTATGATAAAAAGACCGTAGTGCTGAGTGTGCTGGGCACCTACTTCAACGGTCTGGTGCTGGACCACTTTATCTTTGACCACAACATCAAGCGGCGGGTCTGCATCATCACCAAAAAGGAGGAGGCGCTGCGCCGCTTCATTCTGGACGATCTGCACAGCGGTGCAACGGTGTATGAATCCTACGGCGCATACAACATGGAAAAGCACCGCGAGATCATCACCATTGTGGATAAGGCCGAGTACCAGCGGCTGATGAACTTTATGAACCGCGAGGACCCGCAGGCGTTCATCACCGTCTACACTGTGTCGGACATACGGTATCAACCCAAAGCATAAGCCCGCACAGCGCCTTATCTCTCGCTGTCGGTCTTTCTGCTGCTGCCGGGCAAACGGATTTATTCCAAAAAACAGGTGACAAACCCTGTCCGGGTGTGGTATACTAAATATTACAATTTGGTTAAAACGAATTTGCCGGGGCGCGGGCTGCAAACCTTGACGCCCCGGTGTTGTCGTGTGTTACCGGAGGTGCTTGACTACGAATTCCACATCGAACCGTATGCCCCGCCTGCTGGCTATGCTGTTTTTGCTGCTGGGGCTTTTTTGTGCGGCAGCACTGCCCGCCCATGCTGAGGATGACTACAATACCACGCTGGACCGTCTTTCCCGCCTGCAGGCGCTGGCGCGGGAGTTTTCCTCCTCCCGGGACGATGCGCCCGACCCCATTGTGCTGACCCTCTCCTACACCCGCACGGGTGACTACAACACCACGATCTGGCAGCTGACCGCCGGCGTGCGCGATACCGAGTTTGAGAGCTATGTCAACAGCAGCGATGCCGAGCTGGCCTCGCTGCAATCCCTGAACACCGTAACCCTGCCCACCGGCGAGAAGATCGACTTCGGCCATATGCTGGCCTCGATGAACCTTGTCTACAACGGCATCCCCATCACCGGCAGCTGGGGCGGCGACTGCCAGCAGCTGGCGCAGCAGTATTACGGGCAGGCGCAGGACGCCGCCGGGTACGCCGCCGCGATGCGCGCTACCTTTAATATTGACGATGACGGCTCACTGAGCAAATTCGGCGATCAGGACCTGCGCGCCGATATGGATTCGGTGATCGTCGGCTCCAAGGTCACGCAGGACACCGATCTGGCCGATGCCCTGCGCAGCTACTATGAGAATCTGACCGAGTACGACCGCGCCAAGGAGTTTATCTCGCTGAGCTTCGGCACGCAGGACACCTCCAACAGCAGCTTTGCGGACGCTGTCTACCGTGCCCTGCTTGATGATTCCGGCATGCAGCTGCTGTTTTACATGAACGGCATGTGGTCGGTCAATGGCTGGCAGATCAAGGAGGACTACGCCCCCGCTGTGCGCGGTGCGGCCGACCTGTTTGCCGAATATCTGGCTGGGGCCGTCAACCATGAAAAGGTCAAGAGCGAGACGAACGACCGCCTTGTCGCCATGGGCGGGCAGGCCCTGTCCGATGCGCTGGCCGCGCTGGGGGACAGCGATGCTGCTGCAGCCGCGCTGGCTGCCGCCAATGAGCTGGCCGACGGCACCCAGTCCGCCGTCTCCTCGGGGTCGGATGCGATCTCCGCCGCACGGGAGAATTTGCAGACGAACTTTAACGTGAAGGTCTTCCAGCTGATTTTGCTGATTGCGGCAGGGCTGGCCGCGTTCATGCTGGTGTTCAGCATGGTGATGTTTGTGGTGCACCGAAAAGAAAATTGAGTTTGGACTGCGTGCCGCTCTCTTGTGGGAAAGAGAGCGGCACGCTTTTTTGGTTGGGCGCGGGGCAGGCGGGCAAAGACAGGCCGCTTTTTCTGTTCACATACCGTTCACATTCCGTATATTCGCCGCAAGTTATCCACGGTGTATAACGGTTATCCACCGTGGAAATGTTGAAAACTCCGTTGAAACCGTGGAAAACTCCCCGTCCTTTTCCCGTTAAAAAGCGGAAAACCGGAAAATTCCACGGTGCGCAAGGGATTATTTTCAACATTTTCCACCGCCCACCTGTGGAAAGCTGTGGAAACCTGTGAAAAGCGTATTTTGCGTTTTACGCAACACAAAATACACATTTTGTAAATAAGGGGTTGTATTTACCGATTCAGAGCGCTATAATAGCAGTAACCATCACCCGCACCTGCTGTGCGGCGGTGCGCTTGAATAGATAAGGGAGAGTGTACATCATGTTGGACATCAAAATCACCAAAACAACCCATCCGAAAGAAAAACCGCAGGACGAGTCCAAGCTCGGCTTTGGCAAAAAGTTCAGCGACCATATGTTCCTGATGGACTATACCGCAGGCGAGGGCTGGCATGACGCCCGCATCGTTCCCTACGGCCCGTGGGAGATGGACCCCGCCACCACCGTTTTTCACTACGCGCAGGAAATTTTTGAGGGCATGAAGGCCTACCGCACCGCCGAGGGCAAGGTACAGCTGTTCCGCCCTGAGTGCAATGCAAACCGCTTCAATGATTCGGCCGACCGTCTGGGCATGCCCGCCATCCCGCCGGAGGATTTTGTGCAGGCCGTCAAGGCGCTGGTCGATGTTGACCGCGACTGGGTGCCCCACTCTGACGGTGCATCGCTGTATATCCGCCCGTTCTGCATCGCTACCGATGTAGGCCTCGGCGTGCATGCCGCCAAGCACTACCGCTTTGCGATCATCTGCGCGCCCTCCGGTGCTTACTACGCCGAGGGCCTTGACCCTGTGCGCATCTATGTCGAGGATCAGTACATCCGCGCCGCCCCGGGCCTGACCGGCTTTACCAAGTGCGGCGGCAACTACGCTGCCTCCATCAAGGCCGGTGAGCTGGCCGAGGAGCGCGGCTTCTCTCAGGTGCTGTGGCTGGACGGCGTTGAAAAGAAGTATGTCGAGGAAGTCGGTTCCATGAACATCATGTTCAAGATCGATGGCGAGATCTACACCGCCCCCTGCGTGGGCACCGTTCTGCCCGGCGTCACCCGCCGCTCCATCATTGAGCTGCTGAAGGACTGGGGCTACCCCGTGCATGAGGAGCGCGTTGCCATTGCCGACATCATGAAGGCTGCCGATGAGGGCAAGCTGGAGGAGGTCTTTGGCACCGGCACCGCCGCAGTCGTTTCCCCCGTCAAGGAGCTTGACTGGGAGGGCAAGGTTGCCCACATCAGCGGCGGCAAGATCGGTGAGCTGACCCAGAAGCTGTACGACACCCTGACCGGCATCCAGTGGGGCAAGCTGCCCGACACCAAGGGCTGGATCGTCCCGGTCGAATAATCCATATTCAGAAACAAATTAAAGAAACTTTCTTGCGCTTGCGGTTTACGATGCCGCAAGCGCTTTTTCTATGACATTTCTATGAACGATTGTGCAACATGCACAAAACAACTACCGTGCTTTACAGCACATTGTACAAGCACACATCTTGCAAATTCGACAAAAATGATGTAATATAAGTACATCGAAAGCGAAACGCTTTCAAACAAAAGTGAAGAGGAAGAATACCAGAGCGCCCTGCCGAATCCGTAGGGAGGGTATCACTTGTAGAGGGGTGGTTCCGTTCGTATTCAGGCGCCGGCGAGACGTTCTGTTTTTCTCCTTCTTTTTAAAAAAACGAGACGGGGCAGTGGCCGTCTCGTTTTTTTGTTTTTCCTGAGGAGCTTGGCCCCCTGCGGGGCGTCGAGGACGCCGCCCCCTACAATCCTTGCCGTAAACCTTCCGTCTGTTTGTAGGGGCCGGGCATGCCCGGCCCGCGACCTGCCGTCATATCCCTTTCACGGTCAATCCGTAGGGGAGGGATTCATCCCTCCCGGGCACTTCCCGCCATCGCAAACGGCCACGGCGGCCAGAGGGCTGGCCGCCCTACGACCCCACTTGAAAATCCGTGCGTAGGGCGGGGTGCCCTCACCCCGCCGAAACTTACCGCCATATCGCGTTTCCCTGTTTTTTCCTGTTTGTTCGTCTTAACTTTCTTCTTTACATTCCCCGGGAAATACGCTACAATATAAGCACCTACTTTATAGAATAACAAGGAGAAGGAGAGATCGCTTTGTTTACTATCATCAAACGGCGGGAGCTCAACCCCACCGTGACCGAGCTCTGGATCCATGCGCCGCTCATCGCCAAAAAGGCGAAGGCCGGCCAGTTCATCATTGTCCGTGCGAAGGAGGATTCCGAGCGCATCCCCTTGACTATCGCCGGATTTGACCGCGAAGCTGGCACCGTTTCTATCATCTTTCAGGTCGTGGGCGCAGGTACGATGCAGCTGAACTCCCTCAAAGAGGGCGAGGCTGTGCACGACTTTGTCGGCCCGCTGGGCAAAGCAACCGAGATCGAAGGCCTGAAAAACGTCTGCGTCGTCGGCGGCGGCGTTGGCTGCGCCATTGCGCTGCCCGTGGCGCAGGCACTGCACGAGCAGGGCACCAAGGTCACCGGCATTGTCGGCTTCCGCAACAAGGATCTTGTCATTCTCGAGGATGAGTTCCGCGCCTGCTGCGATGAGTTCATCATCATGACCGATGACGGCTCCTACGGCGAGAAGGGCGTTGTCACCGCGCCGCTGGAAAAGAAGATCGTCGAGGGCGCAAACTTTGACGAGGTCATCACGATCGGACCTCTTATCATGATGAAATTTGTCGTCAAGACGACCAAGCCCCACAATGTCAAGACCGTTGTGTCGATGAACCCCATCATGGTCGATGGCACCGGCATGTGCGGCGGCTGCCGCCTGACCGTGGGCGGCCAGACGAAGTTTGCCTGTGTGGACGGCCCCGACTTTGACGGCTTTGAGGTCGATTTTGACGAGGCTATGCACCGCGGCACGATGTACAAGCCCTTTGAGGCCCACGCCCGCGAGGCCGAGTGCAATTTGCTGAAGCAGGAGGTGCAGTGATCATGCCGAATATGGACCCGAAAAAGTGCCCCATGCCCAGCCAGGAGCCGAATGTCCGCAACAAAAACTTCAAGGAGGTCGCCCTCGGCTACACCGAGGAGATGGCCGTGAACGAGGCCAAGCGCTGCCTGCAGTGCAAGAACCACCCCTGCCGCAGCGGCTGCCCCGTTGAAATTGATATTCCCGGCTTCATCAAGCATGTGGCCGAGGGCGACTTTGAGGCCGCCTATAACGTGATTGCCCAGTCCAGCGCGCTGCCCGCCGTCTGCGGCCGTGTCTGCCCGCAGGAGCATCAGTGCGAGGGCAAGTGCGTCCGCGGCATCAAGGGCGAGGCTGTCGGTATCGGCCGCTTGGAGCGCTTTGTTGCTGACTGGTACCGCAACAATGTCCACACCAAGCCCGTTGCCCCCGCCTCCAACGGCCACAAGGTCGCTGTCATCGGCGCCGGCCCTTCCGGTCTGACCGTTGCGGGTGATCTGGCCAAGCTGGGCTACAAGGTCACCGTCTACGAGGCCCTGCATGTTGCGGGCGGCGTTCTGATGTACGGCATCCCCGAGTTCCGTCTGCCCAAGGACATCGTCCAGCACGAGGTCGAGGGTCTGAAGGAGCTGGGCGTTGACATTGAAACCAATATGGTCATCGGCAAGGTGCTGACCATTGACGAGCTGATGAACGACTACGGCTTCGAGGCTGTCTATGTTGCCTCCGGTGCCGGTCTGCCCCGCTTTATGGGCATCCCCGGCGAGAGCCTGAACGGCGTTTACTCCGCCAACGAGTACCTGACCCGCGTCAATTTGATGAAGGCGTACAAGGAGGATTCCCGCACGCCCATCATGAAGAGCAAGTCTGTTGCCGTTGTCGGCGGCGGCAATGTGGCCATGGACGCCGCCCGCTGCGCCAAGCGTCTGGGTGCCGAGAATGTGTACATCGTCTACCGCCGCGGCATGGCCGAGCTGCCTGCCCGTAAGGAGGAGGTCGAGCACGCCGAGGAGGAGGGCATCGTCTTTAAGACGCTGACGAACCCCACCGAGGTGCTGGGCGACGAGAACGGCTGGGTCAAGGGTATGACCTGCGTGGAGATGGAGCTGGGTGAGCCGGACGCCTCCGGCCGCCGCCGCCCCATCGTCAAGGAGGGCAGCGAGTTTGTCCTCGATGTCGACACGATGATCATGGCGCTGGGCACCAGCCCCAACCCGCTGATCCGCTCCACCACGCCGGGTCTGGACGCCGACAAGCACGGCTGCCTGATCACGAACGGCCCCGACGGCCTGACCACCCGCCCGATGGTCTACGCCGGCGGCGACGCTGTTACCGGTGCCGCCACGGTTATTCTGGCCATGGGTGCCGGCAAAGAGGCTGCCCGCGCGATTGACGCCGCCATCAAGGCAAAGGAACAGTAAAAATTAAATTTCAGCCCCCGTACCGCGAGGTGCGGGGGAATTTTTGTTAAAAAGGCTTCCCCGTGGGGCTGCGCCCGCAGGCGCGTGTCGGAGTGCAACCGCCGTAGGCGGCACTTGGCACGGAGACTGAAGCTGTCGCCGCAGGCGACTGATGAGGGGCAACCTTGCCATATTGTCCCATGTACGGACAATTGCGACAACCTTGCCATACTATCCCATATACGGGCAATCACGCCGCACGCTCCCCTCATCCGTCTGCGGGCGGGGCCGCAGACACCTTCCCCCTTGGGGGAAGGCACTCTCACGAAACAAAGGCTGACACCATGTATCATCCATTCTTCCAATTTGTTCTTCCGCGCCTCGGGCAGGCGGCGCTGGATATTTTGCTGTATCTCAACTTTTTACAGTTGCCGCCGCTGCAGCTTGCGGCACAGTGGCCGGTTTTGTACTACGGCCTGCCGCTGGTGCTGATGGCGCTGCTGGCCTATATCAGCCGGGACCCGCTGGGCCTTGGCATCGTCTTTGTCGGGCATCTGGTGACCTTTTACTGCATCGGCACCGGCATTGGGCTGGTGCTGCGCCGCATCGGCGGCACGCCGCTGGCCGTATGGCATATTTTTTGGCTTGGCGGCACAACACCGTGGCTGCTGACTGCCGGAATCATGTGGTGGGGCCGCCGCCGGGCGCTGCGCCTCTGTACGACAAAATACAGCCTGACAACGCGGAAAAATCTGCCGAACGGCAGGCTGACCATCGTGCAGGTCAGTGATGTCCACCCGCGCGCCTGCGCAGCAATGGATCGCACCCGCATCCCTGAGCTGCGCGAGAAGATCGAGGCCTGCCACCCCGACCTGCTGGTGCTGACCGGCGATATTTTCGACGAGTTCACCGAGCCGGAGGAGCTGGAAGCCTTCTGTGCCCTGTTCGGTGCGCTGCGCGCGCCGCTGGGCAAATACTATGTGCTGGGCAACCATGACCTGTTCCACCACTGGCGGGAGCCAAGCTTTGGCCGCGCCGAGCTGGAGCGCAGCTTTGCTGCCGCCGGGGTGCGCATTCTGGAGGATACCTCCGTCATGCTGCCCTGCGGGGTGCGCATCGTGGGCCGCAAGGACTACCTGTACACGAACGGCAGCCGTTTTACGGCTGCGCAGCTGATGCCCGGCGGCCCGGACGACCACTACACGGTCTGGCTTGACCATGAGCCGCGGGACTTCAAGGCCGCAGCAGCGGCGGGGGCCGATCTGATCCTGAGCGGCCACACCCACGGCGGGCAGGTATGGCCTGCGGGCGCCGTAGGCATGGTTGCCAAAAACGAGCGAAACTACGGCAAAAAGGTTATTAACGACCATTGCACCGCCATTGTCAGCGGCGGCACCGGCACCTGGGGCTACAAATTCCGCACTCAGGGCCGCACAGAGATCGTCTGTGCTGAGATCACTACCGAAAAGGAAATGTAAAAGCTATGCAGGAACGCGAACGCCTTGGCAGCCGCCTTGGCTTTATCATGCTGTCTGCCGGGTGCGCCATCGGCTGCGGCAATGTCTGGAAATTCCCATGGATGTGCGGCCAGAACGGCGGCGGCAGCTTTATGCTGCTCTACATCCTCTGCCTTTTGGTGCTGGGCCTGCCCGTTATGGTCATGGAGTTTGCCGTGGGCCGCGCAGCGCAGGCCAGCCCCATCTATATGTACCAGCGCCTTGAAAAGCCCGGCCAGAGGTGGGGGCTTTTCGGCGTAATCAGCCTGATTGGTAACATTGCGCTGATGGCCTTTTACACCGTTGTCACAGGCTGGATTTTGTACTATTTTGTCAAATTTCTGACCGGTAGCAACGCCGATTTCGGCTTTGCGCAGATGATCGCCGACCCGAAAGTCAATGTGACCTATCTGTTTGTGGTAGTCGTGGCGGCGTTCGTACTGCTCAGCTTCAACTTGCAGGGCGGATTGGAGCGCGTGACCAAATACATGATGACAGCCCTGCTGGTGCTGATGCTGGTGCTGGCGCTGCACAGCCTGACCTTTTCCGGCGCGGCGGAGGGGCTGCGGTTCTATCTGGTGCCGGACTTCTCCAAGATCAACGGCACAGTCATCGTGGCGGCCATGAATCAGGCCTTCTTCTCTTTGTCGGTCGGCATGGGCGGCATGGCGATCTTCGGCAGCTATATCGGCAAGGACCGCGCACTGATGGGCGAATCGGTCCATGTCATCCTGCTGGACACCTTTGTCGCGGTGCTGGCCGGCATCATCATCTTCCCGGCCTGCTTCACCTACGGGCTGGAGGTCACTGCCGGGCCGAGCCTGCTGTTTGACACGATGGCCGGCGTATTCAACCACATGGCGGGCGGCCGCTGGTGGGGCACCCTTTTCTTCCTGTTCATGGTGTTTGCCGCGCTCTCCACCGTGCTGGGCGTCTGCGAGAACATCCTTGCCATGATCCGGGAGCTGACCGGCTGGAGCCGCCCCAAGGGCTGCCTTGTCTGCGGTGTCGGCATCTTTCTGCTGGCGCTGACCACGGCGCTGGGCTACAGCGTGCTGCACTTTCAGCCGTTTGCGCCGGGCAGCGCGTGGCTGGACTTCTGGGATTTCATCGTCAGCAACAATGTGCTGCCGCTCGGCTCTCTGGTGCTGGCGCTCTTCTGCTGCAGCCGCTTTGGCTGGGGCTGGGACCGCTTTGTGGCCGAGGCCAACACCGGCAAGGGCCTCAAGCTCCGGCCGTGGATGAAGCCCGTCTTTCAATTTTTTGTCCCCTGCGCCATCGCCTTTATCTATGTGTACGGCATGGCGACCTTTACCTGGCGGTAACGCCGCCCAAAAAGCCCCGCCGCCCGATTTCCCGGGTGACGGGGCTTTGCGCTTTATTTTGCCAGACGGCGGTATTCCATCGGCATCAGGCGGAACTGGTCATAAAACGCCTTGGCAAATTTACCCTGACTCTCATAGCCGACACCGGCCGCTATGTCCTGCACCCGCAGCGTTGTCGTGCGCAGCAGCTCGGCGGCCTTTTCCAGCCTGCGGCGGCGGAAATAGGCAAGATACCCCTCGCCCAGCACATTCTGGCAGTACAGCTTGAAGCCGCTCTCGCTCAGGCCGAAGCCATCGGCCAGCGCCTTGGCCGTATGCCGCACCGAGAGATCTCGCAGCACAAGCGTTTCGGTTTCGCGCACCAGCTCAACTTGCCGCGCGGGGCAGCGGGCGGCCTCGGCGTCATCGGGCAGGCGCAGCAGCTCATACAGCAGCCGCACCGCCGTGTAGCGCAGCTCGCCCGGGGTGGCGTACTCGGCATCGCTCCACTGCTCGTCCAGAATATCGGTGATGGCCTCGCTGACCGGGCAGCAGTGGACGCCGTCCCGGCAGAAGTAGTCCGCAATACCGCCGATCTCAAGGCCCATCACGGTCAAAAAGCTGTCTGCCTGCACGGCGTCCGGGTCGATGAAAAGCTGCAGCCCCTCATACTGGCCGCCCGGCAGGTAGAACGGCTCATCCGGCGCAGCAAAGCTGACGGCGGCGTGTGCCTCTGTCACGATGGCGTATTCCTCCGGCCCGTCGGGGATGGCCCGCCGCCCGGCGCGGCAGAAGTCAAAGACCAGCAGCCGCGCAGCCTGCACAGGCAGCGGCGCAAGGTGGCTGTCCAGCCGGGTAAAGCTGAGCCAGATCCCCCCGGCCAGCGTATGCAGCCCCTGCGGGGTTGCCTTTTGTTGTCTTTCCATGGTTATATTATAACAAATAATTTAAAATTCCGCAAATTGTGCTTTTAAAATTATAGTGTTAAAAAGAACAATTCAGCTTGCATCCAAAGAATTATGCGTTTAATGTGCTGCTAAAAAGGCAAAATGTGCGAAATCGGAAAATTGGCATTTTCTGGCATTTCATGCTGCAAGCGCCGTTTTTTAGTCCGTGACCGGCACATCAAGGCCGAACTCCGCCGGGCGGAAGCGCGGGCAGACATTCTCCGATATGCAGATGACCGAGGCCGCCAGCCGGCTGCCGATCTCACAGGCCTGCGCCAGCGTCTTGCCGTAAGTCAGGCCGATGACCGTGCCGGCAAAAAAGGCATCGCCCGCGCCGGTCGTGTCGATGACATTGACCTTTTTGGCCGGGACCGTGCCGCACTCGCCGCCGCTGCGGGCGTAGACGGCGCCCTTGTCCCCCATCGTGACCACCATGCAGGGGATGTTGGCGCTGTGTACATTGCCGGCCAGCGTGCGGCACATCTCGTCCGCGTCCAGCTCCTCATAATTGTCTGAGAACATCAGCCCGGCCTCCTGCTGGTTGCAGACAAAGCAGTCGATCTGCTGCAAAAAGTCGCGGCGCTCCATCGCAATGCTCATGTTGGACACCGCCGCATAGACCTTTTTGCGGTACTTTTTGGCAAACTGCAGCACCTGCTTGACGGTCTCCTTTTCAAGGTCCAGTTCGATGGCGATGCCGTCACAGTCCGCAAAGATTTCATCGCCCTGCTCCTGCAGCAGCCGTGTCAGCGGTGTGGTGTCGGGCCGCTTGGAGATGGCGGCGCATACATCACCGTCATTGTCAAACACGGCCAGCCATGTACCCATGCCGTCCGGCACGCGCCGGATGTACCGGGTGTTTACCTTGTGTCTGGCCAGCTTGTCGATGACATCCTGACCGGAGCCGGTTTCATCCACAAGACTGACAAAGGTGGGGCGCAGCTCCACATTGGCAATATCCTCGGCCACATTGCGGCAGACGCCGCCGTGTACCTGCTCGACCCGGCCGGCATTGCGCCCGCCCGGTATGTAGGTGGACAGCGGATACCCTTTAATATCCACAAAAACAGCACCGATCACAACAATACCCATGGTAAAGGTCCTCACTTAGATGATTTTACCTGTATTTTACCATAAGTCCGACAAATACGCAAACACAGGCCGCCCCCGCATTTTGTATCCCAAAAGCCCCCTTGACATCTGTGTGCGCATACGGTTTAATAGGAGCAAACGGAGGTGTTCGCCCATGAAAAATCAAGCGCAGAAACGCGCGTTTTATGTATTGACCGGCTGCATTGCCGCGCTGGCGCTCTGCATTGCGGCGGCGCTGGCGCCGCTGTGCCGCACCCCTGCCGCGCAGGATGTCAGCATCCCCGGCACGCGGGGCACCATCTACGCCACGGTGCAGCTGCCGGGCAAGCTGGCCCGCAGCGGGGATATGCCGCTGGCCGTGCTTTGCCACGGCTTTACGGGCAGCCGCGCGGGTGACGGCCACTTTGCCCCGCTGGCGCAGGAGCTGGCCGCGCAGGGCATCGCCACGGTGCGGCTGGATTTCCCCGGCTGCGGCGACAGCACCGAGCCGTTCACCGCCTATACGCTTTCCAACATGGCCGATGATGTTGAAAGTGCGATCCTGTACATGCAAAGCACCTACGGCACCGGCCCGACCGCGCTGGTCGGCCACAGCATGGGCGGGCGGCTGGCCAGCCTGTACCCGCAGCAAAAGGGCGGCATCGCCGCGCTCGTGCTTTGGAGCCCCGCCAACGGTGCCGGGCTGAACGGCCTTGAATTTTTAAACATCGACGATTTCTCCGCAGTGGAGGCCATGGCCGCCGAGGCCGAGGCCAACGGCAGCGTTACTGCCTGGGGAGTCGAGCTGAGCGCGGCCTATATGGACGAGATGCGCACCTCTGACCCGAACGCCGCCCTGCGGGAAAGCGCCCTGCCCACCCTGCTGACCTACAGCGGCAGCGAGGGCATTTTAAGCAGCACCACCCAGGCCGAAACGATCGCCGCCGTGCAGAGCCTGCCGGACGGTCAGGTCGTGCTGGACCCCTTTGCGGCCGGCAACCACAACTATCTCAGCGATGACCCCGCCACGGCCGCCGCCCTTGACAAGGCCCTGCGGCAGACCACCGTCCGGTTTTTAACACAGTACCTCGGGTAAAGCAGCGTTTGCCAAATCGTTTGTTAAATCGTACAACCTTAGCCTTGACGCGGTTTTACTGCAGTGCTACAATTATGGCAATACCGCATAATTCTAAGTGCCGATACGGCGAGCGAGGTGCGGCAGCTGCTAAGCCAAAAGCGCAGATAATACTTTGTGTATTATCGAGCATTTTGGCAACGCAGATGCCGTGCCGCAGCCGCCGGAGCGGTGCTTAAGCCGTCAGGCGGGAATTGTGCGGTGTTGCCTTTTATAGTATGACTTATAACACAGTAGCTTTGAGAACGAGGGGCCGCCCTATGAAACAACCGCGCAAGCATCTTCTCTGTCTGCTTCTGGCTCTCTGGCTTACCGGCGTGCTGCTGGCAGGCTGTGCCGCAGACACCGCCGACGCAAATGCTGACCTGCCGGTCATCACCGTCGGCTGCGATAACTACCCGCCCTTTACTTATGTAGACTCCGACGGAAAGCCTGTCGGCATTGATGTGGAGCTGGCCGACGAGGCCTTCCGCCGCATGGGCTACCGCCCCGAATTTGTCACGATCAACTGGGCCGAAAAAAACGAGCTGCTTGAAAACGGCGTCATCGACTGCATCTGGAGCAGCTTTTCAATGAGCGGCCGCGCGGACGAATACACTTGGGCCGGGCCGTATATGTACAGCCAACAGGTCGTAGCCGTCATGCCGGACAGCGACATTCAGACGCTTGCCGATCTGGCGGGCAAGACTGTGGTCGTGCAGGCCACCACCAAGCCCGAGAGCCTGTTTCTCGATGGCAATGACCCCCGCATCCCCGAGATACGCGCGCTCCACTCGCTGCAGAAGCGGGAGCTGATCTACAGCTACCTTGCCAAGGGCTATGCTGATGCCGTGGCCGCGCACGAGATCTCGATCCTGCAGTTTATGAAGGACTACGGCTTCGAGTTCCGCATCCTTGAGGAGCCGCTTGAAGCCGTGGAGCTGGGCGTTGCCTTCTCCCGCAGCGATGACCGCGGCATTGCGCAGGCGCTTTCCGCCACGCTGGAGGAGATGCAGGCCGATGGCACCACCCGCAGCATTCTGGCAGGCTACCTTGCAGATCCCGACAAATATCTGGAGGCAGACGGCTATGCAGACTAAACCCCGCCGCGCCATCCTCGGCTTTCGCCTGCTGACCGTTGTGATCGGTCTGCTGCTTCTGCTGATCATCGGCGCGTATTCGATCCGGACCGACAACTTTGAGGGTGAGCAGAATTTTGCCAGCCGTGTGGACTATATAAAGGATCAGTGCGATGACTACACCAGCCTGTCGCTGGCTACCGAGTCCAAAAGCATGCTGCGCATTGCCGAGGCCTGCGAGCAGTGTGCGCGCGATATTCAAACCGGCACCGATGCGGTTGAGGCGGAGGTGCTGTCCCGCTGTGCGGAAAACCACTACCTGACCGGTGTAGCCGTGCTGGACCGGGACGGCAATGTGGTGCAGTACTTCAGCAAGGAGGGGGCGCTGCCGCAGCAACTGCTGCAGGAGCTGGCCACCGCGCCGCTGCTGGATGTGGCCGACCACCCGAAAAAGACCTACTCCGTCCGGCTGGTCTGTGACGATGACTCCTACCTTGACCTTGCCGCATCGGCCAGGACTGATGCGGACGGCATCGTAGCGGCGTTCTACCACACCCCGACCGACTATGTACACAGTTATAACCTCAACTGCCAGCATCTTTTGGCGGGCTTCACGATCCCCGGCGACGGTACCCTTGTTGTGGCCCGCGGCGATTCGATCATCGCCTCCAATGACGAAAGCCTGCTCGGGCTTGCCCCCGATGCTGTGCTGCCGCTGCAGCTTTTGCGTGAGCACGGCCGCTTTGACCAGATGGTCTATGTGCGGGATGCTGACATACGCTCCCGGGGGTATTTCGGCTATGCCACGCAGGGGCGCGACTTCTATGTCTACGCCTACCTGCCCGAGGGCACGATCTACACCAAGACCATCAAAAACCTGATGTTTACCTCGGTGGCTTATCTGCTCATCGTGCTGATGATCGAGCTGGTGCGCCGCCGCACGCTGCAGAACTATCAGCAGGAAAAAGCCCGGCAGGAGCACGCCTATCAGGCCTCGCTCGAGCAGGCCGCCCACCGGGCCGAGGCTGCCAACATCGCCAAGACCGAGTTTCTGCAGCGGATGAGCCATGACATCCGCACCCCCATCAACGGCATACGCGGCATGATCGAGATTGGCAACCACTACAGCACCGACATGGCCAAGCAGGCCGAATGCCGCGAAAAGATCTGGGAGGCCTCCGGCCTGCTGCTTGAGCTGGTCAACGAGGTGCTGGACATGGGCAAGCTGGAGTCCGGCGAGATTGTGCTGGAGCATCGCCCCTTCAATATGGTCACGCTGCTGACCGGCCTGTGCGATGTGCTGGAAAAGCAGGCCGCCGAGCGTGGCATCACCATCCGCTGCGAGGACATCGCACTGCCCCACCCCGACCTTATCGGCAGCCCGCTGCATGTAAAGCGGCTTGTGATGAACATCATCTCCAACGCCATCAAGTACAATAAGGACAACGGCAGCATCACCCTGACCCTGCATGAGCTGCGCAGCGAGGGCGACAAAGCCTGGATTCGCTTTACCTGCGCCGATACCGGCATCGGCATGAGTGAGGAATTCCAGAAGCATCTGTTTGAGCCGTTCGCGCAGGAGCTGCTGGACGCCCGCTCCACCTACGGCGGCACAGGGCTGGGCATGCCGATTGCCAAGGCCCTTATTGATGCAATGGGCGGCACCATCGAGTTCACCAGCCGTCAGGGCGAGGGCACGACCTACTATATCACGCTGCCCTTTGCGGTCGACCACGCAGCGGCACCGCAGCCGCTGCCCGGCGCACCGGCCGACCTTTCGGCGCTGCAGGGCAAGCATATCCTGCTGGCCGAGGACAACGACCTGAACCTTGAGATCGCCGAGTTCCTGCTGCAAAACGCCGGTCTGCGCACGACCGCCGCCCGCAACGGGCAGGAGGCGGTGACGCTTTTTGCCGCGTCCGCCCCCGGCACCTTCGATGCCATTTTGATGGATGTCATGATGCCGCAGCTGGACGGCTACGAGGCGACCCGCGCCATCCGCGCCCTTGACCGCCCTGATGCCGCAGCGATCCCCATTTTTGCGATGACGGCCAACGCCTTTACCGAGGACCGCCGCCGCGCCCATGAGTCCGGCATGAACGAGCATCTGACCAAGCCGCTTGAGCCGGACACCCTCCTGCGCACCCTTGCAAAATACCTGCAGCGGTGACCCGCCTGCAGCACCAAGGCCCTCCCCGGGTGGGGAGGGCCTTTTTCATCGGTTCTGCTTGCGGAAGGCGCTTGGCGACATGCCCAATGACTTTAAAAATACGCGGTTGAAGCTGCGGATCGTGCCGAAGCCGCACTGCTCCGCCACCTGGGTGACCGGGATGCTGCTGCCCTGCAGCAGCATGGCCGCATGGCTGACCCGGTACTGGTTCACAAAATCCTGAAAGCCCGTGTGCAGCCGCTGGTTGAAATACGCCGACAGATAGGTATAATTATAACCAAGGTCACGCGCCATCTGCTCCAGCGTCAGGCTGCCGGTATAGTTCTGCTGCACATAGTTGATGATGCGGGCCGACAGGTGGGCGTCCGCGTCCTGCTGGGGGCGCGGGCGCAGGGGGCACTGCTCCAGCGCAGCACCGCAGATCATGTACAGCCCCGCAAGCTTTTTGCACCGGTTGTTGCCCTGCCAAAGCAGCTCCATCAGGGGCGCAGCCTCAATGCGGAACACCGGGTCCGCAAAGGCCCGCTGCCCCAGCTGGGCCGAAAATTCCGGCACCCAATCGTCAGAAAATATCCACAGCACACTTTGGGAGGCCCCGTTTGTGTGGTAGCTGTGGATCTGGTCCGGCAGCACCAGCAGGGCCTCGCCGGGGTGGATTTCAAAGGTATCTGTTTCCAGTGTACAGGTCAGAGTCCCGGCCTGCACGGTCAAAAATTCATAGCTGTGGTGCAGATGCGCGGGGAAGCTGAAATTGTGGTCACGCTGGCAGTAGAGATACCCCCGCCGGTCTGAGCGCTCGGCCTCGTAGATCAGCATTGTACGCACTCCTTTTCGACGCAAAATCCAAACTTATGTCTATTATTTTATACACTCTTTCTTGCCAGTGCAAGGGGGTAACAGGTAAAATAGTTTTAAAAAGGAATTCTGTTTCCAAGAAGGAGAAACCGCTATGTATTACATCGGCATTGATCTGGGCACCTCCGCCGTCAAGCTGCTGCTGATGGACGAGACCGGCCGGATCGACAACATCGTCAGCCGTGAGTACGGCATTGCCTTCCCTCACCCCGGCTGGAGCGAGCAGGAGCCTGCCGATTGGTGGGACGCCGTCTGTGACGGTATCCCCGCGCTGCTGCAGGGCTTCGATGCCTCTCTGGTCAAGGGCATCGGCGCAGGCGGCCAGATGCACGGCCTTGTCGTTCTGGATAAAGATGACAAAGTCATCCGCCCCTGCATCCTGTGGAATGACGGCCGCACCCAGAAGCAGGTCGATTACCTGAACAACGAGATCGGCAAGGACAAGCTGAGCCGTTACACCGCCAACATCGCGTTTGCCGGCTTCACCGCGCCCAAGCTGCTCTGGCTGCGCGACAACGAGCCGGAGAACTTCGCCCGCATCGAGAAGATCATGCTGCCAAAGGACTATATCAACTACAGGCTGACCGGTGTCCACTGCACCGACTACTCCGATGCCTCCGGCATGCTGCTGCTCGATGTCGAGCATAAATGCTGGAGCCGCGAGATGCTAAACCTCTGCGGCGTGCGCGAGGCGCAGCTGCCCAAGCTTTTTGAAAGCTGGCAGCCTGTCGGCACCCTGACCGCCGAGGCCGCCGCCGGGCTCGGTCTGCCGGCCGATGTCATCGTCTGCGCCGGCGCGGGCGACAACGCCGCTGCGGCAGTCGGCTGCGGCGCGGTGGGCGGCGGCAGGTGTAACATCTCGCTGGGCACCTCCGGCACCGTCTTTATCACAAGCGACGCCTTCGGCGTTGACAGCCGCAACGCCCTGCACAGCTTTGCCCACGCGGACGGCGGCTACCACCTGATGGGCTGCATCCTCTCCGCCGCAAGCTGCAACAAGTGGTGGAATGAGGAGATCCTGCACACGCAGAACTTTGCCGCCGAGCAGGCCCCCATCACCCCCGATAAGCTGGGCGCGAATGATGTCTACTTCCTGCCCTACCTGATGGGCGAGCGCAGCCCCCACAACGACCCCGCCGCCCGCGGTGCCTTCCTCGGCCTGCGGATGGACACCCCGCGCGCCGCCCTGACACAGGCCGTGCTGGAGGGCGTGGCCTTTGCGATCCGCGACTGTGTGGAGATCGCCCGTGCGCAGGGCGTTGAGATCGCCGCCAGCACCCTCTGCGGCGGCGGTGCCAAAAGCCCGCTCTGGCGCGAAATTTTGGCCAATGTGCTGGGCATCCCCCTGACGCTGCCCCAGACCGAGCAGGGCCCCGGCTACGGCGGCGCCATGCTGGCGGCCGTTGCCTGCGGGGCATATCCCAGCGTGCAGGCCTGTGCCGATGCGCTGGTACACGCCAAAAGCACGACCGAGCCTGACCCCGCAATCGTAGAAAAATACAACGCGCGCTATGCCCTGTGGCATACGCTTTATCCCGCACTGAAGGCGTCCTACGCCGCAATGGAGGCACTGCAATGAAGATCTATTCGGTAAATGACCCGGAATTCAAGCCCTACGGCCGTGTTGTGACCGGGCTGGAGGCCGCCAAGGCCGAGATACTGGCCGCGCTGGCAACCACCCCGCTGCCCGCCGCAACGGATTATGTTGCAGAGGACGAGCGCCTGCAGGAGCTGCCCGCCGCCGTGGAGGTGTCGGAGCATCTGTTCGGCGGCATGCCCTGCCAGCTGGGCTGGTGCAACGGCCACAATACCTACTTAAACTGTCTGGAATATCACCGCGACAGCGAGTTCAACCTCGGCACCGAGGATTTCGTCCTGCTGCTGGCCCGGATGGAGGACATCGAGGACGGCAAGCTTGACACCGCCAAGGTCAAAGCCTTCCGCGCCCCGGCCGGCACGCTGGTCGAGGTCTACGCCACGACCCTGCACTACGCGCCCTGCCATGTCGATGCCGACAAGGGCTTCCGCGTGCTGGTCGCGCTGCCCAAGGGCACAAACACCGCCAAGCCGGACATCCAGAACAACGGCGGCGATGACCCGCTGCTGTGGGCCTGCAACAAATGGCTGCTCGCCCACGCCGAAAGCACCGAGGCCAAAGCCGGTGCCTATGTCGGGCTGGTCGGGGAGAATATCCATATCTGATTCTTGCCGCGCCGCAGGGGCCACAGATGTCCGGCCCTGTACATACAAACCGCAACCCATTCACGGGCAGCAAACGCAATGTTGCGGGGCGGGCATGCCCGCCCCCTACAGCGCATCACATAAAAGGGAGGAAACCACCATGAAATCCACCAACATTCCTGAGGTCAAGCTCGGCATTATCGCCGTCAGCCGTGACTGCTTTCCTATCGCACTGAGCGAAAAGCGCCGCGCTGCCATTGCGGCCGCCTGCCAGACAAAGGGCGTTGCCCTCTACGAGTGCAAGACCACCGTGGAAAACGAGCATGACATGCAGAAGGCCGTTGCCGAGGTGACCGAGGCCGGCTGCAACGCGCTGACCGTCTTTTTGGGCAACTTCGGCCCTGAGACCCCCGAGACCCTGATCGCCAAGTTCTTCGATGGCCCCTGCATGTTCGTGGCCGCTGCCGAGGGTGACGGCGACATGATCAACGGCCGCGGCGATGCCTACTGCGGTATGCTGAACTGCTCCTACAACCTCGGTATGCGCCACCTCAAGGGCTATATTCCCGAGTATCCCGTCGGCACCGCCGAGGAGATCGCCGACAAGATGGCCGAGTTCGTCCCCATCGCCCGCACCATTCTGGGCGTCCGCGACCTGAAGATCATTACCTTCGGCCCCCGCCCGCAGGACTTCTTTGCCTGCAACGCCCCCATCAAGGGCCTGTATGAGCTGGGTGTTGAGATCGAGGAGAACTCCGAGCTGGACCTGCTCGTCTCCTACAAAGAGCATGCCAATGACCCCCGCATCGAGGAGGTCTGCAAGGACATGGCTGCCGAGATGGGCGAGGGCCATTACTACCCCGACCTGCTGGCCCGCATGGCACAGTTTGAGCTGACCCTGCTCGACTGGGCCGAGAACCACAAGGGCAGCAAAAAGTATGTTGCCTTTGCCGACAAGTGCTGGCCCGCCTTCCCCTCCCAGTTCGGCTTTGAGCCCTGCTATGTCAACTCCCGCCTTGTCAGCCGCGGCATCCCCGTCTCCTGCGAGGTCGATATCTACGGCGCTCTGTCCGAGTACATCGGCATCTGCGCCTCTGGCGACACCGTCACCCTGCTGGATATCAACAACAGCGTGCCGAAGTACATCTATGACGAGGACATCAGCGGCAAGTTTGACTACAAGCTGACTGACACCTTCATGGGCTTCCACTGCGGCAACACCCCCGCCTGCAAGATGTGCGGCGACCGCGCCGTCAAGTACCAGCTGATCCAGCACCGTCTGCTGGAGCCGGTCGGCAGCGATCCCGACTTTACCCGCGGCACGCTGGAGGGCGACATTGCCCCCTCTGACATCACCTTCTACCGCCTGCAGTGCGACAGCGAGGGCCAGCTCCGCGCCTACATCGCTGAGGGCGAGATCCTGCCCGTGGCTACCCGGTCCTTCGGCGGTATTGCCATCTTTGCGATCCCCGAGATGGGCCGCTTCTACCGCCATGTGCTTATCCAGAAGCGCTACCCGCACCACGGCGCGGTTGCCTTCGGCCACTATGGCAAGACCCTGTTTGAGGTGCTGAAGTTCTTCGGCATCGCGGACATTGCCTACAACCAGCCCAAGAGCCTGCCCTATCCCACCGAGAATCCGTTTGCCTGATTCCCGCGCAGCCAAAGCTATTTCCTAAAGCCATAAAGAACCCCCGACCGCCTGTTTTACGGGCGGTCGGGGGTTTACTGTTTGTTAAGGCGTCCCCCTGGGGGGAAGGCGCTCTTTTTATCTTTCGTGCATCTCCCTGAAATAATACACCGCGCCGACCAGACCGGCGTCATTCTGCAGGGCGGCGGCCTTGACCTCCAGCCCCTCGGCAAAAGCAGGCATAACGCTGGCGCGCACCTTTTCAGCCAGCGGGTCGATCAGCAGCGCCTGCTGCGCGCTGACGCCGCCGCCGATCAAAATCAGCTGCGGGTTGAAGATATGCACCAGCCCGGCAAGGCCCTGTGCGATCTCGTTGATCCAGTGGTTCAGCACGGCCTGTGTGCGGGCGTCACCGGCCGCAGCCGCCTCAAAGATGGCGCGGCCGTCCGGGGCGTCCAGCCCCATCCGCTGCGCATCGCGCACCAGCGCGGTCGTGGCGGCGTACCGCTCATAGCAGCCGATGGCACCGCAGGTGCAGGCCACGCCGTCCAGCGCGTGCAGCCGGAAATGCCCCAGCTCACCGCCAAGGCCCCGCGCACCCTCGAGCAGACGGCCGCCGGTCAGGATTCCCCCGCCGACACCCGTGCCCAGCGTCACACCGACAACATCGGTGCAGCCCTTGGCCGCACCGGCCCATACCTCACCCAGCAGCATACAGTTGGCATCGTTGGCCACCGTCACCGGCAGGCCGAAGGCACGCTCCAGCGTGCCCTTTATGTCAACGCCGATCCACCCCGGGAAATTGCCGCAGGTCCCCGCGACCACGCCGCGGCGGCTGTCGATCTGCCCGGTGGCGGACACGCCGATGCCCGCAAGCTTCGGTGCGTCCTCGGCCAGAAAATCACGGATCGCACGCTGCACCGTTTCAATAATCGGCGTCTTATAGCCGTCAAAGCTGACACTGCGCTCAGCGCGGCGCAGCACGCGGCCGGTCTCATCGACAAGGCCCAGCTTGACCGCCGTGCCGCCGATGTCAACGCCCAGATAGATTGTACTCATAGCGCACCTGCTTATTTGTGGTTTTTGATGGCGGCGGTGTAGCGGGCTGTGATCTCGGCAGGGCGGGTGATCGCACCGCCTACGACCAGCGCAAACGCACCGGCGTAGAGTGCCTGCACGGCCTGCTCCGGCGTGTGGATATGCCCCTCGGCGATGATTCTGGCCGGGCATTCGCGCGCCAGCTGTGCAATGAAGCCGAAGTCGACGTCATCGATGCCCTTCGTCTCCGGCGTGTAGCCGCGCATCGTCGTGCCGATAAAGTCCGCACCGGCCGCCGCGCACGCCATGGCGTTCTCGATGTTGTCGCAGTCGGCCATGACAAGCTGGTCGGGGTATTTTTCCTTGACGGCGCGGATAAAGTCCGCGCTCGTCTGCCCGTCCGGGCGCAATGCACCGGTGCCCTGCACGGCCAGAATATCCACGCCGCAGGCAACCAGCTCATCGACCTCCTTCATCGTGACGGTGATGTACATCGGCGTGCCGGGGTAATCCTTTTTGATGATGCCGATGATCGGCAGGTCAACGACCGCCTTGATCTGGGTGATGTCACGCACGGTGTTGGCGCGGATGCCCACCGCGCCGGACTGGGCGGCGGCCTTTGCCATCAGCGGCATAACGCCGCCCTCCTTCGTGTACAGCGGCTCATGCTCCAGCGCCTGGCAGGACACGATAAGACCGCCCTTGATTTGGTTGAAAATTTGTTCGTGGGTCATGGTGGCAAACTCCTTTTTATGTAAGCATTGTAGGGAGGGGTCTTGACCCCTCCGTGCCCGTTCGCGGCAACCGCAAAGCTCCCGGGACGCATATATGCGTCCCCTACTTGTAAGGGTGGCATACATGCCACCCGGGAGCGCAGTGGCCGGTGCAAGGTCCCGCGGAGCGGTCAAGACCGCTCCCTACAGAACCACAATGCATTACTTTTATTATTTCATCAAAATCTTGACCACGGCTTTTCTCACATGGTCGCAGCCGGGCGTTTTGCAGCTGGGCTTGTGCAGCTCACCGGGGAAGAAGATGACAAACCGTCCCTCTCCCAGCTCGCCGCCCGCATGCTCCGGGCCGGACGCAAAGCCCACATCGCTCTCGGTGCTGAACTCGCCCTCGGGCCTGCCCTCGGATGCCCAGCCCCAATGCTCGCCGCCGGAAAGGTCGATCTGCAGATCAGCGTAGCGGCGGTGGTACTCAAACGCTGCGCCCTCGGCATCGCGCAGGTCGGCGTCCATCACATTGACAAAGACATTCTCGCCGTCAATGATCGTGCGGCCGTTCTCCAGCGCATCCAGCGTGTGGCTGTTCAGCCAGTCGATGGCCGTGTCCAGATTGGGGTGCAGCCCCTTGTAGCACGCAATATAATCAAACGAATCTACGAGCATCCCGCACTCCTTTACAGCTCTGCAACGGCAGCCTCGATCATACGCTGCGCCTCGGCCACAACGGCCTCGTCCTCGGGGATAAGGTTCGGCAGCGGGGCGCGCACACCGCCCAGCTCCAGACCGTACATGCGGCGCAGGATCTCCTTCTGCACGGCGTACAGGTTGCCGTGGGCCTCGCACATCTTGTAGATGATGCGGTCAGCCTTGTACTGGATGGCGCGGGCTGCGGGCAGATTGCCCTGCTCGACCAGCTCGTTCATCCGGATGAACAGCTCCGGCATGACGGCGTAGGTGCCGCCGATGCCGCCGTCGGCACCCATGGCGCGGCCCGAGACAAACTGCTCATCGGGACCGTTAAAGACGGCAAAGCCATCCTCGCCGCGGGCGGCGATGCCGGCGTCCTTGAACAGCTGAATGTCCTGCGTGGGCATCGAGGAGTTCTTGACGGCAATGACATTCGGGTTCTTCAGCATCTCCTGCAGCAGCGGCATCGTCAGGGCGGTACCGGCCAGCTGCGGAATGTTGTAGATGACGAACTCGGTGTTGGGGGCGGCGGCGCTCATCGCGTTCCAGTAGTCGGCAATGGCGTAGTTCGGCAGGTGGAAGTAGATCGGCGGGATGGCAGCGATCGCATCCACGCCGCACTTCTCGGCGTGGGCGGCCAGCTCGACCGAGTCCGCCGTGTTGTTGCAGGCGACATGCGCAATGACGGTGATCTTGCCCTTCGCCTCGCTCATGACGGCCTCCAGCACGGCCTTGCGCTCATCGGGGTGCTGGTAGATGCACTCGCCGGAGGAGCCGCCGACATAGACGCCCTTGACGCCCTTGGCGATCAGGTGGCGGGTCAGCGCCTTGACGCCCTCGATCGAGATCGAGCCGTCCGGTGCATAGCAGGCATAAAATGCGGGGATAATGCCGCGGTATTTGTTGATGTCTTTCATTATACAAACACTCCCTGTTCGTAACTTGGTATGGATTTTAAAATGAATGTAGGGGCGCGGCTCTGCTGCGCCCGTACCCGTTTATGGCTGCGGGAACATTTACTTTTATTTTATATAAAGGCTTCCCCCTCGGGGGAAGCTGTCACCGAAGGTGACTGATGAGGGCGAAGCCTGCTGACACGGCCCGTTTGCGGGCAATCCCCGGCAGACTGCCCCTCATCCGTCTGTGGTCGGGCCCACAGACACCTTCCCCCAAGGGGGAAGGCTTTTTTAGCCCTTAACAGCACCCATTGTGATGCCCTTTGTGAAATACTTCTGGAACGCCAGAAACACGATGATGATGGGCACGGCAGCCAGCGCGGCACCGGCCATGATCAGACCGTAGTCGGTCGAGTTCTCGGCCTGCAGCTTGGCAATGCCCAGAGAGATCGTCAGCTTGCTGGTGCTGGACAGCATGATCAACTGCATGAAGTAGTCATTCCAAGAGTTGATGAAGGTGAAGATCGCCAGCGCACCGATGCCCGGTTTGATGATGGGCAGCGCAATGCGGGTAAAGGTGGTCAGCTCGCTGGCGCCGTCAATGCGGGCAGCCTCGAGCATCTCGCCGGGGATACCCTCGCTGAACTGCTTCATCAGGAAGATGCCGAACGGCCAGCCCACGATCGGGAAGATGACCGCCCAGATCGTGTTGTACAGCTGCAGGCTGCTCATCTCACGCAGTAGGGGGATCAGGATGACCTGCTTGGGCAGGGCCATGGCGCAGACGATCAGCGTAAACAGCACGCCGCGGCCGATGAAGCGCTTTTTGGCCAGCGCATAGCCCGCCATGGCGGAGGTAACGCAGGTCAAAATCATCGAGGCAACGGCCATAAAGACCGTGTTGACCAGCCAGCGGATAGCGGCGGGCACCTGCGGGCCGGCCCACCAGATGACATCCTTGCCGTCGGCGCTGAAGTGGCTGCTGAACGGCACGGCAAACTCCCACAGGGGGGCCTTCTGGCGGCTGAAAAGCTTGGCATAGTTGGTGCCGACCCACTCACTGGGGAACCACTCGGGCGTGGTGGCGTTGATGGACACCTGCGTCTTGAAGGAACCGGTGATGATCCAGTACAGCGGGAACGCAAACGCGATGGCCAGCACAACGATGACCACGGTGCTGAACACCATGTAGGGGGAAATCTTCTTCTTTTTCTTTTTGGTCTGCTCGACTGCAGCAGGGGCAGCGGTTTTCGTTGCTTCCATTTCGATTTCCCTCCTTACTCGTTAGACTGTGTGACCTTGAACTGCACAGCGGACAGCACGGCGATCATGATGGCGAGGATAACGCCCATCGCGTTGCCGTAGCCGTAGCGGTACAGCTTGAAGGCGGTGTAGTAGATGTAGTACATGATGGTGTCGGTGGCATGCTTCGGGCCGCCGGAGGTCAACAGCTGGATCAGTGCGAAGCACTGGAAGGAGTTGATCGTGGTGATGACCAGAATGTACAGCGTGGTAGGCATGACCTGCGGCCACTTGATCTTCCAGAAGGCCTGCAGCTTGGTGGCGCCGTCAACCTCCGCAGCCTCCACAAGGGACTGGTCCACATTGCCGAGGGCCGAGACATACAGCACGATGGGCTGGCCGACCGAGGTCGTGAGCAGGATCAGGATAATGCAGCCCAGCGCATAGCGGGGATCACCCAGCCAGTTGATGTTCTGGTCGAGGAGGCCCATCGACTTGCCCAGATAGTTAAAGATGCCGTAGTAGTTGTTGAACATCCACTTCCACACGACCGTGACGGCAACAGAGCCGGTGACAACGGGCAGGTAGAAGATGACGCGGAACAGCGAGGTTGCCCACGGGGGCATGTTGACGATGGCGGAGGCCACCCACAGCGAGAAGATGCAGGTGATAGGCACCGACACGATAACAATGATGAGGGTGTTGCGCAATGCGCCCAGAAACACCTTGTCGCCGAAAAGCTCCACATAGTTAGCCAGACCGACAAAGACATCGGCACGGTTCATTGTCGAGTCGAAGAAGCTGGTGAACACGCACATGAACATGGGGTAGATGACGAAGCCGACGAAGAAGATCAGGCTGGGCAGCAGGAACAGATAACCGGCGATGGTCTCCTGCCGGACAAGCGCACGGCTCATCTTGGGCTCGCTCTTTTTGGCAGCTGCAGAAAATGCCAAGAGGATCTCTCCTTTCCGTTTTTCATAAAAAGCGGCGTCCCACCGCTGCGTTTCATGTCAGAGGTCGGACGCCGTAGGATGGCTGCAGATCTTACGATTTACAGTTTGGTTCAGGATGCACTGGCGGCTGCGTTGGCAGTGGTGCAGAATTCGGTGACGGCGGTGGTGACATCTTCGTCAGCGCCGACCTGCTGCAGCATGTTCCACCAAGCGGTACGCGCCTCGGCCCAGCCGGGGGTGACCTGATAGTAGTCGCCCAGATAAGGCATCAGCTTCTGGTACTCGTTCATGATCTCGTCGTCGGCATACAGGTCAGACAGAGAGTTCTTGACGGAGAAGTAGCTGGAGGTCTTGACGGCCTTGGCAGTCTCCTCAGAGTTGGCCATGAAGTTGATGAAGGTCTTGGCGGCAGCGATCTTGTTTTCGTCGCCGTTGTTGAAGATGCCGAAGCCCCAGATGCCGCCCTGCAGCGCGGGCTTGCCGCTCTCGGAGGGGAAGCCCATGAACAGGATCTCATCGCCGCTGTTGGTGGTGCCGGCAGGGCCGTTATCCTCATTCTTCTGCTGGGCAATGTTCCAGCAGAAAGCCATCTGCAGGGTGCCGTTGCGGAAGAGGGTGATCTCCTCGCCGCCGTTGATGGAGGCGTCAAAGTTGATGCCGTCCTGTGCCTTCAGGGCCTCAAGGGCCTTGACATTCTCGGCAGAGTCGGCGGTGTACTTGCTGTGCGCATCGTCCGTGAAAGTGCCGCCGTAGAGGTTGTTGACGAGAGCACGGGTGCCCTGATCGCCGCCCTGACCGCTGCAGTAGATAGCGCCCACATCGGTCTTGCCGGAGTCGTAGACGGCCTGAACAGCCTTCAGGAAGTTCTCGGTGGTCCATGTGTGGTTCTCGGCATCGACATACTGCATCGCACCGGCAGCCTCAAACACGGTCTTGTTGATGGCCATGCAGTGGGCGGTCATGCAGAGGGGGAACTCGTAGTAAGCACCGGAGGAATCCTTGCAGGCGGCCTCCACGCTGGCGCTGATGTCAGCCTTCTGGTCATCGGTCCACAGGTCACTCAGATCGACCATCAGACCCTTGGCGCCCCAGTTGGCAACCAGACGCTCGGGACCTTCCATAACGAGGTCAGGGGCAGAACCGCCCTCGATGGCGGTGTTGACCTGATCGTCACCGTTGGTGTAGTCCAGATACTCAACAGTCACATGGATGTCGGGGTACTTGGCGTTGAAGTCCGCCAGCAGAGTGTCAACAGACTCGGAATCGCCCCACTTGCCGATGGGGTAGGTCCACAGGGTGATGTCAGCAGCCTGACCGGCCTCCGTGGTGGCGGCGGCCTCGCTGGAAGCGGCAGTAGAGGTGCTTTCAGCGGTAGAGGACGCTGCGCTGGAGGCAGCGCCGCCGCAGCCAACCAGCAGGCTGGCAGCCATACCGGCAGCCAAGATAGCGGATACTTGCTTCTTCATAGTGGTTCTCCTTCTTTTGCCTTTCGGCATTTGTAAGGGGTCACTGCGTCTGCGCCCCTTGTGATGACTCTATTTTAGAAAATCTTTTTCATTTTGTCCAGATGTGAAATCACCAAGAATCAGGCCGTTTTGTGTACAGGTTGCACAAATTTGGTTTCATTTTGTGCAAAACACGGCGTTTTGTGCAAGAAATATCCGCCCGCAGCGGTGAAAAGCTCCCTTTAGCCGCACCACCGCAACGGTTACAAAAAGAAAACAATTTCCAGACAAAGTCTGTTTTTGCCGTTTTTTTGCCATTGTGGGCCGCTGTGAAACGGATTTTTCCTTATAGAAAAAGTCCTGCACAGGCTGCGTGCTGTCCGCAGTCGGCAGGCAGTTTTTTCCCTTGAAAGGGCAATGTTGTACAAAAAGGCATACTTGGAAATGGCGCTTTTGCCTATTGCCAGCCCATTTTAGAATCGTTATAATAAGAGAAAAGAAATATCTTTTCATTTTTGCTGACAAAAGGAGCCTTTGCCATGACCTATGAAAATATCACTGCGCGTCAGGTTCTCTGCTTCGGTGATTCCAACACCTACGGCTACGACCCCGTGCGTGACGGCCGCTATGGCCCCGATGAGCGCTACCCGATGGTGCTGCAGTCCCTGCTGGGTCCCGGCTGGGCCGTTGCGGAGGAGGGCCTGCCCGGCCGCACCGCCGTGTTTGATGACCCCATCACCGAGGGGATGAACGGCCTGCGCCTGATCAACCCGATCCTGATGAGCCATGCACCGCTTGACACCGTGACGATCATGCTGGGCACAAACGACTGCAAAGCGCGGTTTGCCTGTGACTCCTACCAGATCGCGCAGGGCATTGCGCGGCTGACCAAAAAGGCGCTGCAGACCGAGTGCTGGCGCGACAACGCCCACCCCGATGTGCTGGTCATTGTGCCGCCGGTCATCACACCGGCATATGACAGGCTGATCTTCCGCGAGGAGATGGGCCCCGGCTGCCACGAGCGCTGCGCCGGCATTGCCGCCCGCCTTGCGCCGATGCTGCAGGGCCTGCCCGGCGTGCGCTTTCTGGACGCCAACACCCTGCCCGGCGCGGTATGCTCGCCGGTGGACGGCATGCACATGACAAAGGAAGCCCACAGGGCGCTGGCGCAGGGGCTGTACAATCTGCTGACCGGCAGCGCCCCCGCCGCCCATTGACCGCATTATTTGCTTGAGAAAGGACCCCGAGAACCATGGTAGAACAGAGCTTTTGGGAGATGCTGCGCACCAAGCGCGACAGCCTGACAAAATCAGGCGGCATCGTGGCCGATTATCTTGTCCAGCACGCTGAGGACGCCCAGTATCTTTCCATTTCCTCGCTGGCAAAGGCCTGCGGCGTGGCCGAGGCAACGATCTTTCGGTTCTGCCGCTCGCTGGGCTTTGATGGCTACAACGAAATGAAGATCGCGCTGGCGAAGGCTACCGCGACCGCGATGCCGGTCGCGCTCAAGCTGGAGCCGGGTGTGGACACCCAGACGCTGGTCACCCACGCCTACAACACCGCCGTGGAGGCGCTGAACGGCACCCGCAGCGTGCTGGACCCCGACGCCATCGACCACGCCGCCACGCTGCTGCAGCGCGCGCGTCAGGTATACTGCCTTGGTCAGGGCGGCAGTCAGGTGCTGGCGGAGGACATCTGGGCGCGCTTCTCGATGATCTCGACCAAGTTCCGCACGGCGGGCGACAGCCACATGCAGGCCATCACGGCCAGCCTGATGGGCCCCGAGGATGTGCTGCTCTTCGTCTCCTACTCCGGCTCGACCCGCGACATGATGGACACGCTGCGCCTCGCCAAGGAGAACGGTGCCAAGGTCATCCTGATCACCCACTACGATGACGCCCCCGGCGCCGCACTGGCCGATGTCGTGCTGCTCTGCGGCGCGCAGGAGAACCCGCTTGACTCGGGCAGCATCCCCGCCAAGCTGGCGATGCTTTTTGTCGCAAATGTGCTGGTCCTGCGCTACACCCTTGACAATCAGGAGCTTGCCAACCTCTCGCTCTCCCGCACCAGTCAGGCGCTGGGCAGCAAGCTGCTTTGACGGATGCCCTTCCTCCAAAAAAAAATTGCAAGCCGGCGATCTGCCGGCTTGCAATTTTTTATTTTCTCGCCTTGCCCTGCCTTTTACTGCCCGGCCAGCGCGATCTGCTCGCGGGTGATGGGCAGCTCATAGAACCGCTTGTGGGTGGCGTGGTAGATCGCATCGGCCACGGCGGGCAGCGGGGTATTGATGACCACCTCGCCGATGCTCTTGGCACCGAAGGGGCCGGTGCCCTCGTAGCTGCTCTCAAACACGACATGGATATGCCCGATGTCGTTGCGCGCCGGGATCTTGTACTGCATCAGCGAGTTTTCCTGCGGCATGCCGCGGTCATCGTAGGTGACATTCTCGGTCAGCGCCATACCGATGCCCTGCAGGATGCCGCCCTCGGCCTGCACCCGCGCAAGGTTCGGGTTGACCGGTGTGCCGCAGTCAACAGCCGCCTCATAGCGGATGACCTGCGCCTCGCCGGTTTCCAGATCGACCTCGACCTCGGCCGCGCCCACCATGAACGGCGGGGGCGAGATCTCCGAGCTGTGGGTCACGACTGCCTCCAGCGCCGTATTGCTGCCGCACTGGGAGGCTGCGGCGATCTGCGCCAGCGTGGCGCGCTGCGTGCCGTCCTCGCTCGTCACGGCATCGCCCGCAAAGACGACCGCACGCTCGTCAAGGCCCAACAGCCCCGCGCCGACCTGACAGATCTTCTGCTTGAGCTGCTCGGCGCACTGCTCAACCGCCTTGCCGGTGACATAGGTCGTGCTGGATGCGTAGGAGCCGGAATCGTAGGGCGAGGAATCGGTGTCCGCGCCGAGGACCGTCACATTGTCGAGCGGGCACTCCAGCACCTCGGCGGCAATCTGCGCCAGAATCGTGTCGCAGCCGGTGCCCATGTCGGCTGCACCGATCGAGAGGGTGTAGAACCCGTCATCGTTGATCTTCAGGCTGGCGCTGCCCACATCCACACTCGTGATGCCGGAGCCCTGCATCGCCATGCCCATGCCCACGGCGCGCACCTTGCCGTTGCCCATGTCGCGCACGGGGTATTTTTCGTCCCAGCCGATGTTGTCATGCACGGCCTGCAGGCAGCGGTCCAGCGCGCAGCTGGTGTTGACCTGCCCGTAGTAGGCGGGCATCACATCGCCCTCGCGGATGATGTTGCGCTGGCGGATCACAAACGGGTCAATGCCCAGTCTGTCGGCCAGCTCATTGACGGCGGACTCCACCGCAAACAGGCCTTGGGTCGCGCCGTAGCCGCGGTAAGCGCCCGAGGACATGTGGTTCGTGTAGACGACATCACTGACAAAGCGGAACGCCTCGGCCTTGCCGTAGAGCGGGATGGATTTGTGGCCGGACAGGCCCACCGTTGTGGGGCCATGCTCGCCGTAGGCACCGGTGTTGGACAGGGTGTAGAGGTCGATGCCCCTGACGATGCCGTCCTTTGTCGCACCGAGGCGGACATGCAGCTCCATCTCATGGCGCGGGGTGGAGGCGATCTGGCTCTCGTACCGGCTGAAGATGATCTTGCTGGGCTTTTTGGTTTTCCATGTCACAAAGGCGGGGTAGACCTCGCAGACCGAGGTCTGCTTGGCGCCGAAGCCGCCGCCGATGCGGGGCTTGGCCACCCGGATCATCGACTTGGGGATGTGCAGTGCATTGGCCAGAATCCGGCGGCAGTGGAAAACGATCTGGGTCGAGCTGAGGACATTCAGCCGCCCGTAGGCATCTATGCTGCAGTAGGTGCGGAAGGTCTCCATCATGGCCTGCTGGCAGGCGCGGGTGTGGTATGTATGGTCGATGACGACATCGCACCCCGCCAGCACCGCCTCAATATCGCCCGCCCCGCTCTCATCGTGGGCGCACAGGTTGCGCTTGTTGTCGGCCCCGACCGGTGCCAGCGACTCCCAGTTTTCCTCCGGGTGGACAAGGACGGGGTTATCCAGCGCCGTGTGGTAGTCCAGCACGGCGGGCAGGACCTCATACCTGACCTTGATGAGCTTCATCGCCTTATCGACGCATTTTTCATCCTTGCCGGCCAAAATTGCGACAACATCCCCCGCAAAGCGGACATGGCGGTCAATGACAAGCCGGTCATAGGGGCTCGGCTCGGGGTAGGTCTGGCCCGCCTGGGTGTAGCGGCGGCCCTGCTGGTCCACATCCTTCCATGTGTAGATCGCCTCGATGCCCGGCACCAGCAGGGCACGGCTTGTGTCGATCTCCTGCACGATGGCGTTGGCATGGGGGGAGCGCAGCAGCTTTACGATCAGGCAGTCCTGCGGGATGACATCATCCATGTAGACGGGCTGGCCGGTCACAAGCTGCATGGCGTCCTTTTTGCGCATGGACTGGTTCACGGTTTTCATTGGGCAGCCTCCTTCCCCTTTTTCCACGCTAAAAAGTTCAAAATGCCCCGCAGCTGGCCCTCATAGCCGGAGCAGCGGCAGAGGTTGCCGGCCAGATACTCCTTGATTTCATCCTCGCCGGGGTCGGGGTTTTCCCGGAAAAGCGCCAGCGCATTCATAATAAAGCCCGGGTTGCAGAAGCCGCACTGCTCCGCACCCTGATCGGCGATAAAGGCGCCGAACTCGGCAGCCTCCTCCTGCAGCCCCTCCAGCGTGGTGACGCTGCGGCCGTTGACCCGCGCCGCCAGCACCGAGCAGGACAGCACCGGCTTTTCATCAAGAAAGACCGTGCAAAGGCCGCAGTTGGCGGTCTCGCAGCCGCGCTTGACGCTCTTGCAGCCGAGGCTGCGCACAAGGTCCAGCAGCACGGTGTCAGCCGCGATTTCGGCGGTGACTTTTTTATGATTTAAGGTAAATGTGATCTGCATGGTATACCTCCGTCAATTTTCCAGCGCGGCCACGGCACGCCGGACCAGCACGCCGGTCAGGTGGGTGCGGTACTCGGCACTGCCGCGCAGGTTGCTGCCGGTCTTGACGGCTGCCTGCACGGCGGCGGGCATCTGCGCCGGGTCGCAGTCCGGCGTGACAAGCACGGCTTTCATCGGGCGCGCGCCGATGGCAAAGCGGTACTGCCCCTGCGCCGTGCGGGCGGCCGCACAGGTCAGGATCGGGAAATCGGTCTGGGTCGCGCGCACCGACTGGTACTGCACCTTCAGCCCCGGCGTCTTGCGCAGGCAGATGTGGGTCAGAATATCGCGGTCATAGGGCATCGCGGCAAACTGCGCCAGCGGCATCCGGCCCGCCCTGTACAGCTCGACCTCGCAGTCCAGCGCCAAAAACAGCGTCAGCACATCGGAAAAGCCGAACCGGCCATAGATGCTGCCGCCCACCGTGGCGCAGTTGCGGAACTGCACGCCGACAATGTGGCGCACAGCCTCCCGCACAGCCCCCGCGGTGTAGGCATTCAGGGCGGCGTTCGTTTCCAGATCGCGCAGCGTTGCCATAGCGCCGATGATGATCTCGGTGTCAGTCTCCTCGATCGTATCCAGCCCCAAGGCCGACAGGTCGATGGCCGTGCCGACATTGATCTTTTCCATCTTGAGCCAGAGCATACCGCCCAGCACGCGGTTGGGCTTTTTCTGGTTCAGCTGCCATGCCTCCTCCAGCGTGGCGGGGCGGGCATATTCGCGTATCGTCATCATGGGTCAATCTCCGTTTTTTCTGTTTTGGGCGAAAAAATCACACTTTTCGTGGATAGGTACTTTTATTCTACCATAAAATCTGGTATAATACCGTTGTTGTTTTAAAAATACAACGATATTTTTTATTGCATGAGGGAAGAAGATTCATGAAAATGACCAAAATGACCGCTCTGCTGCTGGCCGCCGCCATGGCGCTGACCGCCTGCGGCAGCACCGCCGCCGTAAGCAGCGAGGCCGCCGCCTCCGCCACCGCTGCCCCCGAGGTCACCGCCAGCCCCGAGGAGGCTGCCGCTGCACCCACTGCCGCCGATACCGCCGTCACCTACCCGCTGACCGTCACCGACCAGCTGGGCCGCGAGGTCACCATCGAGACCGAGCCCAAGACGCTGGCCAGCGGCTACTACATCTCCACCAGCCTGCTCATCGCCCTCGGCGTGCAGGACGAGCTGGTCGGCGTCGAGGCCAAGGCCGACAAGCGCACGATCTACAGCCTCTCCGCACCTGAGCTGCAGAGCCTGCCCAGCATCGGCACCGCCAAGGAGTTTGACCTTGAGGGCTGCGCCGCGCTGACCCCCGACCTTGTCATCGTGCCCGCCAAGCTGAAGGATTCCATCCCCCAGATGGAGGAGCTGGGCCTGACCGTGCTGGCCGTCAAGCCGGAGAATCAGGACAAGCTGTACGGTGCCATCGACCTGCTGGCACAGGCCACCAACACCGTTGCCCGCGGTGAGGCGCTGAAGTCCGCGATCGAGGACAACCTGCTCAGCCTGCGCGAGGCCATCGGCGATGCCGAGGCCCCCACCGTCTACATGGCCGGCAACAGCTCTGTGCTGCAGACCGCCGGCCCCGCCATGTACCAGAACTATATGATCGAGAACGCCGGCGGTCTCAACGCCGCCGCCAGTGTCGAGGACACCTACTGGGCCGAGGTCTCCTATGAGCAGGTGCTGGACTGGGACCCCGACTACATCATTCTGGCGTCCGATGCCGACTATGATGTCGATTCCGTCCTGAACGATGCCGCACTGGCCGACTGCACCGCCGTCAAGGAGGGCCATGTCTACCAGCTGCCCCACGCCATCGAGGCTGTGGACTCCCCCGTGCCCGGCAGCTTCCTGGGCAGCGTCTATCTGGGCAGTGTGCTGCATCCCGAGCAGGTGAGTGAGCAGTTCTACCATGACTGCGCCGATGCCTTCTACTCGGCCTACTACGGCTTCACCCCTGCCTCCTATGAATAACCGCAAGCGCACGGCGCTGTGCCTTCTGGGCGCAGCGCTCTGCGTTTTTATGGCTTTTGGTGCGGCCCTTGCGCTGGGCCGCTACCCCATAACACCGGCAGCGCTGCTGGCCGGTGATGCCATGGCGGTGCGCACCTTCACCGTGCTGCGGCTGCCCCGCGCCGTCATGGCGCTGGTCGGCGGCTTTGGGCTGGGGGCGGCCGGCTTTGTCTACCAGACCGTATTCCGCAACCCGCTGGCAAGCCCCGACATCATCGGCGTATCCTCGGGGGCCAGTGTCGGCGCGGCGTTCGCCATCCTGTTCGTATCGTCAGGGGCGCTGTCCACCACGGTCTGCGCCTTTGCGGGCGGGCTGGCGGCGGTGTTCCTCTCGCTGGGGCTGGCCGCCGCCGCGCCGGGGCGCAGCAAAATGTCGCTGGTGCTGGCGGGCATCGCCGTCCACGCGCTGGCCCAGACGCTGCTGATGCTGCTCAAGCTGACCGCCGACCCCGAGAAGGAGCTGGCCAGCATCGAGTATTGGATCATGGGCAGTCTGGCCGCCGTGACCCGCAGCCGGGTGTGGTTCCCGGTGCCGGTCGTGCTGGTCTGCTGCGCGGCGATCTTTGCGCTGCACCGGCAGGCGCTGCTGCTCTCGATCGAGGAGGGCGAGGCCCGGCTGCTCGGCGTGCGGGTGGGTGCGATGCGCCTGCTGCTGCTGACGCTTGCCACCATGACGGTCGCTGCCGTTGTCAGCGTGACGGGGCTTATCAGCTTTGTCGGGCTGCTGGCCCCCCACAGCGCCCGCCTGCTGGCGGGGCACAACCGGCGCTCGGCCTGCCTGCTGAGCGGGCTGCTGGGCAGCGCCCTGCTGCTGGCGGCCGACACGCTGGCCAAGACGGCAGCCTCCACTGAGCTGCCGGTCAGCATCTTTACCTCGCTGCTGGGCGTACCGTTTCTGCTTTATCTGATCCTGCGGCCGGGGAGGGATGCGTCATGATGCCACAAGCCACGCCCCCGCCCGTGGGGCTTTGCGTGCAGGACCTCACCGTGCAGTACGGCACAGCGGCCGTGCTGCAAGGAGTCAGCTTTTCTGTCCCGGTCTCCGGACAGCTGATCGGTCTGCTGGGGGTGAACGGCAGCGGCAAGACCACACTGCTCAAGGCCGCCGCCGGGCTGCTGCCCCACACCGGGCAGTGCCTTCTGAACGGCGTCCCGCTGGAGAGCCTGTCCACCCGCAGGCTGGCGCAGACCGTCAGCTATATCCCGCAGCAGAGCGGCATCTCGGTCTCGCTCTCGGCGCGGGAGGTCGTGCTTATGGGCTTCAACCCGCGGCTGGGGGTCCTGCAAAGCCCCACCGCCGCCATGCGCGCCGCTGCGGACGAGGCCCTGCGCACCGTAGGTCTGGCCGACAAGGCCGGGCAGGACTACCTGACGCTGAGCGGCGGCGAGAAGCAGCTCTGTATTCTGGCGCGCACGATTGCCGAGGATGCGCCGCTGCTTTTGCTGGACGAGCCGGACAGTGCGCTTGACCTTGCGAACCGCAGCCGAATGACCGCGCTGCTGGCGCAGCTGGTCCACACCGGCGGCAAGACCGCGCTGGTCTGCCTGCACGACCCCGCGCTGGCGCTGGACAGCTGTGATATACTGGTGGTATTGCAGGGCGGCGGGGTCGCGGCGGTGCTGCACCCCAGAACCGACCCGCCTGCCGTGCTGCAAGCAGCCCTTGCCGCCGTGTACGGCCCGCTGGAGCTGCTGCCCGTTACCGACTGCCGGGGCCGACGCCGTCTGGCCCTGCTGCCGCTGTGAGGTGATACCATGAAACCTGCTTTGCGCGTAATGCTCTGCGATGATGCAGGCGAACGCTTTTTTGGCGAGGGGCCCTGCCGCCTGCTCCACCTGATCGAGGAGACCGGCTCGCTGCGCAGCGCAGCGGCGCAGATGGGGCTTTCCTACTCCAAGGCGCTGCGGCTTGTGCAGCACGCCGAAAAAGAACTGGGCTTTGCCCTGACCTGCAAGACCATCGGCGGGCGGGGCGGCGGAGGCAGCACCCTGACCGCCGAGGCCCGCCAATTTTTAGAAAGGTATGAGGCCTACCGTGATGCCTGTGTACAGACCAGCCGCGAGCTCTATTCTGCGTTCTTTTCTGGCCAGCGGTAAGCGCCATCTGCTGCTGACCGGCGGGCGCGGCAGCGGCAAAACAACGCTTCTGCGCGCACTTATGCCATCCCTCTGCCCCGATGCCCCGATGCTTCTCACCGCTGCTGTCCCGGGCAGATGGGTCGAGATGCGCGATACAGCCGCCGGGGCAGCGGCGGTCATCGGCAGGTTTGATGCCGCCCTGCCCCCCGGTGAAAACCGGATGCGCCCCGTGCCGGCCGGCTTTGCCGCCGTGGGACTGCCCGCCCTGCAGCGGATGGCGGCGGCCGGCGGCTGGGCCGTGCTGGACGAGCTTGGCTATCTGGAGAGCGGCTGCGCGGATTTTCAACAAAGCGTGCTGGATCTGTTGAAGGTCTGCCGCGTTCTCGCGGTCGTCCGCAAGCAGGACACCCCGTTCCTGCGCGCGCTCTGCGCCGACCCGGACGCCTTTGTGTACGATTTGGACTGCCCTGTGCCGCCGCTGGGCTGCATCGTCATGGCCTCGGGGCTGGGGCGGCGGTTCGGCGGCAACAAGCTGATGGCCGAGCTGAACGGCCGGCCGCTGGCTGCCCATGCGCTGGCGCTGGCCGCCGCGCCGGTGTTTGCCGGGCGCATTGCCGTGACCCGCTCGGCCGAGGTCGAGGCCCTCTGCCGTGCAGGGGGCTTCCCCGTGCTGCGCCATGCCGAGCCACGCCGCAGCGATACGGTGCGCCTTGGCCTGACCGCGCTGCTGGCGCAGCAGCCCGACCTGCAGGGGTGTGTGTTTCTGCCGGGGGACCAGCCCTGCCTGACCCGCCAGACGCTGGAGGCGCTGGCGATCGGTGCCGCGCCGGACACGATCCGGCGGCCGGCCGCACCCGACGGCACACCGGGCAGCCCTGTGCTGTTCGGGCGGGATTATTTTGCTGCCCTCCTTCACCTGCCGGATGGCAGCGGCGGCAGCGCCGTGCTGCGCGCCCACCCGCAGGCGATCCGCCTGCTGCCCACCCCCGCCGCCGAGCTGCGGGACATCGACACCCGCAGCGACCTTGAGGCGCTGCGCGGGGGCAAGGGGTAAATGCCGCATTTTTGCTTTATTGCCCGCCGTTTTTCCACAAACAAGCGCCCCGGATGTTGAAACTCTCAGCATCCGGGGCGCATCTTTATTCTTACTCTTTTTCCGGCAGGGGGATCACGGTGTTGTCCCGCTCGGTATAACTGCCGCCGCCCATGTGGGGGCGGACAAAGGGGACGCCGTTGCGGACATAGAAGGTGTTCTCCACTATCCGTGCGTCCGGGTTTTCGGAGGGGCTGATCGTGCCGCCCAGATCGTCATAGCTGACATTGCGGCGGAAGGTGTTGTGAATGGCCTCCTGCAGGCAGAACATCACGCAGCCGCCCTCGTTCATGCGGCTGTAGTTGTGCTCGTACACCGTGCCGTCGCCGGAGTCCGCATCGTAGGCCATGCCGTCCTGATTGAGCCGCGTGTCAACGGCCTCATTATAACGGAACCGCGCGTCCTTGCACTTCCACGGCCAGATGGCTGCCGCCACCTTGCCCAGACGGTTGCCCGGCTCGCTGTAGATGCGGTCGTTCATCTCGCAGGCAACGGAATCCGCCGTGTTGTGCTCGACCAGCGGGCGCAGCGCATACATGACGGTGATGCCGTCACCGCCGGCCGCCTTGACATAGTTGTCGCGGATGACGATGTTCTCATGGCCGTATGCCGCAAAGGGCTTTTCGTCCAGCGCCGCGCCCTGAAACTGTGCATGCGCGTAGGTATAGCCCACGGCGATGCCCCAGCGGCTGACATGCGCGACATAGCAGCCCTCGACCAGAATATCCCCGAAGCGCGCCGCGCCGGTGGCGGCCTCGTTCTGCGGGCGCAGGGCGGTCATATAGATGCCGCCGTTGTTCATGTGCTTGTCGTACACATTGCCGTTTACATCATGCACCTGCAGGTTTTGCAGCGTGATGCCGCGGCGGATGCCCTTATCCTTGGCAACCACAGCCACGCCGGTGCGCTGCATCTTGTCGGCCTGAGAGTAACGCTCCCCGATCACAGCCTCGGCGCGGTTGGTGACCTCCAGATCGCGCACCGTGACATAGGCGGCATCATACAGCAGCACGGCGGAGGAAACATAGCCGTGATGCACATGGGTGGGCGAGTCCAGCGCACACCCATAGTCCTGATACCAGATGCCCTGTCCGTCGGCGGCAATGCAGGGGGCGCAGCCTTCACCATAAGCGCCGATGGTGATGGGGCTGCCCTCGGTGCCGCTGCACTGCAGCTGCAAAAACTGCTTTTCAAAGCGGCAGCCGCGCCTCAGCAGGACGGTGTCGCCCGGTGCCAGCGCAAGGCGGTTGACCGCAAACAGCGTGGCAAAGGCACGATCCTCATGCAGGCCGTCATTCTCGTCATTGCCGGTCAGCGGATTCACATAATATGTCTTGCACAAGGTTGTCGTACACCTCCTCCCGCATACGCTTTTCAATGATCTGGCGCGATTCCTCGTAGGAGAAGCTGTCCCCGAAATAGCGGGTGAACAGATCGCGGTTCGCGTCATACCACGCGCGGGTCTGCGCCTCGGTAAAATCAGGGCAGACGCCGAGCGCGCGAATCTTCCCGCACGGCTCGACAAAGTCCAGCTTAAAGCGGGTCAGCTCATACTGCAGGTAGGCGGGCGCAGAATAGTGGCGCACGCCGTACACCGTCGTGCCGTCTGCCTTACAGCGGGCGGCCGCAGCATTTTTGGCGGCGCGGCGCTTTTCCAGCGCGGCAGGGGTGTCGTCCTCGATCAGCCCAAGGCGCTTGGCCAGCGTCAGGCAGCCCTGCGCATAGCGCCATTCCGCCGGGGTCAAACAGTAGGTCTGCTCCATCACTTGACGGCACCCGTAATGCCGTTGGCAAAGCTCTTCTGCAGGCAGAGGAAGATGATCGCGGTGGGCAGTGTGCAGATCAGAACGCCCAGCATCAGCATACCGTAGTCCACACTGTAGCCGCTCTTGAGGTTTGCGACCAGCATCGGCATTGTGATGGATGCGTTGCTTTGGAATACGATCTTCGGCCAGAGGTAGCTGTTCCATGCGTTCATGAAGGTAACGGTCATGGCAGCGCCGTAGGTCGAGCGCATGATGGGGATGAACATCCGGAAGAAGATGCCGATCTCGCTCAGGCCCTCCAGCCGCGCGGCCTCGATGATGTCATTGGGGAAGCTGCGCGCGGCCTGACGGAACAGCATGATCATGAACGGGGTCGAGATGGACGGCAGCACAAAGGCCGCCCAGCTGTTGACAAGGCCCCAGCCGGAGATCATCTTGAACAGCGGGATCATGATGGCGACAAACGGCAGCATCATGGCCAGCAGCAGAACGCTCATGAGAATATCCTTCGCCTTATCGTGATAGATCTCAAAGCCGTAGCCTGCGATGGAGCAGACCAGCAGCGTGATGAAGGTCATCAAAATCGCATTGCGGAAGGAGTTTGTCATGGCAAGCGCCAGATTCTGGTTGGCGACCAGCGCCTTGAAGTTCTCGATCAGATAGGTGCCGGGGATCAGCTTGCCGCGGATAACATCAATGCTGGGGTTCGTAGCGCCGCACAGCATGTAGTACAGCGGGAACACCGACAGGAAGCTTGCCAAAATCAGGATGGCGTGGGTCAGAATCTTTTTGCCCTTAGTCACGCTTGTCACCTACTTTCATCTGGATCGCGGACAGCACGGCCACTACAATCAGGATAAACACCGACAGGGCCGCCGCATAGTTGAACTTGGGCGTCTCCACAAAGGAGATATTGTAGATATAATGCGTCAGCGTCATGGTCGCCTTGCCGGGGCCGCCCGCCGTCAGGTTGACCGACTCGTCAAACAGCTGCAGCGTGCCGGAGGTGGACATGATGGCGGTCAGCAGAATCGTCGGCTTGAGCAGGGGGATCGTCAGGTGGATGAACTGCTGCAGCGGGGAGGCACCGTCAATGCGGGCCGCCTCATAGATCGAGTAATCAATGTTCTGCAGGCCGGCCAGATAGAACACCATGTTGTAGCCCGTCCAGCGCCAGACCAGCGCAATGACGATGACCCAGCGCGCCGCCCATGCGTTCTGGAACCAATCCACTGTGGGAATGCCCACGGTGGACAGCATCCGGTTGACAAGGCCGTCGTTGGCAAACAGCGACTTGAAGATCATGGAGTAGGAAACCAGCGAGGTTGCACACGGCAGGAAGATCATGGTGCGGTAGATGCCCTTGCCCTTCAGATCAGGGCTGTTGAGCAGCTGCGCCAAAATCAGCGCCAGAATCAGCATGATGGGCACCTGGATCACAAAGTAAAATACCGTGTTGAACAGGCACTGCTGGAAGGTGGCGTCCTTTAAAATGCGCGCGTAGTTTGCAAAACCCGCGGGCTGTACATTGCTGCCCATACCCTTCTGGAACGAGAGGATCAGCGCCTGTACCATGGGATAGAAGCAGAATATAAATATCAGGATCGTAGCAGGCAGCAGAAACGCCCAGCCGATCAGGTTGCGTTTTTGCTCCATATCAAGTCCTTTTTTCTTCATCGTAGTGTCTCCTATTTTGCCACAAAAGCAAGGGCGCGGCTTGCAGCGGACGTATCAGATGCAAACCGTGCCCTTGGCAAATTCTCAGTTGTAACCGGACACAGTGTGTGTCATGTTTTGCTTAGCCAGCGATATTGAACTCCACGGTATCCTGAGCGTTCTGCATCTCGCTGTCAATGTCGGCGTTGTTCTGGACGATGTTGGTGACGGCATCGGTCAGGGCACTGCGCACGTCAGAGTAGTAAGCGCCGCAGTCGAATGCGGGAACCTGACCGGCGAAGTTGACGATGTCCTTGTAAACGGTCTGGCCGCCGTAGAACTCGGAGGGCTGGTTGTAGACGTCGCTCTCGGCAGCGGGCAGGTAGCTGGCGATGGCACCGGCGTTGGGCAGCAGATCGTCATACAGCTCGACGCTGGAACCGAAGGTGCTCTTCAGGAAGTCGAAGGCCAGCTCGGTGTTCTTGCAGTTGGAGGAAACGGCCCAGCTTGCGCCGCCGCAGTTTGCGTAGTTGGTGGCACCGTCGATGCCGTCCAGCTTGGGCATATTCACGATAGCCCACTTGCCGGACTGATCCGCGGCAGCCTGCACGCTGGACATGATCCAGCAGCCGTTGATGACGCCGGCAGCCTTGCCGTCATTCATGGAAGCAATGTACTGGTCCCAGTCGGTGTACTCGGCCAGAATGCCCTTGTCGACCATGTCCTTGTAGACGGTCAGGGACTCTTTCAGCGCGGCATTGTCGGCGATCTTGACCTCGCCGTCCACCACGGGGGAGGCACCGGCAGACTGCATCATCTCGATGATCAGTTCGGAACCGCCGGAGGAGGTCAGCATCGGCACGCCGTTGGCGTCCACAACCTTCTGCGCCTTCTCCTCGAACTCGCTCCAGGTCAGATCCTTGAAGTCGTCGACGGTCAGACCGGCATTCTCGATCATATCGGAACGAACCGCCATGACGGAAGCGCCGTTGTCGAAGGGCAGACCGTAGTGGTGGCCATCGACGGTAGAATCAGCCAGCTTGCCGCCGGAGAACTTGTCCCAATCCAAGCCGGAGTCGGTCAGGTCGGTGTAGATACCGGGGAAGTTGGCGACCATCTTGTGGAAGGAGTAGTCCTGCATCAGGAAGATGTCGGGCAGGGTGCTGTAGTCCTCGCTGGTGGCAGCGGTGATCAGCTTGGTCTCGATGTCGTTGTAGACGTTCTCCTCAATGTTCAGCTTGAAGTTGGGGTGATCCTTCTGGTAGATGGCCTCAGCCTGCTTCAGCGCATAGATGTTGAAGTTCGGGTCCCATGCCCATACGGTCAGGGTCTCATCGCCGTCAGCGGTGGTGTCGGCGGCAGTGGATTCTGCGGTGGACTCGGCGGGCTTGCTCTCAGCGGCAGAGGTGGCTTCGCTGCTAGCGGCACCGCCGCCGCAGCCGACCAGCAGGGATGCTGCCATAGCTGCCGCCATAAGGGCTGCTGCATTCTTCTTTTTCATGGGGGTTTCCTCCTTAAAAATGTTTCTCCATTCTTTGGCTGTATAACGTATGTCCCACGGCGGGGCATAAATTATCGGGTGTTATTCGGCATCGTCTACCCAGCGCATCTCGCGCGGGGCCAGCGTCAGGCTGTCAATCAGATGCCCCTTGATGTACAGGTCTGTCTTTTCCTCGGCATCTGCATTGTTGATGACCGCGATGCGCTTCGTTTCGGGGAAGACCGTGACCTCCGTGTCCACATTGGTCACATAATAGTGCTTCATCTCCTCCGGCATACCGGCGGCGTAGTAGATGGCGCGCAGCAAAATGCGGCAGTTCTGCGGGGAGTAGGGCAGCCCGGCAAAGTAGACGCTGTGGCCCTTGCCGTACTCGTTCACAACAAGCTGGCTGTACTCGCCGTCCTGCGCCAGTATCTGGTAGTGCTTGCCCTGCGCGTAGATGCGGCTCGTGCCCTCGCCGAAATCAACGGCGGTGTCAATATCCTCCAAGATAAAGTGGTGCGGGTCGCAGGTGTTGTATTTGTCGGTGCTTAACGAGAAGCCCATCTCGCGGTCCACACCCATCACATCGGACAGCTGGAAGTACCGCCCCTGATGCTGGCAGGCGGTGGGCTCACCCACGCCGATGAAGCCGCCGCCTTCGTCCACAAATTTGCGGATGGCGGTCACGACCTTTTCGTCGATCCAGTTTTCGGCACCGCTGAAGGCTGTGTACGCATCGCCGACGTTGATGATGACGCCGATGTCCTCAGGGATGCCGTTGCGGATGTCATTGAAGTCGATGAACTCAACATCGAACGGCATACCGCTCAGACATTCGAGAACCCCCTCGGCGGAGTAGGTCTCGCGGTGGTAGATAGAGTGGTGGACCTGATTGCTCATCCACTTGCGCAGGCCGCCCCAGCAGTTGAGGATGGCCACCTTGAACGGCGCAACATAGGACTTTGTGCCCTGCATATTTTCGTGGATCTGGCGGAACTCGCTGACCACATTCTGGATCTCGTCAATAAAGCCGGGCCAGTTGCTGGCAAGCTTGAGGTAGCCGCCGTAGCCGATGCGGTCCAGCGGGCTGCGCAGGATGGCGCGGCGGGCCTTCATCCAGTTGGTGCGGGCCTCACCGATCGGGTCGCCGCCCTCGGTGAACACATCGGGGAAGAAGTAGGGCAGCAGACGGCCCTCGGTGTACCTGACGCCCTTGATGTCGGAGATCATCCGCAGCGTAACGCCGCTGCCGACCGAGCCGACCACAGCGTCCAGCCCGATGGAGGCGAAATACTTGCCGTAGGGCTCGGTGCCGATCCAGTGATCGCCAAGGAACATCATCGCTTCCTTGCCGTAGGAGTGGACGATGTCGACCATCTCCTTGGCCAGCTTGCAGACTTCCTGCTGCTGGAACTCGATAAAGTCGCGGAATTCCTTGCTCGGCACGCGGAACATCGTGTTGTGGTAGCCCTGATCCACAATGAACTCAGGGCGGAACTTGTAGCCGGCCCACTTCTCGAACTTTTCCAGAATGTAGGGGCTGACGCTGGCGCTGTAGCCGAACCACTCGACGAATTTCTCGCGTTTCTGGTCGTCAAAGGTCAGCGTGAACTGGTGGAAGAAGGTCGTGAACCGCACCACATCAATATGGGGGTTGGCCTCGCACCAGCGGCGCAGCTTTTCTTTTACATACGCCTGCGTCTTGGGCTGGCGCACATCGTAGGTCAGCTGGTGCGGCGTGTCCTTCCAGTCGTTGGTCAGGAAGTTGTACATGTGTACGGGGTCCCAGATCAAAAACGCCAGAAAGCTGACTGTATACTCGTGGTAGGGGACGGTTTCGATCTCAACCTCACCGGTCGGCTCGTCAAAGAACCACTTGTCGGTGGGTACGACCTCACCGGTCGTGCGGTCGATGACCTCCCACCAGCGCTTGGGGTCGTCCAGCGTGTTGACCTTGAGCTGCTGGGTGTGGAAGCCGTCCATCAAATGGATGCGCAGCTTTGTGCCGCGCGCCGTGTGGCGGTCGCTGATGAGATACTCCTGCTGGACCTCATCGGGGTTTGCCTCGGCCCAGGCGTTATCCTTGCGGGTCGTATAATAGGTAGCGTACTTTTTGGCGGGGTCCGTCAGCAATTCCTGCGGCATTTCGGTGCCGTCGCAGTCGCGCAGCGCATCCGCGCCCAACAGATTTTTCAGCCGCAGGGTCTCCTCCACCACATCTGCGTCTGTGGGAAGTGTCAATCTTCCAAGCTGCTCCATATTCCCGTCCCTTTCCGGTCCGCCGTAGGCAGACCATGTTTCATTGACAACATCATACCGGTTTCTTGCGGACTTGAACAGACCATTTCTTGTTGCGCATTTGCACTATCTTGCTATGCTTGTCTGTTTTGCAGGCAACATTCTGCCACGACAAAAATATTGTACAAAAGCCGACCCATTTTCTTGTGCAATCTGCTGTTTTCACCGTCTGTTTAGTGTGCTAAAGCGCAAAATTGAGCAACAACGCTGTTTTTTTAACAAAACAGCGTTGCAATATTGCGCCATCTGCGCTATAATAGCAGAAAAATCATCCTCCTGCCGTCGCTTTTGTTTGTCGCATCTTGTTTTGTTTTTGTTTTATCTTGCGCGCAGGGTTTTCACCATTTTGTCATCGTTTCAGAAAAGGCGGTATTTTCCATGAACACACGGTATGAGCTGAACATGGATGTTCCCCCGCGGGAGGCCATCCGGCTGATGTATGTCAGCAAAAGCCGCTTCGGCGGCGACTGGAACTCGGTGCCGCACACCCACTCCTGCACCGAGGTTTTCTACTGCGTGGACGGGCGCGGCCAGTTCAATGTCGAGGGCAAAATGCTCGATGTCGCCCCCGATGACATGGTCATCGTAAACCCCCGCACGCTGCACACCGAGTTAAGCTATCAGGCCTGTCCGCTCGAGTATATCGTGCTCGGCATCGAGGGGGTTGAGATCCTTTTCAACCAGCGGGATCAGGGCTACACGATGGTCAAGTGCGGTGCCATGCGCGAGGATATGCTCGGCCTGACCAAGATGCTGCTGCGTGAGATCGACGCGCGCGAGGACGGCTGCGAGATGGTCTGCCAGGACCTGACCGAGGTGCTGCTTGTCAAGCTCGTGCGCACGGCCTCGCTCTCGCTGCGGGTCAGCACCCCGCCGGCCGAAAGCAAGGAGTGCGCCGCCGCCAAGCGCTACATTGACGAAAACTACAGCCGCACCATCACGCTCGACTCGCTGGCCGAGATCGCGCATGTCAACAAATATTACCTCTCCCACTCCTTCAAGCGGGAGTACGGCGCCTCCCCCATCGACTACCTGATGAAGCGCCGCATCACCGAGGCAAAAGCCCTGCTGACCAGCACCGATTTCAGTCTGACCCAGATCGCCGAGCAGATCGGCTTCCGCTCGCTGGCCTACTTTTCCAAGTGTTTCCGCAAGGTCGAGGACATCAGCCCCAACGAATACCGCAAAACCGCCGCCCGCAAAGCCCCTCCGGGCAATTTGTAAAGGCGCGCAATGCTCGCCAAGTTGGCGGGCGGCCAATGGCCGCCCCTACACATTCAGCAGGTCAAAAATGTGATTTTTTGACCTGCTCAAAAAAGGCTCGTTGAAGCAGCGCTTCAACGAGCCTTTTTATTTCATCTTTTACAGCACGATGCGGAAGCTCACGCTGCGGTCGCACTCGCCGCTCAGGCGGTAGGGCTCCTCCACATCAGTGCACCAGCTGTCAATGCCGCCTACACCGCGCGCGGCGCCCAGCACCGTAATGCTGGTGCGGCCGGTTTCGGGCAGCTCGCAGAGGTGCTGCGCGGCTTCGATCTGCTGCGCCGTGTTGGGCAGCGCGCTGAAGGCAAACGCCTCGCCGGTCTGCTCGATCGTCAGGGTCTTGCCGTTGGCCAGCTGCAGGCACACCTGCTGGGTGTACATGTGCAGGCCGCAATCCTGCGGCACCAGCGCCGGCTCAATGTGCGGGGTCTCCGCATGGCAGCCGAACACACCGCCCTTATAGCGGTCGGGGTAGGTCTCGCCCGAAAGGCCCGTCCAGCAGGTGCGGACCACGGGGGCGGTCGTCTCAAACTTGACGCCGAAGCAGGGCAGATCGGGCGCGCCGGGCACTGCATGGTAGACGGCCTCGACCTGCAAAGCCCCCTGTGCCTCGACCGTGTAGGTCATCTCGACAAGGGCGCCGGGCACGCCGGGCACGCCGAAGCGGTACTGCACCCGCACGCGCTGCTCGGATTTTTCCTGCACGGTAAAGCCCATTCTCTGCACAAAGACATCGGCACCCATCCAGACAGAGGCCCGCTGCGGAAAGCTGCAGCCGCGGTCATTGTCGGTGGAGGCACGCCAGAACGCCGGGCGCGGGGCGCGCCACAGCCATTCGGTCCCGTCCCTGCGCAGCGAGATCGGGCCCTGCTCCGCAATGGAGAACAGCACCTCAAACCCGTTGCCCTTGACGCCGATGTTGCCGTCACCCTCGACCACCGTCAGGGGGTGTGCGGGGCGCTTTTGCCATGCAGCGGCCAGCGCGGCGGCGCTGCGCTCTGCAGCCAGCCTGTTGCGCGCATCGTGCGCGGCGCGGCGCGCGGGGGTGTCATACCAGTAGCGGACCTCCTGCATGGCAGGCTTTTCGGTGCCGTCCGCATAGACGATGCCGTTGCCGCTGAAGTTGTAATCGGTCGTGCGCTCGTTAAAATCTCCGCCGTAGCCCAGCACGCGGCGGCCCATTGCATCGGTATGCCAGAGCGCCTGATCCATGTAGTCCCAGATGAAACCGCCCTGATACTTTTCGTACCGGTCGATCAGCGCAATGTAGCTTTCCATCCCGCCGAGCGAGTTGCCCATGTCGTGCATATACTCACAGAGGATAAACGGCTTCTGAGGGTCGGCGTCCAGATACTCCCTGATGGAGGCGGGGCTGGCGTACATCCGGCTTTCCATATCGCTGATGTCGTCAAACGCGCGGCACTGGAACACGCCCTCGTAATGCACAAGGCGGCCGGGATCGTTTTCCCGGAAAAACGCCGCCATCGCGCGGATATCCTCGCCGGCATAGCTCTCGTTGCCGCAGGACCAGATCAGCACTGCCGCGTGGTTTTTGTCGCGTTCAAACATGCTGCGCGCGCGATCGACCACGCAGTCCCGCCATTCAGGCAGGCTGCCGGGGACATTCCAGCTCGGCTCCACCACGCCCAGCTTCTGCCAGCTGCCGTGGCTTTCAAGGTTGGTCTCGTCCATCATATAGATGCCGTTTTTATCGCAGAGGTCATACCACCGGCTCTGGTTGGGGTAGTGGCAGGTACGCACAGCGTTGATGTTGTTGCGCTTAAAGACGGCCATCGCAGCGTGCATATCACTCTCGTCAATGGCGCGGCCCTTCTCGGCATTCCACTCATGGCGGTTGACACCGTTGAAGATGATGCGGCTGCCGTTTAAGCACATGATGCCGTCCTTCATCTCAAAGCGGCGGAAGCCGATGTCGTAGGGCACGACCTCCTGCACGGCGCCGTCGGCGTCATACAGGGTCAGCACGGCATGGTACAGCACCGGCGTCTCATGGCTCCACGGGTGGATGGCGCTCAGCTCGATGGTGCTGCCGTCAATGTCCTCATCAAAGAGGGCGAACTCCTCGCCATCGGTCAGGCGCAGGTGTACCCGCGCGCCGTCCGTCTCGCCGTCCAGCTTGACGATGGGGGTCAGAAGGCCGGTGGTGTTGCCCTCGGCCAGCTCCGCCTTGAGCCAGATATCACGGATATGCACCTTGGGCTTGGCGTAGAGATAGACCGAGCGGAACAGGCCCGAGAAGCGGAAAAAGTCCTGATCCTCCAGCCACGAGGCACTGCTGTGCTTGTACACCTCAACGCACAGGCGGTTGCCGGTCTGCCTGATATACGGCGTCAGGTCAAATTCCGAGGGGGTAAAGCTGTCCTCGGCATAGCCGACGAAATGGCCGTTGCACCAGACATACAGTGCCTGCTCGGCACCCTGAAAGCTGACGCAGACGCGCTGCCCGCGCAGCCCCTCATCGAGATCGAACTCCCGCAGATAGCTGCCGACGGGGGTGTCGTCCCAGTCGATCTGCGGCGGGCGCAGATAACTGCGGCCGTCCCACGGGTAGATGGTGTTGGTGTACTGGATCTGGCCGTAGCCCTGCAGCTCGATATGCCCAGGCACGCAGATCGTGCCGAAGGCCGAGAGATCCGCGTCCTCGCGGTAGAAATCCGCCGGGCGGGCGGCGGGGCAGGCACTGTAGGCAAAGCGCCATCTGCCGTCCAGACTTTGGCGCAGCGAGCTGCCGCCCAACCGGATCTCCGCCTCGCTGCGGTAGCAAACATGGTCCGAGTGTGCATCCAGCCGGTTCACAGCAAAGACGGTCGGGTCAGTCAGCCATTTCAGGTCGGGAGTCATGGTTCAGTCCTCCGTTCCCGCAATGCGGGGCAAAAATACAAAGTTGTGGCCGCTGTCCGGGTGGGCCTTCTGCTCCGGCGTAAAGCGTGCAAAGTGGCTTTCGGGGTCGGCGGCGATCCATGCGTCCAGCTCGGGGCTGTGCGCGCCCGGCCGGTGCTTGATGTTCACATTGGTGCGCGGCTCCTCAAGGTAGGAGAAAAGCACCCCCTCCTGCACACAGATGAGATGCCAGCGGTCCCCCTCGACCAGCCCCTCGGTAACAATACGCAGGTGATGCTCCATATAGCTGCACCAGCTGTCGGGCGGCAGCAGCGCAATGCGCCCGCGGCGGCGCTGCGGGCAGCGGCCCCGCTGCCAGTCGGCGGCGGTGGTGGGTACATCGTGGTAAAAATACGGCTGCATGGCGGCCCATGGGCGGGGTGCCGCCTCACCCAGAGCGGGCGGCCACGGCAGCAGCGCCGCGTCCAGCGCGGGGCAAAGCCCCTGCGGTGTGAACGGGCGGTTCAGCCCCTCGGCATAAAAAAACAGGTGGTTTTCATACCGGAAAAGGCTTGCGGTCAGGATCCGCCCCTCCGCCTGTGCTTTTTGCAGCGCAGCGGAAAAGTCGGCAAAAACGGCCTCACCGGCTTCCCCGCCCAAAACGGCATGAAAGGAGCCGCGGCAGACGGCGGCATCGGCCAGCGATGCAGGCAGTGTGCAGGGCATAACATTCCTCTCCTTTATCTTGTGATTATTCTTTATTGTACAATGCCCGGGCAGCAAAAGATATGCGGCATAGTGCAGTATTCTTTGTGATAATTGCACTTTACATACCCCTGCTTCTGTGCTATGCTGAAGGAAGAATATAGGGCAATACCGCATAATTCTAAGTGCCGATACGGCGAGCGAGGTGCGGCAGCTGCTAAGCCAAAAGCGCAGATAATACTGGATGTCTTATCGAGCATTTTGGCAACGCAGATGCCGTGCCGCAGCCGCCGGAGCGGTGCTTAAGCCGTCAGGCGGGAATTGTGCGGTGTTGCCATAGACAAAAAATAAGGAGCAGGAGCGATGGACTACAGTATCTTACGCTACGGCGCTGTGCCAGACGGTGTGACCAACTGCGCGGCAGCCATCCAACAGGCGGTCGATGCAGCCGCAGCGGCGGGCGGCGGGCGCGTTATCGTGCCGGCCGGGCGCTTTTTGAGCGGCTCCGTGCTGCTGAAGGACAATGTGGAGCTGCATCTGGAGAGCGGCGCGGTGCTTATCAGCAGCCTGAACCCCGCCGATATTACCCCGTTCCCTCAGGGCGGGGACGGCACCGACCCTGACGACACCGCCGACGGCTGGGAGGGCGGCTTCTTTTTGGGGGCCAGCCACGCCAAAAATGTGACCATCAGCGGCATGGGCACGATCTACGGTCAGGGCGACAAGGTGTTTTTGGACAAGGATGTGGACAACGGCTTCCACGAATGCCCGAAATTCTGCGAGGCATTCCGCCCGCGCATGATGCTGTTTGAAGCAGTCGAAAACTTTACCGTGCGCGATGTGACCCTGCAGGACGCGGCGTTCTGGACGCTGCACATGGCAGGCTGCCGGCATGTGCGTATCCAGAACATCATGATTTTAAACGATGACCGCGGCGCCAACAATGACGGTATCGACCCCGATTGCTGTCAGGATGTCGTCATCTCCAACTGCATCGTGCGCACCGGCGATGACGCCATCGTGGTCAAATCCACCGGGCCGATGTCCCGCCGCTACGGTGCAAGCGAGAATGTGGCCATCACGGGCTGCATCTTACATTCCCGCGATTCTGCGCTGAAAATCGGAACCGAGACCCACGGTGTGATCCGCAATGTGACGCTGAGCGACTGCGTCATTGACGACTGCTCCCGCGCGGTGGGCGTCTGGGTGCGGGACGGCGGCACGGTGGAGGACATCCATGTCCACCATCTGACCGGCTGCACCCGCCGCTACGCCGACTCCTACCAGCTGCCCGGTGCGCCGGGCTGGTGGGGCAAGGGCGAGCCGGTGTTTGTCAGCGCCACGCCGCGCAAGGACAAGACCGGCCCGGCAGGCGTGATCCGCCGCGTCAGCTTTGACCATTTGTACCTGACAAGTGAAAGCTGCGCCTTTGCGGCCGGCGAGCCGGACAGCGAAATTCAGGACCTGCGCATCAGCGAGATGCACCTGACGCTGCAGCACCGCGGCACCCAGCCCGGCGGCCTGTTTGACGAGCAACCCTCGGCCCGGCACATCTACCCGCACGCCATCCCGGCGCTGTACGCCCGCTGCGTGGACGGCCTGACCGTCAGGGACAGCACGGTGCGCTTTGTCGGTGAGAACGAGGCATGGGACGGCAGCGTAGCCGAGCTGGAGCACTGCCGCCGCGCAAAGCTGGATTTGGAAAAGCTTATATAACAAAAGGAGCGTATACAAATGGAGCATATGGCATGGAAGGGCCGCATCAAGCCCGGCTGCAAGGCAGAATATCAGCGCCGCCACGCGGAAATCTGGCCCGAGATGGTCAAGGTGCTGAAGGATGCAGGCATCTGCAATTACAGCATTTTCTACTGCAACGATGAGCTGTTCGGCTATTACGAGTGCGAAAAGGGTGTTGCCTACGCCGAAAAGGTACAGGCCGAAAGCCCGGTCGTTGACCGCTGGAACGACTACATGAAGGACATTCTGGAGCTGGAAATGGACCCCGTCACCGGTGCCCAGCCCAAGCTGGAGCAGGTGTTCCGGCTAGATTGAGAAAGGGCAAAACATCGATATGCAGGCAAAAGCCCCCGCTGCTTATGGCAGTGGGGGCTTTTGCCCTGTCAGACAATTTACAACGCGCCGTCCGAGCGGACATTGTCGTAGTTCAGCACACCGGCGAAGAATGCCAGCGCCAGACCCTGACCCCAGCCCTGAATCCAGTCGCGGCTGATGCCGCGGTAGCCATCGGCGTCCTTCATGACCGCCGTGCCGCCCGAGACATTCAGCACACGGCCGTCCGGGCTGACATTGGCCAGCATACCGGGGATGGCCTTGTTGATGTACTTGATGTGCAGGGGGTTGCCCTTGGTGATCATGGCGGCGGCGATGCCGGCGCTCGCGCTGACCTCCTCATAGGAGGTGGCATCGTCCACGATCGTGCGCCACAGGCCGTTCTCGGTCTGACAGAGCTTGAGCGCGGCCAGCTGGTCGTTCAGGCTGCCGACCACATCCAAGAACTTGGGGTAGAGGTAGCACTGCGGCAGCCGCACGCCGACCTGCGCCATCGTGTAGGCCGCCCATGCGTTGGCGCGCCCCCACTTGATGCCCGACATATGGTCGCCGGTGATGTTGTTGTAGCCGTGGTAGTACAGCCCGCTCTCAGGGTCCTGCAGGTACTTGATGTGCCAGTAATACTGGTTCAGCGCATCATCGATCAGGGCCTCGTCCTTCAAAAGCACGCCCATCCGCAGCAGGAAGAAGCCCGCCATAAAGAGTGTGTCTGCCCACGCCTGCTCGGGGAAGTCGTTGTTGACCGAGACGGTGTGCTGCAGAACATGATTGCCGAAGCGCAGTGCCTCCTTTTCCAGATACTCGACCTTGCTTTTGGCGATGTCCAGATACTTTTCATCACCGGTATGCTCATACAGGGTGATCAGGCAGTGCCCCATTGAGCAGGTGTTGACCGTCCAGCTCGGCAGGCCCAGCTCAATATACTCGTCCACGCGGTCCTTGACCAGCTGCAGGTAGCGTTCGTTTTTGGTGACCTCATACGCCTCGCAGATGCCGTAGTAGGCAACACCGCAGGGCCAGTCCCATGTCATATCCATCCGCATCGTGCGGTCCACGATCTTGTCGATGGTAGCCTCAATTTGGGCCTTGTCAAAAATCAGGTTTGCCATTGCTCTCTCCTTTTTAAATTGCGAATCCGCTTATACCAGCGCCACTGTCTTTCCGGCGGGGATCTCATAGTGGCGGCCGTCCACCTCGACCCAGATGGACTGGGCGTTGGGGTTGCAGACCTTATCGCCCGCGGCGGTGTACTGCAGGCGGGCGGCATCGGCCATGTAGTCCACGATCTCGATATTGGTGGCGTACCAGGTGTCCTCGCGCCCGCCGACCAGCTGGCAGAACTGCTCCATCAATGCCCAGTCCTCCTCGGTGCGGAACTCAAAGCTGTGGCCCCAGACATACATCATGTAGAGATACTGCGTCTTGTACAGCTCTACAAAGCGCTTGCCGTCCTCCAGCAGGTTGTGGGTGTGGTGGCAGGTGGCTTTCCATGTCATAAAATCGTGGGGCATCGCAAAGTCGTGGGTGTCGCCCACAACGCGGGCGTAGCGGATGCCCAGCGCGGGCAGCAGGGCGGCGATCTCCGGTGTCCAGCTGCCGTTGGGGTAGGCAAGGCCGCGCACAGGGTAGCCCATGACGCCCTCAAGCTGCATACGGTCGGCCAGCACCTGCCGTGCGGTCTGATCCAGCGGGCTGCGGGAGATGGTGGGGTGGTGGTAGGTGTGACAGGCGACCTCATGGCCCTTGTACAGCTCGACCCACTCGCTCTCCGGGATGCGCTCGGGGCGGGGCAGGCCGCCGTTCAGGTTAAAGGTGCCCCGGATGCCGTAGCGGTTGAACAGCTCGACAAGGCGGCGGTCCTCCAAACGGCCATCATCATAGCTCATCGTCAGCACCTTATGCTTGCCGCCGGGGAAGCAGGTGTAAATGACCTTCGGTTCGGTGTAGTTCATAAACAAAACCTTCTTTTTTGTCAAAATTTATTTGAAATTCGCCCGCAGCACATCCAGTGCCGGGGTGGTATCCTGCAAAAGCTGCTGCACAAAAGCCTGTGCCGTGCGGCAGGCGCCGGCGTTTTGCTGGTGGGCGTTGTCCTGCTTTGCGCCCACCCACATATAGCGGGCCTTGCAGCGCTCAGCGCCAAAGGCGGTGTTGGCGGCGGCGGTAGCGGCAGCCACGGCGATTGCACTGTTTTTGTCGTGGATATGCAGCATTTTTTACATTCGCCGCCGCTGCACAGAGCTTGCGCTGCCTGTTTTGCCCTGCGGCTTTGATGCCGGAGCCCTGCGCCAGATTGTGCGCATCGGTCTGCCGCTGGGGCTGAACTCAGCGCTGTACTCCATCGGGCATGTCTTTTTGCAGGTGCTGTACAACCTGCAGGGGTCGGTTTTTGTGGCGGGCTGCTCGGTGGCGGGCAAGGAAGGGCGCACCTGCTGGCTGCTGGTCAACGAGGGCAACACCCCCATCAAGACCCGACTGACCCTGCCGGTGGATGCTCCGCTTTGCCGGTACGATCTGTGGAACGGCCAGCCCTGCGCCTGCCCGGCCGAGCGTACCGCCAAGGGGGCCTGCCTGCCGCTGGAGCTGCCCGCGCGCGGCAGCCTGCTGCTGTTCACCTGCACTGCGCGGGAAAGCGAGGCCCTTCCCCTGCCGCCCACCTATCTGTCGCTGGCCGCACCAGACTTTACCCTTGCGGACGAGGACGCGGCCCATCTCACCAAGACCTACCGCGCCACACTGCAGATCACAGCAACGGAGCTGCAGACCGCCACGCCGCTGCTGACCCTGCCCGGGCAGGAGATGGCCGAGCTGACTGTCAACGACCAGCCGGCGGGCGTCTCCTTCTGGCCGCCGCACAAATTCCCGCTGGCGGGGCTTTTGACCCCCGGCGAAAACACCCTGACGCTGACCCTGACCGGCAGCCCGGCCAACCGCTACGGCAAGCACCCGGTACCCTACGGGCTGGATACATAAGCACAGGCCTCGTGCATCAAAAAACGGCGAGGCGTTCACCAAGCGCAGCCTTGGATTTTTCTCCTTCCCTATTGGGACTTTGTTTTGTCGGCCCCTTGTGTTGTCTTTATGATACCACATCTTTTGCAAAAACAAAATGTACGCATCTGCTGACCATCGAGTTTGGCCGCCCGGTCACGGTGGACGAGCTGCGGCTGACGCTGCGCGCGGACTTCCCGCACGACAGCTACTGGACGCAGGCGACTGTGGCGTTTGATGACGGCAGCCGCGAGGTTTTGCAGCTGACCAAAACCGCCGCGCCGCAGGTGTTTGCCCTTGCCCCGCGCACCGTGCAGAGCCTGAAGCTGTTTGAACTGAAAAAGGCCGATGATGCGTCGCCGTTCCCGGCGCTGACGCAGATCGAAGTCTGGGGAACGGAGGAATAATTCTATGCCGGTACTTTGGGGCGGCAGCAGTACAAAGCTGCCGGGGTGCTGTCCAGTGCATCGGTCAGCTTTGCGCGGCGGTCATCGCCGGGCTCTGGGTCTGCCGCTGTCAGCTGGGCAAGTTGGCTTTGGATCGTGATATCCACCGCAATGCTGCGGGTCAGCACATCCATCTGCTGCAGGTCATCATCAACGCGCTGGACAAAGAAGTCCAGCTCCTGCAGCGATTTCTCGTAGAGCTTTTCCTCAAAGACGGACAGCCCGATATGCAGCGCCGCGACCATCAGGGCGCAGCTGAACAGCGTCATCACCGAAAAGATGCTGACAAATTTCTGCGAAATGGGCAGGTCAAGAAACCGTTTTTTGAAGCGGGTGAGCATGAGGAGAGAACCCTTTGTACCTAACGGCAGAGTTGTAGGGGCCGCACATGTGCGGCCCGCAAGTGAAAGGCAAACGAGCGTTTGCGGGAAAGCTGCGGGCCGGGCATGCCCGGCCCCTACATGGGCAGCTGCATCAGAAGCCCCACCGCTGCTCCATCAGCAGCCAGAGGTCGTCATCGCCGGGGTGAGGCTCGGTGTTCAGGATCAGCATGATGCGGCGCTCGTCCTCGGGGTCGCCGAACTCGCGCATCCACTCGTAGTAGTGCGGTCCCTCGCCGAGGGTGCGGGCAAAGCCCATGAGATACCCGCAGACCTGTGCGCTCTGGCGCACATCGGTCTGACATTCGTTGGCATAATAGCCGACCCATTTGCCATGCTCGCGTTCCTGCATGGCGCGGTAGGCCTGCACATACAGCCGCTTGGCGCAGCCTGCGTAGTAGAAGCAGTGCTGCCAGTCGGCGGCAAGGCCGGCGGTCAGCGCCCGGCAGACAAACGCAGCCCCCTGCGCCCACAGGTCGTAGAGCCGCGCCTGCAGCATCACGCTGTCCATAAACAGCACGCGCGGGCGGCCGGTCAACTCGGCCAGCACCTTTTCACATTCGCGCCGGTAGGCTGCATAGCTTTGGACTGCCTTGTCAAAGACGGCGGTGCAGTGCTGCAGCTGCCCGGCAAAGGTCGGCTGCTCACACAGCCAGCGCAGGTTCTCGGCGGGGGCGGTGCGGTCTTGGATAAACTGCGAAATCAGCATACGCGGCACATGGTTGTAGAACTGGTCACCGGCATGATCGTCCTCATGCGGGCCGTAGGGCACGGCAAACTGTGCATAATCCGCAAGGCACTGTGCGATCTCGCACCGGTACAAAAGGCCGTAGTAGGCGGCGGTGTAGGCAATGCACTGCTGCCCGGCGTCCACCGTGCCGTCCCGCCAGCAGCGGGCGATCAGATCCAGCAGCATCGCATGGGGCTTGACATTCGAGCAGTTCACCAGCCAGTAATCATCGGCACCGTGGGCCAGCACATCGGCCAGCTCCTTCGCCACAAAGGCTGCCGAGTTGGGCAGCGCCGTGATGTGGCTGGCAGCCTGCAGGTCATAGAAGGATGCGTGATAGTAGATACCGTGGGCGCTTGTATCGCCCAGCGCCGGCAGAGCCGGTACACGGGGGTTGTTGTTTTCCTGACGGCGGCTGACCATTTTGCCGAAGCCGTTGTCCGCCCAGATCTTGATGACATCGGCGGGCAGCTGCAAAAAGCCATCCTTGTACAGCTCCATCGTCTCGCCGTAGAGGTTTGTGCAGCAGACGGCCTCGGGGTCGTTGGCCCTGACCAGATCGTACTGCTCTTTTATTAAGGAAGAAATCAGCGCGCCGCGCTTTTCCGGCGTGTCGTACTGGGGGTCATCGTCCCAGAAGGGGCGGTCGCCCTGCCCGCGGAAGCCGATGTTCCAGACAACGCGCATATCCTTCTGCGCATCAATGCCCGCCTGCCAGAGCGCGCGGAATTTCTCCGGGTACTTGCTGTACATCGGCTCCAGATCGGGGTAGGCCTGCGCGAACATCTCGGCACCCAAAGGCTCGGCGTGGTGGTGGGTGATGATAAGACCCATATCGGCGGCGGTCCGGCGGTAAAGCAGGCCGTTTTTGCCGGTGCCGGGTATGACCATGTTGCCGCCGAGGCGCAGCAGTGCCTCAAACGCCATGATGAACGGCAGATCGCTGCGCCGCTCGACCTTCCAGTGGGAGAGCAGCGTCTCATCATTGACAAACCAGCCGCGGTAGCGCACCCGGTACGGCTTGGACTCCACGACCGTGCCGGCCGCTATCGCCGCATCTTCCCGGACTTCGGGGGTCTGGTCATTCCAGAACCAGAACGGCTGGACGCCGAGATACCGGCGGCTGATCTCAAACAGGCCGTAGACAAAGCCCAGATCATCGGCAGCCGAGAGCAGCAGTGTGTCCGCCCCGGCCGTCAGAACATACTGCTCTGCGGCCAGCGTATCGTTTACATTCAGCAGGACACGCCCGCCGGGGGCCTCGGTCGCGCTGAAAACGCGGTCAAAATCGCGGCGCAGCGCTTTCAGCGCATACTGCACCGGCTTGGCCGCAGGTGCGGCGGGGAGAACGGTATTTTTGTTCAAAAGCATGGCAATCACCCTATATACAAATGTAGGGGCGTTTTCCTATCCGCCCGTGCAGCTCTGCCAACGGCACGGCCCCACGGGCGCATACAGGATGCGCCCCTACGTTCTTTCTATTTATTTTAACCCTTAATGCCGTCTGTGGCAATACTCTCTACCAGATATTTCTGGAACTTGATCAGCATGGATGTGGCTGCCGAGCCGGGCGGCATCGTACAGCAGCACGGCGGCACGGCGGGGAAAATCCAGCCGTGATACACATGGGTGGGCGAGTCCGGTGCGCACCCATAATCCTGATACCAGATGCCCTGTCCGTCGTTGTCGATGGGGGCACCGCCTTCACCATAAGCACCGATGGTGATGGGGCAGTTTTCTGCGCCGCTGCATTGCAGCTGCAAAAATATCAATGCGCTGACCTCCCCCCACAACCACCCACACAGTCATAGTTTCCTAATAGCTCTTGGTATGGTATAATGTCTAAGCGGCTTTAGTAGTTTCTATTGTAGTCATAGTTCCCTAATAGCTCTTGGTATGGTATAATCAACTCGCACCGCAAAATTGTGTGGAAGTGGTCATAGTTCCCTAATAGCTCTTGGTATGGTATAATCAGGGACTGCAAGGCGCTGCTGGTGCAGATGTCATAGTTCCCTAATAGCTCTTGGTATGGTATAATAGGTGGGCGTGCCGGAGAAATACTATTTGAGTCATAGTTCCCTAATAGCTCTTGGTACGGTATAATAGGCTATGCAAAAAGCGCATCGGATTGCGGTCCGATGCGCTTTTTGTTTAGAAAAAACTCAGCTGCTCACAGGCAAAGGGAGCGTCCTCCGGTTGATAATTTCCCAAAAGAATTTGAATGGACTGGTATTGCTTTTCCGTAACGACAAGCAGACGTATAGAGCCATTCGGCGGCAGGGAAGCCCGCAGCCGTCCCTCGTGCTTTTTCACGGCGTCGTTTCCGTTGCACACCCGCGCATAAACAGAAAATTGCAGTTGTTCCTTTTGGCATCGGATGCAGGCCGGGTTGACAACCATAAGGCAGCGGTAGGACACGCGTCACCTCCGTTGGGCGGGGAAAAGCTGGCGTTTTTCTTTTTTTACACGGGTATAATTGCCCAGAACATCGACCTGATATTTTTCAACCTTTTGCAGTGTCTTGAAGCCCAGACCTTTGGCAATATAAGCGTTATCGTGCGTGGTTACGGAAACGGCACCGGTGGAGATGTTGCCGCCCTCAAAATAGGCAAGCACCCGCTGGACGGTCAGATCTCTTTCCAGTGTGCTTTCCTTGTTGGCTGCCTTTAGCTTTATGGGACGCTTGCCCTCTATGCAGACCAGATCATTTTTGCACAGAGAAAACAGGAAATTTTCCTCGGACATTTCCTTCCACTCGGAATAGCTTTTATGAGCAACAACAGCACAGTTCGGCAAAACCGGCTTTACGGTATCCGCCACATAAATTGGCACCCAATAGTAGCCGTCCCCGGGGATATAATACACATCGACCCGCACCATGGTATCGTTGTCAGCCACGCCGTTTCCGCCGTGAACCGGAACCGTGCTGGTGACCTTGCTGTAAAGCTTGACCTTGCGAACCTGCGCACCCGGCGTGCCGTCTGCGCGGGGCTTGAAGAATGGCTCGGCAAATGCCTTTTTCCCGTTTCCGCCAAAGGCGATTAGCCGCTCTTTCAGGGCATTGTAGAGCAGGGTGTCACTGCTGGGATTAAAGTAACCGTCAATTTCGCCGTCCTTGTTCAGCTTTAAGTCGGTGATGCTGCGGCGCTGGGTCACATAGGTGTCGTCCAAGCGCCCCTTGATGGTTTCCTTGTGGGCGGGTCCGGTTGCCTTGTGACGCGGCATACGGGAAACAAACACCGGCTTGATACCCGCTATGTCCGCGGTGGCATAATAAACCGGATTGATCGTCAGCAGGTTTTCCTGCGGGCAGGACGACAGGCGCTGTATCAATTCATCCCGAAAACGCGGCCACGGTTCGGGGAAGCGCTCTCCCCGTGCGTGGGAGAGTTCCGTCCGCTGATAAAACCGCGACACCCGTTGGATCATACCGTCCGTCGTGCAGGCGATGACCGCTGCATCCACCGCGTGGTGTAAATCGCCGTCTGCGCGCACCTTGGCAATACCCCAGCGCTTGCGCAGAAACGAAGTGACAGCACCATTTACGGCGACAACCCGCTTTTTGCCTGCCATAGGATGCGCAGCAAAAGCCAGATGACCGCGGATATAGTTCAGCATAAAGCTGGCGATATACTGGGTATCCTGCAAATTGCGCTGCATAAACCCGCTGCTGTCCTCGGCACTAAGGTTTTCTTTCACCAGATTTTGGCGTTTGCGGTAGTTCTTTATGTTGTTTTTTGTGTAAACGATAAAGTTGTCCCGCCTTGTACCCTGCAGATATTGCAGCGGCAGGCGGTTGCCCTTTTGACGATTTTCTGAGGCAAGCACCAGTACCTTGTTGGTGCGGCGGTCGTCAAAGCTGATGCTGTACGGCACAATGTGATCCACTTCAGCATAGCCGGAAACCGTGATAACGCTTTGCAACTCCAACGGCTGCAAAGAGTAGGCGCAACGTCCGTCCTGCTCTTTCCACAGGCGGTACTTTACAAGATCCTGCCCGGAAATGTTGCGCCCGGGGAAAAGCTCGTGCAGATCCCGCATCAGGCGCTCGTTGTCTGCATTGTTTTCCTTCATGGCGTTTTCCAGGTCTGCACGCTCCTGGAAGCTTTTGCTCATCTCCCGCGCCAGTTCCAGATGAATGCTGACGGGACTTTCGCCCTGCTCCCGAATGATGGCGTTCACAACCTTGATGGTCTGTGCCACCGCCCGGCGGACAACCGGACTGGTAATGTCAGAAAATCCCTCCGCTTCAGCAGGTAAAAGTATGGATTTTTCGCCGTGACCGCTGCCTTGAAAATCATACCCGGCATCGCGGCAGGCATCATTGTAATTTTCTCCCTGCTCCAGATACGGGATAAGCTTGCGGCACGCCTTGACCGAAATATGACCGAATTTTGAAAAGCTGGGCAGGGTCAGCAGCGCGTTGATCTCCAGCGGCTCAAAATCCGCCTGCTGCAGCTTTTCCCGCAGCAAATCCTCGCTTTTATATAGGGTCAGTGCAGTTGCGGCGGCGTCCAGCCGGTCATGACCCACCGTGAGGATATAATCCTTTCGCAGAGTGTTCAGCGCCTTGCGCATTTTGTGATAGCAGGGCAGGGCGGTGATTTTCTCTTTTTTCTCACAGGCATCCGCCGGTTGGTCGGCCCGGTAGCGCACCATATTGAACCGCGCCTGCGGCGGCAAATCCAGCACCTTGCGAATCCGCGCAAAATCCAGTTTGTCGGTTTGGTAGCACAGGGTGAGAAGTTCCTGCCGTTGTGCATGGGTCAGGGGATGACTGTTGCCGCCTTCCTCTATGCGAATATGGTTGAGTTTTTGCAGCAACGTAAAATATTCAAAGGACCAGGTTGCTTTGGCAGCGCGCGGCTCGGCTGTGCCCTCCAATGTGCAGGTGCCGACCATCTTTTCAATCATATTGCCGCCATAGGGGCTGTTGCCGCCCGGTCCTTCGTCAAAAGAGCGCTGGCGCGTCAGTATGGTCAGGTATTCAGCCTCTGTTTCCGGGGATGCCCACGCTGCACCGTATTGGCGCTGTGCAGCAAAAAGCTGTGCAGCCTCGGATGCAATTTGATCCCGCCTGACGGTGGAAAGATAGTTTTCGGTTTTGTTGCGCTTGTGGGTGGCAAATGCCGGGTCACGGTACATCATTTCCCCCACAGTTCGGTAATGGTTGTCTTTCATGCGCTGCGTGTTGGCGTCAATGGCTTGCAGCAGCTTTCCGTCTTTTTGGGCATCGTCCGCCTTGCGGTTGCTGCGAAATCCCCGACGCTGCATCAGGTGCAGCAGGATTCTGGCAAAATCCATGGCGGTTACCGGACCGTCCAAAGCCTGTGCACGCAGCGCGTAAATATCGGGCAGATGCCCTGCCAGCACGGCTTCCTCGACAGCCGCCCTGCCGGGTAAACCGCTTTTTTCCATCAGAGCATACAGATCCGCCTTCCGTAAGCTGCGCCGACGCAGCCTGCGGCGTGTGCTGCGTGCCTCTCTGCGTGAGGCAGCAAGGCTGTCACCGGTTTTGGGCTGCTCCGCCTTATCAAACACGCGGGAGCCGCAGCGAATCAAGCCATAAGGCTCGGCATCCTCGTTTAAGGCTACAACTGCCCAGCCTACGGAGGCAATGCCGATGTCAAGCCCGATTCCATATGCAGTGTTCATACATACACATCCCTTCTTTTTGCTCCTATGATACCGCGTGACGAGGCAAAAGGCAATTAACGAACCCGACAAAAAACAAACAAAAAAGATGACGCCCTGCCAAACGGCAGGGCGTCAGAGCTTTACGGTCCTATGACCTTATCATAGTAACCATAATAGTTCTTGGTATGGTATAAGAACTATTTACAATATAGCATAGCCAAGCAAAAAAGGCAAGCACTTTTCAATGAAATTCTTTCTCAATTGGACGGCATATTGCTATGTCACCTTTCCGAAATTAATGTCGCTGCCTGCGAGCAGATAGAAACTTTAACGAAGCAACTTGCTAAACAAGCTGGTGCCTCGACAGCTTTGAAGCTTCACAAACCTCTTGAATGGACTGCACAAATGCAAGCATTCCATGCACAGGCCGAAGAAATTGTATGTGCAGAGTTGATTTTCTTTTGAGCGCCCCACAGGGGGTAATCGGAGCGTAAGCGACGGTTAGCAAGCATTGCATATGAAATTCACATATGCTCTTCAGGGACACCCTGAAACCCGTATCAGCCTGATAGATTCCTAATCAGAAGGAGGTCAACAATGACACAACGTATTTGCCCCATCGCAAAAATCGTATACTTCAGTGAAGAAGAGTGGCACTCCATCGCAGGCAAAATGTCCGAAGCAAAAATCTCAAGTTTTTCTGCATTTGCAAACAGAATGCTGCTTGACGGTGAAATCAAATGCTATGATTTTAGCGTTCTATGAGAGACGAACGGCTACATTGGGCGTATTGCCGGTAGTATCAATCAAATTGCCAAACGCTGCAATGAAAATCATTCTGTGCACGAAAATGATGTACAGCAGCTTCGCCGTGAATTTATGGCTCTGAAAGCGAACTACCAAGAGCGGATGGTCAAAGCTATTCGTCATCTTTGCTAATTGCTTGGGGTTTTACGCAGATGAACTTAAAAAGATCATTTGAAAAACGCCCGACTTTATATTATACTGAAAGCACCGATATTTCGCGCAAAAGGTGGTCGGAACAGATGGATATCGAGAACCTGATCGGTGAAACAACCGAATATGACAAGAAAGCGGCGCTTGAAGTACGAAAGCCCAAAAGCTGGTGTAAGAGTGTCAGCGCTTTTGCGAACACGCTGGGCGGTGCGTTGATTTTCGGCATGGCGGATGACGGGCAGATCGTTGGGCTGACCGAACCTGACAGCGATGCTGAGAAAATCAGCGAGATCCTCAAGACGCGCATGGAGCCTATCCCGGAGTTTCGGCTGCGCTTTCACAAGACCGATGACGGCAAGGTGCTGCTGATCCTTGATGTGTTCAAAGGCGAGGAAACGCCCTACTATTACTCCGGCGACGGCACCTTATAGGCGTTTGTACGCATTGGAAACGAGAGCGTCAGGGCATCTGCCACCGAGCTGAAACGCCTTGTTCTGCGCGGCAGAAACACCTCCTACGACTCTCAGATGACGCTTTACAGGGTGGAGGACTACGCCTTTTCCAAGCTGCGGGAGCGCTATAAGAAGTGGACGGGAAACAGCTTTGACAACAAAGACCTTGTTTCCTTCGGGCTGGCAGACGAGGGCGGCTTTTTGACAAATGCCGGCGCCCTGATTGCCGACGAAAGCCCGATCCGCTGGTCACGATTGTTCTGCACACGCTGGAATGGACTGGACAAAAGCGGCGGCACGATGGACGCGCTGGACGATGCAGAATATTCCGGCAGTGTGCTTTCGTTGATTGAGAACGGCGAAGCGTTCATCAAGCGCAATGCCCGCATGATGTGGCGCAAGACACCCAACTCGCGGGAGGAACTGCCCGAATACGTCGAGCGCAGCTACCACGAGGCGCTTGTCAACGCGCTGGCGCACCGCGATTATCTCGTCTACGGCAGCGAGGTCCACATTGACATTTACGATGACCGTCTGGAGATCTACTCACCGGGCGGGATGCCGGACGGCTCGATGATCCAAGACCGCGACCCGCTGACCGTGCCGTCCACCCGGCGCAACCCGGTGTTAGCCGATGTGTTCAACCGCCTTGGCTACATGGAGCGCAAGGGCAGCGGCTTTGGGAAAATTCTGAACGGCTACAAAGCGCAAATCAACTACACCGAGGATAAGCGTCCCACATTCCGTTCTGACCGCTACCAGTTTACGGTCGTTATGCCGAACCTGAATTATGGTGTCCCTCAAGATGTCCCTCAACGTGTCCCCCAAGGTGTCCCCCAAGATGATTTGGATGCCAAAATCCTGGCTTTAATCAAAAAAGACAATAAAATCAGCACCGAAAAACTCGGCATGGCACTGGGTGTCAGCTACAAAACCATCCGCCGCCATATCAAGGCGATGGGAAATGTCCGCTACATCGGTCGCGGCTTCAGCGGGCATTGGGAAGTTGACGATTAAATTCTACTACCATATCAGAAATAATACCGGCAGGACATCGTAAGCATTGTGTCCTGCCGGTATTGGTCTTATTGGCGGCTTGTAAATGTGGGCACTACACAACTCACCAAGTTTCGAAACCTATGATCTTCTAAAGGGAGCCATGTGTCGGTGATGCTTTGCAATACGGCATTCCAGTTTACATTTTCGGGCAACATAGTTTAGACCTCCAATTCTCGCTGTTCTGTGACAATACGTTTACAGGAAAGATACGTTGCAAGGAAATAACTTCCGTAGACAAGCAGAAAAAGAACGATTGTCAGTCCGATATTGGTTGCGATATGGATGTTCATAAATTCTTCCACCACAGCCATTGCTTTGCCAATCAGGAAAGCAGAATACACGCCAGCGACGACTAGCGGAATGGCAAAGAAGACGACTGTCTGCACAAAAAGCGTATGATCGATTTTCCTGCGGCCTGCACCCAGCTTTTGCAGCAAGCCATAGCGATACACATTGTCGGTCGTTTCGGTAAGCTGTTTTAACGCCAGAAGTGCGGCGCAAATCAGCAAAAAGACCAACCCGATATAGCAGCAAAGGAAGCTCACCAAGGCATCGAGGCCGTAGAACGTCTCATACATCATGTTCTTTTCGGCATAACGATAGCCGTGTGTACTATCCAATCCAATCGGAATCATCTTTTGCAGAACTTCATTGGAATCTGCATCGGGTTTATATTGCACCAAAAGCGCATTTACATCTTTTTCAAGAGATGCGGTGACGGAATCGGGAACGATCAAGGTGCCGCGGTCATTGTTGCTAACCGACGTCATAATGTATGTTTCCTGCAAAACTTTATCTTCTGCACGCTGTAAAGTCGCCCCGCCAACCGTGATTTCCGGGTGGCTCTGCAATGCAGCAGCAACATACCGATACGTTCCATTGTAGTTGCAGTTCAACAGGTATTGGCCATCGTTCAGCGTGATGGGTGCTTTGTTCTGCATGGCTAAGGCACGATTCAAGTCCGAAATGGAGATTACGGAAACCTTGCTGTCAGGAACTTTTTCATCAATCGGCCAAAATTTGACTTTCTGTCCTTCAAATAGTTCAGAGTAGGTCATATCGGCCTCGTAAACACTGATTTGCTCTGTAGCTTTGGCGTAGTTGCTTATGGTAATATCGTGTGCAGCGAGATAGGCAGCAATATCGCTGTCCCCGTCAACCGAAACATTGGAAAGCACGTTCAAATCATAGGGCGTTGCAGATTGGGACATTTTGTTCATAGCAAGCGCTGTGCTTGCGCCAATCGACACGGCGCAGATCGTGATGGTCAGCAATCCGCATACAACCGTTACCACAAGATAATTGGTTCGGATTTTGCTTCCAATCTGACGGACAAGGAACGTATTCAGACCTTTCAGGTAAAAGCATTTCCTTGCACTTGCTACTTGCATGAAAACGGCTGACAGCGAGTAGAACAGCAGAAAAGTTCCCGCGACCAATGCCGCCGCTGCCAACTGGAACAGATTATTTTCATGCGATGGCAGAATCCCGTTTTTGTTGAACAGCGCGGCAGAAATTCCGATGCAAAGCAGCGAGAGCAGGAACAGACAAACCGGCAAGATACGGTTTTCAGTCTGCATACTTTCGTTTTTTCTGCCGTCCGTCAATAGGTCGATCAATTTAACATTGGTGACAGACCGAATATTGAAAAGCATGACGATAAAAAAGATGATTGTGAAACACAACACGGTCTGGCGAAGCGCTCCGGCTGAAAACACGATCCGAAACTTTTCAAGATTGATTGCAAAAAGCCGCAATGTAATCAGAGAAAACCCTTGCGAAAAGAAAAAGCCCAAAAGCAATCCTGTGCCCAGCGCAATGATGCCAACACAAAGCGTTTCGCCTGCAAACAACCGGGAAATACGCCCTTTTTTCATGCCGAGCATCATATACACGCCTAATTCTTTTTTGCGGCGTTTCAATAAAAACTGATTGGCATAAAGAATCAGGAAAGCCAGAACAACCGCAATCATAGTGGAAAGCGTAGAAAGCATAATGCCGAGCTGACGATATAAGAGCGTGCCGGTCATGCCCATATTGGAAAAAGCCGGCTGGTCAGAAATGGAATTGAACGCATAGAACAAACTGACCGAAAGGGTCAGCGTAAGAAAGTAAATCAGATAGTCACGAATGTTCTTGCACACATTTCGGAAAATCAGCTTATACGTGTTCACTCTGTTCACCTCCCAAGACGGAAACTACTTCCAGAATTTTTGTGAAAAATTCTTTGCGCGTATCCAGCTGGTGGGGGCACTGGTTCAGCAGCACACCGCCGCCCTCACCGGCCCAGGTCGCACGCCATGCGCCGGAGTCATAATAAAACTGGGTGCGATACCAGTCGGTGACGATCCAGTTCACACGCTTGAGCTCACCCAGTTCGCCCGCGTCCAGCATCTCCTTCATCTTGCGGTAGACGCAGTTGGTGCGCTGGTTGAACATCATGCCGAAGGTCAGCTCGGGGTGCTTGTCGGCCTCGGCGATCATCTCCCGCACCTGTAAGGTGTAGACGCCCGCGGGCTTCTCGCACATGACGTGCTGCCCGGCGCGGAACGCCTCGATGGCCAGCGTGGGATGCTGGTAGTGCGGCACGGCGATGAGAACCGCATCGCAGCATTTGGCGGCAATAAGGTCGCTGCCCTCGGTGAAAATGCGGGCATCGGGCAGTTTTTCGGCAGCCCACTGGCGGCGGCTCTCCTTGCGGTCGGCCACGGCCACAATCTCGATATTCGGGCATTTTCCGTCCAGGACATTTTGGATGTGGGCGGAGGCAATGTTGCCCGCGCCGATGATGCCAAGTCGAAGTTTCATTGACAGTTCCTCCTACAATCTTGCCCGGAAAAGGGCACAGCTTTCTAGCTTTGATTGTAGCACGCGCCCCATCCCCAACTCAATGCAAAAAACCTATGTCTGAAATTTGGACTTTTTCGACAGACGTGAATCCACAGTGATTCACGCCCGAGGAATGTATGAATTTGTATGCGCGCCATGATAGCCACTGTTTTGGGTAGACGCGTTTTGCTACGCTGTGGCATAAACGATACTTTCCCAATGCTAAGCGCAAACGCATCACACTAGGTACAACCTCCATGCTGTTTGACCTGATAGACGGAGTTGATACATGGGCGATTGCGACCCAAAGCATTGCGCACAAGCTGATATGTGCTCTGCAAAAGTGATGCAGAGTGAAACACAGCGTCCTTTGTATTTTTAGGCACAAGCAGTTGTCGACTTTGGATACCTGATTTCCGCATCAATTACACACGTCGGGATTGTATGGTGCATATACCGAGAATTGTGGATTTTTCCGCCGAGTGAATCAAAACTGATTCACTTTTTCGAGTCAAGATTTTGGGATGAATCTAAACTGATTCACTCTGGAGCATATACGAATTTGTATGCGTATCCGCTTTGATTACCCCCCGCTTTGAGCGGGAACATGTTTTGCTAGCATAGCGTTTGGATATCCACAAACGCATTTCCGGGGCGTCACCCAGACCCCCGCGCTGTTCTTGCGTGATGATAGTGACGCTAATGACGCTCGTGACGCTGTTTTGGAGATATCCCTATACCATATCCCAGATTCAGCGTCATTAGCGTCATCTGCGTCATTCTGATTTTGTGTTTCTCGTACCGCCACCGCTATGGCGTGTTTATCCGCTTAGACCTGTGTACAGGGTTACGCATGGGGGAGTTGCTGACGCTGAAGTGGGAGGACATCGACTTTTCCACCGCCCAGCTTCACGTCAGGCGTACCATCAACCGCCTTGCCAAGTACGAAGCCCACGACGGCGAAAACAAAACCGAAATCGTATTCGGTACACCCAAAACGAAAAACTCTCGCCGCACGATTCCGCTGACCCGCACAATGGTTGACGAACTCACTCGCTGGAAGAAACAGCAGGAGCAAGACAAGATTCGGACAGGGGATAAGTACACCGACGATGGCTTCATTGTCACCAACGAGTTTGGACACTACTTTGAGCAGAAAACTTTCAAGGATTACTATGACCGCCTGTTGAAAGATGCCGACATCGGGCACTTTACCTTCCACGCCCTGCGCCACACCTTCGCCACCCGCGCATTAGAGCGCGGCATGGACTACAAGACCCTGTCAGCCATCCTCGGTCACTACTCGGTAGCGTTCACAATGGACACCTACGTTCACAGCATGGACGAACACAAACGGCGCGAAATGGACAAGATGAACGATATGTTCGGGATGCAGTACAGCATCTCTGTGGAGAACCAGCCCTACCCTGTACTCTGCACCTTATCCCCGGACGGCTGCACCGCCCATGTTCCTGACTTCCCCAAAGTCACCACACAAGCGCCAACACTAGACGCCGCCCTGCTCGAAGTCAAGCAGCAAATCCAAAAAGCCCTACGCCAATATAAGAACCCACCCATTCCCACCAAACAAGACCAAATCGTAGTGCCAACCAACAGCGTGCTGGTACTCGTCAAAGCAGGGTAATGCCACTGAATAGTTTTTAACACCACATGGTGCGTCTGTTGAAATTTTCAGTAGGCGTACCATCTTGTATTTACTTTTACGCTCTTATCTGTTATAATTAAAGCGCGAAAGTTAGGTGAGCCACATGACAAAATTTGAACAACTTGATTCCATGCTGGAACAGGGGAACGGCTACATCACGACCCGCGCGGTTACAGCGCAGGGCATCTCAAAGCCCTATTTTGCCGAATACGCCCGCAGCCGAGAACTGGAGCGTGTCGCGCATGGCGTATACCAATCACGCGATGCATGGCCGGATGATATGTATGTTCTCCACCTGCGCAACAGCAATATCATTTTTTCCCACCAGTCGGCGTTGGCGCTCCACGGTATGATGGAGCGCGAGCCGCACCACATCTATGTTACGGTCAAACAGGGTTACAACGCCACACATCTGCGCAAGCAGGGCGTGATTGTGCATACAGTTTCCCCGGAGATTTTCACACTGGGGCTGACCTCTGCCTCTACCACTTTTGGCAATACCGTTCCCACTTATGACCGTGAGCGCACACTCTGCGATGTCATTCGCCAGCGGGGTGCTATGGATGTGCAAACCTACCAAACTGCCATCCGCGAGTATATGCTGCACGGTCACAAAAACCTGCCTCATCTCATTCAGTGCAGCCGCGCACTGAAAGTTGAGGATGATGTAAGACGATACTTGGAGGTGTTTTTATTATGATCAAGACCTCACGACAGCTGAAGGATAAAATCAAAAATCTGGCGCACGGCGACAGCTTGAAATCGCAGACTCTGCTGCGCACCTACATGATGGAACGCTTTTTAGAGCGTCTCGCCGCATCCCAGTACAACAGCCATTTTGTACTGAAAGGCGGGATGCTGGTTTCTTCAATGGTCGGCATCCACCAACGTGCCACAATGGATATTGATGCCACCGTAGTCGCCCTGCCGCTGACATTGGAGGACGCTACACGGACGATTCAAGAAATCGTCAATATCGACCTGCAGGACGGCGTGGTTTTCAGCATTACCAATGCAGAAAGCATTATGGAAGAACATGACTATCCCGGCTTGCGTTTCACGCTGATTGGTACGCTTGACGGTCTGCGGCAGAAAGTAAAAATCGACATATCTACCGGCGATGCCATCACTCCGCAAGCCATTGAATATCGGTATCCGCTTATGTTTGAGAACCGCAGTTTGCAGATTATGAGCTACAATCTCGAAACGCTGCTTGCCGAGAAACTGGAAACCATCATGTACCGTGGCACAAGCAATACACGGATGCGCGATTTTTACGACATTTATATGCTAACTGGGAAACCCGGCATTGCAATCAACGACGCGACCTTGTATCGTGCATTCCTCGCAACCAGCAACACACGCCGCACGACTGGATTTATCCCGCAATTTGCAGCCATCCTTGAATCCGTAGAATCCAATGGCGAAATACAGAAAATTTGGAACAAGTTCTGCAAGGACAACGATTATGTCCTCGAACACGACTGGCACAAAATCATGGCATCCGTAAAAATCATGGAAAACCGGCTAGAGCAGCAGCGAGAACGAGCAAAGCGTTCACACACACTGGAACGCTGACAGCTCCTATTTTTACCTGCCAACTCCGCAAAATTTATCCACAAAAAGCGCCCGGACGGTTGAAAATCTCAACCGTCCGGGCGCAGTCGTTTTTCCGTTTTGGGGTCATTTTGGGGTCAAAGTTACCAGATCGTTACCACTTTTGCCATAAGGTAGAAAAAAGCTCGTTGAAACTTATCGTTTCAACGAGCTTTTGTTGGTTGCGGAGACAGGACTTGAACCTGCGACCTCCGGGTTATGAGAAATCTAAGATTTGTGCATTACAGTGCTGTTTTGTTGGGTTTGGTGGTATTGCGTACCAAGGCTCAGAACGGATTTTGTCCCATGTGTACAAAAGAGTGCTGCATCGTGCTGACCCGTTCCAAACCCTTTTGGGGGCAGTTTTGGGGGCAAATTCGTGAGACGGATTCTGACTTGCACCGCTCAAATAAATGCGCAGCATTGGTCTCATTGAGAAATGTGGATACCAATATCACTGGGTTCACGCAAGTGAAAAGCCCAACGAATCCGTAATGAAATTTTACTTTCTAGTAAGAAATTGTACGCAGCCCTACACCACTGCACCCCCGCACACCGCCCCTGTCACCGCGAGAAACGCCCCGGTTTGCGGGAGTTTGCAGCCTATCGGCGCGGTGTACCGTCCCGCCAAATACCGCACCAAAATCCCCGCTTTCCGGGGATTTTTTATTTTACCACAAAGGCATTTACCTGAACGGGATTTCCCTGTACAGGCAAATCCAACACAAATAAATACTAAATAAATGAAATACTAAGATACTATCGTATCCCATCCGTAAAACTACAAAAAAACGAATTTTTGCCACTGTAATCTTGCAGTGATGCGTACAACTTAACACCGGAGAGTACAACTTACGATTGCAGTTTTCATGTTGGGCGTAGTATAATTTATACAGACTCACCGCTTATCAGCTTGGTTCATGGCGGTCAGCACCTGCTCAAACAGCGGGCGCAGGGATTCTCCGTAGGCAAGCAGGGCTGTAATAGGCTCGTCTTTCACATACTCCAACATCGGATTTTCCAGAAATTCCGGCGCGTACTGCCGGAAAATCGCCTGCGCCACCGGATGCTCCATGATGACGCGCAGCGGGGTTTCCAACGAATAGCGGTCTATTTTCAAGCTGGTTTCGGTGGCGTACTCGTAGTGGTAGCTGCCGCTGCCCAAGGTCAGCGTCTCGGTCTGCTCGGGCAGGGTCAGCTCGGCGGTGGTGTTGGCGGGGTTGAAGCTGCCGTCCGGGCGGATGGAATTCCAGCGCTCCCAGATGGTGGTGGCACCCATCTTGACCTCATACAGCCAACTGGGATCGTCCTCCTGCAAAAGCAGCCTGCCGGCAAGGTCGTGCCTGCCGTTTTCGGACAGGGTCAGGCAGGCAAACGGCGTGCCGATAAACCCGGTCAGCAGATGCGTTTTATGCGCACCGATGTTCTTTTCCAGCGCGTCCAAAAGGCGCGGGCGGAACTCGTCCGGCACCATGTCAAAGTGCAGCGCCAGGATCAGGGCGGTTTGCGTTTCGCTGACAAGACGCCCGGTGGGGGTCACATACTCGGCGCGGAACGCCCGCACAAGCTCCTCACGGCGGCGGCTCCAGCGGCGCGCGTCCTCGGTGTACTGCAAAACGGCGTCGGTATCCGCAAGGATCTGCAAACTCCACGTAAAGCAGACATTGGCGGTAAAGTAGTCATCCGTCGCGCCCTTGCGCTCATCACCCAAGGCATTCGCCTCGGCGTCCAGCCCCAGCCAGTCGCCGTACTGGAAGCCCGTCTGCCACAGCCCGTTTTCGCCGCACTGGCTCTCGATAAACTCGACCCAGTGCTTCATGCTGTCGTAGCTGTGCTGCAGAATGCGCTTGTCGCCGTAGGCGCGGTAGAGTGTCCACGGCAGCACGGTCACCACATCGCCCCAGAACGCCGCGCCGTCCTGCTGGTTGCCCAGAATGTTCGGCACGACCTGCGGCATACTGACATCGGGACCCAGTTCACTGGCCAAGTCACGAAGCCACTTGGTCATAAACGGCATAATGTTCTCATTGAACGCCGCCGTGGGGCAGAACGCCGTCACATCGCCCGTCCAGCCCAGCGGTTCGCGTTTGTATTCTGTTGTTAAATCGTACAATTTCAGCATGAAAGCCCACCTTTTTTACTCCACCGTCAAATCCACATATTGCGGCTCGTACCCTTCTGCCGTGACCGTGACGCGCACCTTGCCCGGCTCGGTTCCGGCACGAATGACAGCCAAAGCGCGTCCGAGCCACGTGGTGTGGCTGCTGCCGAGGTAGGTTTCATCCGTCTGTGTTGCAGCACTGCCGAGGGCCTGTAAGGCAGCCGGACCTTCGATTTCCAGATGAACCTTTGCGTTGACGCACGGTTTCCAGATGCCTGCCGTATCGGTCAGCGTGATGGGGATAAAACAGAGTGACTGACCGTCTGCGCGCAAGGTCGTTTTCTCCGGGGCGAGGTGCAGCCGGGTTTTCTGTCCCGCTGTTTGCAGTGTGGTTTCTCCAAGGGCGATTCCGCTTTTATCCAGTGCCACGGCTTTCAGTGTGCCGGGTCGGTAGGGCAGCTTGAAAATCGCGCGGAATTTCTTTGTGCGCTTTTTGCCAATCAGCTTATCATTGCAGTACAGCGCCACAAATTCTGCATCGCTGTACACTTCCACCGTGGCTTTCTGCCCCTCACATCCGGGCCATGTCCAGCTTTCCACGGCGTTCGTCATACGCCACGCGCTGCCCGTCATTTTTCTGCCGTTCCAGTTGACCGGGCGCACACCCAAGTAAGGTGCTTTGCGCAGGCTCCACACCGCCTGCTGGAAATAACTTTCCGCTGTAATGTTTCCCGTTAAATCAATCGCACCGCTGCCCGCCGCAATCGGCAGACCCGGCGTATCCTGCGGGATCATCTGACCGATGCCCGCTTCGCCCAGATAATCAATGGCCGCCCATGCAAAATCGCCAATCAGCGCTGTATGCTTTTGCACCTGCGCCCAGTTGTACGGCAGCTCGCCAATAATCGTCTCGCTGCCCACCATCAGGCGATTCGGATAGTTTTTGCAGTCGTCCTCATAGCGGGAAGCCGCATAATTCAAGCCGAGAACATCCAGCTTTTCCGCCACATCGCGGCAGGCAGCGTCGCCTTTTTTGCCCTTGCTCATGTAGAACATCAGCGGACCGAGATTCTGCGTGACCATATTAAAGAACGCAGAACCCGACTCTTTCTTTTTCTCCTCCGGCTGCTTGGGCGGCAGCGGCTCCGGCTTGTAGGGGCCGCTTTCTTTATACACGCCAATGCCTTTTTGTGCGTAGACGTTCAGCAGCACATTGATGCCCGCTGTCACGGGGCGGGTATCATCCAGCGCGTGTACGAATCGGGTCAGCTTGTCAGCCGTTTCCACGCCCTGCGGAAAGGCCGTTTCCGACACCTCGTTGCCGATGGAATACAGAATCACGCTGGGATGGCTGTAATCCTTGGCAATCATAGTGGTCAAATCATCCTGCCAGTTTTCGGCAAAAATGCGGGAATAGTCATGGTAGGTCTTGGGTGTGTACCAGCCGTCAAAGGCCTCATCCATGACATACATACCAAGGCGGTCACAGGCATCCAGCAGGGCGCGGCTTGCCGGGTTATGGGCGCAGCGCACGGCGTTATAACCCGCCTTTTTCATAATGCGGATGCGGCGTTCCTCGGCATCGGCAAAGCCGCAGGCGCCCAAAATGCCATTGTCGTGGTGGATGCACCCACCGCGCAGCTTGACCGCCTTGCCGTTGACGCACAGACCGGTTTTTGCGCTCCATGTCAGTGTGCGGATGCCGAACGGGACGGATTCCTCGTCGTTTTCGGTCTTGACCACGCAGGTGTACAGGTTCGGGTGTTCGGCATCCCACAGCTTAGCCTGCGGGATCTCGATGACCCCCGGCGCTCCTTTTGCCACGCACTGCGCGCCATCCCAAATTTCTACCGCCGCGTGTTCGGTTTCGGTCTGCACCTCAACTACGGCGGGAGCAATCGACACCGTGCGGATCTTTACCGGGCGCACGCCGTCTTTCGGCTTTACCATCAGATGCACAGGGCGGTAGATGCCGCTGCCCGTGTACCAGCGGCAGTTGGGTTCCAGACTGTTATCCACCGTGACGCGCAGGGTGTTTTCCCCGGCACGCACTTTTCCGGTGGCATCGGCGGTAAATTCCGTATAGCCGTAACGGTGTTCGGCAATTTTTTCGCCGTTCAGATAAACGACTGCATTCTGATACACGCCCTCAAACAAAAATGTCAGTGCCTCATTCAGGTGCTCCCCCGGCAGAGAGAACGTCTTTTCATAGGCATATTTCCCGCCCGGAAAATAGCCGCAGTCCTTGCCGTTTTGGCAGTTTTCCTGCCGGGGTTCCTCCAGCATGGCATCATGGGGCAGATGCACGGTGCGGCAGCTTCCATCTGCCTTGTAAAAGCGCCAATCGGCGTTAAAATCCAATATCATAATAACTCCCTTTTACGCAAAACGGGGTGCATCGATCGGATGCACCCCGCAGTTTTATTTTACGATGCGGATAAAAGCCAAGTCGTTGGTGACAAGCTCTGTCTTTACGGTGAGTTTGCCATCCGCATATTCATACGGAGCCGGGGCGTAGTCCACTGCACTTTCATCAATGACCTGCTGTACCTGCGCCGGGGTCATGTCCTCCGGCTCACCCATTGCCTGCCAGCACTTCAGCGGGTTGCCGTGTTCCTCGTCGATGCGGCAAAGCTGCACGCTCTGCGGCTTTGCGTCCAGTTCGACCTCGATCTCCACCGGGGTGGCCGGGGTGCTTTGCCCTGCAAAGTGGTGCAGGTTCTGTTTGGTAGCCAGCACGGTAAGCTGTGTGTCGGCAGCATCGCGGAACGCTGCCACACTCACCTCGCCGTCCAGTGCGCCGGGCAGCTCCAGCCGTTTATCCCCGGCCTGCCCCAGCAGGCGCAGCGCGTGGAAAAGCGGCTTTGGAATACCGTGCTGGGTCACAAGACCATACCCGCCGTGAAATTCCTCCGGGAAGGGGTGAATTTCCTCAAAAATATCGCTGAAGCACCAGATGCTGGATCCGTCGATGAAATCCTCAGCACTGAGAGCCGCGCGCACATCGTAGGCGGCTACCTTACGGGTATCGTTACCGGGCGCGCCAAAGGTTGCGCAGCCGTTCCATTCGGTATAGTATACCGGCAGACCGTCAGCCTGCTTCTGTACCTGCTCGGCGGCATCGCGCAGCAGATCACGATTCAGGTCATCCGTCTCGGTGTTGTCGAGCATCGTGCGGCGGAACATGGGCAGCAAGCCATCCTCCGGCTTTAAACCGGCAAACAGCTGGGCAAAATCGACCTTGTATTCCGCTTGAATCTCCGCAGTATCCTTCATGTGATCCGCGTCTTTCTGGTCACACACCTCGCTGATGGGATCTCCTGCATACTGATGGGTCGTGATGAAGTCCACCGGCGCATCATGGGCCTTGCAGTAGTCCACGAACGCCGCGACCCACTTGCTGTTGCTGGTGGCGGGACCGCCGACCTTCAGTTTATCATCCACTGCTTTGACAGCCTTGGCGGTGATTTCATACAGACGGAAATAGTCCTCTTGCGTGCCGTCAAAGAACGGAGTTTTCAAGTCCGGCTCGTTCCAGACCTCAAAGAACCATGTTTCCACTTCCTCTTTGCCGTAGCGGTTCAGCAGAAAACGGACAAATTTCTGAATATACGCCTGCCACTGTGCCTCATCCTTCGGCGGGGCAATGCATGGTTTCCAGTAAAAGGTGCCGCGTGTCGGGCGCTTGGCCATCGGGCTGGGCATGAAGCTCAACTCCACAAAGGGCTTCATGCCGGCTTTCAGCACATTGTCATAGACCAGTCCCGGCAGGCGGAAGCTATTCTCATAGAACGGCACCTGCTCGGAGCCGGGCATCGGCATGACCGTGGACATGGTGTCATAGGTATGCATATCATCGCTGAAAATACCGTGGAAACGCACCCGTTCAATACCCAGTTCGTCATGGATCTGCTTGAGCTGCTCACAGTAATCGGTGCGCATTGCCATGGCTGCATGACCGCTGCCAACGCAGAACTGCCAGTGCTTATGGAACGGCTTTGCAGGTGCATTTGCGGGAATCGTGAATTTCATGGTCTTATTCCTCCGGTTTTTGTGTATGCCGCTTGGCAACTTCCGCACGCATGGCGGGAAGCTTTTCCTCCAGATCGAAGCCGCGGAAAATCAAGAACATGCCCACATTCAGTACGATGGGCAGATAGTTGGAAAATGCGTAGATAGCATAGCGCATCGAGGTGGTGGCCGCGCTTAGGGTGGAATCGTAGGAGCCAATCATCAGGAACAGTGCCAGAACCAACGCACCCAGACCGCCGCCGACCTTGTTGCCGAAGCCAATCGCACCGGAAGAGACGGCCACCAGCTTTTTATCATATTTGTACTCATTGTAATCGACCGCCATTGCCAACAGAACGCCGTACAGGCACATCAAAGGGATCTGTAAAAAGCTTCCTACCAGATCGGAGCCGATGTACGCTGCAAGATTGGTCGGCACAAAGCAGCGCACTGCGCAGGAAGCTGCGTACCCCAGCAGACCCAGATTGATGGTTCCCTTTACGCCCAGCTTTTTGATGATGGGGTTGGACAGTACAAAGCCTAAAAGCGTGGAGAGCAGACCGGCCGAACCGGCAATGGCTACCAGATTATCATTGCCGAAAATCCACTTGCAGTAGTAGGCGCCGGACGACGCGGCGATGGCCGAGGAAACCGCTGTAATCAAGTTGAACAGCAGCACGATGACCCAGTATTTGTTGCCGAACAGGCACTTGACTGCCGTAAGAAAATTAACGGGTTCTTCCTCCGGCTCTGCTGCTGCGGTGTCATCCTCGACCGCTTTACGCATAGCCTTGCTGCCGTTGGCGTAGCAGATGAGCAAGCTCAGCAGAACGATCAGTGCAATGACCGCGCCGTACTTGATCCACGCCGCCTGTGTGCCGCCCAGCATATTCGTGATGGGAATCGTTGCGATGGAAATGACCATGCCGGAAGCATAGTTGCCGACCGCACGCAGAATGCCCATGTTGCCGCGCTCCTGCTGGCTCCTGGTGCGCACGATCATGGTTGCCGCAAAGGGTGTGGCAATCATTGTGTAGATGACCGCCGTAACCAGCAGGTTTGTCACCAGTGCGTAAGCGACAGCCGGAATCTGACCGGCTTTGATGGGAACCGTGAACATCATTACCGTGATAACCGCGGCCGGGACCGCCATACGAAGCATCCACTTGTAATACTTCATATTGCCGCCCTTGGAGTGATCGATGATATTGCCGAACCAGATGTCCGTCAGCGCATCCACGACCTTGGCGATGACCATGACCACACCCACGGAGCCGACTGCAAGCCCGACTTTATCGGTGTAGAAGTATTGCAGCTGACCTACAAGGTTTGCCATAAGGCCCAGACCCAACTGGCCGGAGAAGTCCGCGAGATAGTCGCGTTTGCGCATTACGAGCGCTGCGCCGTCCTTATCCACAGTGGGGCGCTCTTTTTTACCGAATGCCATATTGTCTTCCTCCTGTTTTTTAGGGAACTCATCCCTTGTTTCTGAATTTAGTATAGCATCTGCCTCTCCATGCATATTGCATTATTTGACTGGATATTGTAAAATAAGATTATCAATCTGTGGGGAGGTCTGCTCCGTGGATACCGCACGCTATATCCGCATCACCAATCTCTGTATGTTGTTTTTCCGGGCCGAGGGGATCGCATTTTCCCTATACGACAAACGAGATACCTGTCACCTGCAGTACCCGGAGGAGCCGCAGCGCAACACAGCTGCACTGTTTGCTGGCCGTGACCCTGCACGGACGCTGGACATCTGCACCACCCCCAGCCATGCAGGCTATGCTTCCATCCGGATCAAGGGCGGCTGGCGGATCGTTATCGGCCCTGTCTATAACGCAAGGCTCAATGAAAGCCTTGTGGATGCCTTTATGGCAGAAAATCAAATCCCGGCTGCGCAGCGCCACGCAGCCGATACAATTCTGGAGGCCGCACCAAATCTGAGTCTGCTGGAATTTTTCGACAAGGCCGCGTATCTCTACTACTGCATGGACGGTGAAATCCTTGACCCGTCCGTCTACTTTGATTTGACGAACGACCGCGACAGCTTTACTGTTGGCCGCGATACCGTCGAGAACCTGCTGGAGCGCAAGGAAAATGAGAAATTCCACAACAGCTACCAGTGGGAGTTGATGTTTTACGATTTGATTCGGCAGGGCGACCCGGAGAGGTTAATGGCTTTTCTGATGCAGGATAGTTCAGCCCGGGTGGGCCACGGCACAATGGCTGATACCCCGCTGCGGCAGGCAAAAAACATTTTCATCGGTTGCATCACTAAAATCGGTATGATGTCCGCCATCCCTGCCGGAATGGACGTCGAACTAACCTACCAGCTGATAGACAGCTATGTGCTGGACTGTGAGCGCGCCGCGACGGTGCCGGAAATTGATCGTTTACAATTAAACGCTGCCTTGGATTTCTGCCGCCGCCTCGGAGAACTGCGCCTGCCTGCGGGTATCAGCCGCGAGGTATACACCTGTATGTCCTACATCCGCAATCATGTGAATACCCCTTTGCGCCTTGACGATGTAGCTGCCTCTATCGGGCGCAGTGTGTCCTACACCGGGAATCTCTTTAAGAAAGAAACCGGTCAGACATTGGGCAATTATATTGCGGAATGTCGGCTGGAAGAAGCCAAAAGCCTTTTGTATTATACCGATATGACGTTGACCGAAATCAGCAGCTACCTCTGCTTTTCGAGCCAGAGCTATTTTCAGAACGTATTCAAAAAAGAATATGGTGTTACCCCGATGCAATATCGCAGGCAACACCATACCGAATCATGATATTCTGTTGTTTTTGATTACATCCGCATACCAGTAGAACGAATCTTTCGGGATGCGCTGTTGGGTCTGATAGTCCACATACACAAGACCAAAGCGCTTATCGTAGCCCTCCGCCCACTCAAAGTTGTCCATGATGGACCAGTAGAGATACCCGGTCACCGGGATGTTCTCGTCCACGGCACGCTGTAAACCTGCCAAATAGCGCTTGACAAAGTCGATGCGCTGGGGGTCATGCACTGCGCCATCGCTCATGACGAAGTCTATGTTTGCCATACCGTTTTCCGTGACGATAATGGGCAGATGGTAGCGCTCCGTCAAGAAACGTGCCGCCCAGTACAGAGCATCCGGCGTAATGGGCCAGTCCATTGCCGTGCGGGGCATACCCGGCACAACGGCGGGGTTGGGACCCATGTACTCATCATAGTTGGAGGCATTGTAGCAGTTAAAGCCGAAGAAGTCCAGCGGCTGGCAGATGACCTTCAGTTCCTCCGCCGTGAAGAATGGCTGCAGACCCGCCGGGACACAGCCGAGAACGGCCGGGTCTGCCCACCAGTTGAAATGCGAGAAGAATGCCTGCTCCGGGAACATCTGGGTGCGGGCTTTTTCTATGTCATCCGGCGATTCGTTCTCCGGCAGGTAGACACTGCCGTTCAGCGCCATACCGATTCTCGGGGCCAGCTTGGCGCGGCTGCGCAGCACGCGAACCGCCTTGCCGTGGGCCAGCAGCACATTTTTTGTCAGCACCGCCAGCTTGTTCATCATCACGGCGGGTTGCTCCTGCATCAGGCTTTCAAACGGCGCGTGCGCCCCCGTAAAGTAGCCGTTGCCGATGAAGGTCGTCGGCTCATTGACGGTGAACCAGAACCGCACCCGGTCGGACAAGGCATCCGCCACTACACGGGCGTAGTTGGCGAAATCATCACTGATTTCCGCATTGTACCAGCCGCCTTTTTCGTGCGCCCACATGGGCAGATTCCAGTGGAAAATCGTCACCATCGGCTCAATGCCCGCTGCTTTCAGTTCGTCCACCAAGTCGCTGTAAAAGGTAAGACCCTTGGGGTTGACCGTGTCGGGACCGGACATCACGCGCGGCCAGCTGACGGAAAAGCGATACGCCTTGACGCCCAGCTTTTTCAGCAGCGCTACATCCTCCTTGTAGCGGTGGTAGTGATCACAGGCGATAGTACCGTTCTCGCCGTGCTTGACGTGCCCCTCGCTCAAAGCATCCCAGATACCGGGAACCTTGCCGTCCTCATTGTAGGCACCCTCGATCTGGTAAGCAGCACTGGCCGCACCCCAGAGAAAATTCTTCGGAAAGCTCATCTTGTTTCCTCCTTTATAGTTCTGCAAGCCGGTCATACAGCCCCTGCAGAATTGCACTCAGTTTTACTGTGTCGGGGATGACTTGAATCATGCCCACCGACAGAATATCATTCAGCTTGCGGTACACCATGAAGTCCAGTGTTTCTTTCGGCATCATATCGAACATACCGTTCGTGAATTGATTTACGATTTCTTTTGCGCGCGGATTTTCAAGAATTTCCCCAATTGTGCTTTCACCGTTCAAGGGATAGGGGTTCTTACCCTCTATCATCAGCGGGGCTTGTGCCAAAATGTTCTCCGCCGACAATGCCAGATACAGCTTGTGCGCCCCGATAGGCTGCACCCACTTATCCAGTAGTGCGTCATAGCAGCGCAATGCCTTTTTGCTGACCGATACATTCACAACGGTTTCCTCACCGGGGGCAAGGCGCACCTTGGCATACCCCACCAGTGTGCGGTCGGGGCGCAGCATATGGGGCTTTTCCTCGCGGGTATAAATCTGCACGACCTCGCTGCCGGGGCGGCTGCCGACATTTTTTACCCGCACAGGCACATTCAGTGTTTCCTGTGTGCGCATATCCCAGCGGAAGTCATTTTCACACAATTCCACAGAAAAATCCGTGTAGCTCAAGCCGCATCCGAACGGATACTGCACAGCTAACTTGCGCTTTGCGTAGCTGCGGTAGCCCACAAACACGCCCTCACCGTAGTAGGCATCGTTGCCCTCACCGGGGAAGTTTGGGTAGGCGGGCGTGTCCTCGTAACGAATCGGGAACGTCACCGGCAGGCGCCCTCCCGGCTCGGCCAGCCCCGTCAGCAGACGTGCCGCTGCCACGCCGCCCATGCAGCCGGGAATAAAGATGCAAAGCACTGCATCCGCGTAAGGCAGCCAGTCCGCCATCTCTACCGGTCCGGAAATATTCAACAGCACGACGGTTTTCATGCCTTTCTGCTTTGCCTGCTTCAGCACCTCGGTCATGCGGGTGCGGTCTTGTTCCTCTACCGCCATGCTTTCGCGGTCCACATTTTCCCCAGCCGGGGCAGCCGCCGTGTACACCAGCGTGTCGGCATCGGTCCATTCCTCAAAGGCCGCCGCGCCGCGCAGTTTGCGGTATTCGTCCAGCACATTGCTGTGCAGGGCCGTCTCCACCGCCGTGGAGCCGCTGCCACACTCCAGTGTGTCGCGGCTGCGCGCCCCCCAGAACACAACACGCTGGGTCTCGGCCAGCGGTAGGACGGCATTCTCGTTTTTCAATAGCACCGCGCCGTCTTCAATGGTTCTGCAGGCGGTTTGCAGCAGTGCATCGGCGTCATACTGCGCGGGGATGCGGCGTTGATTTTGTTTGATCTCCACGATAAGCTGCAGGATATGGGTCACGCGATCATTCAGAACTTTCTCGGAAAGCCGCCCCTCCTGCACCGCCTGTTTGCAGGCGGTCATATCGTTTGGACCGGGCTGAATCAAATCCATACCCGCCGCCAGCGTACCTTCCTTGTTCTGCCCGGCTGCACCCCAGTCGCTGACAATGGCGCCGTCGAAGTGCAGTTCCCCGCGCAGCAAATCTGTCAGCAGCTTTTTGCTATACGAGGTGAACTCTCCGTTCACGGCGTTGTAGGCGCTCATGATACACAGGACGTGACCATCCTCGATGGCTGCCTCAAACCCACGGGCATACAGTTCCATCATAACCCGTTTTGAAAGGTTAGAGCTTGTTGTGTTGCGGTTCGTTTCCTGATTGTTTGCGAGGAAATGCTTGGCACAGGCCGCAATGCCGGCGCTCTGCATACCGCGTACAAAGGCTGCCGCGGTCTGGGCCACCAACTCCGGGTCCTCGCCGTACATTTCATAGTTACGGCCGCCCAGCGGGTCGCGGGCAATATCCACGTTGGGACCAAAGCAGACATCCACCCCGGCGTCACGCAATTCCTGTCCGACCGCGTGGCCGATGGTCTCGGCTGTGATCGGGTCAAACGACGCGCCGATGTTGATGCCCGACGGGAAGCTGATATGCTGCCGACCGCCCGGACGGTATTTTGCCGCCTGCTCCACAAGGTCGGTCATCAGTGCATCGCCCTTGTACTTTTCCGCGGCCTCGTTGCGATCAACGCGGTTCAGCGCCACCATTTCCGGCGTGGCATACGCCGTACGCGGGTCATCGGCACGGCAGGGGTCTGTTAAGTAGTCCAGCACCACATGGGTGCCATTCAGCCCGGTCGCGCCGTCCATCAGATAGATGGCGGGCACATCCATATCCGGGATAGGCCGTGTGTGGCAGGCGCGGTAGCACCCCACCATATCCAATTTTTCATCCAGCGTCATCTCCGCAACCACCTGCGGGATGCTTTGTAAGTTGCTCAATTTTGCACGCATACAGTTTTCCTCCCTTTCGTAAATGAATTCTGTATCCAGTATAGCGTGCCGTGGAATCTGCGTATTGTAATTTTCGTGATGCAATTGTAATTTTTGGCTGGCTGCCGCAGGGAATGAATCAGAAGTGATTCACTCTTGAGAGCATATACGAATTTGTGCGGGTATCGGGTTTGTTTGTCATCGTTTTGGGGTAGACGTGTTTTGCTAGCATAGCGTTTGGATATCCACAAACGCATTTCTGGGGTGTTCCCCAGACCCCCTCGCTGCTCTTGTGTGACGATAGTGACGCAGATGACGCTAATGACGCTGTTTTGGGGATATACAACAGTTCTAATATTTCGGCTTGGCGTCGATCGGCACTTGACACACTCTCACCTCTTTTCTGCTCGTTTTTCCCTTGCTCATCATCTTAAAGGCTAATAGCGCAGAAAATGTCCTCTAATTATTTGAACTTTTTGTGAATTTTTCGAGAAGCAGGCATAAAAAAGCCCGCCGCATTTGAGATGCGACGGGCTTATATTTTGACGAGAAAATTTCTATTATTTATGCTTCTGCGTTTTGGACAAGGCTTTCTCCGGGCGGTGCGGCTGATAGTACAATCCGAAACATTCCGGTGGCCACTTTTCAACGCCCTCCAAGAAAGAATGTCGAATCAGTTTTTTTGGCAACAGTTTCCATTTTCTGCGTGATTTCCTTACGTTTTTCCATATGCGGCCTCCTAAATTTATTGTGATTTACACCGTAAACTAGAAAAGTCCACACAATCATAGGATTACCCAACGCAAATACGCCTAGAAATTATTAGAGCCATTTATTCAAGAAATCGATTGCATATTTCTGTTGTTCTTCCTCAAACACATGACCAGCGTTAGGGAAAATGGCAGATTGGAAATGGTCGGTGCACCCAGCGTCACGATAAACCTGCTCAGCTCGATCTATTACCTGTTGAACACTATCAACAGGATAAATGGGATCCTGTGCTCCGTGGCATACACACACTGGTCGGGGACAAAGCATCGTCACAATGTCCTGCATACTCATATCACAGGGTTCACGCAAGTGAAAAGCCCAACGAACTGGTGATGAAATTTTACTCTCTAGCAAGAAGTTGTACGCAAGCCAACTCTACACCATCCCTGCACACCGCCCCTGTCACCGCGAGAAACGCCCTTGTTTAGGCGCATTCACACCGCGTCGGAGCGGTGCCCTCCCAGCCAAATATTGCCCCAAATTCCCCGTTTTCCGGGGATTTTTTATTTTACCGCAAAGGCATTTACCTGAACGGGATTTCCCTGTACAGGTAAATCCTGCACAAATAAATAATTAAATAAATAAAATACTAATATACTATCGTATCCTATCCGTAAAACTACAAAAAATTGGATTCATCCCGCTATGGTCTTACGGCCATGCGTACAACTTACCACCGGAGAGTACAACTTACGATTGCAAACCGACCCTGCCAAGTTGTATAATTAAAGCACCGATAGTTCGCGCAAAAGCTGGTGCAAGAGCATGAGCGCTTTTGCGAACACGCTGGGCGGCGCGCTTATTTTCGGCATGGCGGATGACGGGCAGATCGTTGGGCTGACCGAACCCGACAGCGACGCCGAGAAAATCAGCGAGATCATCAAGACGCGCATGGAGCCTATCCAATAGTACGATATACCGTGAAACCGCGCGCCGTCCGGCGCGATTTTATGCGCTGCGCGCAGCCAGCGGTGCGGCGCGGTCACTGCGCCCGCAGGCGCGTTTCGGAGCGCAACCGCCGCACAGCGGCGGCTCTTAGCGCGGAGATAGACACGCGCCCTACATTTCTACCCGAAAAAGGGCTTTTTCGACAAACTGAAGCGGGCGAACATTTCTGTTCGCCCGCTTTTTACGGTCTATAAAACTTTTTTAGCCTTTCACACTGCCCAATGCAACGCCCCGCACAATATATTTTGAGAGGAGCAGATAGACGATCATAACAGGCAGGATTGCAATGGTGATCATCATATACACCTTGCCCATATCGAACTTCAAGAAGTCCGCGCTGCGCAGCTGTGCTACGAGAATGGGCACCGTTTTCCACTTGGCATCGTTGATGATCAGCGCCGGGATAAAGTAGTTGTTCCATGCGCCCACAAAGCTGAATATTGCCTGTACCGCCATGGCGGGCTTCAGGATCGGCAGAATGACCGTGTTGAAGGTGTGGAACTCTCCCGAGCCGTCAATGCGCGCCGCATCAATAATGTCGCGCGGCAGGCTCGAATCCATATACTGCTTCATGAAGAAGAACACTGTCGGTGCGGCGATGCTCGGCAGAATCAGCGGCCAGAGGGTGTTGGTCAGCTTCATCGAGTCCATCAGGTTCAAAAAGCCGAGCGCCGAAACCTGTGTGGGCATCGTCATGATGAGCAGAATGACGGTAAAGGCCAGCTTGCGCAGCTTGAAGTCATACGCATAAATGGCGTAGGCCGTCAGTGCGCTGAAATAGACCGACAGCGCCGCACAGGCAGCCGACACGATCAGGCTGTTGCGCAGACCGGTCAGGATCGGTACATTGGCATCATGGGTGGTGTTAAAGAAGTTGACGCCAAAGCTGCCGCGGGGCAGCGGGTCAAACCCCTGCTGGATGGTAAAGTTGTTGTGCGTGGCGTTGACAATCAGCACATAGAAGAAGAACAGGCAGATAAAGCAGAGGACAAACAGCACGATATAGGCCACTGCACGCTGCAGTGTCAGCATAGGGTCGTAAATTTTGCTTGCCTTTGCGGTAGTGGTGGCTGCAGTTTTGGTTTCGTTCGGCATACCGTTCACGCTCCTTCCTTAGTGATGCTTAGCGGCCGCTTTGGCTGCCTTGATGCGGGCTTTCTCAGCCTTGCGCTGCTCACGGGTCAGGCCGTCATCCTCCTGCGTGAGGGTAAAGTAGATGATGACGCAAAGCACCGCGCAGAGCAGGAACATCAGCACCGAGATAGCGCCGGCTGTGCCGTAGTTTTTGCTGTACAGGTGCTGGTTCAGGTACATGATAATGGTGTTGGTCGAGCCGTTCGGGTCGCCCTTGCCGTTGGTCAAAACCTGCGGCACATCAAACATCTGCAGGCCGCCGATGAGGCTGGTGATCAGCGTGTAGACGAGCAGCGGGCGGATCAGCGGGATCGTGATGCGCCAGAACATTGTGGTCGAGGATGCACCGTCCAGCTGGGCGGCCTCATACAGGCCGGGGTCCACACCCATGATGGCAGCCATCAGAATGATGGTCGTATTGCCGAACCACATCAGGAAGTTCATCAGCCCAACCAGACCGCGCGCTGTCCAGACATTGGAAAGCCAGCGCACCGGCTCGGCCACGATGCCGAGCTTGAGCAGGATCGAGTTGATCGGCCCTGTCTCCGCGTTTGAAAACAGGGTAAAGAACAGCATAGCGAACGCCGATGCCATGATAAGGTTGGGCATATAGATGACCGTCTTGAAGAAGCCCTGAAACCGCAGCTTCAACCGCAGATCGGTAAACCACGCTGCCAGCACCAGTGATACAATAATCTGCGGGATAAAGCCCATCAGCCACATGATCATGGTATTGCTGAAGTATTTCGGCACCTCCCGGATCATAGCGGCATAGTTTTTCAGCCCTACAAAGTTGGGGCCGATGATCTTTAAGCCACTGCGGAAATATTCAAAGAAGGAATAGTAGATGGTCGTTGCCAGCGGCCAGAACTGGAAGATGAAAAAGGTAATAAAGAACGGCGCCAGAAATATGTAGCCCCATTTGGCGTAGCTCATGCCTTTGCGTTTGGTTTTCACAGGTCTCACCCTCCTTATCGGGCGTTGCCCCACGAAGGGCAGGGCCTTTACAATACAAAACCGAGGGCGGGCGCTGACCCGCCCCCGGCGTGGCTTGTGTTATAAGTATGGATTCAGTTTTGCGGTGCGGTCAGCGCATCAGGCGGGCCATTCGACGCTGCTCAGCTCAGGATACTTGACCTTGATCTGATCCTCGAAGTTCTTCTTCGCGGTCTCAAGGTCAACCGTGCCGTCAAAGTAATCCTTGAAGCAGCTCTGGAAGGTCTCGTTGCAGCCCTGATCATACGGACCGGCGTTGGACATATCAATGGTAGGTGCAACCTCTGCAAAGAGGGCAATGTGGTTCTGGCCGCCGAGGAATGCGGAGCCGAAGTTCGGGTCAGCTGCGATGGAATCCATAGCGCTCTTGCAGTTGGTGTAGTCCTGCGTATCCTCGGTGATCTTGGTCATGATGTCGGCATCACAGGTCAGAGAGTACATGACATCCTTGATCGTGGGGATGTTGTCAGTGCCGGCTGCTGCGCAGATCCAGGTGCCGCCCCAGTAATAAGGCTGAGGGCCCTGGCAGACTGCGTAATCGCCGAAGATACCGTTGCCGACTTCCTGCTTGCCTCCCTCAGACTCAGGCGTGGCCAGAGAGTTGCCCAGCAGGGTGAAGTTGATGCCCCAAGTGGAGTAGAAGAAGCCGAAAACCTTGCCGGCAGGGCCCTGATCGGCGGCCCACTGGTCGCTCCACAGGCTGGTCTTGTTGTTGTAGCCGTTATCGGTGTAGGTCTTGGTCTGATCGACCCAGTTCATAATGTTGGGGTCGACCTTGACGGTCGTGCCGTCCACCCAACCGGCGGAAACATTGTTGGAGAAGGTGCGGTAGGAATCATCGTAGCCGGAGAGCATCTTGTAGCCCTTGGCAGCGGCCTTCTCAGCCACATCGTTGAACTTATCCCAATCGCTCAATGCGGCCTGAACCTCGGTCGGATCATCGGTGCCCAGCACATCCTTGGCGATGGAGCGGCGGTAGGCAAACAGGCCCGGGGTTGCCTGCCATGTGGTGCCCTTCTGCACACCATCCACGGTAACGATATCCTTGGTGTACTGGTACTGATCCTTGAGATCATCATCGGTCAGGCCGACATCCTTCTTGACATCCAGCGTATATTCGGAATCCACATATTTCAGCGCGTAGTCCGCCTCGATCAGGAAGATGTCGATCTTGTCATCGGCAGCGGCGCTGTCCTGCTTGAGCAGGGCCTCGTCCAGCTTATTCTGGTAGTTGTTGTTATCGTTGGGGTTGATGGTCCACTTTACGGTGACACCGTTATCCAGCGTCGTGGTGGACTTGTCGGCGGCAATCTCCTTGACGCCGGGGTAATAGTCGTTGAAGCGGGACTGGAATTCATCGTTCCAGCACCAGATGTTCAGGACCTTGCCCTCCTCTGCGGCTGCATCGGCAGCAGGTTCTGCGGCCGTGCTGCTGGCTTCGGTAGAGGTCGAATCAGCGGCAGGGGCTGCGGACGAGCTTGCGGCGCCTCCGCCGCAGCCTGCCAGCAAGGTGGCTGCCATTGCAGTGGCGGTCAATAAACTCATTGCCTTTTTCATAATGTCTTTTCCTCCTTTTAAAAAAGAACTCATGTATGAATCAGATATTGTGACCCGCATCCTCGCGGGTTTGAACCTATGGATTGGGGACATCGACGGACTGCCCTTTCAGCAGGCTGCCGGAGATCAGCTTCTGCTCCGGCAATGCCGTGCGCGGGGATTCTATCTGCTCGATAAGCAGCTCTGCCGCGGCGCGGCCCAGCGCTTCGGTGTCCTGCCGGTAGGTGGTCAGCTGCGGGGACATGATCTGCGAGATCAGGTTACCGTCATAGCCGGCCACCGAAATATCCCGCGGAATCAGAAGTCCTTCCTCACGGATGGTCTGGATGCCGCCGATGGCGGAGAAGTCATCCGGGAAGAGGATTGCCGTGGGGCGCTGCGGCAGTGCCAGCAGCTGACGGGTCGCAGCGGCGCAGCTTTTCGCATCGCGGTAGGTGCTCGGCACGATGTAGGCATCCGGCACCGTGATCCCATGGGCGGCGCAGGCACGGTAGAAACCGACCAGGCGCTTCTGGGTGACTGCGCTGTGATTCTCACCGTGGATATAAGCGATTCGCTCATGCCCCAGCGCGGCAAGCTGATCCACTAACTTGTGGACACCATCGGTGTTATCGGAAAGTACGGCAGCCCGGTTGTTAAAGACATGGTCAACTGTGACGATCGGCAGGTTGCTGTAAGCCAGTTCAATAACCTCCGGGTCATCGAACTTGATGCAGGCAGCAATCACGCCGTCAACGCCGCGGTAGCGGCAGTGCTCTAAGTAACTGGAGTGTCCGTGGCCAATGTTGTGGTTGATAAAGGTGATATCATAGCCTCTGCCCTCGGCGTGGCGTTTGAAGCTGTCCAGAACAGCCGCGAAGAATTCATGCGTCAGACCGCTTTGCGCCTCGTCCACGAAAAGGACGCCCAGATTATAGGTACGGTTCGTTTTTAAGGCCCGCGCTGCGGAGTTTGGCATGTAGCCGATCTGCCTTGCAGCCTCACGCACTTTTTCTTTGGTAGCCTGACTGATATCGTTGTGACCGTTCAGCGCCTTGCTCACGGTAGCCACCGAGACTCCGCATGCCTTTGCGATGTCTTTGATGGATGCCATGGTATCGCCTCCTTGCATCATCCTTAATCGTTTTCGCATCTTCACTATACAATATGTCAACCATAAAATCAATGCCTTTTTTGCATTTTTTGTGCATTTCGATTCGATTTGGCGATTTGCAAAAAGCCAAAACACCTGTTTTGGTAATTTCGTTTGGAGTTTCGCTGAAAAAGAGACATAATTTGCGCCTTCTTCTGCCTTTTCCGACCCAGTAATGGCCTGCAAGCCTGACTGCCATCTGCTTTTGGGGTGTCCACAGCCAGAAAGTATCCTTATAAATAATAGGTAGCATCCGCTTTTCGTTACAATTTTCGGCCGCACAAATTGTGAAACCTGCCAAATCATCGTTAAATTCAGCCGCAGCCCTTGCAATTATCCGAAAAACGCGGTATTGTAAGGGTAATAACTTAATCGTTTTCGATTTGAACTTACGATTTTATCTGCTTTCCATAAGTAAGGAGAGGGTCTCTATGAAGTTCGGTCATTTTTCCGATACCGCACGCGAATATGTCATCACCACGCCGCGCACGCCGCTGCCGTGGATCAACTATCTGGGCAGCGAGGCATTCTTCAGCCTTGTTTCCCACACGGCCGGTGGGTACAGCTTTTACAAGGATGCCAAGCTGCGGCGTATCACTCGCTACCGCTACAATAACGTACCTGCGGACTCTAACGGCCGGTATTACTATATTAAGGATGGCGATACCGTCTGGAATCCCGGCTGGCAGCCCACCCAGACCGAGCTGGACAGCTATGAGTGCCGCCACGGCCTCGGGTACAGCATCATTACCGGCAAAAAGAACAGTCTGACCGCGAAGCTGGAGCTGTTTGTGCCGGTAGGCGACAACTGCGAGATCGACCGTCTGGTGCTGACCAACGAGAGTGATGTACCGAAATCGTTTACTATATTCAGCTATCTGGAGTTCTGCCTCTGGAATGCTGTGGACGATTCCACCAACTTCCAGCGCAATTTCTCTACCGGCGAAGTCGAGGTCGAGGGCAGCACCATCTACCACAAGACCGAGTACCGCGAGCGCCGCAACCATTACGCATTGTTCACCGTCAACACGCCCATTGACGGCTTTGACACGAGCCGGGACGCCTTTTTAGGCGCATGGCACAGCAATGCGAATCCCGAGGTCGTGGAAAACGGCCGTTGTACCAACTCTGTTGCCCACGGCTGGGCACCCGTTGGCGTGCATCAAGTCAATGTCACCCTGCAGCCCGGCGAAAGCCGCAGCCTGATTTTTGTTTTGGGCTATATAGAAAACCCGGAGGACGAGAAGTGGGCCGCGCCCGGCGTCATCAATAAGACCCGCGCCCAGGCGATGGCTGCCCGCTATGCCACGGATGCGCAGGTCGATGCGGCACTTGCCAGGCTGCACGACCACTGGAACAACCTGCTGTCCACCTACTCGGTCAAGAGCAGCGATGAAAAGCTCGACCGCATGGTCAATACCTGGAACCAGTACCAGTGCATGGTCACCTTCAACATGAGCCGTTCTGCCAGCTATTATGAGAGCGGCACGGGCCGCGGCATGGGCTTCCGCGATTCCTGTCAGGATCTGCTCGGCTTTGTGCATCTGATCCCCGCCCGCGCGCGGGAGCGCATTCTGGACATTGCGGCTACCCAATTCCCCGATGGCAGCGCCTACCACCAGTACCAGCCGCTGACGAAAAAGGGCAACATGGACATCGGCTCCGGCTTCAACGATGACCCGCTGTGGCTGATTGCTGCCGTGTACGCCTATCTGGGCGAGACGGGCGACTACTCGATTCTGGACGAACCGGTGGACTTTGACAACGACCACAGCCTTGCACAGCCGCTTCTTGAGCATCTGCGCCGCAGCTTTGGCTACCTGCGCACCCACAAGGGTCCGCATGGTCTGCCGCTGATTGGCCGCGCCGACTGGAACGACTGCCTGAACCTGAACTGCTTCAGCAAGGAGCCGGGCGAGAGCTTCCAGACCACCGGCCCGAGCGAGGGTCCCGTAGCCGAGAGCGTGTTCATCGCCGGTATGTACGTCAAGTACGGCAACCAGTTTGCCGAAATTCTTGACAGCACCGGCCACACCGACGAAGCTGCCGCCGTGCGCGAGGAGACCGCCGCGATGGAGCACGCCGCCCTGACCGCCGGTTGGGACGGCAGCTGGTTCCGCCGCGCCTACGATGCCTTTGGCCATGTGATCGGCGGTGAGGAATGCGAGGAAGGCAAGATCTTCATCGAGCCGCAGGGTATGTGCGTCATGGCAGGCATCGGCGTAAACACCGGCGAAGCCGTAACCGCCCTGCAGAGCGTGAAAGACAAGCTCGACACAAAGTACGGCATTGTGCTGCTGCAGCCCGCTTACACCAAGTATCACCTTGAGCTGGGCGAGATTTCCAGCTATCCCCCGGGATACAAGGAAAACGCAGGCATCTTCTGCCACAACAACCCATGGGTCAGCTGTGCCGAGACTGTAGTCGGCCATGGTGACCGCGCGTTTGAGATCTACAAAAAGACCTGCCCGGCATACATTGAGGACATCAGTGAGATCCACCGCACCGAGCCGTATGTCTACAGCCAGATGGTGGCTGGCCGCGACGCCGCCACCTTTGGCGAAGCAAAAAACAGCTGGCTGACCGGCACGGCGGCCTGGACCTTTGTGGATGTGAGCCAGTATATCCTGGGCATCCAGCCCACGCTGGCCGGGCTGAAGATCGATCCCTGCATCCCGCACGAGATGGACGGCTTTACCCTGCGCCGTGTCTGGCGCGGGGCAACCTATGAAATCGTCGTGGAGAACCCTGACCATCTGGAAAAGGGCGTCAAAGCCATGACCGTGGATGGCAAGCCCGTAAGCGGCAACATCCTCTCCCCTGTTCCCGCCGGCTCGACCGTAGAGGTCAAGGTCGTCATGGGCTGACCGCCCGCCTTTTACCGCAAAGCAGCAGTCCGCAGTGGGCTGCTGCTTTTTCTGTACGGTCTTTATACACCGGCGTGCTGCTTCACGAACCAGAAAACTCCCCTATCCTGCTGCGCACGCAGCAGAATAAGGGAGTATTTTTTGTGTGCAGCCTGTCAGGTATGGTTATTCCGCGAGCATTTCTCTGCATCGATCGCAAGCACGACCATCAGCGCGCAGAGGGCATCTCTTAGAGGAAACAAACACATAGCGAGGGGCCATACCGTGCCTTTTCACAGATTATTTCCGTTCGTTTCGGCCACCTTGGCGTACCAGGCAGCACTATCTTTGGGGGTTCGTTTGCCGGTTGCGTAATCGAGATAGATCAGACCAAAGCGCTCGTTATAGCCCTCGCTCCACTCAAAATTATCCAGCAGTGACCAGTGGAAATAGCCGCGCACATCCACGCCACTGTCAATCGCGCGGCGCAGCGCCAGAAGATAGCGGTGGGTGAAGTCAATGCGCGCAGGGTCATGCACCTTGCCGTCCAGATGGATGCTGTCGGTGCAGGAAAGGCCGTTCTCGGTGATGTAGATGGGCAGACCGTACCGCTCCCAGATAAAGCGTGTCCCCCACTCCATCGACTCCGGGGTGATGGGCCAGCCGATGGCTGTGCGCGGATGTCCTGCGGCCCGGGGGCAGAATTCCGGCTTGCCGTTTGCCCCGGCGCGCACCATGACGGAGTTGTAGATGTTCATCCCGATGAAATCCAGCCTGCCCAGCGGCAGAGCGTCCAGCTGCTCCTGCGGGATGGCATCCACCACACGCTGGGCCTGACCGCCCGCGATCACAGGCCAGCCGCGCCCGCACAGCGGATCAAGTGCCGGGGCATAGGTGAAGGTCCAGTCTCCGTCCGCCAGCGCAAAGGTTGCCTCGCGGGCCGCCGCAATATCGGCAGGGTCGTCTGTTGCCGGGGTGCAGATGCGCCCTGTCGGGGCCATGCCGACCCGGGCATCGGGGTCAGCCCTGCGGATCGCATCGGCCGCAAGGCAGTGGGCGTAGATCGTGTTGTGCCACGCTGTAAACACCGAGCCGTCATCCAGACGGAAACCGGGTGCGTGTACACCGCTGCTGTAGCCCAGCCCCACGCTGCACTGCGGCTCATTGAGGGTAAAATAGTACCGCACCCGCCCCTTAAAGTGCGCGGCCACCGCGGCGGCATACCCGGCGAAGGCTTTTGCCGTATCATCATTCAGCCAGCCGCCCTTGTCCTGCAGGGCTTGCGGCAGATCCCAGTGGTAGAGCGTGACATAAGGCTCGATTCCTGCCGCAAGCAGCGCATCGACCAGCCGGTCATACCAGGCAAGACCTGCCGGATTGACTGGTCCCGTGCCCTGCGGGAAGATGCGCGGCCAGGCAATCGAGAACCGGTACGCCTTCAGGTGCATCTCTTTCAGCAGTGCAATATCCTCTGCCCAGCGGTGATAGCTGTCGCAGGCGATGTCCCCTGTATCACCGTTCTTTGTTTTGCCCGGCGTATGGCTGAAGGTATCCCAGATGGACAGTCCCCTGCCATCCTCCTGCACTGCGCCCTCGATCTGATAGGCTGCGGTTGCCGCGCCCCAGACGAAATTTTCCGGAAATGACATCGTGTATTCCTCCGTTCTTTCTGTCGTTTTTTTTCGCATAAACACCAAAAAAGGTGCAGCGCAAGCGCACTGCACCTCCGTAAGTGTTATTTTACCCTTTCACGCTGCCGAGCGCAATACCGCGGACAATGTACTTGGAAAGAATCAGATAGACTAACACGGCTCTCTGAAAACGCCATGACTATATTCTTGTTTTTTCTTGCCATTTAAGAAGGTGCGTTACCCCGTTCCCGGAAAAAAGAGCATCGCCGTGATGACCACGCGCGTGGAGGAAGGGGAATAATAGCAGCACTTTGGAAAGTGAATCAGAACGGATTCACTTTTTCGAGTCAAGATTTTTGGATGAATCAGAAGTGATTCACTCTGAAATATATACGAATTTGTATTGGTGTCCAGTTTGATTGCTCACGCCTTGGGAGAGAATATGTTTTGCTAGCATAGCATGTGGTCATCCACATGCACATTTCTGGGGTGTACCCCAGACCCCCTCGCTGCTCTTGTGTGACGATAGTGACGCAGATGACGCTAATGACGCTGTTTTGGGGATATCCCTATACCATATCCCAGATTCAGCGTCATTAGCGTCATCTGCGTCATTCTGATTTCGTGTTTCTCGTAGTATCACTATTTTTGTTTTGAGCAGTAGTAAACTGCAAGCGTCATTTCACTATAAGCGTGACGGTGGTGACGATGGTGACGGTGTTCGTGGGATAGGGTAAAGGGGTATGTCAAAAACATCGTCATCACCGTCAGCATCGTCATTCTACAGGCAAGCCGTTTTAATCTGCGGCTTGCCTGTTTTATTTTGAGTAATGTGGCAGGGTTTTTGCCCCGTTGCTTGTTAAAATGGATTTAGATATTTTGTAAAAGTGCAAGGGTTTTTAGCACAATGGGTGATATGCTGGTATTGAAGTGTATTTGGGCATTTAGTCAGATGCGAAATCTTTAAAATATTTTTTCTTTGCGACATATTTGACCGTTTCTCAGCGGCTATATAGTAGAGGTGCTTTTTCAAAAATTTTGAGGACGGTTGCAAAAATTGCAACTTCTTATCTGTATGATATGATTTGGAATCTTTCTAAAAATTTGAACTTTTTCTAAACAGTTTAAAAAAACCTCGTAATTTTCGCCGTTCTCAGCGGCTATATAGTAAAGACCTTTTTATAAATTATTTACATAGGAGGAACCCATGAACACGGAATTTCAAAATTTACCCAATGTTGTCAGCCCCAAGGAAGTACAAACTTACTTCGGCATCTCACGCTCGACCACCTACCGCATATTCCATGACGCGAGTTTCCCGGCGTTCCACATTGGAAACCGACTGTTAGTGCGGCGGGATGAGTTACTGGACTGGCTGGAAAGGCAAAAGGTCAATAAAGCCCAAAACGAGAACCCGAAGATTGTCGGGTATGATGAATAGCTTTGTGGTCGTACCTGTGGTAGTCTTTATGTCACGAAAGGAGACGATGCACCGTGAAAGATACATCCAAAAAAGCCCTGCGCCGCGGGCATAACGAAGGCAACATCCGCCAGCGTACCGACGGGCGGTGGGAGGTGCGACTGTCAGCCGGAATCGACTACAAAACCGGCAAGCCCCGGCGTACATCCACCTGCTGCAACACGCGGCAAGAGGCAATCGCAATCCTGCAGCAGCAAGCCCACGAAGTCCGCACACAGGGCTGGCGCGATCCTATGTCGGTGACATTGGGCGAATGGTATGAATACTGGCTGGACACCTACATGAAGGACACCGTCAAGCAATCTACTTACGCCAGCTACCGCAGTTATCTCAACAAGCACTTTTGTGTACTGGGAAAGATTTTATTAAAGAAATTAGAACCGCACACCTTGCAGGAGTTTTACAACTACAAATTTCGCGAGGAAGGCTTATCCCCCAAGACCTTGCGCAACTACCACATGGCATTGCATAAGTGCTTACAGCAAGCTGTAAAAGAGCATCTACTGGTTTATAATCCCTGCGATGCCGTGACCCTGCCCAGCGGAGAAAAGCCCGAAATTGTAGTATTTACCAACGACCAGCAGCGGGCGCTGGTGCAAGCCAGCTACCGCCACCGCTACGGCGTGTTTATCCGCTTAGACCTGTGTACAGGGTTACGCATGGGGGAGCTGCTGGCACTAAAGTGGGAGGACATCGACTTTTCCACCGCTCAACTTCATGTTAGGCGTACCATCAACCGCCTTGCCAAGTACGAAGCCCACGACGGCGAAAACAAAACCGAGATCGTATTCGGCACACCCAAAACCAAGAACTCCCGCCGCACGATTCCGCTGACCCGCACAATGGCAGACGAGCTTGCCCGTTGGAAACAGCAGCAAGCGCAGGACAAGCAGCGGGTAGGGGATAAGTACATCGACGATGGCTTCATCGTCACCAACGAGTTTGGACACTACTTTGAGCAGAAAACCTTCAAGGATTACTACGACCGATTGTTGAAGGATGCCAACATCGGACACTTTACCTTCCACGCCCTGCGCCACACCTTCGCCACCCGTGCGCTGGAGCGCGGCATGGACTACAAAACACTGTCGGCCATTCTCGGCCATTACTCCGTAGCATTCACAATGGACACCTATGTCCACAGCATGGACGAACACAAGCGGCGTGAAATGGACAAGATGAACGATATGTTCGGGATGCAGTACAGTATTTCCGTAGAGAACCGGCCCTACCCTGTACTCTGCACCTTATCCACGGATGGCTGCACTGCCCATGTTCCTGACTTCCCCAAAGTCACCGCACAAGCCCCCACGCTGGACGCCGCCCTGCTGGAGGTCAAGCAGCAAATCCAAAAAGCCCTGCGCCAATACAAGAACCCGCCCATTCCCACCAAACAGGAACAGATCGTCGTGCCAAACAACAGCGTGTTGGTACTGGTGAAAGCAGGGTAGGGCAGCCACACCGCACCTATATTTACCCTCCAACTGCGCAAGATTTATCCACAAAAAGCGGGTAGACTGTTGAAAAATCAGCAGTCTACCCGCAGTTGTTTTTGCGTTTTGGGGTCATTTTGGGGTCAAAGTTACCAGCTTGTTACCACTTTTGCCATAAGGTAGAAAAAAGCTCGTTGAAACTTGTCGTTTCAACGAGCTTTTGTTGTCTGAGTGTGACAAAAAAGATACCCACCAAATGCAGTGATTTCTTAAACAACATTTAAAATTTCAATAAATATTCGAGATGCTCTTTAATCTAATATTGCAAAAGACTCGCACGTAATCGTGGCATTTTTCTTTCCGCTATTGGTAATATCACCTACAATTTCAACATGATTTCCATGACTATGTGCCTCGATAGCTTTCTCATAATCCACTTTATTCAAATTGGCTGTGATTGTACGAGGCTTATCTTCCTCGTTAAGATAAACAATTGTGATTTTCCCTGAGTTCCTCTTTTCTGGATCAGGTGAAGATTCGAGTTTTTTTATGCGACCAAATATCTTTGTCTTTGTAGAAATACACTCCCTTAATTGTGAAGTTGCAACAGAAATTGGTTCATAGTAATTGTTTGAAAGCATAATCCTGTCGCATGAAGCACGATTTTTTTTCACCGTAGGAGACCACTGAGCAATGAATTCAAGATTCGTATCATCCTCTTTAAGGTTTAGCCCTGCGAGCGCTTCATAAAAATTCGCACTTATATTGTCAGAATCGCTAAGACTGGAATAATTTCCTTCATCAATTGTATTTTTTATGAACGAAACATTCGACATAATCCTATTGGTCACTTTTCTGGTTAAAGAATCAGCACACTGTTCCTCTTCGGAAAAAATACTTAACTGTTTGTATCCTTCGGCATCATCTAATTCTGCGAAAGGGCAAACCACCGAGACAACATAGCTTCCAATTTCAGTTTGTCCAAATTTACAGTTATTTATAAACTGTGACACAGCATCATCAATACGACCTTGATGATACTTTTTGGGATGAAGAACATCCTGGGCTGTCGCTGCGATAAGCTTTTTTGCATTTTCATAAACACGAATAGCATCATCAAATAAGATACTACCTGCTTCTATGTTTTTTCGGTCCAGCCGAATTTTCAGTATATCTGTATTGGGATTAAGCAAAAATAATAACAATTGCTCCGTTGATTGACCCTCCACAAATGCGACAGTTTCTATAGCTTGATACATTGCGTCTTGGTAATCCAACAAATCACGATTCATCGGGATTGTGACTTGAAAAAAATCACTATCTGATTTACTAATTTGAAATATTTTGACGTAAGTTTTCTTTGTTGGGAATTGCATCCAACCAGTATCTTTTAAATATTTAACAAAAGAGAGCGGATTAATCTTCTCCGTTAACTTCTTAAAATCGACAGAGTATATCATGGCCATTCCTCCTTTGCTATTTTAGTTAATATTTCTAGAAGCGTGTCAGGACTAACCACATTAGACTTTGGAATTGTAACGGTTATCGTTTCTGAATTTGACGAAGGCGTATTTGATGAAAAATCCATCCAATACATAGTGCCTTTTACAAGTAATTCATCAATGCTCCAATTAACCCATGTAGAATCTTCTTTGGGTAGAATGAACAGTCCTAAAATAATAGGAGCCGTCGCCTGTGTACAAAGATCATTATAATTTTTCACCTTTAGTTTGTACTTGATTTGGTCTCCCTTATCTTCATACTGCGATTCACCGAAAGTGCTTTTCAATTGAATTCTTAATTGGGAAAAATACCAGCTTCCGTTGGGCAAAATGATTTTCTTTTTAATAATGGCATCAGTGCTATCCGCATCATGGCCCTGTATGTCATAATCAATCCCTACCGAGGCGCATAGTGCAGATATGTAACTTATCTGTAGATCTTCCATATGTTTCGTTGAGTACATTTCTGCTGCCTCCCTTAAAAATACTATTTCATGCTAATTATATCATATAGTTCTAAAAATTCTATATGTGCAAGACAATTTCTACTACCCTTTATTAAATTTTCATTATAGCTTAATCTTCCGATCCTTTTTCTAAATCAACGCCGGAACTTGCCTCCAGCATCTCCGTAACAACATGGTTCAACTCTGCTGCGCCTTTGCTGGTGATTGCAGGCCGTCCCGTCTGCTGTTCAATTTGCTTCCGCGCTTCACCTGCAATCGAACCGCCACGGCGTGCCACATCGCGGTTTTGCTGTAAGCCTTCCGGTTGCTCGGTCTGGGAGATTTCTTTTGTGGACACTTCTGCCAGCATATTCAGCACCAATTCCAAGGTGCTCATGTTGTCCCGCAGGCTTTCCTTTTTCAGTCCTTTCAGGTTCTTATACTGCCGGGTACTCATACCACTCCACGCGCGGGTGATTTCGTCGGTCAAAATCGCATACTCCGCGTTTTTCTCGATGCCGCGATCCTTCCATTCATCAGTCAATTCCTTGCGGGCCGAAATTGCCTGCAAACGCTGATTGATCCATTCCCGCGTGTACCCTTTTCGCTCATAGGTGGAAACCAGTCGTTCCGCAATGCGTTCCGGGTCGAGTGTTTCCTCTATGCGCTCCCGTCCAACTTGCGCTAGCCACAATTTCATGGGTTCCGCCTTGGGGGATGGGATGGACTGGATGATGCGAAACAGCTGCTGTGTGTTGGCTACGTCTGTTTTGTAGCGTTTACCGTCTTTGGGGGATTTCAATTTCAGTTGGTTACAATCTGTTACCAACTGACTGCCCTCGTCTTTCAGCCTCTTTTTGGTGACTTTCCAGTAGTTACGCGCCGTGTCATAGTCCTTTGCATCAGTCAGCACGGATACCACATCCACAACGGAGAAATACCATTCTTCGTTTTCCTCGTCCCACGCAGTACGAATCGCCTGATCTTCAAAAAGCTGAAGCTGTTCGTTTTCATTCATTATAAGGTCACCCGATTTCCAAGAGATTTCCTATTAATAGGATAGCAAATTTCACACGGATTATCAAGAAAAACTCTCCATGTTTTTAACTCAAACCAAGCATCTTACATTTTATGTTTCCGTCTTTGTGCATCTTCAAATATTTCTTTTGATACAATCGGCTCATGCGCATTTTCCACCAGAAACATACTCTGCTCGCCACAATTCTTCTTTTGTTTTCCGGTCAGGAAATCAGGTGTGCAGGTCTTTTGCAGTAAAAGGTTTCCCATGTACTTTTCATTGCTCAGCATACGGTCTATTGTGGATGTACTCCACTCAGATTTTCCGGTGACAGTCTTTATGCCATTTTCCTCCAGATACCGTTTAATTTTGCGAACTCCATAACCCGCTAAATACAGCGAGAATATCTTCCTCACAATTTCAGCCTCTTCCGGTACGACTACCAGCCTACCGTCTTCATCCTTAGTATAGCCTAAAAAGCGAGTATGGTTTAATATGGCTTTCCCACTGCGCATCCGCTGACGGATGCCAAACTTGATATTTTCACTTTTCGCGGCGCTTTCTTCCTGTGCTACCGCAAGTAAAATCGACAGCAGTGCTTCATTGACTTCCATTGTATTGATTTGTTCTACATCGGAGAACATTGCAACATTCATTTTTTTCAGTCTCCTTATCGTTGATAATGTTTCTACTATATTTCTTCCAAACCGACTTAATGACTTAACCAGAATTAAGTCAAATCGATGCTTTTGGGCATCCTTTAGCATTTCAATATAACCATCACGCCCTTTTCTCCGTGTTCCCGACCCGACATCCTTATAAATTTTATAAAGTTCCCAATCATGATTTTCGTTTACTAATTTTTCAAAATACAGTTCCTGCATTTCAAGGCTTTGTAGCTGCTCCGGTGTGTTTTTACTTACTCTGCAATATACGGCCACTTTCAGAATCTTGTGCCTGGTTTTCTTGTTGCCCTCAATTCTTGGTAAAATTACGCGTATCTTTTTCTGCATAAAAAATTCCCCATGTTAACTATAACATGGGGAAAACACTGTATAAAGTAAAAATAAAAGCTACATTCAAAATCAACTTGAATGTAGCTTTTAACATGGTTGCGGAGACAGGACTTGAACCTGCGACCTCCGGGTTATGAGAAATTCAAAGTTTATGCGTTGGGATGTTATTTTGTTGGGTTTGGTGGTATTGCGTACCATGGCTCAAAATGGTTTTTGTCCCATGTGTACAAAGGGGCACTACATAGTGCCAACCCGTCCCAAACCCTTTTGGGGGCAGTTTTGGGGGCGAATTCGTGATACGGATTCTCGTCAGTATCGCTCAAATAAACGCGCAGCTTTGGTTCCATTGAGAAATGTGGATACCAATATCACTGGGTTCTCGCAAATGAAAAGCCCAACGAACCAATATATAAGTTTTATTCTCCAGCAAGAAGTTGTACGCAAGCTCTACTCCGCGGCACTCCTGCACACCGCCCTTGTCGCCGCGAGAAACGCCCCGGTTTGCGGGAGTTCGCAGCCTATCGGCGCAGTGTACCGTCCCGCCAAATACCGCCCCAAAATCCCCGCTTTCCGGGGGATTTTTTATTTTACCACAAAGGCTTTTACCTAGACTGGATTTCCCTGTACAGGTAAATCCAACACAAATAAATACTAAATAAATAAAATACTAAGATACTATCGTATCCTATCCGTAAAACACAAAAAGCAGGATTTTTCCCACTGTGGTTTTGCTGCGATTCGTACAACTTAACACCAGAGAGTACAACTTACGATTGCGCGCAGCTACGATCATGAGATATAATGAATTTGCCCTTTCCGTCAAAAGACGTCCTTCATGACTTTTTCTGTTAGATAACGGTAAAAGTCGTTGTATTTTTCCTGCGTAATCGGTAAGGGATACGTCATAACGACAAGGGCATGACCGTGATTTTCAGCGTGGTAGGGCGGGTGTATGTGCGAGAAAGGATTCTCGACAAAGCCGCAGCGCTCATAAAACATTTTGCGGCGACAGGCGATTGCATCCATCGGCGGATCGATTTCCAAAATCAAGGTCTTGCCGAATTCCGCCAGCAGTTCCAACGTCCGTTGCCCATAATGATGATTTCGCAAAGTCGGCAAAATGCAAAAATGCTCGATATACAGATACTCTGCGGTTTCCCAATACAGCACCAGTCCGACAAATCGTTTGCCGTCGTACACCAGCGTAAAGTTGTAAGCTTTCTCTCCTAAAATACACGCCTGGGACGGCGCTTCGCGCTGCTCATAGGGCGGGAAGCTCTTCTTATACAGTGCCATCGCCTGCGTATACATCGGGTGTGCGGCAGAGGTCACATGTTCTAATCTCATACATTCGTTCCCCATACTTCCAGTTGCGTCAGTGCCGGGAATGGGCTGGGGTCGTTGGCCTTTTTTAGGTTGTCCAGCAGCAGACTTGTGATGACGGCGCCGCCCAAATCAAAGCGCTGCCCCTTGCCATCGGGGGATTTTTCCAGCGTAAGAATCCGTGTATCTCCATTTGAAAGCGTGACTCTCACGCTTTTCCACCACGCATCGTGGGGAAAGTCTGCGCGGGTTGTCAGCACCAATGTATCAGCCCTGACCGGGCGGCCGAATTCCAGCGTCAGACAAGCTTCCGAATCACGGTTGATGCCCCAGCTTTGGTAAGGGTAGGCACCGTGGCTTTCGGGGCAGATGATGCCATCAATGGCATTGCGGGCTGCAAAAACGGCTTCCCCTCGCGTTTCCACATTGGCCCATGTGTGGGGGTAGCAGGTCGTATTGCCGTGGCAGTCGTAAACGTTGCGGGCCAGATTGCGCGGTGCGGCGATCTCCTCGACCCGCGCAGACCGTGCCGACAGATAGTGCATCGGTCCGGAAAAAGCTCGCGGGCTGTAACTGATTCGCGCCTCCGCAAAGGGGATTTCCAACGTGAAAGAAGTTTCTTTCATGTAGACAAATTCCTCATTCATGGCATCGTCCAGCCGGATGACATAGTACCCCGGTTCCGGCACGGTCATGGTAATACTATCGCCGGGTGCGTAGGCTGCCGGGTAGACAAGGTGGTTGCAGGCTTGCGCCAGTGCTGTGTCGCCGTTTGTGATTTTAATCAATATATCGTTCATTCTTTCTCTCCAATTCTCAGAGTGACAGTGAATGGATGCTCGGCGGGCAGGGTCAGCACTACCGATTGAAAACCACCCACAGGGTTGAACAGGCGGCGGAAGCGGACGGGTGTGCCGTACTCCGGCGGCAGGGTCAGCGGGCGGTCTGCCTGCACGGTCAGGGCAGCGGGACCGCTGCCGATGCGCACGGTGTTAACATCCTGCCACGCAACATTTTCCCCCTCCGGCGAGATGACGGGCAGGATAAACCTTGCGTCCGCGTCCTCACTGCGACCCGTCACGGTAACTTTTCCCGGCATTACGGAAACGGCAAAATCGTAGCATCCGGCGGCGTCTTGGGCCGCAGTGCGCAGTCTGCCGCCCGCGCTCGTCTCATTTTTGCCCACAGTCAAGGCGGCAGTCAAATCGTTGCTGCTGCAATAGGTTTTACCGTCGCGGCGCAGTTCGATGCGCGGCGTGGTGCAAATGTCAAACTGCCAGCGCGGCATCTGCATATTGTTCGGTTCGTTCTGGCGGTAAGGGTCCATACTGCCCGCCAGCACCGGACCGCGGGCGGCGTGCCACAGCAGGGACACCATACCGCCCGTGGGGTGACCGCCGGGCAGGTATTCATAGTCATACCCCGTCACAGTCGCGCGCCAGTTGCCTTGCGCGATGCGAACCGTATCGATGGCGGGATAATACCGTGCTCCAGCCGCAGTCTCCGATGGCAACTTGGGCAGCGCCGCCGGGGACTGCCAGCCATCATGCACAAGCGCCGCCACGGACTTGGCGTGGCAGAATGTGTGATGGATGCAAGCGGGTTCCCCTGCTGTTCTATACATCGGTCCGCCGTACAAAAGACCGTCATGCGTGCATTGCTTCAGCAATTCCAGATTTTTCTGCACAGCGGCGGCAAACACCGGGTCATGGCGGCTCAGGGCTGCAAAGCCCGCAAGGCATCCATCTGAGGTGCGGCTGCCCCACCAACACCACTTGTAACTGCGGCTGCCGAAGCTATTATCCCACCCGCCGTCGGGCAGCATAAAGTTGAGGTGCTCCTGTGCGGTGCGCAGCACAGCGCGGCCTACATCCTCATCCCCGGTCAATTCAGCGTACAGAATCAGCGCAGGCAGCGATTCTTCCGCATTATAACCAAGATCCACCGGGCGGCAGTTCTTGGGCGTTACGGCTGCCATAGGGTGACCTTCGCCGTACAAAAGACCGTCCGCCGTGATGTGTGTCACGGCAAAGTCCACCAGTTGCTTTGCCTTGGCTGCGAACAGCTCCCCACCTAAAAGGCGCGCGGCCAGTGCCATTGTGTAGGCGCAGGTGATGGGATAGTTGACATTGCCTCCGATTCTTTCAATATTTTGGCAGAGATACTCCGCCATCTCGGCAAAGCGGGCTGTCCATGCATCGCGGTCTGCAGCGGGCAGCTTGTCCCCGTACCAGAGCAGCGTTTCACCCAAGGCGTTTGCATAAAATACCGTGATGCCGTTCCAATTACTGTTCGTGTCATTGTTCATGCTGCCGTCGGGGCGGCGCATATTGACCGACCATGCGAACAGCTTTTCCGCCGCATGCAGACAGCGCTCGTCGCCGTCGGTCTGCCACTGGGTCACCAGCGGCAAAATCGCATCGGCACTGCGGCCATGTACCCGCATACAGGCAGGACAGAGCAGCCCGCCGTCCAGCCGGGTATCGCCTGTGTCATGCAGCTGATATTTGAGCATCGCGTCGCACCAGCGGCGCAGCAGCGCTTTGTGCATGGTTCAGCCCTCCGGATCAATACGAATCGTGCGGCCGTCCGCGCAGGAGATCTCGATTGCATTGCCTTTGCGCGTAGCAAAAGGCTTGACTGCGAAACCGCCGCGCTCATCGGCATCCGCCGGGCGGGCGTAGAAAGCGTCCACCAAAATATGCGTACCGGGCTGCAAGGCGGCTTTCAAATAGGGCACAGCGCAGAGGTTTGCCATCAAGTTCGTGTTGGGGAAGGTGCGCACAAACTCGGTCTGTGCGCCGCCCAGCAGACTGACCGCCGCCGTGCAGCCCCACGGCAGAAACACAGCCTTGCCGCCTCTGACATTCTCGACCCGCTGCAGCAGCACCTTGCCGTCCTCGGCTCCGACGCGACGGGTGAACGGCTCCTCGACAGACAGGGCAAAGCCGCCGTCGGCAATATCTACGGGCGAAGTCGTCATGATTTTATGCACGCGGACATGCCAGCTGCCGCCGCAGGGCACGACCCAACTCTGCACCGTGGTGCCGGGCAGCAAGGTATAGGCGGCGTAGGTGTAAGCGTCCGTCACGGCAAAGCTGTCCGTACCGTAACGCATACGATAGAAGTTCATCCCTGCCGGGCTGGCAGCCAATGTGTTGTCGAACGCGCCGTCCTCCAGATCGGTGCCGCGCCCAACGCTGAAGCCAAAGCGGTTAGAGTAGACAAACTTTTCATACTTGGCGCTGACGGCCCCATGGTTCATGCAGTGCTGCCCCGCCGTGAACGCCGTGATATGCCCGCCGTCGTGGCAGACGAGCATATGCGGTTTGTCCTGCCGCTGCCGTGCCGGGTGCGGAACCGTTGCATCGGGCGCCGTCCAGAACGGATGATCGGCGGGCAGCGCCAAAAACAGGAACGCCTTAAACGCCCAATAGGGGCTGCCGGGGGCGTTGTAGCGCTCGCTCATGAGTAGGTTCGGGTATTGGTAGCCGATGGTCAGCACGCCCGCCGCGTCGGTGATGGGGTATTGAAACCAGTGGTGCAGGTTGGTCAGCACGGTATGACGCACCGCACCCCATGGGATCGTTTCATTCTGCGCCCCTGCAAGCGCATACGCCGCAAAGAATGCCGCGTGGGCGAAGCGGTAGGTCAGGCTGCGGCCAAACGGAATCTCCGCGCCGTCATCGGAAAACCACTGGATGAAATCCCCGGCAAATTCGCTACTGCGGATCTTGAGTTTGGTCGCGTAGTCATCGGCGTCCAGTGGGGAGAGCGCCGACCAGATGAGCGAGTAAAAGTGCATGGCAAAGGGAATATAGTAGTCCAGCTGACCGGGGTTGCCGTCAAAATACCAGCCGCCGCCGGTATAGCAATGCTCGACAACGCCAAAATCATCCTTCAGTTGGTCGGTATCATAGGGCAGACCCAGCCGTGCAAAGGTCATATTCGTTAAGATGCGGAAAAAACGCCAGTTGTTGGGGTGGATGCGGTGGGCATTCATCTGATTGAGCCAGCGGTAGACGTTCTGCTTCTGGGCGTCGGTCAGCAGTGTCCAAAGCATATCCGGGGCAAGGCAGAGCGCCAGATCCAGCGCGGCAGTCTCGACCATCTTCTGGTCATAATCGAAGATATCCCCCCAGTATTCGGGATGGCTTGGGTCGGTGCCATGGATAAGACCCGTGCGGTAGAGGTCGCCCCACGCCGCGATTTCTGCCTGCTGTTCAGCAGGCAGCGTAGTGTTATCGCCGCCAAACAGCGGGCCAAGCCCCCATAAGATACGCGCCCAGCCCTCCATGCGGGCGTCCTTTTCACCGTAGTGCGCAGCTGTGTTGCCAACCTTGAGCAGGGCGTCCCCCGGTGAGTAAAAAGCTTTGAGCGGACGAATCAAATCCAGCAGCGCCGTGACGGCGTCCTGTCGGGTCTGCATAGGGTTAGCGGCTAAAGCCGATGCAAAAACATCCATAATAGCAATCCTTTCCTACTGCAATAAAAGGCGGGGCTTCCGCCTCGCCTTTTGGTTTTACCAGAAGCACTTATCCCCGCCCAGCAGGCGCAACAGGGTCTCATAGAAGAAATAGTCGCCCCAGATGACGCAGGTTGCACCGGTATCGCGGTGGTAGATGGCGTCGGTCAGCACGCCCGCGCGGTCGGGGTCATGCAGAAAATAATGGTCGTAGAGGCTGCGCACAATGGTTCGGGCGGCGGCGCGGTCTTGCGCGGCCTCGGCGTCGTCCACATACTGTGCCAGTTCCAGCAGACCACAGGTAAAAATCGACGCGGCGGAGCTGTCCCGAATATCGGGGATGCGGTCGTTAAAGGTGAAATCCCAGTAGGGAACAAAGTCGGCGGGCAGGTTCTGCAAAAAAAAACGCGGCGGCCTTGCGGCTCACTTCCAGAAAGCGCGGTTCTTTTGTGTAGGTATAGGCCAGCGCAAACCCGGTCACGACCCATGCCTGCCCGCGCGCCCAAGTTGTGTTATCGTGGAAACCCTGATGCGTGCGACCTTCAACAGCCTTACCTGTGGCGGGATCCATCAGATAGGTGTGGAACGAGGAGTAATCCTCCCGCACGAGATAGTCTGCGCAGGTGTGAGCATGGGCGATGGCAATGTTCGTATAGCGGGCGTTCCCGGTCGTCTCGCCGGCCCAGAACAGCAGCGGCAGGTTCAGCATCGTATCCACGATGATTTTCACATAGGGCGTGCCGACATTGAACTCGCCCCACGCTTGAATGTAGCGGCCTTTCTCGTTGTAGCGCTCACACAGCATATCGGCAGCGCGCAGGGCCAGCGCTCTGGCCTCCTCATCCCCCGTCAGCTTGTACAAAGCAACAGCGGACAAGGTGTACAAAAAGCCCAGATCGTGGCTGATGCCGACGCGGTTATCCAGCCGTGCCTTGAACGATGCCAGGTAGTCGTCCTTGTATTGCAGGAACGCAGCGTCTCCGGTGCGCTTGGCGGCCAAGCACATCATGCCGGGGAAAAAAGAGGAAGTCCAGAGGTTGTTTTCCTCCGGCGTGTAGCGCAGCCCCTCGGCGGGCAGGGTGCTGACATGGGGGTAGCGGCGGGTGTACAGCGGCGCGGCACGGCGCAGCTTTTCCTCGATTTCCGCGCACATCTGTAAATACAGCGCATCATCCTGCGGCGCAGTGAAACGTTCAGACATACTTTTTCTCCTTTACTCCTTGACTGCGCCGACCATGACGCCGGCGGCAAAGTATTTCTGCAGGAACGGATAGATGCAGAGGATCGGCACCGTTGCGACCATGATGGTGGCATACTTGACAGTGGCGGCCACAGATTCCACATCGCCGACGCTGGTGCCGCCCGTCATGTTGGAGGTACTGTTCTGCAGTAAGATCTCGCGCAGGACGAGCTGCAGGGGGTACATCTCGCGGTCACGCAGGATAGCAGACGCCCAGAACCAGCCGTTCCACACACCGACACCATAATACAGCACCATAACAGCCAGAATTGCCTTGGACAACGGCAGCACAATGGAGAACAGCACCTTCAGATGGCTTGCGCCGTCGATGCGGGCGGCCTCAATCAAGGATTCCGGAATAGATGCAAACGAGGTTTTCAGAATAATCAGATTGTACACGCTGATCATGAACGGCAGGATCAAGCCCCACAGGCTGCCCGTCAGGTGCAGGCTCTTCATATTCAAGTAGGTGGGAATCATGCCGCCGGAGAAGAACATTGTAAAGGTGATGAGCAGCATGATGGGCTTCTGGAACATGACATTGCGGCGGGAGAGAAAGTACGCACCCAGCGAGGTCAGCGTGATCTGCAAAATCAAACTCATGACAAGCACGAACATCGTATTCAGGTAGCCGCGCGCTATCATCGGGTTTTTGAACACCATTTCATACGCGCCGGCGCTGAAACCCTGCGGCCACAACAGAATGCCGGTGTGGCGCATAAGCTGATTGCTGTTGGAGAAAGACGCAAACAACACATACAGCATCGGGTACAGACAGGCGGCGGCCACCAGTGCCAGGAAAATATAGTTGATGACGGAGAAGATCTTTTCGCCGGTGGACATTTTGATCTTCGTGCTTTTTGTTTTCTGCATGGTGGTTCCCCCTTACCAAAGGCTCGTGTCGGCCAGCTTTTTACTGAGCTTGTTCGCCAGCACCAGTAAAATCAAGTTGATGACACTGTTGAACAGGCCGATGGCCGTAGAGTAGCTCCAGCCCTGTTCCAGCAGACCGACGCGATAAACATAGGACGAGATAATATCCGCCGTGTCGTAGGTGGATGGGTTGTAGAGCAGGATGGTCTTTTCGTAGCCGATGCTCATCAAGCTGCCGATGCGCAGGATCAGCATCGTGATGATGGTGGGCATGATGCCCGGCAGTGTGACATGCAAGAGCTTCTGGAAGCGACCCGCGCCGTCGATGGAAGCAGCATCATACAGCTGGGCATCCACGCCGGACAAAGCCGACAGATAAATAATGGAGCCCCAGCCAACCTGCTGCCAAATGTCGGACAGCACATAGATGGTGCGATAGAGTGCCGGGTTCTGCAAAAGCGGGCTGCGCTCACCGCCGAAAAAGACAATGATGTCATTGAACAGACCGCTTGTCATCGAGAAGTCGGTAATCATGCCGACGACGACGATCAGCGAGATGAAGTGGGGCAGATAGGTCAGCGTCTGAACACTCTTTTTAAAACCCTTATGATGGACTTCGTTGATAAGCAGCGCCAGAATGATGGGCGCAGGGAAGCCGAACAGCAGCAGCTCAAAGCTCAGCAGCAGCGTGTTGCGGACAAGACGCCCAAAGAACGGGCTTGTGAAAAAGCGGGTAAAATTGTCCAAGCCGACCCACGGACTACCGAGAAATCCCAGTGCAGGCTTGTAGTTTTTGAATGCGATCAGCGCACCGTACATCGGCTTATACTGGAACAGAATAAAATACATCAGCACGGGGATGATAATGATGTATAGCTCCCAGTTGCGTTGCCAGTCCCGGCGGGCGCGGAACGCAAAGCCGTTGCGGTTGACCGGCTTGGTCGTTTTTTCCGTCTTGTTGGCGGTAGGTGTTTTCATAAGAATTTCTCCCTTTGAGAAAAAAGTGGGACGGGCCAGCTGCCCGTCCCATGTTATGGCTGCCGAAACAGGGTGTTATCAGCGCTTGTTGTAGCGTTCCAGAGCAGCGTCCTGAATCTCGATGGCGCGCTGCAGACCCAGGCTGTTCAGCGTCTCAACATACTGGTCGAAGTTATCCAGACTCTCGGTACCCAGAATGAACTTGTTGGTCATCTCATCGCGGTAGGTCTCGACCTCGTTCATGATGGTGGAGTACTCCTCACTCTCCTCGGCCGTAGGGGTGACATTGGGCATGGCATATTGGGCAGCAGTCGCCACAGCCCAAGTCTCATTGGACTTCTTCTGACCATCCAGCGTGTAATACTGCTTCAAATATCTGAGATCCTGCACGAAAGGACCGTTGTAGTTGCCGCGGATGTAATGGGTCATAACCATACCGGGAGCCATGCCATCGGAGTTTTTCAAGATCAGGTCTGTGTAGACAGGCTCACCATTGACGAGCTCGTAGGAAACACCCTCCGTACCGAAGTTATAGTACATATGACCTTCGTCGCTGTAACCCCAGTCCAGCAGGCGGGCAGCAGCCTCAACATCCTTGCAGGAGGTGGTGATGGCGACCATGCCCTGGTTGGGACAGGCGCTGTCAATCTGCCCCATCTTGACAATGGTATTCTTATCACGGGAGGGATAGGGGCAGGGCTGCAGGTTAAACTTGGGTTCGATTTCGACACCGGCATTGCTCCAGACACCCATGCGGGAACCTGCCCAGCCAAAGGACGCACCGGCATTGCCGTTACTCATCTTGGCGCTGACCGTCTCGTAGCTGGAAGTCATCATGTCGGGGTCCAGCAGACCCTCGGCATACCAATCGTGCATGGTCTGCAGGTACTCTTTGTAGTTTTGCTCGGCCGCGCCGTAGTGGGACTTTCCATCCTCGCCTACATAAAAACCGCGTTTCGTATCATAAGCGTAAGCAAAGGGGTTGTTGTCGGTCAGGGAACCCATCGTCCATTCATAGCAGAACGGAGCGGTTGCGCCCTTTTCTTCCTTAAAGGCAGTCAGCACGGTGTGCCACTCGTCAATGGTGGTGGGGATTTCCAAGCCAAGCTCATCAAGCCAGTCCTGCCGGATGAACAGTCCCTCCGTGACACGCAGTTCCTCATTGCCGCGGATGAACGGGAATGCATAGTAGTTGCCGTCATCGGTGCGGCACTGGCGGGCAATTTCGGGGTTGGCGTCCAGGTAGGCTTTCAAGTTTGGGCAGTACTGGTTGATGATGTCATTCAGCGAGACGATAACACCATCGGAGATTGCCTTTTCGGGGCCGCCGGGGTAGTTCTGCCAGTGGCATTCCATAACATCAGGCAGATCACCATCAGCAACCAGCAGGTTGAACTGCTCATTCTCGCCGCCTGTTGGCGGGTGAAGGAAGGTGATGTTTACGCCGGTGTTCTCCATCAGCCCCTTGCCAAAGGGGCTTTCGCCCATGTCCTTATAATAGGAGCCGATGTTCTCGTTCAGGTTGCACCAGTAGGTGATGCTGTGACCTGCGGCCATCGGGTAGGTGAACTCACCTGCGTTACCGCTCTCGGCAGCGGTAGAGGCACTGCTGGCGGTCTCGGTCGCGGTGGATGCCGTGCTTTCGGTGCTGCCGCCGCAGCCTGCCAGCATTGTGGCGGACAGGGCTGCCGCAGCGGCCAGCGCGGTGGCCTGCTTGATTTTTTTCATGTTGGGGTTCCTCCTTCTTCTTTGTGTTTGTGGTCGTTTTCTCTTATTGAACGAGGCCCGGCTGCCGAGGTTTTGTGGCGCTGAATGGATTTGATTTTCGGTGGCCGGTGTTCGTTCCGTGCTTAGAGCCTACCACACCGCCAGCAGCAAAACCAGAATAAAAAGCCCTAAAAAATAGGCAAAACCTCAAATCGAACATGGGAATTTTCCAAAATTCATAGGCAATTTCCAAAACGGCAAAATTTATGCACAAAATGCACAGGTCTATTTTTGTGCATCTTGTATAAGTGCCATGTGCAAAAGCAAAAGCCGGACTGCGACAGTCCGGCTTTTGCTTTTGGGGGTTACTCCTCGCTGTGTGCAGCCTTGTACTGCCCGGGCGTCATGCCGGTAACCTTTTTGAACACGCGGATCAGTGAGCCGCTGTCCCGGTAGCCGGTCTGCTCGGCAATTTTTGCCACCGAAAGCCCCTGCGCCAGCAGTTGCTTAGCAGCTTCAACGCGAACATTACTGATATAGGCCAACAACGCCACCCCGGTCTCTTTCTTGAACTGCGCGGACAAGTAGGTGGGCGTCATGTCAAAGTGCTGCCCCACCTGGGAGATATTCAGGTCCGGGTCGGCATAGTTTTCCCTGATGTACTGCTCCACCCGGTCGCAGAGGGCGCGGGTCGTACTGGTGCTGCCCTTCAGCAGCCGCACACGGCCACAGAGCGTAGCGGAAATTTTAATCAAATGTGCCTGCAATTCCTCGGGGCTGCCCGCATCCCCGGGCGAGAAGCGGATGTCCTTCTGGTCGTCCAGCCCGGCCATAGCTGCGCCCTTGATAAGGGCCGCCGTAATGTCATAGGCAAGGCAGCGTGCCACATTGGGGTCCTGTACCTCACCGTCCAGCGGGAACGCCTGCCGGATAAGGGCGGCGGTGTTTTCCTCGCTGCCCAAGGAAATCAAATCCATGAGCTTGCGCTCGGTCTCCAAAGGGAATGTGTAGGCCGTGCGGGCATCATGGATGCCACGGTAGGCCACCGGCTCGCCGTCATCCCTCAGGTAACTCAGCGCTTCCAGCGCCTCTTGATAGGCTGCGCGGATGTCCGCCGCCCCGGCGTGGGTCTCGCCCACGGCCGCCCCCGGGTTCACACGGAAGTGGGCACGAATCTGCTGCTGTGTCTCACGGATGTCCGCCAGCAGCTGCTCATCCTGTGCGAGGGTGTTTTCCTGCATGCCCACGATGGCCACGCAGGTCTCACCCAGGGCGGTCAGTTCCAGTGCAAAGTGCGGCTCGGCAATTTCCTGGAAAATGTTCATAATAGCGATCTGCAGCGCCGTAAAGAGCGAGCCATCCCCCTCCGGTGCGCTGTCGGCCATCGGATTTTTAAAGACGACCACCGTATAAAACAGCGCGTCAAACCGGATGCCGCCGCGCTCGGCAGTCTCTTGGCTGAGACCCATCGGGCTTTCCAACAGGGATTTTAAATAGTAGCGCCGCAGGGTCTGCTGGCTTTTCCACAGCTCATGCTGTTGGTCGCTGCGCTCGCGGCGGCTCTTTTGGGAGTAGTATTCCAGCCGCTCAAACTCGTTTTTCTCAATCAGATCGGGAGCCTCGTCGGTGCCGTCATAGGGGCTGACCAACGCGCCCAGCGGCTGATAATTTTTCTTTGTCAGCCCAGCAGACAACCCCAACCCTAACATCATGCAGAGCACCATGCCACCCCAGGTGAACAGCTGGGTCATCCGGGTGTTTTTCATCAGCAGCTTATTGGAAATGTTCAGCACATACTTCCAATCCGTCACGCTGCTGGCACGGGTCAGGTAGGCTTGCTGACCGCCCGATCCAAAGGCAAACGAACCGTCGGCCGCTGCCTGCACAATGTCCATAGCGGGCGGGTCACCCGCTGCCGTTTTGCAGATGGCTGTGCCGTCCGGAGCTAAGACATAGAAATCCAGCTCCGGGTCCCAGCAGAACTGCTGCAACCGCTTGACGAACAGATCTTTGTTCACCGTCACCACAACGGTAGCGTCGGCGTAGGACAGCCCGCTCGTCAGTGCAGAGCGGATAAAAAGAAAGTCTGTGCCGCCTTCGTTCTCTAACTGGACCATCTCCCACCGGGGGTGGCTTTCGTGCAGCAGCTCATGCCATGCATCCTCGCTCATGCTGCTGTTTTTGAACCGGGACAGATAAAATAGATGCTGGTCAAGGTAGCCCCAGCTGGAAATCACGCTGTCCAGATTGTTCAGACTGACCCACACATTGGTAACATTCGGGTGCCCGGCCTCAATCGTCAAAAGCGCACTCTGGGTGTTGACCAATGCCAGTTGATCATAACCGTCCAGCGGCTTCTTGGTCGTGACCATTCGCTGCACGGCCTGGTCCTGCATTGTGCGGGAAAGCGTCTGCTTGATCTCGGTCAGGTAGCTGTCCAGGTCGATGCGGGCCTGATCCAGCGCCGAACCATAGATCCGCTTGGACTCCGCCGTAATAATACCGGCGGAGTAATTATATAAAAGCAAACAGAGCAGCAGCGGCACGATCAGTACAAGGATGTAGGATAAAAACCAACCGCCGCGCACACTTTTCTGCCTTGGAAGTTTTATGCTGTCAAGTTTCATAAGGCCGTAGCCTCCCTCCCACTTCGCCTTGCAGTTCTCATTTTTTCAATATAACAGCGCCCAGTTCCATGCCACTCTGGCCAAAATAAAACCGCAGGAAGAACTCGTCTCCTGTGTTCAACGCGGGCAAGCTGACGGTAAAATCGCACCAGTCTGTCTGAGCGCCAGTGATGGTCATAGTTTTCAGGAACGCACGGCCTGCGAACACCGATACCGGGATTTGGGCCAGCGGGCTGTTGCCCGGCATGGCACGGCAGCGCAGGTGCAAGGTGTAGCTGCCGCCCTCGGCTGCTGTCACGCAGAACGCCGTCGTGCGGCGGTAGCCGTTGTCGATGGCGGCAATGTCGATGGCTGTGCCATCGCGCAGCGTCAAGGGAAAACCGTTTTGTGCCGCCTGCTGCATATCCTGCTCGGCCATTGCCTCCAGCTGGTCATCCAGTACACTCGTGTGGCCGATACTGCGGCGGAAAGCAGGTGTTTGCAGCAAAAAGCGACAGATGTTCGCCGCGCTGCGCTGCAATTCACCTCGGGTCAGGCGGCCTTCGTTCAATGCGGTTGCCAGATCGTCCCCACCGGAGTTATGCTCCGGGTCGGTCACGACCATAAAAACATCATTCTGGGCGCGTACCATGGCGGCCACATGCTTGGTGCTGCCGGCACCGCCACGGTCGTTGCCCTCGGCCCACCAGTCACTCATCACAAGGCCAGTGTAGCCCCAATGATCACGAAGAATCGTCGTTACAAGGTCATAATCACTCGCCGTCCAGTAGCCGTTCAGCGGGTTGTAGGATGTCATGATCGAGCGGGCACGCCCTTCCTTGACAGCGATTTCAAAACCGCGCAGGTAGATTTCCCGCAAAGCGCGTTCCGAAATGACCGACTCCACAAAGTGGCGGCGATGCTCCTGGTTGTTGGCGGCAAAGTGCTTGATGGTTCCGGTCACGCCCCAGCGGTGCAGCCCGCGCAGCTGAGCGCAGGCCATCTTTCCGGTTAAAAGCGGATCCTCGGAGAAATACTCAAAATTGCGGCCGTTCAGCGGGTGGCGATGGATGTTGATGCCGGGGCCCAGCAGCGTGTCCACATGGTTTTTGCGCAGTTCCAGCCCTTCCATCGAGTAGAGTTCCGCACTCAATTCCTCGTTGAATGTCGCAGCCAGGCAGGTGCCATTGGGCATGGCGAAAGCAACCGTGCCGCAGTCCATGCGGATACCGCTGGGACCGTCGGAACAGCAGGCGGCAGGCAGACCGTAGTGCTGCAGGGCATCGCTGACACCGCCGATAGCCCCGGCTGTACCCGGCGTAACGCGCGGGGAGTTCATTCCCTCGCCCCTGACGATCGTACAAAGCTCGTCGTCGCTGAACTGCGCGACAAAATCAGCCATGTCCGCCTTGCCGTCAGCCACATCCTGCAGGCGGATGCCCTTGTCCCCGGTCTGGGGGTGCTCTTTCGGCAGACGGATGGCACGATGGGTCTCGGGCAGCTCGACCTCAGTGGGGACGGGCTCCCATGCGGGGGAACCGTCCGCACCGGGGCGCAGCCGCTCAAAAGCTGCGGCGGGTGCAGCGGCGGATTCCTGCTGCTCCACCACCATCAGCGGCAGCGTGACCGTAAAGACCGCCGCGGCATTGCGCACATCGGTACCCAGACTGAAAACATAGTCACCGGCTTCCAGCACAAAGGCGGACTTGTACCCGGTGGCGCCGCTGTCATCATAACTGGCAAAATTACGCCACGGCACAGTCAGCGTCAAAGTCCGGCTTTCTCCGGGGTCCAGTGTTTTGGTCTTGGCAAAGGCGCACAGCACCTTAGAGGGCTTGCCCAGAAGCCCCTGCGGCGCGGTGCAGTACAGCTGTACGACCTCTTTGCCTGGGCGGGCACCGATATTTTTGACCGTGGCAACGGCTGTGATACCCTCGGCGTTTTCGTCCGCGCTCAACAGCTGAACCTCAAATTTTGTGTAAGAAAGACCGAAGCCAAAAGGATACAGCACCTTTTCCGGCGCAAATGTTTCAAAGTAGCGGTAGCCGACATAAATATCCTCGGCATAGAAATTGCGGTCGTCCGCACCGTAGTGGTCAGCAGCAGGGTAATCCGCCGGGGTGTGGGCAATCGTGTCGGGCAGTTTGCCGCTGGGGCTGACCGCGCCGTTCAGCACATCCAGCACACCGCGGCAGCCCTCCTGTCCGCCCTGCCAGATGTAAGCCACCGCGCCGGGGTTATATCGCGCGACCCACTGCATATCAATGATGTTGCCAACATTGAGCAGCACAACAGATTTATTGAAATAGCGGCATACCAGCGCCAGCATATTTTCTTCGTCCTCGGTCAGCAGAAAGCTGCCGGGGGTGTTCGTGTTGTCTTGATCCTCGCCCGCTGTGCGGCCAATGACGATAAACGCCGTGTCGGCGCGCCGAGCGGCAGCACGGACAAATTCTTCGTCCAGCGGCATTTCCGGCTGAAACCATGGTTCCTGCGCCCAGCCGGTGCCCATCTCGTAGGGGTGGTCTGCCAGCCATGCGGCATAGCGGGCCTGCACCTCGGCATCCAGCCGATAGCCGCCGTCACCGCCCAGTATCTCCGGCAGATTCGGCACATGGGTCACATTGACCAGTCCGCCGGATCCGGTTCCGCTTTTATAGTAGTGAAATTGTGCGTACCCAAACAAGGCCGCCCTGCCGCCGGGAGCCAGCGGTAAGACAGCCTCATTTTTCAGCAGGACAACACCCTCCGCCACAGCCTGACGAGCCAGTGCCGCATAGCGGGTCATTTCCAACATTGTATTTTTCATAATACTGAAACTCCGATCCCAATGGATTGCAAATTTCAGCGCCACACCTATTATAATACAGGATTTTTAGAATTTGGCAAGGGGGTAACGCGGAATGTTTTGTGGGAAATTTTCAAATCAGGTGGATGCCTTTCGATGTGGATTTCTTCCTTTGTTTAAATCGTGTCTTATCTGAAAGAATGAATCAGAACTGATCCACTTTTTCGAGTCAAGATTTTTGGATGAATCAGAAGTGATTCACTCTGGGGATATACGAATTTGTATTGGCATCTGGGTTGGGTGCTATCGTTTTTGGGGGCGTAGATGTGTTTTGCTAGCATAGCGTTTGGATATCCACAAACGCATTTCTGGGGTGTTCCCCAGACCCCCTCGCTGTTCTTGTGTGACGATAGTGACGCAGATGACGCTAATGACGCTGTTTTGAGGATATCCCTATACCATATCCCAGATTCAGCGTCATTAGCGTCATCTGCGTCATTCCGATTTTGTGTTTCTCGTAGTATCATTGTTTTTGCTTTGAGCAGTAGTAAACTGCAAGCGTCATTTCACTATAAGCGTGACGGTGATGACGATGGTGACGGTGTTCGTGGGATAGGGTAAAGGGGTATATCAAAAACATCGTCATCACCGTCAGCATCGTCATTCTACAGGCAAGCCGTTTTAATCTGCGGCTTGCCTGTTTTATTTTGAGTAATGTGGCAGGGTTTTTGCCCCATTGCTTGTTAAAATGGATTTAGATATTTTGTAAAAGTGCAAGGGTTTTTAGCACAATGGGTGATATGCTGTTTTTGAAGTGTAATTTTGGCGTTTAGGCCAGTTCTTGAGAAAAAATTCTTCGCTTTACATCTCTAAACTTGCAGGAATCCTGCAAGTTATACTGTTATACTGAAATTTAATGAAAAAATTCCATTATTTTTTCAGCGAGCGTTACCTTTTGCCTTTTCCCAGTGGCTATATAGTAGAGATAATTTTTTCGAAAATTTTGAGGACAGTTGCAAAAGTTGCGACTACCGGTCTGTATGATATGATTTGGAATCTTTCTAAAAATTTGAACTTTTTCTAAACAGTTTAAAAAACCTCGTAATTTTCGCCGTTCTCAGCGGCTATATAGTGAAGAACTTTTAATTTTATCTACATAGGAGGAACCCATGAACACGGAATTTCAAGATTTACCCAATGTTGTAAGTCCCAAGGAGGTGCAAACTTACTTCGGTATCTCACGCTCGACCACCTATCGGATATTTCACGACGCGACTTTTCCTGCGTTCCACATTGGAAACCGACTGCTGGTGCGGCGGGATGAACTGCTGGGCTGGCTGGAACGGCAAAAGGTCAATAAAGCCCAAAACGAGAACCCGAAGATTGTCGGGTCTGATGAATAGCTTTCTCCGCAAGCCTGTGGTAGTCTTTGTGTCAAGAAAGGAGACGATGCACCGTGAAAGACACATCTAAAAAAGCCCTGCGCCGTGGGCATAACGAGGGCAACATCCGTCAGCGAACAGACGGGCGGTGGGAGGTTCGACTGTCAGCCGGAATCGACTACAAGACAGGCAAGCCCCGGCGTACATCCACCTGCTGCAACACCCGGCAAGAGGCAATCGCAATCCTGCAGCAGCAAGCCCACGAAGTCCGCACACAGGGCTGGCGCGATCCTATGTCGGTGACACTGGGCGAATGGTATGAATACTGGCTGGACACCTATATGAAGGACACGGTCAAGCAATCCACCTACGCCAGCTACCGCAGTTATCTCAACAAGCACTTTTGTGTACTGGGAAAAATCCTGCTCAAGAAGCTTGAACCTCATACCCTGCAGGAATTTTACAACTACAAATTTCGCGAGGAAGGGCTGTCGCCCAAGACGCTTCGTAACTACCACATGGCATTGCATAAGTGCTTACAGCAAGCAGTAAAAGAGCGTCTGCTGATTTACAACCCCTGCGATGCCGTTACCCTGCCCAGCGGAGAGAAACCCGAAGTCGTAGTCTTTACCAACGCCCAGCAGCGTGCGCTGGTGCAGGTCAGCTACTGCCACCGCTACGGGGTATTTATCCGGCTGGATTTGTGTACGGGGTTACGCATGGGGGAGTTGCTGGCACTGAAGTGGGAGGACATCGACTTTTCCACCACCCAACTCCATGTACGCCGCACCATCAACCGCCTTGCCAAGTACGAAGCCCACGATGGCGAAAACAAAACCGAAATCGTATTCGGCACACCCAAAACGAAAAACTCTCGCCGCACGATTCCTCTGACCCGCACAATGGCAGACGAGCTTACCCGCTGGAAACAACAGCAAGCACAGGACAAGATTCGGGCAGGGGATAAGTACACCGACTATGGCTTCATCGTCACCAACGAGTTTGGACACTACTTTGAGCAGAAAACCTTCAAGGATTACTACGACCGTCTATTGAAAGATGCCGACATCGGACACTTTACCTTCCACGCCCTGCGCCACACCTTCGCCACCCGTGCGCTGGAACGCGGTATGGACTATAAAACACTGTCGGCAATTCTGGGGCATTACTCGGTGGCTTTTACGATGGACACCTATGTCCACAGCATGGATGAACACAAACGACACGAGATGGACAAGATGAACGATATGTTCGGGGTGCAGTACAGCATTTCGGTAGAGAACCAGCCTTACCCGGTTCTTTGTACAATCACAGCGGATGGCTGTACTGCGCATGTCCCGGATTTCCCCAAAATTGCAGTTCACACCCTCACGCTGGATGCTACCTTGTTAGAGGTCAAGCAGCAGATTCAAAAAGCTCTGCACCAGTACAAATACCCGCCGATTCCTACCAGGCAGGAGCAGATTGTCGTACCGGACAACAGCGTTCTGGTGCTGGTGAAAGCAGGGTAGGACGCCACACCGCACCTATATTTACCTGCCAACTCCGCAAAATTTATCCACAAAAAGCGCCCGGGCGGTTGAAAATCTCAACCGCCCGGGCGCAGTCATTTTCCCGTTTTGGGGTCATTTTGGGGTCAAAGTTACCAGCTTGTTACCACTTTTTCCATGATGTAGAAAAAAGCTCGTTGAAACTTGTCGTTTCAACGAGCTTTTGTTGGTTGCGGAGACAGGACTTGAACCTGCGACCTCCGGGTTATGAGGAATTCAAAGTTTATGCGTTGGAATGTTGTTTTGTTGGGTTTGGTGGTATTGCGTACCTAGGCTCAGAACGGATTTTGTCCCATGTGTACAAAGGAGTGCTGCATGGTGCTGACCCGTTCCAAACCCTTTTGGGGGCAGTTTTGGGGGCAAATCTTCGAAACGGATTCTCGCACACTCCAATCAAATAAATGCGCAGTTTTTGTTCCATTGAGAAATTCGGATACCAATATCACGAGGTTCTCGCACAGGAAAAGCCCAACGAACCGGTATATAAGGTTTACTTTCCGGCAAGAAATTGTACGAAAGTACCACGCCACAGCAGCCCCACATACCACCCCTGTCGCCGCGAGAAACGCCCCTGTTTGGGCGCGTTCGCACCACATCGGCACGGTGCCTGTCCAGCCAAATACCGCCCCAAATTCCCCGCCTTTGGGGCTTTCTTACCCAAGAACGGCTTTTCCTGTGCAGGCTTTGCCCAGACGGGTTTCACCTGTACAGGAAAAGCCTGCACTAATAAATACTAAATAAATAAAATACTAAAAAGCAAATACGAATCCTATCTTATCTGCAAAACATACAAATCCGGGCTTTGCCGCCGGAATCTTGCCGTGATGCGTACAACTTAATACCGGAGAGTACAACTTACGATTGCACTTAGGCACTTCCGTGCGGTATAATTTTCCTATCAGCCACACCGGTTGCATACTGTTGCGTAAGACGCAGAAAAATCCTGCTCGTAAGGCGACGGTTTCCGTGGCATCGACATAAACAAAAAGTGTCCGCACAGTGGGCGCTCAGTGAAATCTTTCTTGTTTTAAGGCGATACCGCATAATTCTAAGTGTCGCAGCCGCCGGAACGGTGCTTAAGCCGTAAGGCGGGAATTGTGCGGTATTGCCTAGATAAAAGGAGCTTTTATGAGAACCGTAGATCTTCTCTTTTTTATGGGGCAAAGTAATATGGCGGGGCGCGGGGAAGCCGCCCTTGCCCCTGTTGTCGCCCCCGGCATGGGGTACGAATACCGCGCCGTCACCGACCCCGACACACTGCACCCGCTGGAAGAACCCTTCGGTGTGAACGAGAACGACCCCGCTGGTGTGTATGAACCGGGCATGAAAACGGGGGCGATGGTGTCGTCCTTCGTCAATGCCTGCACCGCCCAAACCGGTGTGCCGGTGGTGGGCGTGTCCTGCGCCAAGGGCGGCTCTGCCATTGCCAAGTGGTTGCCCGGCACACCGTACTATCAGGATGCCGTGCGCCGCGCCCGCAAGGCGCGCGCCTTTTTGCAGGCAAACGGCTATCCCATCCGCCACAGCGCCATGGTCTGGTGCCAGGGTTGCACCGACGGCGACCTGCACACCCCCAAGGACGTTTACAAAGCCGACACCGAGCGCGTTCTGCACAGCTTTATGCAGGACGCAGGCGCGCAAACCTGCTTTTTGATCCAAATCGGCAACCAGCGCGATGAGCCGGAGCTGTACCTGCCCATGCAGCAGGCGCAGGAGGAACTGGCCGCCGAACAGGGCGACATCGTGCTGGTCAGCCGTCAATTCAAGACCTTCGCCGCAAAAGGGTTGATGAAGGATTGCTTCCACTACCTGCAGCCCGCCTACAACGCTGTAGGCACCGAAGCCGGCAGAAACGCAGCGGCCTATTGGAATCGCTGACAAAATACGAAAAAACCCAACCGCAAAACGGTTGGGCAATTTTTTTACTTTTACACAGTGTCGGTCATCCTGCGCAGATACCGCACATCGGCGGTGTCGGCGGGCAGAATAACCTCATCGCGCAGCAGCGGTGCTGCGGGCGCACGGTTCGCTAGGAAGGCGCGAATGGCAGAATAATCCATATCGCCCTCGCCCAGCGGCAGCAGCGCCTTGCTGCCATCGGCCTCGATGCGGCAGTCCTTGACATGCACGGCGCCAAGCTGATCGCCGATGACCTCCAGCCAGCGGCTCCAGTGGGCAGCCTGATACGCCCTGTCCTGCCCGTCCGCGGCACAGAACAGGTTGACAGGGTCAAAAATGACCCGGCAGTGGGTTTCGTCCGCGGCGGCGTCCAGCACCTCGCGCAGCAGCTCCGGCGTGCAGAGCGGGTGTACATCCACCGATTCCACCGCAAACACAGTGTCAAGGCGGGCGGCCTCCTCGGTGATGCGGGCGATGCTGTCAAGCATCAGCGGGCGGCGGGCAGCCTTTTCCTCGTCCGTGCAGGAGCCCCACGCGGTCTCGCTGCCCACCATTTTGGCACCCAGCACCTTGGCATAGCCCAGCGTGCGCTTTACGGCATCCACAGCGGCGCGGCGGGCGTCCGCATCAGGGGCAGACAGGTCCTGATAGCAGCTCAGCACCGAAATTTCCACATCCTGCGCGGCAAACGCCGTGCGGATCTCTGCAAGCTGTTCCCCGGTGATATGGGCAAAATCTGCAATGCCTGCAATGCCGCGGGGCATGGCCAGCTGTGCGCCGGTGTAGCCCTTGGCGTGCAGCACAGCGGCCAACTCGGCGGCGGGCAGCTTGCCGTAGTCATGGGCGCGGCATCCGATCCTTGTCATGGTTCAGTCCTCCGTTCCCGCAATGCGGGGCAAAAATACAAAGTTGTGGCCGCTGTCCGGGTGGGCCTTCTGCTCCGGCGTAAAGCGTGCAAAGTGGCTTTCGGGGTCGGCGGCGATCCATGCGTCCAGCTCGGGGCTGTGCGCGCCCGGCCGGTGCTTGATGTTCACATTGGTGCGCGGCTCCTCAAGGTAGGAGAAAAGCACCCCCTCCTGCACGCAGATGAGATGCCAGCGGTCCCCCTCGACCAGCCCCTCGGTGACAATGCGCAGGTGATGCTCCATATAGCTGCACCAGCTGTCGGGCGGCAGCAGCGCAATGCGGCCGCGGCGGCGCTGCGGGCAGCGGCCCCGCTGCCAGTCGGCGGCGGTGGTGGGTACATCGTGGTAAAAATACGGCTGCATGGCGGCCCATGGGCGGGGTGCCGCCTCACCCAGAGCGGGCGGCCACGGCAGCAGCGCCGCGTCCAGCGCGGGGCAAAGCCCCTGCGGTGTGAACGGGCGGTTCAGCCCCTCGGCATAAAAAAACAGGTGATTTTCATACCGGAAAAGGCTTGCGGTCAGGATCCGCCCCTCCGCCTGTGCTTTTTGCAGCGCGGCGGAAAAGTCGGCAAAAACGGTATCCTCAACCTCCCTGCCCAAAACGGCATGAAAGGAGCCGCGGCAGACGGCGGCATCGGCCAGCGATGCAGGCAGCGTGCAGGGCATAACATTCCTCTCCTGTACCTTGTAATTATTCTTTATTGTACAATGCCGGGGCAGCAAAAGATATGCGGCATAGTGCAGTATCCTTTGTGATAATTGCACTTTACATACCCCTGCTTCTGTGCTATGCTGAAGGAAGAATATAGGGCAATACCGCATAATTCTAAGTGCCGATACGGCGAGCGAGGTGCGGCAGCTGCTAAGCCAAAAGCGCAGATAATACTGGATGTCTTATCGAGCATTTTGGCAACGCAGATGCCGTGCCGCAGCCGCCGGAGCGGTGCTTAAGCCGTCAGGCGGGAATTGTGCGGTGTTGCCATAGACAAAATAAGGAGCAGGAGCGATGGACTACAGTATCTTACGCTACGGCGCTGTGGCAGACGGTGTGACCAACTGCGCGGCAGCCATCCAACAGGCGGTCGATGCGGCCGCAGCGGCGGGCGGCGGGCGCGTTATCGTGCCGGCCGGGCGCTTTTTGAGCGGCTCCGTGCTGCTGAAGGACAATGTGGAGCTGCATCTGGAGAGCGGCGCGGTGCTTATCAGCAGCCTGAACCCCGCAGATATTACCCCGTTCCCGCAGGGCGGGGACGGCACCGACCCTGACGACACCGCCGACGGCTGGGAGGGCGGCTTCTTTTTGGGGGCCAGCCACGCCAAAAATGTGACCATCAGCGGCATGGGCACGATCTACGGTCAGGGCGACAAGGTGTTTTTGGACAAGAATGTGGACAACGGCTTCCACGAATGCCCGAAATTCTGCGAGGCGTTCCGCCCGCGCATGATGCTGTTTGAGGCAGTCGAAAACTTTACCGTGCGCGATGTGACCCTGCAGGACGCGGCGTTCTGGACGCTGCACATGGCGGGCTGCCGGCATGTGCGCATCCAGAACATCATGATTTTAAACGATGACCGCGGCGCGAACAATGACGGCATCGACCCCGATTGCTGCCAGGATGTCGTCATCTCCAACTGCATCGTGCGCACCGGCGATGATGCCATCGTGGTCAAATCCACCGGGCCGATGTCCCGCCGCTACGGTGCGAGCGAGAATGTGGCCATCACGGGCTGCATCTTACATTCCCGCGATTCTGCGCTGAAAATCGGAACCGAGACCCACGGTGTGATCCGCAATGTGACGCTGAGCGACTGCGTCATTGACGACTGCTCCCGCGCGGTGGGCGTCTGGGTGCGGGACGGCGGCACGGTGGAGGACATCCATGTCCACCATCTGACCGGCTGCACCCGCCGCTACGCCGACTCCTACCAGCTGCCCGGTGCGCCGGGCTGGTGGGGCAAGGGCGAGCCGCTGTTTGTCAGCGCCACGCCGCGCAAGGGCAAGACCGGCCCGGCAGGCGTGATCCGCCGTGTCAGCTTTGACCATTTGTACCTGACAAGTGAAAGCTGCGCCTTTGCGGCCGGCGAGCCGGACAGCGAAATTCAGGACCTGCGCATCAGCGAGATGCACCTGACGCTGCAGCACCACGGCACCCAGCCCGGCGGCCTGTTTGACGAGCAGCCCTCGGCCCGGCACATCTACCCGCACGCCATCCCGGCGCTGTACGCCCGCTGCGTGGACGGCCTGACCGTCAAGGACAGCACCGTGCGCTTTGTCGGTGAGAACGAGGCGTGGGACGGCAGCGTAGCCGAGCTGGAGCACTGCCGCCGCGCAAAGCTGGAACTGGGAAAGCTTGTATAAGGCAACACCGCACAATTCCCGCCTAACGGCTTAAGCACCGCTCCGGCGGCTGCGGCACGGCATCTGCGTTGCCAAAATGCTCGATAATACATCTAGTATTATCTGCGCTTTTGGCTTAGTAGCTGCCGCACCTCGCTCGCCGTATCGGCACTTAGAATTATGCGCTATTGCCCTAACAAAAGGAGTGTATACAAATGGAGCATATGGCATGGAAGGGCCGCATCAAGCCCGGCTGCAAGGCAGAATATCAGCGCCGCCACGCGGAAATCTGGCCCGAGATGGTCAAGGTGCTGAAGGATGCAGGCATCTGCAATTACAGCATTTTCTACTGCAACGATGAGCTGTTCGGCTATTACGAGTGCGAAAAGGGTGTTGCCTACGCCGAAAAGGTGCAGGCCGAAAGCCCGGTCGTTGACCGCTGGAACGACTACATGAAGGACATTCTGGAGCTGGAGATGGATCCCGTCACCGGTGCCCAGCCAAAGCTGGAGCAGGTGTTCCGGCTGGATTGAGAAAAGGCAAAACATCGATATGCAGGCAAAAGCCCCCGCTGCTTATGGCAGCGGGGGCTTTTGCCCTGTCAGACAATTTACAACGCGCCGTCCGAGCGGACATTGTCGTAGTTCAGCACACCGGCGAAGAATGCCAGCGCCAGACCCTGACCCCAGCCCTGAATCCAGTCGCGGCTGATGCCGCGGTAGCCGTCGGCATCCTTCATGACCGCCGTGCCGCCCGAGACATTCAGCACACGGCCGTCTGGGCTGACATTGGCCAGCATACCGGGGATAGCCTTGTTGATGTACTTGATGTGCAGGGGGTTGCCCTTGGTGATCATGGCGGCGGCGATGCCGGCGCTTGCGCTGACCTCCTCATAGGAGGCGGCATCGTCCACGATCGTGCGCCACAGGCCGTTCTCGGTCTGGTAAAGCTTGAGCGCGGCCAGCTGGTCGTTCAGGCTGCCGACCACATCTAAGAACTTGGGGTAGAGGTAGCACTGCGGCAGCCGCACGCCGACCTGCGACATTGTGTAGGCCGCCCATGCGTTGGCGCGGCCCCACTTGATGCCGGACATGTGGTCGCCGGTGATGTTGTTGTAGCCGTGGTAGTACAGTCCGCTCTCGGGGTCCTGCAGGTACTTGATGTGCCAGTAATACTGGTTCAGCGCATCATCAATCAGGGCCTCGTCCTTCAAAAGCACGCCCATCCGCAGCAGGAAGAAACCCGCCATAAAGAGCGTGTCTGCCCACGCCTGCTCGGGGAAGTCATTGTTGACCGAGACGGTGTGCTGCAAAACATGATCGCCGAAGCGCAGCGCTTCTTTTTCCAGATACTCGATCTTGCTTTTGGCGATGTCCAGATACTTTTCATCGCCGGTATGCTCATACAGGGTGATCAGGCAGTGCCCCATTGAGCAGGTGTTGACCGTCCAGCGCGGCAGGCCCAGCTCGATATACTCGTCCACGCGGTCCTTGACCAGCTGCAGGTAGCGTTCATTCTTGGTGACCTCATACGCCTCGCAAATGCCGTAGTAGGCCACACCGCAGGGCCAGTCCCATGTCATGTCCATCCGCATCGTGCGGTCCACGATCTTGTCGATGGTAGCCTCAATTTGGGCCTTGTCAAAAATCAGGTTTGCCATTGCTCTCTCCTTTTCAAATCGCGAATCCGCTTATACCAGCGCCACCGTCTTTCCGGCGGGGATCTCATAGTGGCGGCCATCCACCTCGACCCAGATGGACTGGGCGTTGGGGTTGCAGACCTTATCGCCCGCGGCGGTGTACTGCAGGCGGGCGGCATCGGCCATGTAGTCCACGATTTCGATGTTGGTGGCGTACCAGGTGTCCTCGCGCCCGCCGGCCAGCTGGCAGAACTGCTCCATCAGGGTCCAGTCCTCCTCAGTGCGGAACTCAAAGCTGTGGCCCCAGACATACATCATATAAAGGTACTGCGTCTTGTACAGCTCAACAAAGCGCTTGCCGTCCTCCAGCAGGTTGTGTGTGTGGTGGCAGGTGGCCTTCCATGTCATAAAATCGTGGGGCATCGCAAAGTCATGGGTATCGCCCACCACGCGGGCATAGCGGATGCCCAGCGCAGGCAGCAGGGCGGCGATCTCCGGTGTCCAGCTGCCGTTGGGGTAGGCAAGGCCGCGCACGGGGTAGCCCATGACACCCTCAAGCTGCATACGGTCGGCCAGCACCTGCCGGGCGGTCTGGTCCAGCGGGCTGCGGGAGATGGTGGGGTGGTGGTAGGTGTGACAGGCGACCTCATGGCCCTTGTACAGCTCGACCCACTCGCTCTCCGGGATGCGCTCGGGGCGGGGCAGGCCACCGTTCAGGTTGAAGGTGCCCCGGATGCCGTAGCGGTTGAACAGCTCGACAAGGCGGCGGTCCTCCAAACGGCCGTCATCATAGCTCATCGTCAGCACCTTATGCTTGCCGCCGGGGAAGCAGGTGTAAATGACCTTCGGTTCGGTGTAGTTCATAAACAAAACCTTCTTTTTTGTCAAAATTTATTTGAAATTTGCCCGCAGCACATCCAGTGCCGGGGTGGTATCCTGCAAAAGCTGCTGCACAAAGGCCTGTGCCGTGCGGCAGGCGCCGGCGTTTTGCTGGTGGGCGTTGTCCTGCTTTGCGCCCACCCACATATAGCGGGCCTTGCAGCGCTCAGCGCCAAAGGCGGTGTTGGCGGCGGCGGTAGCGGCGCCAAGGTCGATAAACGGTGCGCCGACCTCGGCGGCAAAGGCGCGCATCGCCTCGCGGTAGGCGGCAAACGAGGGGTGGCAGACGCTGTCCTCGTCAAACTCGCGCATCGCCACGGGGGAGGCAAAGATGCACACTGCGCCGCGGCGGCGGGCAGCGTCCCAGAAGGGGCGCAGGCTCTCGCCGAAGGCATCCGCCGGGACATAGCGCTCGGCCTTTGCGCGGTTGGCATCGTTATGGCCGAAGCTGACCACCAGCAGATCACCGGGGCGGATATGCGCGGCAATGTCGTCCAACCGCCCCTCCTCGCGGAAGTTCTTGCTGCTGCGGCCCGCCATGGCGCAGTTGTCAATGACAAGGCCCGGCAGCTCGTAGCGCATCTCCTGCGGGAAGGGGCAGTCCGCGCGGTGGGCAGCGCAGCATACAGCATCCCCCTGCGCCAGCGTGTGGAGCACCTCGCCCCAGCCGGTCACCGGCTTATCGCTGGGGGCGTAGCTCTGCATGATGGAATCGCCCGCCATCCAGAGGGTAGGCTTGGCGTTCAGCTGCGGCAGCACATTGGCAAAATCCATGTCGCCTGCATAGTAGAAGGACGGGTAGCACGGCTGGTTGTAGCAGTTGTTCTGCCATGCCACGCCACAGCGGTACTGCGCATCGTGCATCAGGGTAAACAGCTTGTGGGGGGTAAGATCGGTGGTGGTGTAGATGCGGATGGCGGTGTCGTCCGCTGTGCGCACCAGCAGCTCCTCGCGGAAATCACCCAGCACATCGGCCACCAGGCAGGGGTTGCCCTTGGTGCCGTTGTTGGTGGCGGTGCCCGCGGGCTGCAGCATGACGCCGTGGGTCAGATCGTTAATGACGCCGTATTGATCGCCGTGCAGATAGTCCGCACCATCGGTGATCTGGGTCGAAAGATCGCCCGCCCAGTAGATCTTCATGTTGGTGCCGGGGGTGGGCAACTCCAGCGTGCGCCCGTTTACATCGTACACATCCTTGACCCAGACCTGCAGGCCGCGGGTGTTCGGGTCGATCTTGCCGATCATGCAGCGGCCCAGATCCTCCTCGGCATATTCGCCAAAGCGGACATCGCCGGTCTCGGCGTCGCGCAGTGCCCAGCCGTAGGGGGCGCGCTCGCCCTCCTCATACACATTGAAGATCTCCAGACCGGGGCTGTCAGGGTCGATATCGGCCACATGCATCGCATCGCCGTGGCCGAACTTGGCGCGGGTCCTGCCGTCCGGCAGGGTGCCGTATTTGGAGTAGAGCAGGCTTCCGTCATGGTCGATGGCTGCTGCGCCGTACACAATTTCCATGCAGCCGTCCCCATCAATGTCAGCAGTCGAAATACTGTGGTTGCCCTGCCCGGCCAGAATGCCGTACACAGGGTCGGTGCCGACAGCAAGGTGGCAGCCGCTGTCGTTGAAGGGGTTTGCCATCGGCACAAAGCCGGAGTCGATACCCCATACCTTGTGAAAGCGGTTCTCAAAAAAGTCGTAGGCCGCCAGCGTGGCGCGGGTGTAGTAACCGCGGCAGGCGATCAGATAGGGGCGCTCACCGTCCAGATAGGCCACCCCGGCGTTAAAGCGGTCCACGCGGTTGCACGGCTCGATGCGGGGCATTGCATAATCGCCCCACAAAAGGCCGTCATCCACGCGGGGGTAGGGGTAGTCGATCGTGTCCAGCTCGGCGCCGTCCCCGCCGAACATCGTCAGGTACTCGGGGCCGTCATAGACAAAGCCCTCGAACCTGCGCAGCTCGTTTTTGGGGCTGCGGCTCGGCGCGTACACATCAAGGAAATAGTCGGCCAGCGCAAGGGCATCAGCCTCACACAGGGGGTAGGCGTACTGCGGCGCAAGGCCGAAGCACTGCTCCACCGTGGCGGGCCAGCGGCCATTTACGACCTCGGGGTGGGTGTGCCAGCGGCGGAACACCTCGGCCATATGCAGGCGGTAATCCTGCGCCGTGCAGACATAGTTATCCGCGTGGCTGTACCCGGCGTCCAGATCCTTCTGCGGCATCGTGATATACTGGCGGGACAGCACGGTGCCGTCCGGCGCAAAGCGGGTCATCACGGTGCCGGGCGCGGTCTTGACAGCCATCTCGGCCCTGCCGTCCCCGTTGAAGTCGTACACCATAAACTGGGTGTAGTGCGCTCCGGCGCGGATATTCTGCCCCATGTCCAGCCGCCAGACCAGCGTGCCGTCCAGCTTATAGCAGTCGATAAAGCACCGCCCGGTGTAGCCCTTGATCGACACATCGTGGGAGTTGTCAGGGTCCCACTTTACAAAATACTCGTACTCGCCGTCATTGTCAATATCACCCACACTCATATCATTGGCGTGGTAGGCAAAGGGCTCCCCGGCCGGGGTCACGCCGTCCGCCGGCTTTTGCAGCGGCAGCTCATAGTAACCTTTTTGCCACGGCTTTACGCCCCTGCAGGCGGGCCCTTCTACGCCGTTTAACAGCGGGGCCACGGCGTAGGTATCCCCGCTTGTGCCCTGCGCGTCCAGATAGTTCGTGCTGTCGGTCACGGTGGCGAGCCTGACCCCGTTTTTATAGAGCACAAAGTCGGTGCCGGTCAGGCCGGTGGCGTTGTGGCCGGTGACTTCGCTTTTAAAGAGCCGCCAGCTGATAAACACGCCGGTGTTTGCCGTGACAGCTACCAAACCGCGGGACAGCGCCTCCAGCTGCTGCAGCAGCACGCGGCCCACGGGGGTCTGCACGGGTGTGCTTTCCTCCAGCAGGGCCCCGTTTTCTGCCAGCGCCTGCACCTTGATGTAATAGGGGATATGCGTTGAGCGGCAGAAGGTGAAAAGGCTTTCCCCGCTCTCGCCCGCCGTTTTGAACCGCACGGTCTCGCCAGGGCGGTCGCTCCACAAAATGCGGTAGCGGGCGGCCCCGGCCACCGGCTGCCAGCTAAGGGTGGTTTGGGCAGCCGTCTGGCTGCGCACAGAGATTTGCATGGACTTTCCCTCCATCATAAAAGAGCGCCGCAACATCCGCTGCGGCGCTCACATTCAATTAGGCTTTATCTGCTGCGTACAGGGCGTTGACTTCCTCAATGACCTGCGTGCCGCCGCGGGCATTCCACTGGTCGAAGGCAGCCTGCAGACCGGCCTCGTCGATCTGGCCGCAGATATACTGGGTGCGGGCATCGTCCAGAATCTGGACAAGGTCGCTGCCGCACTCGGCGTAGGTGTCGGACTGGGTCAGGTAGCCCAGCGCGGGGTTGAACACGGCATACTGCACATTGTTGGCAATGCTCTCCTCGTAAGCCAGCTGATAGTCAGCCTTTTCAAGCTGGTAATCGGGGTTCTGCTCGGTCAGGTAGGGGACATAAGGCACAGCCTGATTCAGACCTGCGTGCGGGCAGTTGGTGGTGTCGTACTTGCCGTTGGGAACAATCTTGCCGTTTTCGTTGATGTCATAGCAGATGTCCTTCAGACCGTAGTCGGCCAGCGCCATCATCTCGGGGTCGCACATCTTGTCAAGGAAGTGCAGGCAGGCCTTGACATCCTCCTCGGTCTTGGCGCCGGACTTGGTGATGAGGTAGAAGCCGTTGTAGCCGGTGGTGGCAAGGGTGTGGCCGTTGATGGGGCCGACAGAGGTCATGGTTGCAATCTTGGAGGCATCGTTTACATCGGCAATGGCGTTGTCCTCAAAGTATTTCCAGATGCGCTTGGTGCCGTCCATCGTGTCGACAAAGACACCGGTGACGCCCTTCTGGCTGTCGACCTGGAAGTTGGCAGTGTCTACAGTCGCCCAGTCGGGGCGAACCAGACCGTCGGCGTAGATTTTGCGCATCCAGTCAAGGGCTTCCTTATACTCAGCGGTCTGGTGTACGGGAACCAGCTTGCCGTCCTGCTCGACCCAGCCGTTGCCGCAGCCGAACCAGGTCTGGATAATATCCCACGGGCCGGTGTATTTGCACATTTCCAGACCGTAGGTGTCGTTGGCACCGTTGCCGTCCGGATCGTCATAGGTGAACTTATAGAGCATGTCATAGACATCCTCGACCGTCTTGGGGGCCTCGGTGATGCCCACGGCCTCGGCCCAGTCGGTGCGGTAGCCCAGACCGTTGCGGCCGATGGCGCGGGAGCGGGGGATGCCGATGATCTGGCCGTCCACGGTCAGGCCCTTCAGAACATCGGGGCTGATCTGGGACAGGTTGGGGTAGGCCTCGCTGTCCTGCAGGTATTCGGTCAGATCCCAGAAGGCGCCGCGCTTGGCAGCATCGGCTGCGTTGGCGTTCTGGTCCAGCGTCTTGGTTGCGGTCAGGATCATCGGCATGTTGTCCTTGTCCATCAGGGTCAGGCCGAACTTCTCGCTGTAGGTGTCATTGGCCTCGGTGCGCCACTCGACATGGGTGCCGGTGTAGGCCTCGTACTTGGCGATGACCTCATCGGAATGTTCATTGCTCAGCACATGGCCGGTGAAGTCGGGGATCATAAAGCTGACGGTGGGGGTGCCGGAGGCAGCGCTGTCCGCAGAGGAAGCAGCGCCGGAAGCGGAGGTGCTGTCGGAGGCGGAGCCGCCGCAGCCTGCGAGCATGGCGGCGGACATCGCCAGCGCCATAGAGAGGGCAAGTGCCTTTTTCATTTTCGTTTTTCTCCTTTTTGTATAAAAGTGGTTGTATTGCTTGGTATCAGCCCTTGACCGAGCCGACCATGACACCTTGGGTAAAGAACTTCTGCACAAACGGATAGATGCAGAGGATCGGCAGGGTGGACAGCACCGTGGTTGCCATCTTGACAGCCTTGATGGGCGGCATACCGGCCGCGCCCCAGTCAAAGGTGGAATCCTCGGCCACCTGCGTGGTCAGGAACACCAGACGCCGCAGCACGATGGTGATGACCTCCATGTCGGAGTTGTTGATGTACAGCATCGCATTGAAGTAGCTGTTCCAGTGGCTGACCGCGTAGAACAGGCTGACCGAGGCCAGCACCGGCGCGGACAGCGGCAGGATGATGCGCACGAAGGTGATCAGATCGTTGGAGCCGTCAATGATGGCGGCCTCCTCCAGCTCCATGGGGATGCCCTGAAAGTAGTTCTTGATGATGATCATGTTGAAGGCGCTCATCGCCGTGGGCAGCCAGAGCGCCCAGTAGGTGTTGCCCAGATGCAGCACATTGACCACCATAATGTAGGCGGGGACCATGCCGCCGGTGAACAGCATCGTGACGATGACCATATTGATAAAGCCGTTGCGGCCCTTGAGGTAGGGGCGGGACAGCGGGTAGGCGATCGTGCAGGAGACGAACATATTGATCAGCGTGCCGATCACGGTGACGATCACCGAATTTTTCAGTCCGCGGAACACATCGCCCTGCTTGAGGATGTACTGGTAGGCGTTCAGCGATACATCCTGCGGGATCAGGAAGAAGGGACGCTCGGTCAGCTCGCGCTCGGTCGCAAAGGAGCCGGCCACCACATAGATGAAGGGCAGCACACAGGCCAGCGCCACCAGCGCAATGATGACATACAAAAGAACCTGTACAGCCTGATCGCCGGGAGTGCGGGCTTCCAGCGTGCCGGTGGCGCGCACCTCGTCTTTCTTATGGGTAAAGGGCATTGTCATTGTAGCACAGCTCCCTTCTTTAGTACAGGCCGGACTCGCCGCACAGCTTGGCGATCTTGTTGGCGGTGACGACCATCAGCATACTGATGGTGGACTTGAACAGGCCGGTGGCGGTTGCCAGCGAGTACTGGCCGCCCGTGATGCCCTTGGTGTAGACATAGGTGTCAAACACATCGGAGGCTGCGCGGTTCATCGAGTTCTGCATCAGGAAGATCTGCTCGTAGCTGGTGTTCAGAAGCTGGCCGACCTTCATGATCAGCATCAGGACAATGGTGCCGCGGATGGCGGGCAGCGTGACATGCCACATCAGCTGCCAACGGCCTGCGCCGTCAATCTTGGCAGCCTCATACAGCTGCACATCCACACTGGACAGCGCCGCCAGATAGATGATGGTGCCGTAGCCGGTCTCTTTCCAGATATTCTGGCCGACGATCAGCGCGGGAAAGAGCTTGGGGTCGCTGAGCAGGTCGGGCGCATTCGCGCCGAAGATCTGGGTCAGCACATGGTAGATGGCGCCGTCCGTGGTGGAGAACATCTGGAAAGTCAGCGCCGCCACAATGACGATGGAGACAAAGTGGGGGATGTAGACCAGCGTCTGCGCTGTGCGCTTGAACCATTTGCAGCGCAGCTCATTTAAGATCAGCGCCAGAATGATGGGGGCCGGGAAGGCGAAGAAAAGGTTGGCCAGCGAGATAGACAGCGTATTGCGGAACAGCGTCCAGAAGTCCGGGCCGGTGAAGAGCTTTTTAAAGTACTTCAGCCCGACAAAGGGGCTGCCGAACACAGATTCCAGAATCGTGTCGCCGTTGAAGGGGCTGAAATCGGTAAATGCCATATACAGGCCCGTCATCGGCAGGTAATTGAAGATGATCATGTAGAGCAGCGCCGGCAGCATCATGAGATATAACCAGTAATGCTGCATGAACGCCTTGCGCCATGTGTTGTGGCCCAGCTGTTTCTGGGCGCGGGCATTGGCCTTGCTCTGCTTGACCGCAGCGGTTTGTGCCATAAGCGTTTCCTCCTTGCTTTGTGTTCTCATCAGCCGGCGGCCGCGGTGCTTTGGTCAGGATCGCGGGCCCTCGTCATCCGGCGGCGGCTGTTTCGTTGCTTCCATTGTATCCCCTGCTCTGCGGATTTGGCTACAATCAAAAGCATGCGAAAATTTTCATTATATTTCACGATGCAGCGCAATTATCAATGCAGATGACACACAAAACAATCCTTATATCTACCGGCACTATCGTTTGCTGTTTCGGGTTGAAATTGTGAATATTTTATACATGGTGCCTGCCTGTTTTGTGCATTTTGACAAATGGCGTTTTTAGGCCTGCTGCAGCCTCACGGACTGCGGAGGCTTTACCGCACGGCCTTGCCCTGACTGCCCCGCTTTGCCGGCGGGGTTGGGTCACTCCGCCCCGCTGCCAGCAAACAGGTCCTGTTTCCATATCTTGATATTTATCGCTGCACCGCACTTTCAAGACCTTCTGCCCATCAAATGACACTTGTTTTTCGCCGCGGCAGCGCGTATGATAAAGATAAGATCGCGGGCCTGCAACTGTATACAGCACATCTGACAGGGAGAAAACGCTATGTCTACACTGCAAGGCGAAAGCTTTTATTTCCACCACGGCTGGCACTTTTTGCGGGCAGATGCCTTCCCCATGGCAAAGGCCGTTGACGCGCACCGGGACGCTGAGGGGCACGCCTTTTACGAGGCCGACTACCAGGAAACCGGCTGGCAGCCCGTCACGCTGCCCCACACCTTCAATGACGAGGATCTGTTCCGTGACCGCATTCAGGACGGCGGCAGCGGCCAGCGCCGCACGGCAGCGTTCTACCGCAATATTCTCACTATCCCGCCGCAGCACAAAAACCACAAGGTGCTGCTGGCATTTGAGGGGATGCGCCAAACCTGCTACCTCTATGTAAACGGCACGCTGGCCGGCTACTATGAGGCCGGCGTTGCGCCGTTCGGCTTTGACATTACCCCCTATGTGCGGTACGATGCGCCGAACCTCATCGCTATTGCGACCGACAACACCGCCACCCGCAGCGCGCCGTTCTGCATTGCCGAGACCCCCAACAAGCCCGATGTTGTCCCCGGCAGCTATCTCTTTCCGCAGGAGCAGGCCGTCCCCGCCGACCGCGTGGGCGTCCCCTTTTTCTGGAACTGCAACGACTTCAATCCCTCGGTCGGCGGCATCACCCGCCCCGTGCAGGTATTTTTCAAGCCCGATGTCTATCTGACGCTGCCGCTCTACTCCAATTTGCAGACCAAGGGTCTCTATGTCTACGGCCAGAATTTTGATTTAGACAACGCCACGGCGGATATCCGGGTCGAGGCCGAGGTCCGCAACGAGGGCAAGGTCCCCGTTTCCGCCCAGCTGCGCATCACGCTGCGCCGCCCGGACGGCAGCGTTGCCGCCATCTTTGACGGCGCCCCGGCCACCGCAGCCCCCACGGGCCGCGCCGTCCCACCGCTGAGCATCACCCCGGCGGACGCCTATATCCCCGATGAGGCTGTGCCCGGGCATTACCGCCCTGTGGAGGACGAAAGCCTGCCCGCACCGACCGCCACGGATTCCATGGCGGTCACTGTACTGCACGCCGGGGCCGACACCCTGCCGCTGCGCTTCTGGAGCATCGACGACCCCTACCTCTACACCGTGGAGGCCGAGCTGTTTGTAAACGGCGAAAAGACCGACGCCCAACAGCTGACGACCGGCTTCCGCGCCGTAAGCTACGACAAAGACCGGGGCCTGCGCATCAACGGCGCGGTGCAGTGGCTGCGCGGCTACGCCCAGCGCGCCGCCAACGAGTGGGCGGCCATCGGCATTGCGCCCGAGTGGCTGCACGATGAGGACGCCGCCCTCATCCGCGAGAGCAATGCCAACCACATCCGCTTTATGCATGTGGCGGGCAGCCCCGCCGATGTCCGTGCATTTGACCGCCGCGGCATCGTCTGCACCCAGCCTGCCGGTGACAAGGAGAAGGAGAGCTTCGGCCGCCAGTGGGACCAGCGCGTAGAGCTGATGCGCGATGTCATCATCGCCTTCCGCAACCACCCGTCCATTCTGTTCTGGGAGGCCGGCAACAACTCGATCTCCCGCGAGCACATGCGGGAGATGCGGCTGCTCAAGCAGCGGCTGGACCCCCACGGCGGGCGTTTTATGGGCTGCCGCACCCTGAACACCGAGGAGGTCGTCAACGAGAGCGAGTATGTCGGCACGATGCTGAACCGCCACGCCGCCCGCTTTTTGTCGCAGCACGGCCCCGTCACCGAGACCGAGTACAGCCGCGAGGAGGCCCCCCGCCGCATCTGGGACGACTTCACCCCGCCGGATTTCGACTACCGCAACCGCTGGGTCGGCAAGGGCGGCAAAAAAGCCATGGGGTACGACTTCTACGATCTGACCAGTGAAGATCTCGCGCTTGAAAATGCGCGCGGCTACGCCGAGTTTTTCAATGATCGGATGGGCGGTGCCTCCGGCAAGAACTACTACAGCGCCTGTGCGGCGCTCTGCTGGACGGACTCTGCCCAGCATGGCCGCCAGTCCTACAGCGAAAATGCCCGTATGAGCGGCCGCGTCGATCCCTGCCGAACCAAAAAGCAGAGCTTTGACTGCTTCCGCGTTATGCAGAGCGAGGTTCCCGCCGTCAAGATCATCGGCCACTGGAACTACCCCGCCCTCACCGCTGCCAACTATCGCTATGAAGAAAAGCGCTTTAACGGCACCTATTGGGAGGGCACCGGCGTCTGGCACACCCGCGACCCCCACAATAAGACCGTGTATGTGGTGGCAAGCTACCCTGTTGCCGCGGTCGAACTGCTCGTCAACGGGCGCCGTGTCGGTCGGTGCGACAAGCCGCAAAACACCTTTGTGTTCGCCTTCCCCGGTGTGGATGTGACCCAATCCGGCTGGATCGAGGCCGTGGGCTACGGCTATGACGGCACGCCCGCCGCGTCTGACCGGCTGGAAACCGCCGACAGCCCCGCCGCCCTGCGGCTGACGCTGCATACCGCACCGAGCGGCCTTGCCGCCGACGGGGCCGACATCGCCTATGTCGATATTGCCGTGCAGGACAGCGCCGGGCGGATCTGCCCGCTCTGCGATGCGCGCATCGACTTCACCTTGGACGGCCCCGCGCAGTTTTTGGGCGGCTACAACAGCGGCCGCTTTGCAGGCTACGGCCACGACGACAGCGTCATCCACCAAAACCATGTCTATGCTGAGTGCGGCACCAACCGCGTATTTCTGCGCGCGGGCACAGCGCCCGGCACCATCCGCCTGACCGCCGTGATGGGCAGCCTCCGCAATGTCATCACGCTGCAGAGCATGCCTGCCGACCTCTCACCGCTGACAGCCGCACCGCTGCCCTGCCGCCTGCCGGACTATGCCGCCTGTGCGCCGCAGCGCCGCGATGCGTTCGTCCCCATCCCGCAGGCCGATGCAGCGAAATACCAGCCGGAGGACAAGTGCTACACCAAGATCCTCGTCAACGGGCAGGAGCCGGACACCCGCGGCGTGCGCAGCGTCAACGAGAACGGCCGCGTCTGGGGCGCGGTGCTCTGCATTTTGGAGCGGCTGCAGACGGTCATCCCCGATGCCTTCCGCTATGATTGGAACGCCGCCGGGGGCTGCCTGACGCTGCACAGCGGCGGGCAGACCGTAACCGCGCAGGTCGGCGTCACCCACCTGCTGGTTGACGGCAAGGAAAACCTGATGGACGGCCAGCCCTATCTGACCGCCGAGGGCGCGCTGGTCATGGAGGTCAACGCCCTGATCCCCTACATCACCGGCACCCGCACCCAGTACGATGACAAGGTCAATGTACTGCGCATAGAAACCGAATAACAGCAAAGACCGCACCCGAAACGCATCGGGTGCGGTCTTTGCTGTCGGTGAGGGAAATCCCCCTCACTTCTTCTCGTTCTGGTAATCCTTGCGGTATTTGCCGGGGGTCATGCCGACCTTTTTGCTGAAAAATCGGATGAAATTCTGCACATTGGAATAGTTCAGCGTCTCGGCGATCTGCACGACCGTCATGTCGCTGGTCAGCAGCAGCTCCTTGGCCATCTCCAGCTTTTCATTGTTGGCCAGATCGCTGAAGCTGGTATCCTTCTCGGTGCGCAGCACCTTCCAGATATAACTCGGGTTATAGTTCAGCCGGTCGGCGCACTCGTTCAGCGTAATGTCGCCGCGCGTCTGCTTGATCAGCGCCAGCACATTCTTGACCAGCTCGCTGGAGCTGCTCTGGCGGAACTCAGTCAGCAGGTCCATAACAGGCACGGCCACCTCGTCCATCAGGAAATTCTGCATCTGGTCGGCGGTGTAGATCTTGCCGATCGTCTCAAACAGGTTGGCCTGCCGGTCTGCCAGCACCTGATTGACCGAAAGCCCGGCGTTTTCCGCCACGGCCAGCATGGCCGCCACCAGCCGCTGGATGTAAAACTGCCGCTCATACCCGCGGATGTTCTTTTCCAGCATTTTGGCGGTAAAGCGCTCCAGCAGGTGGCGCACCTCCTTGGCCTTGCAGGCGGTTACAGCTGCCGTGATCTCATGCTCCAGCAGCGTATCATAGCCGTTGCGGGCGCACTGCTCGTCGGGCGGCTGGTAGTACAGCATCTGCCCGCTTGCCTCGGGGGCATCGGCCTCCGGCAGGCGCAGGGCCTCCCATGCCTCCTGCGCGGCCAGCTGCATGTGGTGCAGCTTGTGGAAGGGGCGGCTGACGCCCGCGCGGCAGCTGACCCCCAGCGCGGTGCGGATGCTGCGCGCCGCCGCCGTATATACCACGCGGCAGGCCTCGTTCAGATCAGCCTCCTCGCCGCCCACGACCAGCAGCAGGGTAAAGTTCAGCATTACGGGCTGGAACGCGCAGCGGCGCAGCAGCTCGGTGGGCATCGTCTGTATGGCGGTCAGCAGCATCGTCTCCCGCACCGGGCCGGAGGTGCCCGCCGGGGTATCCAGCGCCAGCGCGATCAGCCGATACGCGGGGCAGACTGCCAGCCCCAGCTTCTGCATCGTGTGGCCAGCGGCCTCATCGGTGACCTCGCTGCGGATCAGATTTTCCACAAAGCTCTGCTGCAGGCGGCGGTTTTGCTGCTGCATCAGGCTTTGCATTGCCTGCTTGTCCCGGGCCACCTGCTTGACACCGGCGGCCAGATAGGCAAACTCCTCCTCATCGCTGCCGGGCTGGCCGAACACACCGCTGGCCGCGTGCATCAGATCATCCACAGGGGCGTACAGCACACTGGTCGAGCGGCGGCAGATCAGCAGCACCGCCACCAGTCCCCCGGCCAGCACAAAAGCGATCAGAATCACCATGCCGGCGGTAGCCGCCAGCGTGCGCTGCGGCAGCGCCGCATAGTAGGTCAGCCCGTTCACGCCCATCTTGCCGCTGTTCAGCCGCCAGCCACCCAGCACGCAGCCGCCCTCGGCGGGGGTGTCGGCGTCCAGCAGGGCGGTCAGCGCAGCAGAGGTGCTCAGCACGGTCTTGCCGGTGAAATCCCGCGCGGCAATGCTGTAGCCGCCGGTCTGCCAGCTCTCGGTCATCTCATACAGCGGCGAAAGATCCAGCTTGACGATCAGCACCGCATAGCTGCCCGTGCGGTAGGAGCTGCTGCGCAGCACGAGCAGCTCGCCGGTCAGATCCACCGTGTTCAGCGGTGTGTCTGCCAGCGCGGGGGTGGGCTGGTCGGTGCGGTTGACCCACATCATGGCAGCATGCTGCTCCGCCCATTCGTTCAGCAGGTGGGCGACCTCATCCCGGTTGGCGGCATCAGCCAGCCGGTACATGCCGTTGTTGCTTAAAATCCACCCGCTGCGCAGGTTGATGTAGGTATACCCCTCGACATATTTATCCACCAGATTGCCGCCGCGCATGGCGGTCTGCATATCGCGCACAAGGGTGTACTCGCTGTACGGCGGCACAGTTTTTTGGCACAGGGTCTGGTAATTGTCCGCGCTGACGACCGCGCTGTAGTAGGCGCGCAGGTTGCTCAGCGCAATTTCCATCTGCGTCTCGACATTCTCCCGCGCCGAGGCCAGCAGGGCATCGCTGCGCGTGACGGTCTGCCGGTAGTACACCACGCTGGACAGCACACCCAACAGCAGCAGCGGGGCGGTGACAAGGGTCACGAGATAGAAAAAAATACGGTTCTGATAAGCAGAGTATCTGCGCTTGTCGCGCGTGCTGTTCTGTCTTGTCAGAGGCTTCCGCATACAAATTTTACTTCCTTTTTACTGAATTTGATTTTAACGATAGCACATTTTGCGCCGCAGAGGCAAGCCCTTTTGCGGCAAATCTTGCTGTCAATGTTACCGATTTTGTCCATCTTTGTTTGTGGAACCTGCACAAAACGGTAAAAAAGCACGCCCTCCCACCGCCGCAAAGGGCGTGATTGTTTTTTACACCGCACTGCCGAAATTGCTCGCCGCATCGTTTATATTCATCCAAAAACCAAAGGATAATGATTGTTGCAACCGGCGCGGTTTCCTCGTACAATATGGATAAGAAAATCTGTCATACCGGGGGGGATAGGGCTATGCCGTCTTACCGAAAATCCGCACAAGTTGATATGACCCACGGCTCCGTGCTGGGGCGCGCGGCGCTGTTTGCGCTGCCCATCTGCGCCGGCAATATTCTGCAGCTGCTGTACAGCACGGTGGACACGCTCGTCATCGGCAATTTCTGCGACACTACGGCGCTGGCATCGGTGGCGACCAGCTCCCAGCCGCTCGAAATTCTGCTCTGTGTCTTTGTGGGCATCGGCTCGGGCATCTCCATCCTCGTATCGCAGGCGGTCGGCCGCGCCGACCATGACCAGCTGCAAAAGCTCGTGCGCACCTCGGTCTGGCTGCTGTTTGCAGCGTCGCTGCCGCTGACCGTCATCGGGTTCCTGCTGGGTCCGTGGATGCTGCGGCTGATGCAGGTCCCGGCGGACGCCATGCCGGGGGCGGTGCTGTATCTGCGTATCACGATGCTGGGTATTCTGGGCAACATGGGCTATAACTTCAACGCCGGTCTTTTGCGCGGCATAGGCAACAGCTCGTCCTCGTTGCTGCTGCTGTTTATCAGCTGCGCCGCCAACATCGTACTGGATCTTGTGCTTACCGGCGCGCTCGGCCTTGGCATAGGCGGCGTGGCGGTAGCCACGGCGATTGCACTGTTTTTGTCGTGGATATGCAGCATTTTTTACATTCGCCGCCGCTGCACAGAGCTTGCGCTGCCTGTTTTGCCCTGCGGCTTTGATGCCGGAGCCCTGCGCCAGATTGTGCGCATCGGTCTGCCGCTGGGGCTGAACTCGGCGCTCTACTCCATCGGTCACATCTTTTTGCAGGTGCTGTACAACCTGCAGGGGTCGGTTTTTGTGGCGGGCTGCTCGGTGGCGGGCAAGGTCGGCGGGCTGGCCAACATCACGGTCACCTCGCTGTCGCAGGCGACCTCGGTGTTTGCGGGGCAAAACCTCGGCGCACAGAGCTACAGCCGTCTGCGCAGGGGCGGCTGGCTGCTCCCGGCGGCCTCGGGGCTGCTCTCCCTCGCAGGCGGGCTGCTGATGGCGGCCTGCTGCCGCCCGCTGCTGCTGCTTTTTACGCAGGACGAGGCCGTGCTTGCCTTTGCCGTGCGCTATATCCGCGTTGTGCTGCCGTTCCAGTGGTGCTATGCAGCCTTCAATGCTATTATGAGCTTTGCCAACGGCATGGGCGAGATCCGCTATTCCACCATCGTCAACATCATTCTGCTGTGGGGTGTGCGTATCCCGGCATCCTACCTGCTGGCGTGGCTGGGCTACGGCGGCTACGCCATGGCGGGTGTTTCGCTCAGCTTTGTTGTCGGGCTGCTGGCGATGCTGTTCTACTATAAATCCCACGCATGGGCGGACATCTGCGCCCGCGCCGAAGCACAGGAGGCCGCATAATGAAGTTTCTTGCCCAACTGCAAAACCCGCCCAGAGAATTTACCGCCATCCCGTTTTGGTTTTTGAACGGCGAGCTGACCGCTGAGGAGCTGCGCCGTCAGCTGGCGGACTTTGCCGCCCACGGCATTTACGGCGTGGTACTGCACCCGCGTATGGGGCTTAGCCCCGACATCACCTATCTGAGTGAACGCTACTTTGCCCTTATCCACACGGCTGTCGAAGCCGCCGCCGCGCTGGATATGAAAATCGTTTTGTATGACGAGGGAATGTACCCCTCTGGCTCGGCCTGCGGCCTTGTGGTGAAAGACCACCCCGAACTGGCCAGCGAGGGCATCACACTGACCCAAACCGTTTTGCCGGGGGACGAGCTGCTGGCACAGGCGGAAAACGGCGCGCTGGTCGTGCGCAAAAGCGGCGGCACGATGCGCGGGCTGCACTGGGGCGAGGATGACGGCGAGAAAAATGCTCCCAAGACTGCTGATATTCTGAACCCTGCGGCCGTCAGCCGCTTTATTGAACTGACCCACGAAGCCTACTATCGGGAACTGAAAGAGTATTTCGGAGCCGCGATCATCGGCTTTTTTACCGATGAGCCGAGTATTTTGGGGCGCAATGTCAGCGGTATGTTCCCGTGGACGCACGGCTTTGCCGAGATTTTCCGCCATGCGGGCGGCAACGCCGCCAACCTCACCGCCCTGTTTGACGGCAGGGAAAACGACGATACAAGGCTGTATCACAAGCTGCTTTTGCAGCGCGAGGGCGAGGTCTACTATGGCACACTCTCCCGCTGGTGCGAGGCGCACGGCATCGGCCTGATGGGGCACCCCCACCAGAGCGATGATATAGAAGTAGAAAAATACTTCGCCGTGCCGGGGCAGGATCTGGTGCTGCGCTGGCTCGCCCCCGAAAAGGACGGCTTGGCGGGCATCGACTCCACGATGGCCAAGTGCAGCGCCGACGCCGCGCGGCTGATGCACCGCCGCCGCAACGCCAACGAGTGCTTTGGCGCCTGCAACAAGGACGACAACCCGTGGCAGCTTTCGGGCGGGGACATCAAATGGTACACCGACTGGCTGGCGGTGCGCGGGGTCAACCTGTTTATCCCGCACGCCTTTTATTACAGCATCCGCGGCAAGCGCAAGGACGAGCGCCCGCCCGATGTCGGCCCCCACAGCATCTGGTGGGCGCATTACGAGGCGTGGAGCACCTACTGGCGGCGGCTGTCCTGGCTGATGACCGACATCGACCTGCATGCGGAGGCCGCCGTGCTTTGCCGCAACCGCGACCTCTGCCCCGACACCGTGCGCCCGCTGTTTGAGCGGCAGATCGGCTTTCAGTACATTCCCGAAAGCTGCTTTCCCGCCTGCACGGTCGAGGACGGCGCGCTTTGGTTACACGGGCACCGATACACCGCCGTGCTGGGGGATAAGGCGCTGTTCCCGGACGCTGCGCATCCGGAGGTTTCGGCGCTCGAGCCGGACTGCCGCTGCGACCCGCCGCAGCCCATGCTGCGCTGCGCCTATTTTAATAAGGAAGAGCGCGCCTGCTGGCTGCTTGTCAACGAGGGCAACACCTCCATCAAGACCCGGCTGACCCTGCCGGTGGATGCTCCGCTTTGCCGGTACGATCTGTGGAACGGCCAGCCCTGCGCCTGCCCGGCCGAGCGCACCGCCAAAGGGGCCTGCCTGCCGCTGGAGCTGCCCGCGCGCGGCAGCCTGCTGCTGTTCACCTGCACTGCGCGGGAAAGCGAGGCCCTTCCCCTGCCGCCTACCTATCTGTCGCTGGCCGCACCAGACTTTACCCTTGCGGACGAGGACGCGGCCCATCTCACCAAGACCTACCGCGCCACACTGCAGATCACAGCAACGGAGCTGCAGACCGCCACGCCGCTGCTGACCCTGCCCGGGCAGGAGATGGCCGAGCTGACTGTCAACGGCCAGCCGGCGGGCGTCTCCTTCTGGCCGCCGCACAAATTCCCGCTGGCGGGGCTTTTGACCCCCGGCGAAAACACCCTGACGCTGACCCTGACCGGCAGCCCCGCCAACCGCTACGGCAAGCACCCGGTGCCCTACGGACTGGAAAGATAAATCGTTTTTATTCAACAGGAGGTACTTTTATGTCTGTCTGCACACCCAAATCCTTTGACCTGACCGGCAAGGTCGCGCTGATCACCGGCGCATCCTACGGCATCGGCTTTGCCATTGCCACCGCTATGGCCAATTGCGGCGCCACCATCGTTTTCAACGACATCAAGCAAGAGCTGGTGGACAAGGGTCTGGCTGCCTACAAGGAAGCCGGCATCAACGCCCACGGCTATGTCTGCGACGTCACCAACGAGGATGCCGTCAATGAGATGGTCAAGAAGATCACCGCCGAGGTCGGCCACATCAATGTGCTGGTCAACAACGCCGGCATCATCAAGCGCATCCCGATGATCGAGATGACCGCTGCCCAGTTCCGTCAGGTCATCGACGTTGACCTGAACGCACCGTTCATCGTTGCCAAGGCTGTCATTCCCGATATGATCGAGCAGGGCGGCGGCAAGGTCATCAACATCTGCTCCATGATGAGCGAGCTGGGCCGCGAGACTGTCTCCGCCTACGCCGCTGCCAAGGGCGGCCTGAAGATGCTGACCAAGAACATTGCCTCCGAGTACGGCAAGTACAACATCCAGTGCAACGGCATCGGACCCGGCTACATCGCCACCCCGCAGACCGCACCTCTGCGTGAGATCCAGCCCGATGGCTCCCGTCATCCGTTCGACCAGTTCATCGTTGCCAAGACCCCCGCTGAGCGCTGGGGTGTGGCCGAGGATCTGGGCGGTCCCGCTGTGTTCCTCGCTTCCGAGGCTTCCGCCTTTGTCAACGGCCTGATTCTTTACGTTGACGGCGGCATCCTGGCTTACATCGGCAAGCAGCCGGGGTAAGACATTGTTCCGACGCTGTTCTGAGCCTTTCTGATTTTGTTTCTGGTTTAGCTGCTTCGTCCATCAGGATTTTCTATAGCCTTGTGTGCTGTTCAGGAAAATCTTGGTGGATTTTTTAATGAAAAGTGGATTCCCATTTATTTGTACAGAGTGAATCAGAACTGATTCACTTTTTCGAGTCAAGATTTTTGGATGAATCAGAAGTGATTCACTCTTGAGAGCATATACGAATTTGTGCGGGTATCGGGTTTGTTTGTCACCGTTTTAGGGGTAGACATGTTTTGCTAGCATAGCATGTGGTCATCCACATGCACATTTCTGGGGCGTACCCCAGACCCCCGCGCTGTTCTTGCGTGACGATAGTGACGCAGATGACGCTTGTGACGCTGTTTTGAGGATATCCCTATACCATATCCCGGATTCAGCGTCATTAGCGTCATCTGCGTCATTCTGATTTTGTGTTTCTCGTAGCATCATTGTTTTTGTTTCGAGCAGTAGTAAACTGCAAGCGTCATTTCACTATAAGCGTGACGGTGATGACGATGGTGACGTTCTTTCTTGCATACCCCTACCCATATCCCATAAACATCGTCACTACCGTCACCATCGTCAATTAAAACAGGCAAGCCGTTTTAATCTGTGGCTTGCCTGTTTTAATTTTGAGTAATGTGGCAGGGTTTTTGCCCCGTTGCCTGTTAAAATGGATTTAGATATTTTGTAAAAGTGCAAGGGTTTTTAGCACAATGGGTGGATATGCTGGTATTGAAGTGTATTTGGGCATTTAGTCAGATGCGAAATCTTTAAAATATTTTTTCTTTGCGACGCGACATATTTGACCGTTTCTCAGCGGCTACGACCACATGCTGAAGGATGCCGACGTTGGCCACTTTACCTTCCACGCTTTGCGCCACACCTTTGCCACCCGCGCACTGGAACGCGGTATGGATTACAAAACGTTGTCAGCCATCCTCGGTCATTACTCCGTAGCATTCACAATGGGCACCTATGTCCACAGCATGGACGAACACAAGCGGAACGAAATGAATAAGATGGATGATATGTTCGGGGTGCAGTACAGCATTTCGGTAGAGAACCAACCTTATCCGGTTCTTTGTACAATCACAGCGGACGGCTGTACTGCGCACGTCCCGGATTTCCCCAGAATCGCAGTTCACACTGCCACATTGGACGCTGCCTTGTTAGAGGTCAAGCAGCAGATTCAAAAGGTCCTGCACCAGTACAAATACCCGCCGATTCCCACCAGACAGGAGTAGATTGTCGTACCGGACAACAGTGTGTTGGTACTGGTGAAAGCAGAGTAGGACAGTCACACCGCACCTATATTTACCTGTCAGCTGCGCAAAATTTATCCACAAAAAGCGCCCCGGCTGTTGAAAATTTCAGCAGCCCGAGCGCAGTCATTTTTGCGTTTTGGGGTCATTTTGGGGTCAAAGTGACCGAAAAGTGACCACTTTTGCCCCAGACAAAGAAAAAGAGCGTTGAAATTTATCGTTTCAACGCTCTTTTGTTGGTTGCGGAGACAGGACTTGAACCTGCGACCTCCGGGTTATGAGCGCATACCGATCTGTTTCTGTACCTTAAAGATACGCTTTTCTTCGATTTTTGCGTTTCTTGTGTACCTTAAAGGCACGTTTTGCGTGGTTTTACCGCGATTTTGCCTTTATCTGTTACCACCTTAGTTACCACTTTTTAAAATTAAGAACAACTCCTAATTTTTGTCTGTTACCCTCTGTTTCGGAAGAATTCGGCATATTGGGATTATCAAACTCTTCTACCATTTGGAGGGAAAATGAAAAATCAAGCAGCCAATAACGGCACTTTTATCCCGAAGCCCGGTTTTACTGTGGTGCAGAACAGTGTCGCCCGCGACTGGAACCTCAGCAGCGGCGCATTGGGGCTGTATACACGCATCCAAAGCTATATCACAATGGAGAACATTACCCTCACCAAAGGCAGCCTTATGGAGCGCGTGCCGGAGGGAGAATACGCCTTCAACACGGCATGGAACGAATTGAAAAGCAAGGGGTATTTGTTCATCCATGTGTATCCCGGTGAAAAGGGGCGCTTCGTCTATCAGTATGAACTGCGCCCCGACAACAGCGGATGGGACGGTGCCTACCTTTTCTACCATGACCGCAACGGCGATGTGAAAAGCACCAATCTGACACGAAACAAAACCGAAACCGCCGAACAGCCTGCTGAAAAAGCAGCCGCCGACCACCACCCCAATTACCACCCCGGTGGTAACCACCATAGTGGAAACCACTGCGGTGGAAACCGGGGCGGTAATATAAAACTAAATCATAAAGAAAAACTCATAAAAACTAATCTATCAATCTCTCCTGCGGCAGAGCCGCCTGAAGGCGGGGGAGAGATGGATGAAAACGCTTTGGAAAACATAGTTCTGCCCGCGCTGACAAAGCACAAGTCCATTCCGCAGGCGTATATGGCTAAGCCCGCCCTTATGCAGGCGGCAATCCGCTACCTGACCGGATACGACTTCCGCCAGCAGCATCCGTATCAAGCAAATGGCGTCACGGATGACGCCCGCCAAAGCGCATTTGGGCTGCTCAATACCTGCCTTACCGAGATGTGCTGTGCCACCGGCGCACAGTCGTATCGCGGTGCGCTTGTCACTGCTGACAAGGTGCTGGCTGAAATCAGCTGCGCCAGCAACGGTTGCGAGGAGGACGGCTTGGAACCGTATGTGGAGGATGTGCTGGATACCTTTTTGCAGGCAATCACCACGCGGAAGGTCAAAAATCTGCCGCAGTACATGAAATCGCTTTTGTGGACAAGCCTTGCTACCTACAAACTCAACACCATCAGCGGTATAACCGCGCCATACAAGGAGGTCAAAAATGTCTACGGATTACACTAACGTAAACGGGTACTTGGTTCCGTCGTTTGCCCTGCCCACGGGCAGCACACCGCCGTTGGGCAAATACGGTGCGATGCGGGCGCGTTTTCTTGACGAGCATCGCTCCTTTGAGCGCGACCAAATGCTGCTGGACGGTACGCTGGCACAGCACCTTGCCGGCATCGACAGCGAGGCACACAATCAGGTCTACGCGCTGGTGCGCCGGCTTGCAGAACAGCGCGGAGTCACCGAGGATCTGAAACGGCATCACCCTTTGGAATGGGCGGCTCAGATGCAAGCTTTGCAGGCGCAAGCCGAGGAAATCGTGTGCTGTGAGTTAATTTATATTTAACTCTTTTTCAGAGGGCTGTTCCCGCATGGAAATGCGGGAACGTCCCCCGCGCAAGCACGGCATCTTGCCGTCATGACGGCATAACGCCCACTTGTCAGGGGAATACCCCTGAAACCCCGTCCCTCATTTTGTGGCTTTTGATTCAAAAGGATATTGACACAATGATATACAGAACCAAGAAAATCACCGTGCGGCTCACCGACAAAGAGTACGCCAAACTGCGCGAGATGAGCGAAACATCCGGCTTGAAAATGGAGCCTGTCATTCGGAAGTTGCTTGTCGGTTACGAGATTCGACCGCGCCCTAATGCCACCTACATCAAGCTCATAAAGGAGTTGTCTGCGGTGGGAAATAACCTGAATCAGATTGCCCATCTTGCGAACGCAACCGGGAAAATTACAGAGGACCAGTGGAAAGAAACGCATCAGCTTCTGGAAAAGATATGGGATTTCTGCGCGTATGAACTTTGATTTCAAAAGATTATTTGAAAAACGCCCGACTTTATATTATACTGAAAGCACCGATATTTCGCGCAAAAGGTGGTCGGAACAGATGGATATGGAGAACTTGATCGGTGAAACAACCGAATATGACAAGAAAGCGGCGCTTGAAGTACGAAAGCCCAAAAGCTGGTGCAAGAGTGTCAGCGCTTTTGCGAACACGCTGGGCGGTGCGCTGATTTTCGGCATGGCGGATGACGGACAGATCGTTGGGTTGACCGAACCCGACAGTGACGCCGAGAAAATCAGCGAGATCCTCAAGACGCGCATGGAGCCCATCCCGGAGTTTCGGCTGCGGTTTCACAAGACCGAGGACGGCAAGGTGCTGCTAATCCTTGACGTGTTCAAAGGCGAGGAAACGCCCTACTATTACTCCGGCGACGGCACATTAGAGGCGTTTGTACGCATCGGAAATGAGAGCGTCAAGGCATCCGCCACCGAGCTGAAACGCCTTGTTCTGCGCGGCAGAAACACCTCCTACGACTCTCAGATGACGCTTTACAGGGTGGAGGACTATGCCTTTTCCAAGCTGCGGGAGCGCTATAAGAAGTGGACGGGAAACAGCTTTGACAACAAAGACCTTGTTTCCTTCGGTCTGGCAGACGAAGGCGGCTTTTTGACAAATGCCGGCGCCCTGATTGCCGATGAAAGCCCGATCCGCTGGTCACGGTTGTTCTGCACACGCTGGAACGGGCTGGACAAAAGCGGCGGAACGATGGACGCGCTGGACGATGCCGAGTATTCCGGCAGTGTGCTTTCTCTGATTGAAAACGGCGAGGCGTTCATCAAGCGCAATGCCCGCATGATGTGGCGCAAAACGCCCAACTCGCGGGAGGAACTGCCCGAATACGTTGAGCGCAGCTACCACGAGGCGCTTGTCAACGCGCTGGCGCACCGCGATTATCTCGTCTACGGCAGTGAGGTCCACATTGACATTTACGATGACCGCTTAGAGATTTACTCGCCGGGCGGTATGCCGGACGGGTCGATGATCCAGGACCGCGACCCGCTTACCGTGCCGTCCACCCGGCGCAACCCGGTGTTGGCCGATGTGTTCAACCGCCTTGGCTACATGGAGCGCAAGGGCAGCGGCTTTGGGAAAATTCTGAACGGCTACAAAGCGCAAATCAACTACACCGAGGATAAGCGTCCCACATTCCGTTCTGACCGCTACCAGTTTACGGTCGTTATGCCGAACTTGAATTACAGTGTTCCTCAAGGTGTCAGTCAAGATGTCACCCAAGATGTCAGTCAAGATGTCGCTCAAGACGATTTGGATGCAAAAATCATCGCGCTCATCAAGCGGAACAATAAAATCAGCACCGAAAAAATGGGCATGATGCTGGGTGTAAGCACCCGAACCGTTCTGCGGCGTATAAAGAAGTTAGATAATGTTCACTACATTGGTCGCGGCTTCAGCGGGCATTGGGAAGTTGATAATCAATCAAAAACGGGTATCTGACAGTGAAGCGGGAAATTTTCTAAGGCATCGCCGCACAATTCTCGCATTATAGACATGCGTGCGGCTCACAGGGAACGCTATAGGAAAACACCAACACCCCCAACGGGCTTTAGCTGCCCGTTGGGGGTGTTTACTCAGGTGGTTTTGGGTGTTGTTTTCAGGCAGAGCACCACTGCCAGCAAGCCGCTTAAAAGGCGGCCTGCCATCATCGGCAGGGCGTGTGCGGGGCTGAATTGCAGGGTAAATGCCAGAAAATCGCCGACGCTGTAAGCAGCTACTACAGCATAGGCCGTGTTCAGTGTGATGCCGCGTTCCTCCAGCGTATCAAGACTCAGCAACGTGGGGATGCAGTTGGCGGACGTCACGACCAGACCGGTGATGGAGGCAGGCTCCAGCTGCAGCCGTGCGGCCAGCTTGGCCAGCGGTGCGCTCAACAGCCGCTGTACAAAGGCGAAAAACGGCAGGATCCCGGCAAGAAACGCGCCGATACTGCCTATGACCGGGTAGATTTCCGCCAAGGGGGTCAACCCCTCCAGCAACACAATACCGGTCGTTTCCTGCAAAACGGAGATGCAGAAGCCGAACAAGGTCAGGCCGCGCACCGCCAGAGAGATGCCGTTGAATATCGGGCCGATCGCATTGCTGCCGGATTTGAAAAGCAGCAGCAACAGGACCGCTACTGCCAGAACAGGCCATGTGTTGTGCAGCAGAACCGACAAGGGGATGCCGCACAGCACCCCGGTGAGCAGGCAGCCCACCGGCAGGATCAGAAAGCCGAGAAACAATCCGCGAACGGCAGCGGCTCGTTTGGTGCCTGTCAGCCCACCCAGCGCCAGCGGAATCGTACCGTTGATCGTGGCACCGAGAAAGGCCGCCACGATCAAACCATTATACAGCCCGGCGGCGGGTTCCTGCGCGATCTGCGCGGCCAGCACGGCACCGCCTGCATCGCAGCTCAAAAACAGTGAGGCAAACAGGGAAGGGTCACACCCCACGGCGGAAAACACCGGCGTGATAACAGGCGCCAGATGGGTCCCCAGCCACGGTGCCAGTGCCATAAAACCGGTCATGAGCAGCAGCAGATCCACCACGGCGGCAAAGCCCTGCCGGAAGGCACTACCCAACCCTAGCCGATCACCTAACAAGGTGTCCGCAGCACCCAGGCAGAAAAATACAGCAGATATCCACGCCATCGTTCTTACGCACGACCCGGCGTGTCTTCACTGAAGGGACTGTTGACATAGTTGGCGCTCTTGGAGGAAACAAACTTCTCCATCGCGCGCTGCAGCGGGTGCTTGTTCCAGCGGTCCAGATCATCCGTCAGCCGGCAGGCAGTCATCTGGAAGAAGGGCAGCCAGCACAGCGGGGTGATTTCCTCCGACACATCCATAGGCACATACATAACATTGTGCTCGTCCTTGTAATCGGCGCAGCGCGTCAGCAGGAAAGCGTTATCCGTCACAATTTTGGTACCCTCAAAAATGCGGTGGATGCGCTCCGTGCCCTCGCCGCCGTCAATCAGAAATACGCTGTAGCGGGGGGTCATCTGGATGTTGGGGCCGTGGATGTACTCCTCGACCTCATAGGCAGCGGTGGGGATGCTGACGGTCTCGCCGAATTTCAGTGCGCCCTCGCTTGCGGTGCCGAGGTTGGCACCCACGCCGCAGACATAAGCGTTGGTCATGCCGGACAGCTGACGGTAGTGCTCTTTAATAAAGGAAGGGGTCTGTGCCTGTACGGCGGCATTGATGTCTGCGGCCTTCAGCAGCTGCTGCTTGACGGCCTCACCCTCGGCGGCAGTTTTGATGCCCAGACGGACAGCCGCCTCCACGGCAAACAGCATAAAGAAGAGTGCCAGCGTGGTGACACCGCGGGTGACATAAGCGACCGTTTCGCGACCGACACCGTAGTTGGCAACAACATCGCACACCTTGCCCAGATCGCTGTTGACATCGCCGGTCAGACCGATGCAGCGGCGGCCCTTTGCCTCAATGACCTTGATGGCGTCCAGCGCGTTCAGGCTGTAGCCGCTTTGGCTGACGACAACGACCATATCGGTCTCGCTGAAATCATTCTCGCTGGATACAAAATGAAACGGGGTGACGATCTTGACCTCGCACTTCAGATGGCGGCGGATAAACTGCCGCGCACAGAGTGAGCCGTTGGAGGAAGAACCGCACGCAACGATCCAGATGTTCTTGTAGCCGCCGCTTACATACTCATCCACAAGGGGCTTTGTCAGCGCGGCGCTGTCGGCGACATTGTTGCGGATAAACTCCGGGCAGTCGGCAATGTAGTCCAGCATAGTCTTTTTGTGTTCCATAAAGCAGTCTCCTTCACGTTTTGTCTAAATTTCTAACGCTTACTTTGTGTAAAACGTTAAAATCTTCGGGAAGTCCCCGAACTCTATTGACATTATACCACAGCTTTGGTATATTGTCATTACAATATTACAAAGATTTTAGAGAAAATTTCTAAAAATTAAGAAAAAATCTAAAAATCTTTGCAGCATTTTACAAGGAGGAAAAACTTATGCCTGATATTTTGATGACAAGAATCGACAATCGCTTAGTGCACGGGCAAGTCGGTGTGGCGTGGACCACCGCCTTACAAGGTGTCAACCTTATTGTTGTGGCGGATGATCTGGCAGCTGCTGACCCGCTGCAGCAAAGCCTGATGGCTGCCACCGCGAAAAGTTCCGGCTGCGGCATCCGGTTCTTTACGCTGGACAAGACCATTGCAGTCATTCACAAGGCATCCGCCAGCCAGCACATCTTTCTGGTCGTGCGCAACCCGCAGAGTGCCCGCAAGCTGGTCGAGGGCGGCGTTCCCATTGATAAACTGTGCATCGGCAATATGCATGTCGGCCCCGGCAAGGAAGTGACCGGCGATGTGCACGTTTATATGGACGAGAAGGACAAGGAAGACCTTCGCGCCATCCGTGCCAAGGGTGTGGATGTCTACATCCAAATCGCACCCGGCGACCACAAGCTGGACTTTGAGAAGTAACCCATGGTTCCGGCTCTGCAGGCGGTCTGCAGAGCAAAAAATATATTTTATAAAGAGGAGAGAAAATCTATGCAAATCACACTCGTGCAAGGTTTGCTGATTGCGCTGCTCGTTTTCATCTGCGCGATCGACAAACACATGGAAACCTTTATGTGGTTCCGCCCGCTGGTCGTAGCGTTCTTCACCGGCATCATCCTCGGTGATGTACGGCTCGGTATGCAGGCAGGTGCCGTTGCGGAGCTTTCCTACCTGGGTCTGCTGACCGTTGGCGGCACCGTGCCGCCGGACCCCCTGTTTGCCGGTCTGATGACCACCGTGCTGGCGTACACCACCGGCTGCGATGTCAACACGGCGCTGGGTCTTGCGGTTCCGTTCGCACTGATCGGCCAGTGGATCAACACCGGCACCAACACCTTCTACGCCGGCTTCCTGCCGAAGGTTGACAAATGCGCTGCCGCCGGTGACGAAAAAGGCATTGCCAAGGTCATGTATACCGGCTGGATCCTGTATGCCGCCATGTTTGCCCTTGCCGCGTTCCTGTCCACCTACGCATTGCAGAGCGGTATTTCCGCTTTTGTGGCCGCCTTCCCGGCATGGCTTGTCCACGGCTTTGAAGTTGCCGGTGGTCTGATGCCGGCTGTCGGCCTTGCCCTGCTGCTGGTCGTTATGCTCAAGAAGGAAAACGCAGCCTATCTGCTTGCTGGTTTTGTCATCATGGTCATTACCAACTGCCAGAACATCCTGCCCATTGCTGTTATTGCGGGCTGCATCGCTTATGTCAATTTCACCCGCGATACGGAGACTGCCAAGCTGACGGCTGCATCCGCTGCAACTGCCGCCCAGGAAGGAGATTTTGAAGATGGCATCTAATAAGATTACCAAAAAAGACCTCAACGAAATGGCCGTCCGTTCTATGGCGGAGCAGTGCTGCTTCAGCTTTGAGCGTATGCAGGCCGTAGGCTTCTGCTACGGCATGACCAAGTGCTTCCGTAAGATTCACGGCGACAACAATGAGGAAATGGCCGCCGCGATGGCAAACAACCTCGACTTCATCAACACCGAGCCGCACATGGCCGCGATCCTGCAGGGCCTGATCGTCTCCATGGAGGAGGCAGGCCAGAATCGTGAGATGATCCACAGCCTGAAAACCGGTCTGTTCGGACCTTTGGCAGGTTTGGGCGATGCCATCTGGTGGTACACCGCCATGCCCATCATTGCCTCTATCTGCTGCTCTCTGGCAACGCAGAACAATGTTCTGGGCCCCATCTTCTACATCCTGTTCTGGGCACTGACCGCTATCTTCAGCCGCATCTGGTTCGTGCGTCTGGGCTACAATGCCGGTGTAAGCTCCATCAAGTTCATCGGCGATAACGCCGCTTATATCAGCAAGGCTGCCGGTATTCTGGGCGTTATGGTCGTCGGCGGACTGATCCCCAGCTATGTATCCTTTGCTTTCCCCGAAACGCTTGTCATCTCCAGCGTTTCCGTGCAGGGCATCTTTGATTCCATCATGCCCAACATTCTGCCGCTGGGCTTTGTGTTCCTGCTCTACTGGCTGTTCAAGAAGAAGAATGTCAACACCATGAAGCTGATCCTGCTGGTCATTGCTTTGTCGGTTGCACTGTCCTTCCTGGGCATCATGTAAGTTTTACTGCGGCGGCTCGCGCCGGTTCAGCATTCCCCCGCGAGCCGCATTTTTCACGGACTATATTGTCATGACATAATTACAAATGGAGGCTATTGTACCTATGAGCATGGTAAACTTTGACGAAAACCAGATCATTGCCAACGGTGCCAGGATCTACGACCAGCGCGCCAAGATCGAGGCTATCGCCGATTCGATTGTGGATAACGGGTTTGACCTGCTGCTGTTCACCAGCAGCGGCGGTTCTCAGGCGATGCTGGATCCGTTCGCCTTCTACATCCGCCATATGTCCCGTCTGCCGGTCGAAAATGTACTGTCCGCCAACCTGTTGACCGGTGACTGCAACCGCATCACCGATAAGACCGTGGCGTTCCTGACCTCGAAGTCCGGCGACACCGCCGAGACCGTAAAGGCAGCCAACTGGCTGAAAGAGCAGGGCGTGCGCCTGTTTGCCGCCGTCGGCAAGGAGAACTCCACGCTGGAATCCATCTGCGATGACACCATCGTCTACGGCGAGGGCCGCCCGCAGGAGCTGGTGTTCTACCTTCTGATCGGCCGTATCCTGTACCGCAGCGGCAGCTTTGATGCCTACCCCCGCTTTGCGGATGAGCTGAAGAACCTTGCCTTTGCGCTGGCACAGGTACGCAAGCAGGCGGATGCCAAGTGCCTGAAATATGCGCAGGATTACTGCAAGGAACCGTATAACATCTGGATCGGCAGCGGCGATCTGTGGCCCACCGCCTACAGCTACAGTATGTGCGTGCTGGAGGAAAGCCAGTGGATCCGCACCAAGAGCGTTTCCAGCCCGGAATTCTTCCATGGCACGCTGGAGCTGCTGGAGGACGATGTCTGCACCACGCTGCTGCTGACTGAGGGCCCCACCCGTGCGCAGGACGAGCGCGTAAAGGAGTTTGCCGCCCGCCATACCAAAAAGCTGACCTGCTTTGACACAAAGGAGTATGCACTGCCCGGCATCAGCGATGAGTTCCGCCCGCTGCTCAGCCCCGTTGTCATGGCGGCTGTTCTGCAGCGCATCAGCAAGAACATTGAGGTCATCACGGATCATTCTCTGGATATCCGCCGCTATTACAGAAAAGAGAGTTATTGAGTATGAAACTGATTGCATTAGGGGATAACGTAATAGACTATTACCACAACACACAGGAGTGCTTCCCCGGCGGCAATGCGGTAAACGTCGCAGTTCATGCGGCGCGGCTGGGGGCACAGGCCGAGTATCTCGGCTCCCTTGGCGATGACAAGATGGCACATATTGTGGAGAAAGCACTCCGGGAAAACGGCGTGGACATCAGCCATTGCCCCGTTTTACGGGGGCGCACCACCAAGGTGTGCAGCTATGATGTGGTCAACGGGGAGCGCAGCTTTATCGAGGTGATCACCGGGGAAAGCTGGACCGGCCCGCTGCAGATCGGTGCGCGGGAGCTGGACGAGCTGAAAACCGCCGATCTGATCGTCAGCAGCTGCAACGCCAAAATGCCCGAACAGATGGCGGCTGTGCAGGCGCTGCCCGCTGTGTTCGCCTATGACTTCGGCGAAAAGGAGAAGTACCGCACCGATGCCTACTATGACGAGGTTTGCCACGGCATAGATCTGGCGATGCTTTCCTGCAAGCCGATGGACAAGACTGCCTTTGCGGAATTGTGCGCGCCGCTGCATCGTCGCGGCGTGGTGCATGTGCTGGCCACAATGGGCGCAGCCGGGCAAATGTTGTCTGTACAAGGGAAAATCGTGGAAAAGACTACCCAAATGGTAGAGGCAAGTGATACAATGGGGGCAGGAGATTCTTTCCTTGCTGCCTTCCTCTGCTCGCTGTATACTGCGGGGTGGCAAAAGGCAAAGCCCATGCCGGAGCAGGCGCTTCTGGCTGCACTGGCTGCCGGGCAGCAAGTCTCGGCACGCAACTGCATGGCACAGGGCGGCTTTGGCTGTAAAGCGGAAATCTCCCCAGACGGCACCGAATAACAAGAAGGAGATTTCCTATCATGATCGAACTGAACGGAATACAGCTTGACAAAACCAGCGCAGTTCCTCTGTACGAACAGCTGCGTAAGGCATTGCTGGAGGCTATCACCAGCGGGAAGCTGTCGGCAGGGACAAAATTGCCGACGGAGGAGGAGCTGTGCGCCCAGTTCGGCATTTCACGCCCTGTTGCACGGCAGGCTTACAATATGCTGATCGAAGACGGCTTTGTGGAACGTATGCGGGGGCGCGGCACCTTTGTGCGCAGCCCTGATACCCGCGGACGCTTTCTGAACAAGCAGCTGAGCTTTGCCGCCGAGATGGGGGTTTTGAATCTGGAGCACCGTACCGAGGTGCTGCGTGCAGAGTGGGTAAGCTATACCCCGGAGCTTTTTGCACGGCTCAAGCTCGAACGCGGGGATCGCTGCTACCATCTTGTGCGTATGCGCTACGCCAGCGGAAAGCCCTTTGTTCTCGTGGAAAACTATGTGCCGGAATCTGTGTTTCCCGGTATTGATGCCTACGACTTTGCCCAGCGCTCGCTGTACGATGTCTTTGAAACCGTCTATCACGAGAAGATCGTTAAATCGCGCCGTGTGCTGATGGCGCAGACCGCCAACGTCGAGTTTGCCAACCTGTTCGGCGTACACCGCGGTTCCCCCGTGCTGTATGTCGAAAACGTGGTCATGGACCAAAACGACCGTCCGATCGACCTCAGTAAAGAATATCTGGACGGCGTTACCCAGAAATTTGAATTTGAAGTTGTCAACCAATAAGCCGGGACTGTGCGCCCGATTTTGCTAAAGGAGTGTAGTTTGCTATGGTAGGTGTAGTTGTGACCGGGCATGGCGGCTTTGCCGCCGGTATGGCTGCCAATGTAAAAATGCTGGCAGGCAGTGATGCGGAACTAAAGGCCGTGGATTTTGCCGATGGCATGGATGTGGAAGTGTTTGAAAAGCAGCTGGCAGAGGCAATCGACAGCTATGCAGACTGCGAGGCTGTTCTGGTGCTGGCAGACATTGCCGGCGGTACGCCGTACAACCGCGCAGCGGGACTTTCGATGACCCGCCCCAAGGTGCGCGTGATCTCCGGGCTGAACAGCAGTATGCTGATGGATCTGTGCATGCGCAACATCACCGGTGACGAATGCCCCGATGTGGATGCACTGGCTGCCGACATTATGCAGACCGGGCACGAAAACATCGGCAAATTTGTGCTGGAGGTTCCCGCCCAGCCGCAGGAGGACGAGGACGGTATCTGAAGGGAGAAACGCCATGAAGCCGATCAAGGCAGTCATCTTTGATATGGACGGCGTGCTGATCGACAGTGAACCGGTCTACCTGCACCATCAGTATACGCAGCTGAAACCGTTCTACCCGTGGATCACCCTGGAAAGCATGTACCCGTTGGTGGGCATTTCCGGGCAGGAATATATGCCCTTTATGGCGAAACTCTGCCGCCGTACCGACGATGCCGCGTTCCGGCAGGAAATGGACGCCATGAACGCCGGGTGTCAGGTGTATTACCCGGACATTCTGCGCAAGGAGGTTCGCCCGCTGCTGCATGAATTAAAGCAGATGGGGCTGCAGGTAGCCCTTGCAAGCAGCAGCAGCCGGGAATGTATTGAGCAGGTCCTGACACAATGCGAGATTCGGGAACTGTTTGACTGCATCGTCAGCGGTCACGAATTTACCCGCAGCAAGCCGGATCCTGAAATTTACCGTTTCACCATGGACAAGCTGGGGCGCAAGCCGGAGGAATGTCTGATCGTGGAGGACTCCACCTACGGTGTGCAGGCAGGTACGGCGGCGGGCGGCGTTGTGGCTGCCCTGCGGGACGAAAGATTCCCGTTTGACCAGCGGGCGGCGCAGCTGCATATCGACAGCCTTGCCGAGCTGCCTGCGCTGGCGGCGTGCGGCGGAAAAAGGATACGCGCAGCCTTCTTTGATGTGGACGGCACCCTGATTACCGTGGGCGGGCATCGGATGCCGCCCAGTGTAGCCCCTGCATTGCAGGCTTTACAGCGCAGCGGCGTGCAGGTGTTTCTGTGCACCGGCCGCCACGCTTTGGAAATTGAAGAAGAAAACATGCTGCCCGGCATCACGGTTGACGGTGCGGTTTATATGAACGGTCAGCTCTGCGAGCTGCAGGGGCAGATCGTGCGGGAAACACCCATTCCTGCCGAGGATCTGTCGGCATTGAAACAGTTCTTACAGAAAAAGAACCGCAGCTGTATTTTTCTTGAAAAAGACCGGATGTACGCCAACTGTGTGGATTCCCGCATGGAGGTCGAGCAGGCAAAAATCGGCACCGCCGTGCCGGCTGTGCGCGATATTTCCGATCTGGAAAACCGCCGCATATATCAGGTCATCCCCTTCGTGAACGAGGAGGAGGAAGAAGAACTGCTGCGGCAGATGCCCCATTGCCGAACAAAGCGCTGGGGGGATGCCGTGGTGGATCTGATGAGCCGATCCGGCGGCAAGGAAAACGGTATCCGTGCCCTGTGTGCGGCAATCGGTATCACCACGGAGGAAACCATTGCCTTTGGAGATGCCGACAACGATTTGGAAATGCTGCAGCTGGCCGGTATCGGCGTGGCAATGGGCAATGCCCTGCCGCAGGTGTGTGCCTGTGCCGATATGGTCACAGACACCGTGGAAAATGACGGCATCGCCCATGCACTCCAAAAATTAAAACTGATTGGATAAATTATAAAACGAGGAACGCTTTCCCGCAAGAAAGGCTCCTCGTTTTCCAAAAGGGGCAGTGTTCTATGATGAAAGAAAAAACGCAGACCCTTGTAACGGATCAGCTGTATAACCTGGCTGCGGGGTTTCTGTACGCCCTGAGCATCTGTTATTTTGCCAAGGGCGCGGACTTTGCACCCGGCGGGCTGTCGGGTCTTGCTTTGCTGGGCAACTATCTGTGGGGGTTTCCCATCGGCATCACAACGCTGGTGCTGAATGTGCCCCTGGTTCTGCTTGGTTTCCGCTTTGTGGGACGCGCCTTTCTGGGGAAAACCGTCATCAGTATGCTGTGGTGTACCTTTTTTCAGGATGTTGCCTTTGCAGACCAGCCCGGCTACGGCGGAGATCCGTTGCTGGCGGCCCTGTTTGCGGGTATCACATGGGGCGGCGCGTTGGCGCTTTTGTATATGCGGGGTTCGTCCAGCGGCGGCACCGATTTCTTGACGATGTCGATCAAAGTGCTGCGCCCGCATCTGTCGGTCGGTGTTGTGACCGGTGCGATAGACCTTGTGGTCATCCTGTTAGGTTGGCCTGTGTTTGGCTCTGTCGATGCCGTTTTGTACGGTCTTGTCACAACGGCGGTTACCTCGCTGGTTATCGACAAAATCATGTACGGCAGCAATGCCGGCAAAATGCTGACGATCATCACTACCAAGGGGCAGGAAATTGCGGACGAAATTTCCCGCCAATGCGAGCGCGGCTCAACAATGGTCAAAGCAGTGGGCACATACACCGGTACGGAGCGGCAGATGCTGCTCTGCGTCTGTGCCAGACCGCAGGTGTACCGCATCCGGATGGCGGCCTACCGCATTGACCCCGGCTGTATGGTCATGGTGACGGAAACCGGCGAGGTTTACGGCGAGGGCTTTGTTGACCCGGGCAAGACGGCGTCGTTTTTATAAGGCGATACCGCACACGAAACGAAAGGAATGTTTTGTTATGAATCCTATTACGCCTGCCGAACTGGCAGCTTATTTTGACCACACCCAGCTGCGCGCCTATGCGCAGCGCAAGGATTTTGAAAAGCTCTGTGCAGAGGCCCGTGAGTACGGCTTTGCCATGGTGGCCATCAACCCGGCTCCGGTTTCCCTGTGCAAGGAGCTGTTGGCGGGAACATCGGTCCATGTAGGAGCAGCGGTTGGTTTCCCCTTGGGGCAGAGTACGCCCAAGGTCAAGAAATACGAAACCGTAGATGCAATCACCAATGGCGCGGATGAGATCGATTATGTTATCAACATTACGCAGCTGAAAGAAAAAAACTACGATTTTATTGAGCATGAGATGGCCGGTATTGTAGAGGAATGCCGCGGTGCAGGGGTGATCTCGAAGGTTATTTTTGAGAACTGCTACCTGACCGAGGAGGAAAAGCGCGCACTGTGCTCCATCGCGCGGGAGGTTCGCCCGGATTTCATAAAGACCTCCACGGGCTTTGGCACCGGCGGCGCAACCTTTGAGGATGTGGCGCTGATGAAAAAATGCGTTGGCGATGAGGTGAAAATCAAGGCAGCCGGCGGCATCCGCACATTGGATACCGCTTTGCGTATGATCGAGCTGGGCGTATCCCGCATCGGCTCCACAGCCAGCGTCAGCATTATAGAAGAACTGAAACATAGGTTATAAAATCGATAGGGATGGCCGGAACGGTCTGAACTGCAGAAAGCCAATAAGCACCACTAAGTTTAACTTGGTGGTGCTTATTGTTTTATTGGCTTTCTTTTTTGGTTTTATAACATTCTGTAATATAATCCAGCAGCGCCATATTTTTCAGGCGATAGGTGGCTTCCTCTATAGAGCCTGCAGTATCTTCCAGATACAACCAGCTTTCACCTTCAGGTATAGAACTTTCGTCCATACGTCCGTCCAAAATTTCTTTCCATAGCTCACGTTTTTCTTTAATTTCTGCGCCCATTTCTCTAGGAACCGCATAACGGCTGCATAGAAAGCGTTCTGCTGTCAAATCAACACCATCATCCCAAGTGATTTTGTCCAGCAGTTGCTTAACTGTATGGAGCGTATCTGTTGCGGTTTTCGAAAATTCATTTTTGGGGAATTTCAAGCTGATGCTGCCGTCAACCTCGACGATTTCCATACTGCCAAATTGCAGCTGCATATTCAGCAGCAGCGTGGCAATTCCCTCCGGGGTGCAGGTGTCGATAGGAAACAGCATTTGCATCGGAACATCTAACGTTTGTGCGATTTTTTCCAAATTCTCCTGCCGGGGCATTTTCAGACCATATTCATAATGCCGCCACAGGGTCGCATTGATTCCTGTTTTTTCTGCGGCTTCCTCCTGCGTCATTTCTCGGTAAAGGCGCAACCGTTTGATACGGTTGCCCAAAATCTTCTTCTGTTCTTGAAAACTGATCGGTGTCTTATCTGCAGAGTGAGAGTAGTTTCCGAATTCATCACGCATCAACGTAAAATCTCTATCACTCACAGTTGTCCAACGCATTGACATACCTTTACCCTCCGCCTCGGTTCTGTACTTTTAAGGAACAACCTCATTATAACAAACTTTTGCTATCTATACAAGAGCGAGAATTTTCTTGTGTTTTCCTTAAAATATTTTTGTAAAAACGATTGACAGTAACTTAAAAGTACTATATAATTCAGATGCAGCATATGTAACTTAAAAGTACATTTGTATAGCGCCTTGATAATCCAATATGCCAAACCTTCCGAAACAGCTTTCGCATCTGTAAAACGCGAGAAAGGACCTCTCTTATGAACCGTATCCGTACCATTCAAGGCGCAGCCGATGAACTGCGCAAACGTGATCCCGGTTGTGCCATCAGCGCACACAACATCCGTCAGTTGGTGCTGCACAAGGAAATTCCCAGCCGTAAAGCCGGGTCAAAGTATCTGGTGGCGCTGGACGATGTAGAACGCTATTTCGGGCTTACCATTGACGAAAACGAACTGAACCATGGCATCGGTTGAGAAACGCTACAATAAGGCCGGAAACCTTATTTCTTTTCGTATCCATGTTTTTCATGGGAGGGACGAATTCGGCAAGCAGCTCCCGCCTTTTATCAAAACGGTCCGTGTTCCGCCCGAATTGAATGCGCGGCAGATCGAAACGCTGATCCAGCGCGAAACCGTCCATTTTGAGGAGGAGTGCGAGCTTATCACAGCCCGTGAAAAAGAAGAAGCGGCAAAAGCCGCCGAACCGAAATGTATATCGTTCGAGGATTTTGCCGTTAAGGTTATGGAAATTAAGGAGCGCACCGGCAAGGAGAAAAGCACCCTCGCACGATATCAGGATATGCTGGATTCCCGCATCAATCCGTACTTAGGCAAGACGCCCGTGGACGAAATTACTGGCGATATGCTGGATGATTTCTACGCCATGCTGCTCAAGCCGGGGCAGAACAAGAAAACCGGCGGCGGACTTTCCCGCAAAACGGTGTTGGAACATCACCATGTTATCTCCACCATTATGGAACACGCCATCCGCAAGCATCTGATTGCGTTCAACCCCTGCCGCGATGCCACGCCGCCTGTGGCAGACCCGCCGATGCCGAACTACTATCAGCCCACCGACTTGGCGCTGATCCGTCAGGCGCTGGAGAACGAGAGCGTCAAGTGGTACACGCTGATCCATGTGCTGATGCTCTACGGCATCCGGCGCGGGGAGTGCGCCGGCATCAAGCTAAGTGCCGTAGACCTGAGGGGCAAGACCATCACCATCTGTTCCTGCGTCATGTACGACCCCAAGAACGGTGTGTACGAGAAGCCCTACCCCAAAAAGCGCAAGCCGCGCCAGCTGCCGATTACCCCGCAGATGGACGAAATCCTGCGCCGCTACCTAAAGTGGCGCGGCGAACAGCCGGAATGGTACGGGGATCTCTGGCAGGAAAGCGGCTACTTGTTTACCAATGAGTACGGCGGACCTATGAATCCGGACAACATTACACAGTATCTGAACCGCATGGGGGACAGGCTGCAAAAAGAAAACCCGAATTTTCCCCACCTGAACCCCCACGCCTTCCGCCATGCCGTTGCGTCCATCCTTGTGGCGAACGGTACCGACATTGTGACGACAGCTGCCTTCATCGGTGACAAACCCGCCACCGTTTCCGAGCGCTATGCCCACATCATCGACTCCGCCAAAATCAGGGCGGGGGACACCCTGAGCAGCGTGATTTTCGGAGATGGTAACAAATGAGTTACCACTTTGTTACCACTTTTCTTTTTTTGCGGCCTGCAAAAAGAAAAAGAACGGTAAAACTTGACGTCTTACCGTTCTTTGTTGTCTGAGTGTGACAAAAAAGATACCCTGTTTTGAGAGGGAAAAATCAACGATAGTAGAAAAATTTAATTGTTTTCTTTCTCTGTGGGCCATTGCAGCATCCATTCCAGATACTTTGCTCCTGTAATTTTCCTCGTCCTTAATTTTTCCTTTTGGCTATACCACTCTTTCAATAATTTTTCCACTTCCTCAAAATTATCAAAAAGCAGAATCGTGTCAATCGGAACGCTCCCGCCGCAGCCATGTTCCCAGTCATACCAAATCATCAAGCGAATAATGTCCTCCGGTGTTTCTGCCCTTGTAAAGAAATTTTCTTCGCGGACATTCAACGCTTTGGCTATTTCTTTGGTTCTGCTCTCTTTGGGCGTTCGGAATCCCGACTCATATTGGGCAATGCGATTTGCTGCATTTCCATCCAAGTGCAGTCGTTCTCCCAGTTCCCGCTGCGTTAGTCCTCTGTGCTTACGCACCAGCTTGATTTTCTCTCCCAGCTTCATAACTACCCCTTTCCGATAAAAGTGAAAAAGGTCATACCCAATCGAAGATGCCTTATCTCCGATTGGGTATGACCTCTTTATTTTTATGTCAGCTGCATTGTCTTTTTATAGCCGCCGATGAACCGTATTTCAATTTCATTACGCGACCTCACCGTGATTTTCTCAATGATTCGCGCGGTCAGTGCATCGTCGTATTCTTGAATTTGCAGATCCTTGGCGGACAGAAGCATCTCCGGCTGGCTGGCTTTTTCCTGTCGGGCGGCGCTGTCCTCGATGGCTTTTTTCAGACTCTTAATTTTATTATTCAGCTTTTTCAGCCTGTCATCCAGAAACGGAGTATCCTCATCAAAGTCCAAGGACATTTCCAGCAGGCGGTCAAATTCCTGTTGGGTCTGCTCCAGTTGCTCCTGCAAATTGGGCTTTGTGCTTTCGCCGGTCTGGATGTTATGCAGGATGCCGTTGATCTGGGCAGCAACTTCATCGGTGAAGTTTGCCGCCAAACCCTGTACCGCTTTCAAAATGGCGCGGTGCAGTTCTTCTTCCGGGACGGACGGCGAGCTGCCGCAGAATTTCGTTCCGTACTCGATGCGATTTACGCACCGCCAGACGATTTGCTTTCTGCCGTGGATATTCCAAGTCACCCGCTTGTAAGGGCTGCCGCAGTCACCGCAGAACAGTCGCTCGGACAAGGCATACTTGCTGTTGTAGCGGCCCCGGCGGCGCTTGCGCTGGTTAGCAGCTGACTTGCTGTTGCGGCGGGCAATCTCAGCTTGCACCTCTCGGAACATCTGTTTGCTGACAATGCCCTCGTGGTAATTTTCAATGTAATATTGTGGGAGTTGCCCGGTGTTTTTCTTATGTACACCCGTCAGCACATCCTCGGTAAAGGTCTTTTGCAGCAGCACATCACCGCAGTATTTTTCGTTTTGCAGGATGCGCTGGATGCTCTGTGCTGACCATTCGGTATTACCGCGAGCTGTGAGTGCACCCGCCGTTTCCAGCTTTGCCTTGATACTTTGCAGACTGTCCCCTTGCAGGTAGCTGTTGAAAATCAGCCGAATGATTTCAGCCTGCTCCGGGATGATTTCCGGCTTGCCATCTGCCCCTTTTCGGTAGCCGATAATCCTTCCGTAAGGGAAGGCAAATTTACCGTGCTTATATCCCATGCGCTTACCGCGGGCTACATTCTGGGAAATCGACTCGCTTTCGGCCTGGGCAAAGGCGCTCAGTACGGTGAGGATCATCTCGGAGTTCATGGTGGCGGTGTTGATGTTCTCTTTTTCAAATACCACCGCGATTCCCATCTGCTTCAGCATTCGGACGTATTGGATACTATCCAGCGTGTTGCGGGCAAACCGTGAAATAGATTTCGTCAGGATAAGGTCGATTCTGTGCTTCTTGCAGTCCTGAATCATCTGGTTGAAACCATCGCGCTTCTTGGTATGTACGCCGGAGATACCGTCATCCGCGTAGATGCCCGCGACTTCCCACTCCGGGGTGGAATTGATTTTTTCGGTGTAGTACAGTTTCTGGATTTCAAAACTGCCCTGCTGTTCTTCTTCCTCGGTGCTGACACGGCAGTAGGCCGCCACCCGCAGCTTGCGCACCGTGTTTTTCCGTCCGGCGTTTTCCCTCATAGAAGCGGGAATTTCAATGATTCTCATGTTGCTCATGGCTTTTCCCCTTACACAATTTGTCCGTTCTGCAGTTTGAATTCAACATGGGTGTCACGGTACAGGATGACCTTGCTGACGACTTCTTTATAAAAGGTTTCCGGAAATCCCTCTGTCGGCTTATACTCGGTACACGCCTTTTGTATCAGCAAGGTTGCCGGGTCGGCATCTCCTGCTGAGCAGAATTTATATTCCAGTTCCGCCCGGTGCAGGATTTTAGTGATTAGAGCATCCGCATCAGGTTCAGCATCCATCAGTGCTTGCCTAATTTCACAATCCAGCAGGGTAGTTCCCATTGATTGCACATTCGCCTTGCCCGCTGGCGGGTGGATGAGTTCGAGGTTCTGCCGGAGCCATCGCAGTTTTTCCACAATGCTATTGAAAGTTTCCTCGGCTTGTGTCGGTTTCGACCACATTCCGCATTCGCGGCAAAACCATTGATTGCTTTTAGGATGCCAGTAAAGCCTTGCGCCGCAGCAGCCACACTGCATATCTTTGCGGAACGGTTTCAGCGTTTCCGAGTAGGTGACGGACTTGCTTTTCCGGATTTGTTCTGCCATTTCAAGCTGTTCTGCGGTGATGATTTGCGGATATTCCGCCGTGCCGCAGTAGTCCGCGTTGGCAAGGATGCGGCTTACCATGTTTTTGTTCCAGTGGGGTGAATCCGGGCGATAGGGGATTCCTTGGGCAGACAGCGCATCGGCAATCTGTTGAAATGTCCGCCCCGCGGTGTAGGCATCGAATATCTGGCGTACATCTTCGACCTGTTCGGAATCTGCCACGATTTTACCATCTGCAATTTTATAACCGAAGGGGAGATAGCGATTTTTCATGGTTCTGTTCTCCCCTCTGTCAGCTTCATTCCATTGATTAGTCCAAATGTTATCGCTGTACTGCTGATTTTCACTCTGCTTACCAGAGCCGTAAAAGCCGCCTCATCAAAGTCTGTCAGCGGCGGTCCGGCTGCCAGCCGCGTGCTGATCCCCTTTGTCTGCCGCAGCACCTTCTCAACATTCTTGTTGAAAAACCTGCGCATCAGCAGTGCCTTCTTTTCAATAAGCTGCTGTTCAATTACCGCACGATGCTCCCAGTATTGGGCACTATCAATACAGCCTGTGGTGCGGAGACGCTCCAGGTTATGGTTTTGTTTGCCCAATCGTTGAATTTCTTTCGTTATCGTTACACGCTCGGCATTTCTTTGCTCTTGCAGATATCGAAGACTGGCAAGGTCATCCATTGCCGGGCGCAGGATTTTCTCGCGGTTTGCTTGCAGTTTGTTGTACATGGATAAGAATACCCGGCAAAGGTCTGCTTCGTACACAGGCTTTACCGGGCATAATTCAGATTTATCCAGATGCTTTCTGCAGCCCCATACAACGACACCGTTGGCTCTGACTTTTCGGGAAAAGACAGAACCGCACTCGGCACAGTACAGCTTATTGCTGAAAGCGCAGGTATTCTGATGTTTTCGTTCCGTGCCTTTTCTTTTTAATAAGGTCTGCACCTTTTCAAATTCCTGTCGTGAGACCAACGCCTTGTGATGGTTCTGCACATAATACTGAGGAAGCTGACCGCTGTTTTTCTGGCACAGCAGGGGAAGATCATCGGGGGTAAAGTTCTTTTGATGGTGGACATCCCCGATGTACTTCTCATTCATAAGGATGCGCCGCACAGCAGATACATACCATGTGCCGTTCTCTTTCGGATACCGACGATTCAATTCCTCTGCAATTTGCACAGTACCTACTCCGACCAGAAAACTGCTGTAAATGTAGCGGACGATTTCCGCTTCGCGCTCAATGGGAACCAGCTGACTTTCCTGCTTTTCGTAACCAAAAGGTGACATACCATTCAGGTATGTGCCGTCCTGCATCCGTTTGCGGATACCCCACTTTAGATTCTTAGAGATTGACAGCGACTCTTCCTGTGCTGTAGCGCAAATCATACTCAGAATCATTTCACCGTTGGCAGTTTCGGTGTCAAAGCCCTCTTTTTCAAAAACAACCGTTACGCCAAGGCTTTTCATTTCGCGCACCGATGTTAGCGCATCCGCCGTGTTTCGGGCGAAGCGGGATGCAGACTTGACCAACACACGGTCAATCAGCCCGGCGCGGCAGTCATCCAGCAAACGGTTGAACTGCTCACGGTGTTTGGTGCTGGTGCCGGTAATGCCTTCATCGGTGTAGATTCCGGCGAAATCCCAGTTTGGATTTTCCTGTATCAGATGGGTATAATAATCCACCTGCACGGACAGTGAATTTAGCTGGTCGGTCGAATCACTGCTGACGCGGGCATAGGCTGCCACACGCAGACGCTTAGCCTGCGGCTGAATCGGCTGGATAATTTGTACTTGCGGCATGGTGTTTTCCTCCGAGTTTTATCGCTGTGACACTCTTTTTGTCACATACAACATACCCGAAAGGCTGGTCAAAAGCTATTCACTATAACCACTGAATATCGCGGCACAAAACGCCGCATTTCCGGGCATAACCAACATTTACTCGCTGGCAGACGTCCTGCGGCAGTTTTCCGTTCGTAGCGGCCGCCGTGAGCGCTGTATACGCGATTTCGTATCGCAGCTCTTGTTCTAATTTTATCGGGAGAGGTTCAGTCAACATCGGCGGACACCTCCCACAGGAGCTTTTTCCGGGTATGCGGCGTGTGGGCCAAGAGTCTGTTCTCCAGCCCGGTCAAATACAGTTCATATTGCAGGTTGGTTTTAGTGGTGATGACCACCGCGCCGTGCTTTTGCAAAAAACGTAGGATGCGATACAGCGTGGTCAGATCGTGGCTTAAGCGGTCAAGGCTTTCGACCATCACTGCATTGACACGTCCCTGCTGCACGGCAGCAAGCATAGCAAACAGGCCCGGCCGCCAGAATTCATCACCGCGTTTTTGCTCCATGCTGGAGTTGATGATAATGTACCCTCGGCGGTCGGCCTCGCGCATGACCTCGGCCAGTTGGTTTTCCAGCGCAGGAAGATTGGGCACCCCACTGCGGGCGTAGGCCCAGACTTTGTATTCTGTCATAGCGGCACCTCAAAACTGGTCCATCAGCGGCAGACGCACATCAAATCGCGGCTTGCCGAAAGAGGCCCTTGTGAATCTGTCCCCGACAAAGCGTTCTAATCCGCAGTTGATGAGTTCGGTGTTCAGGTCACATTCAGTGGTAATCAGGTAGACATCCCGCCTGCGGAAAATCTCGATAACGCCCACCAGCAAGTAACTGTTGCGGCTGATTTGCTCCAAGTCGCGGACAATGACGGCCTCGACCAGATTGTTCTCCACTGCGTCCAGCATGGCCCGCAGACCGTTGCGGTCCTTCAGCGTGTTGCCGCTGCAATGGTCAAAGGATGTGCCGCGCACGAGAAACCCGTGACCGGCCGCCTCGTCAATCAGGTCATACAGTCGGTCAAAGGCCGTTGCCGCGTTGACCGATGCGCACCGCACATAAATCCACGCCGGGTGGTCTTGTCTGTAGTTCATCTTAGAGCCCCTTTTCACAAAAATAGTCCGGGTGCTTTTGCTCCCGGATAAATTGTTGTACATCTTCGATTTTGCTTGTGCTTTGGCAATCGGGCAAAACGGCAAGCGCGGCATCATGGTATTTGCCGCCGATGCCCGCGCGTTCGTCCAGAATCGCCACCACACAGGAGTCCTGCTCGGTACGGATGGCACGACCAAAGCCCTGCCGAAGTTTCTTCTGCATTTCTGGGATAATTTCGGCGGCTATGTACTTCTGCAAAGTGGGATATTTCTGCCGTTCGTAGTCGCTGACCGGGTCGGGGATTGGGAACGGCAGCTTGGGGATAATGAGCAGCGACACCATATCGCCGGGAAAGTCGATGCCCTCCCAGCAGGAACCTGCCGCAAACAGAACGCCGTTGCCGGATTCCTTGAAATGTTGAATCACCCTGCCGCCGTTGCGCCACGCCTGAAAGGTCGGGTACGGCCAACGCCCATCCGTCAGGGCTTTCACCTCTGCCATCTGGCGGTAGGACGTGAACAGCACCAGCGCATGACCGCAGCAGGCATGGACAAGCCGAACAATTTCATCGGCCAGCTGCCGGTTATCCGTGCGTTCCTTGCGGCGATGCGGGAGGTATAACAGACATTTTTTCTTGTATAAAAATGGCGACTCTGCGCTGAAATGGCGCAGTGGTTTGTAAGCCGCAAGGCCCAAAAGCTGCTCGGTGTGGTCGAAATTACCAGCAGCAGCCAGCGTGCCGGAGGTCAAAATAGCCGGCTCTCCCGTGTTCCACAACGCACTGCGCAAAAGTTGCGGCACGCGGTTACTGGCCGCGCAAAAGGTCAACTGACCGTGAATGTCCGATTCGATATAGAGAATCCTTGTCGGGACTTCCAACAGAAAAAGGCGCAGCGTGCTTTCGGCCTCGCCCAGTCGGTTCTGCAAGTAGCGGGGCAAGTCTAACCGACACCCGGCAAATTGCAGCTGTTCAATGCAGTCGGCCAACGCCTTGTTGCGAAACAGCGTAGGCTTAAACGGTACGCAGACGGTTCTTTCTTTCCAAGGCAAACTGTGCTGACAGGCAATAACCAATGTTCGGAATGCCGTGCGCAAGTTCTGAGCAATGTGGGAATAGTGCGCTTGCTGCAGCAGTGTACAGAGCTCCTGCATATCGCGTTCCGACAAGGACTCCGTGTACATTTGGCGGGCCGCACCCGGCAGCTTGTGCGCCTCGTCAACAACCAGCGCCTGATAGCTGCGCAAAAGCAAAGGTCTATCCCGCTGACGGTGCGCAGCGTTGGCAAGCAGGTAATTGTGATTGCAGATTTGAATATCGGGTTTCATCGCGTCCCGCAGATATCGCTGATAGCGGCAATCCTGCTGTAAAATGCAATCCCGCGGACAGGACTGCGGTACGCAGATATGTCTGCGGTCAAAGTGAGAGAGTTCCGGGATATGGTCCATATCCAGCGTTTTGCCCGCCATGCGCAAGCTGGCTTGCTGGCGTTTTCGGCTTGTCGGGACTTGTGATTCGCGTTCCATAAGCCGGGCATCGCAGACAAAGCGCTCCTTGCCCTTGCGGACAACCGCCGTAAGCGGCGTTTGGATACTGCTTTCTGCCAGCAGAATTGCGGATAAATCAGGCAAATATTCGGTGAGAATGGCATCCTGCAAGGCCACGCTGGAAGTGGAAATTACAATGGGCAGTTTCAAGCTGCCGGGCCGGTTCATCTGCCACAACACACAGGCCACAAGATAGGCCAGCGTTTTGCCGGTGCCGACACCGGCCTCACACAAAGAAATTTCCTTATTATAAAGAGTATCCAGAATTTCGTGGCAGAGTGCGATTTGTTCCTCGCGCACCGCCATGCCTCGCCGGGGTAATACATCCCGGAAGATATGCTCGGCCATGCGGTGGGATTGTGCATAGCCGGTAGAATAGGTTTGCATTTTGTTCACCCCTATTGTTCCGTTTAACGCAAAATAATGGGCCGCAGGCGCTTGGGAACCTGCGGCCCACGATTTGCCCTAAACGGCAAAGTTCATGGTTCGTTGTTGTGTCATATTTGCCGCCCGCACCCCTGACACAGGGAACACAACAGGCAGGCCGCTGGCGGCGGCCGTTCACTGACTCTGCCGGAATCTTACTGCTTACAATTCCGGCTCGGTCACCCCCTCTGACGCGGGAGGCTGCAGGTGTATCATTATAGCCCTTCCCTTGGCAGCTTGTGGTTTTGCCAAACCGCCCGCCGGGCCTGCCGGGAAAGGAACGTACCTGTTATGCTGGGTATTCGGTTGTCAAGGTGCGAGGAACGGACTATATCCGTTAAAGAGAAAAGCGTCGGAGAATGGAGTGTGCCGCCATACGATCTTCTTCTGTTTCTGCCTCATTGTACTTTCTGCGAAGCCACTCAATTTCTATCGGTTTTAAGTATGCTGTATGAGAATTGGGTCTGCGGTCTATAAGAGAAATCCCTCCATGCGGACCTGACTTCGTGTTAATTTCGTAAAAGTCCATAAGGTAAACAATATCATAATTGATTGTGCGGCGAGAAACGCCGAACCGTTTCGCAAAATCATCGATGCTATATTTTTTATATGTATATAAAAGCTCAATGATTTCATTGCGGCGTATTTCGACGTCAGACACTCCATCACCTCCTCTCATTTCTCTAAACCTCATCTTAAATGTAATTAGTGCAAAAACCTTGCACTAATTATTTGAACTTTTTGTGAATTTTGAAGTTTAAAAAACACCGCCGATTTCAGTAAAGGAATCAGCGGTGTTTTGCATTAGAAGTTTTTTATTCCGATTATATGCCAATAGCGGCAAAGTTCCTGTCTCAAATGGAAAGATTCAGTGTAAGTTCTTCAATGAAATATCTCTGTGCTGGTGAACATACATCCCGCTCCACAATGAATATCTCGACGGCGTACAAATAGGATACACCGTAAACTGATTACAATAGTTTACACTGTCTGCTGCAAGCTTATCCAAATTTTGGGTTTTGATATCTTTATTCCCGTTGAATCCAAGACAATCCCACCGAAGTTGGTCACAATGTAACACCAATATATTAGGTCGCTTCACAATTACCTCCTATTCTTCATTGTCTTACTTCACACCCTTGTCACCAAGGTCTGACAGGTGCCGTGTACGGCATAGCTGCCGCTGCCTGCGGGCAAGAAGAAGCTGTCACCCTTCTTGACGGTCACGGTCTCACCGCCACAGGTCAGCTCACCCTCGCCGTCTGTGACGAGCAGCGAAACAAAGCTCTTTTCGTCCGCGGTTCCCTCAAACGCGCCGTCCTTGGCATCCACGGTGAAATACTCACACTGCGCCAGATGGCTGCCAAAGTCATGCTTGACAGGCGGGGTGCGCAGGGTTACATCCAGCGCCTTCTCCACGTGCAGGGCGCGGGGCTTGCCGTCCGCCCCCACACGTCCGTAGTCATAAACGCGGTAGGTCACGTTTGAGTTCTGCTGCACCTCGGCAATGACAATGCCCTTGCAGATGGCGTGCAGCGTGCCGGACGGAATAAAGAAGCAGTCGCCCTTGTGTACCGGCACGGCGTTCAACACCTCGGTTAGGGTGTTGTTCTTGATGCGCTCCTCAAACTCCACCTTGGAGATTTCATGGTCAAAGCCATAGTACAGGAAGGCACCCGGCTCACAGTCCAGCACATACCACATTTCGGTCTTGCCGTACTGATGCTCGTTTTTCAGCGCGTACTCGTTGGAGGGGTGTACCTGAATGGACAGATTGTTCTTGGCGTCAATGAACTTTGTCAGAATTGGGAACTGCTCAAACTTGTCGCAGTCGGTGCCAAGGCAACCGGGGTGGGCGGTCACATAGTCTGCCAGCGTTGTGCCGTCCGCCAGATAGCTCGGACCGTCCGGGTGGCAGGAAAGCACCCACGCCTCCGCCAGCGGGTTCAGATTACTCTTGATGCCAAAGTCACTGCGCAGGCGGCTGCCGCCCCACAGATAATCCTTACAGCTGGGCGTTAATTTGAGAATATTCATACGAATCTCCTTTATCTTAAAATTTCAGGCATCTTCTGTTTCCTGTTCTCGCAAAAAACTTTTCCAGTTGTTTTCCAAAAAATAGCACACAATAAGTGCCGGCAGTGTCATCACAGCAGAGTAGTTATATCTTCCAACATAGGCTGTTGCATATGCTGCCCAGGTCATGTGTTGTACATGACCTGCCTTTCTCCTACTAAATGTTCGTTTTTCCCTTTTATTTGGCTACAGCTCAGTCGGTATTTTTCTCCTTATTGAGTTTTCTTCACAACCTGATTTGTATAAAAGAAGCCAATAATAAGCATTAGTAAGTATATTTATAGCACTATTCAGCCCTCAAATATTACCTTGAAAACTGATACGCTTAAGTTTCAACAAAGGCATAATTTGCCCCCTATCCAGCTTAAAAATAAAATGTTACTTTCTTGCAAGCAGGGCTGCACCGATTACACCGGCACGATATCCCAGAGTGCAAGCGACTAGTTTCGTCTTTTTGTGCGTAAAGGCATTGCCAAATATCATCGGCTCCACTTGTGTACGCAGTGGTGCCAAAAGATTTTCCCCCTGGTTGGCGATGCCGCCTGACAGCCCCACCACCTGTGGAAAGAAAATATTGATCAGATTTGCAGTGCCAATTGCCAACCAGTGGGTATATTCTTCCACGACAGCGGTTGCCACTGCATCGCCCATTGCCTGCCCATCAAAAGCCGTGCGCCCGGTCACGGCCATCGGTCCCGCAATCTTCCACAAAGCGCTTTCCGGGTGAAGATGCATCGCTTGTTGTGTCATACGAATCAGTGCCGTTGCGCTGGCGTATGCTTCCAGACACCCGCGCCGCCCGCAGGAGCACAAGGGAGCGTCTTGTGCATCGTTGACTACCATATGGCCTGGTTCTGAAGCCGCCCCCGTATATCCAGTCAGCAATTTTCCATTTAGCACCACACCTCCGCCGACACCCGTGCCAAGCGTAAGGATCACGGCGCTGTCGGCGTTTTTTGCACATCCAGCCAGAGCTTCCCCCAAGGCTGCCGCATTGGCATCGTTCGCCAAACGGACAGGCACCTGCAGGCGCTGTTCCAGGTACGGTCCCATTGCAAAATCGAACCACGCCAAATTGTTTGAATATAAAACCATCCCGCAGCTATCATCGACTGTTCCGGGGCATCCAACACCGATTCCCCGCACATCATTGCCAACCATCAATTCACGGCAAAGTCCAATAATGTCATCGCACACAGACTCTGCCGGACGTGGCAAATTGGTTGGTTTGCTGATCTCGCGTAGAATGTAACCTGCTTCGTCCACCAAAGCAGCTTTTATATTTGTTCCTCCCAAATCCACACCTAAAGTAGCCATTTGTCCCTCCCGAAGACGCTTTTGCCTTGTGATTCAGTTATTTGGCCATTTACTTGAAACAGCCGGTGCCCGCCACGTTACAGTAATGTGGTGAGTGCCGGCTGTTATGTTTCTGTTACTCTATAATTTGTATACCGAACGCATTACGTTTGCCGGTTCGTATTGGTCCATGCCTGTTATAGCAGGAAAAACATACGTTTGCTTTTGCGTGATTCCTTATCTGTCACCTTCCGTTCCCCAAGCCTCGATTTGAGTAAGTGCCGGAAATGGGCTGTCATCGTTTGCCTTGATCAGCTGTTCCAGACGCAGCCACTCCACACAGCGAGGCTTGATGGGGAAACGCTGTGGCTGACAGCTTTTTCCCAAGCTCAAAACTTCTGTGCTGTCATCACTGAACGTGACGGTTGCAGATGTCCACCAACTGTCATGCGGAAAATCAGCACGCAGTGTCAGCCGCAGTTCGTCCAGTAGGACCGGTCGCCCGAATTCCAGCAGCATCGTAGCGTTTGGATTGCGGTTGATTCCCCAGCTCTGATAGGGCCACATCCCGTGGGATGTATTTTCGTAAAAGCCGTCGATTGCGTTGCACGCGGCAAATACCAGTTCCCCGCGCGTCTCCACATTCGCGCTCGCGTGCGGATAAAGCCCTTCGCTTTCATGGCTATCGTATGGATTCAAGGCCAAGTTCCGGCGGCAGGCAATCTCCTGCTGGCTGGCCAGCCGTGCATGGATCAGATGCCGACTGCCTGTAAAGCTGCGCGGGGAATGGTTGATACGGGCATTCTCTGATGGGATCGGATAGGTCATCCACTGACCAGGAATGTAGACCAGTGCAGGTGCCTTTGTATCCTCCAGCTGGATGACACAGTACGTTCCCTGGCGCTCCGTCTCCAAAACAATCGCATCTCCCGCCTGATAGAGTGCATCATACACCATTGAGACGAATCCCTCGCCGCTGCTCTGTGCTTTGCATCCCGTTGTCTTTCCCATCACTTTGAGGGTCAATGTGTCCGGCATATCAATCTGCCTCCTTTGCGTCAGTGCTGCTAACAGGGGATAGGTGCAGCGTAAAGCGCAATGGCTGCCCCGGCACGGGATGAATCAAGTATTCATCGTGCGTGTATGCCCCCCACGTGTTATCCCCTCCAACGCCGATTTGCCGCAGCGCTGCCCGCACGACCGTTTTTCCGCCTTCACACGGCAGCATATACCTGTGGTCGGCATTTTCCAGTTCGTGCGGTGTGTAAGGCAGTACGGAGAAATCCATCGGTGTGTCCGCTTCAAACTTCAACCCGAAGCCATCCGCCCGCGTGATCTGTGCCCAACGGACGCCGGTGTGGTTGCCGCATTCCTGCGGGCGCAGGTATCGCGCCATATTATCTTCCACACTGTTCTGCCAGATGCCAAGCTTCGCCCCTGAACAGCGGTCACAGTAGGTTTCTTCGGGGCCAAGGCCGTACCACTGGCAGTGATGAAACACAGGATTCATCTCAAACAGGAAGCCAAATTCTGGCATGGCCGGAAGTTCGGCAACCGCCGTATACGAAAGCTGCATTGTCACGCGACCGTCCTGCTCAACAATATAAGTGATTGTGCAGGGAGCTGCTGGCTGAGTCGCCAAGTCATAGAAGAAGGTCAGCTGCACCCGGCCATCTCTCTGCTCTACCTTTGGAGTCTCGCTGAAAGTTGAGTACATACTCGCCAGCTTCCAAACGCCGTATCTTCGGCCCATTTTGTTGCCGCGGTCATTGTCCGTCGGCGCACGCCAGAAATTCGGGCGCGGCACTGCCGCCAACAGCTCCTCTCCGTTGCAGCGGTAGGAGAGCAGCCCGCCATGCAATTTGGAAAACAGCAGCGAGAAGCCCGCACCGGAAACTCCAATGTTCAAGTTGCCAGCCTCGACATGGAGCGTGTTCTCCGGTTTTGTTTGCCGTTTCGGCGCACCGTCACGCCATACTTTTTGCCCGAAAGCGACCTCGTATTCGGGCTCCGCCCAGGCGGTCGCCTCTCGTAATCGCAGCGACAGTTCCAGACAATACTCTGCGCCATCGCCGGTTGGCTGATATCCCAACGCATCAAGCGGAAGCGGGTAACTGCCGTCAGAGAGCGGTGGCACCGAGATGTCTGCCATCTCGATCTCACGCAAAGGCTTGCCATCCCGCATCAGGCGTGCAACACAGCGATAAGCATCCGTGCTGGTAAACAGGTTCCGGTTGTGCAGCTTCACGCTCTTGTCACTGAACTCGAACACCTCCGGCGAATAGCAAGCTTTGACTTCCTGCGCCTTGGGGGAAAGGGTGTGGTCTGCGTATAGAATACCATTACCGCTCATCGCGCCGTCATGCGGGCGCTCCCCGAAATCACCGCCGTAGCCCAGGCACGGCGCGCCCCAAGGATCTTTTGTCTCCAGCGCCTGATCGGCAAAATCCCAGATAAACCCGCCCTGATATTGTGGCAGTTCGTCGGCCAATGACGTGTATTCAGCCAGATTACCGCCGGAGTTTCCCATCATGTGCTCATACTCGCAATGCAGGTAAGGGCGGTCCTTATGGGTAGCCAACAACCTTCGCACCTCATCAACCGGCTGATACATAGTTCCCGCGATGTCGCTGATGCGCCAGTAAACAGGGTCCTGATTGGCGTTTTCGTAGTGGACCAGGCGTGTCGGATCGGCTCTTCGGAAATAATCTGCCATTGCAGCCAGATTTTCGCCGCCACCGCACTCGTTGCCACACGACCAGAACAGTACGCAGGGGTGATTGCGGTCGCGTTCCAGCATCGCCTTTGCCCTTGCCATAACGGCATTGCGCCAAAGAGTATTGCTTCCCGGCGCAAGGTTGCTGCCGTCTGTCTTTTGGCGCATCATCCGATCAAGCTCGGCATGGCCTTCCAAGTTTGCTTCGTCCATCACATACAAGCCGTACCGGTCACAGAGTGCATAAAACATGCTCTGGTTGGGATAATGGCAGGTACGCACAGCATTGACATTGAGGCGTTTTAGCAGCTGGATATCCTTTTCGATTAAATCAGGAGAAATTGCCCTCCCACACTCGGAATAGAACTCATGGCGGTTGATGCCACGGATTATAAGCCGCTTGCCGTTGAGCAAAATTAAACCGTTTTTGATTTCGATCCTGCGAAATCCAAAGGGCAGCACTGCGTATTGCTGAACCTGCCCGTTTTCATCCGCTACCTTGACAACGGCTTCGTATAAATTTGGCTGTTCAGCGCTCCACAACGCGGGGACATTCACCTGCAGAGCCAATGCAAGGGTATCCAGGCGGCCCGGCAGGGCAACACAGTCCTGCTTGAATACCTCCTCGTTGCGACGAAGCTGTACAGTGACTGTTCCACTGCCGCGTGCTTGCAATGAAAATCCGAGAATTCCGGAATCATAGTTTGGCGAAAGTTCCGGGTTCAGCGTAACGCTTGTTACAGCAGACTGCGGCACTGCCACAAGGCGGACGCTGCGAAACAGGCCCGAGAACCGGAAAAAATCCTGACATTCCAGATGTGCTGCCGCGGTCCACTGGAACACCAACACGGCAAGCCGGTTTTCACCCGCCTGTAAAAACGGGGTCAGATCAAACTCGCTGGGCGTAAAGCCATCCGTGCCGTAGCCAACATATCGCCCGTTCAGAAAGACAGCCAGGGCGCTCTCTGCGCCGTCAAACACGATATGCACTTCCCTATCCTGCATCGCCATCGGCAGGCAAAAAGTCGTTTGATAGCAGCCAACCGGATTGTATTGTTCCGGGCAACCAGTAGGGCTTACATCCTGTAAACCGTCCCAAGGGTACTGGTAGTTTACATACTGCGGGCGCCCCCACCCCTGCAGTTGGATATGCCCTGGGACCTGAATCTGCGCCCAGCTGGCCGTATCGCCAGACCAAAACTCAGCGGGGATTTCCTCCGGCCGTTCCGCATTGGCAAATTGCCAGCAGCCATCCAGGGAAAGGATCAGACTGCTGCTGCCGGTGTTGTACTCGTTTTCATCGTGGTACCAAATGGTATCCGGGTACGGCTCAAGACGGTTTTGCGCCGTAATGCTCGGGTCTCGAATAATAGCGATGTCAAAGTCTTTGATCCGCTCCATCTTGCGTTTTCTCCTCGCCGTTGTTCATTTTCACTAAACGGACTTCATTCAGTGTTCCATCCAATGCCTGCTGTTCGCCAGCTGCAAGCTTCACTGCCGCAGAAAAAGTGCCGTAATGCACCGTAACGGACAAAGCAGGGCCGGCACACAGCCGGATCTGCTCTAATTTGCTTTTTTTCCACACCAGAGAAATCGTTGCACCGCCACAAATACAGAGCCCTTCCACCTTGCCCTCTTCCCACGCAGTAGGCAGCGCCGGCAGCAGATAAAGCTGCCCCGGACCGCTGTCAACCAGCATTTCCTCGATAGCAGCCGTTGCGCCAAGATTGCCATCCAGTTGGAATACCGCACCGTCTTGCCAGGGATGGTTATCCATAAGATTGTCAAAAGTGGACTGGCTCAACAGTGCGCGCAGGTTTTCGTGTGCTTTACCACCGTCACGCAATCTTGCCCACAGCCCGATGATCCAGGCACGGCTCCAGCCTGTATGCCCGCCGCCTGCAGCCAGGCGGCCTTCCAAAGTTTTGCGGGCTGCTGTAAACAGAGCAGGCGTGTTCTGGGTAATTTCCCGTCCTGGATACAGCCCGTACAGGTGGGAAATGTGGCGGTGGCCGGGTTCAGCTTCCTGATACGGGTGGCGCCATTCAAGTAGCCTTCCATCCTGCCCGATCTGCGTAGGCCGAAGCCGTCTGTATGCGTCTTCCGCCTGTTCAATCAGCGCGCCTTTACGCGCCAGCACTTTACTGGCCTGCAGAAATCCGGTAAAAAGTTCACGCAGGATTTGATTATCCATTGTGGGGCCGATGCACATGCAGCCAGTATTGCCGTCTGGCAAAACATATGTATTTTCCGGTGAGACAGAGGGCGATGTAACGAGGTTTCCCTCCTCATCCTCCTGCAGAAAGTCCAGAAAGAACCGCACGCAATCTTCCAGCTGAACATACCGACGTTGCAGCCATTGTGTATCCAGCGTATAGGTATAATGCCGCCAAATGTGGGTACATAACCAGGCCGCGCCCATGACCCAGTAACTGGCTGGGATGTACTGATCTTGGGGTGCGGTATCGGCATACAGGTCAGTATTGTGGTGAGCCACAAAGCCATGGCAGCCATACATTTCCCGCGCTGTGCGTTTGCCGGTTTGTTCGCCGTCCATCCGCTCCAGCAGATCAAAAAGCGGTTCTTCACACACTGCCAACCCGCTGGGCGCTGCCGCCCAGTAGATCATCTCGATGTTAATGTTGATGGTATACCGGGAGCCCCAAGGGGGATTCAATTTATCGTTCCACAATCCCTGCAGTGTGGCAGGCAGGCAGCCCGGACGGCTGCTGGACAGCAACAGGTACCGCCCATAGGCGAAGTAAAGCGTTTCCAATCCGGGGTCTGCCTGCCCCCGCGCATAGCTACGCAGCCGCTCATCTGTGGGCATAGTTTCCTTGGCGACGTCCCGTGCGCCCAGTTCCAGATGCATACTGTCAAACAGGCTCTTGTATTCTGCCAGATGGTGGGTACGCAGCGTCCTGTACCCTTTCTGTCCAGCTTGATCAATCCTTGCCCGACAGGCTGCCCGCGGGTCATCACATCGAAAGTTTGTTGCGGCGGCCAGACAGAGAATTGTCTCATTCGCCCCATCTATCTTTAGAAACTCACCGGCAGTGCACACCTCTCCATCACATTCGACCACTGATAGCATCGCGCAATAGGATATGCCATCTGCGCCGGTGGCGCCTTCCGTCCAAATCGTATTCCCGTGTTCACTGCCTACACGGTCAATGTTGGCCGGGCGTGTCATGTGGCAGCGCAGCCGCAGCTGCTGCCCACCGCTGGCTTGCAGCCGAATCACAAGGACTTGATCGGGGGCGCTGGCAAAGACTGTCCGCGTATAGTCTGTGCCACAGCTGTTGAAGTGGACGGAGAGTTCCCCAGTTTCCAGATTCAAAGAGCGGCGGTAACCGGACGCCTTCTCAAAGGGTGCCGCATCCGCTTGTTCGATGTACAGGTCGCTCAAAGGCTGGTATGCACGGCTTGAATCCGGCACGCCGGACAGCGTTTCCACCGCCAGGTCCTGTGCTTCTTGAATCCGGTTTTGCCGCACCAGCTCTTGAATTTTCGGTAGAGCTGCGCGGGCATCCGGGTTCAGTCGGTTCATCGGGCCGCCGCTCCAGACGCTTTCCTCATTGAGCTGGATGTGTTCAGCCTGTGTGCCGCCAAACAGCATACCGCCCAACGCCCCGTTGCCGCAGGGCAGCGCCTGATCCCAGCTTTCAGCTGGCTGCCGGTACCATAGTTCCATACGACTCACCCTATTCTGTGTCACACCAGCTGTCCAATCGTCCAGGCCGGCACGGTAAAGTCCAGTTCCAATTTGCCATCGGCCCCCACCGTGTAAACGGTTTGCTCCAACATCTCCCCCTGCAGACGCAGCATCTGCTCCTGCTCGCGGGTCGGGGCAGTGGGCGCCCCCATCGCGTTCCAGAGATGCACGGCCTCAGCCCCCGGTTTGAGCAGCCGCAACGTATAGCTGTCGCCGGGACGCAGGCCGGTCAGGGTGAAGGCATAGCGGCGCGGCTGCCCGCGGCGCTCAAATTCCTGCGCACGGTTCTGATCAGGGTACATGGACATCGGCACCGTCTCGGTGATCTCATCGGGGTAGTGATAGACGGCCATCGCCAGCCGTCCATTCCGCCGGGTGGCCATATACCCTTCGCCACTGGCCAAGCATTCCTCCCCAAGCTCGTTCAGAATGCGGTAAGCGTGGAATACCGGCTTTTTGATTCCTTGAAGGTTCATCATGCCAAATCCACCGTGGAAGGCTTTCGGCCCGGCGCCTTCTTCCTCAAACACATCGGTGAACGTCCAGTAGGACAGGCTGTCCGCCAGCCCGGCACATTGTAGGTTGCTGCGCAGCACATACGTTGCGGCAGGCAGATAGTCGTGACTGCAATCGCGGGAGGAGGGGCTGGAGCTCCATTCCGTCAGGTGAAGTTCCACATCCGGGTAAGCGCTGCGGGCGATGGCTGCCCTGACCCACTGGATGTCCTGCATCAAAGAGTTTTTGCCACGGGTCCGCCCGCTGCTTACCCCGTGCCCGTCCAGAGCAAAGTCCGTCGGGTAAGGATGGCATGAAACAAAATCCACCGGCAGGCTGTTTTGCGCGCAGAACCGCAAGAATGCGTCGATCCAAACCCCGTGCCAGGAAAGGCTGTCCAGGTCATCCACCTTGAAGGTTGCCTGCTCGGCCACATCCTCAACCTCACCGTCAAACCGGGCGTCCGGGACAAAGTTGCTGGTGGCGGGCCCGCCCACGCGCAGTTTCGGATCGATTGCTTTCATGCGCAGCACCGTAACACGGTAAAGTTCAAAATACTGTGAGCGAGTGCCCGCCCAGAACGAATCCAGGTTCGGTTCGTTCCACACCTCAAAGTACCAGTTGCGGACCTCCTCAATACCGTAGCGGTCCACCCAATGGAGGACGGCAGCCTCTACCAGGTCAGCCCACTTACCGTAATCATTCGGCGGGGCAATGCGAGCTTTCCACCAGAAAAGGCTCTTGTCGTTGGAACAAAGATCCTTGGGCATAAAGCTCAGCTCGACAAAAGGGCGAACCCCCATATCCAGCAACGCATCGAAAAGTGCATCTACATATTGAAAATTGTAATGTAGCTTTCCATTTTGCAGAGCGCAGACGTGCATATCATCATGGAACAGGCCGTGAAAGCGCAGATAGCGGAACCCACACTCTTTATGCACCATCGCCAGCTGCCTTTGCCAGTCAGCGCGCAGGCCCTCATTGGCACGCCCGGCCCCAACGCAGTTCGACCACGTGTGCGGCAGCGGGGTGGTCGTATCTTTGCAGTTGATTGTAACCATAGAAATACTCCTAATCCTGTATTGTTGAGTCGGTATTGCTTTTACGGGTTAGTCCACCGGGATATGTAACATTCGCAGCGCACTGATAACATCTGCACGCAAACTGCCATCCTGATTGGCCACCCCACCATAAATGCAATGGCCAAGATGTTCGGCGAACTGACCGTAGAGATTGCGATGGATCGTACCGACTGAACGGTTTGTATTCACAAAAAGCAGTGACATGAAATTCTCCTTACAAATTGCTGCAATCTATTTTGTTCCTGCGCCGCAAGAACGTCAGGGAATCGCTCAGAAAATCCTGAACGCTTTATCTTCCAGACGGAAGATAGCCTCCGCAAAAAAATAATCCGCATAACACATCGTCATGTTGACCCCGTTCTGCCAAGAAGCGGAACAAAACTGTACAATGGCATCGCATCGATCGGTCCAATCGCTGCGCAGTTCTGCAACGCGGTGCAAAATATGCAGGGCCACCTCGAGACACTGCCGACGTAAAGATTCATCTTTGGTTTGTTCATACAGCTCCAACATCCCACATGCAATTACACAGGCGCCGCAATTGTCTTCTTGCGGCGCATCTGCCGGCTGGCAAAAATCAATCGGCACAAAACCATCTGAGCGCAATACCGACAGGCAATAGCGCGCCACCTTTTCTGCGGTATGAAGGTACGCTTCATCCTGTGTATAGCGGTACGCCAGCGAAAAGCCGTACAGCGCCCAACCCTGTCCTCTTGTCCAGGCAGAACCGTGGCCATATCCCTGGCCGCCGTGGCTGCACACACGTGCGCCTGAAACAGGATCAAACTCGACAATGTGGCAAACCGAGCCATTCTGGCGCACAAAACTTTTCTGTACGGTATCCGCGTGCTGGGTTGCAACCTGCGCAAAGCGAGGATCATTGGTTTCTCTGCTCGCCCAAAATAAAAGCGGGATATTCATCATGCAGTCGATGATTGCCCAGCCGCGGGTATCCTGATCGGGCAAGTCGTCCCAGGCGCGCAGGAAGCGTCCCGAAGGATTGAACCGGCCTGCCAGCAAACAGGCTGCATGCAATGCGCGTGTGCGCGAATGCAGATCTTTTGTAATCTGATAGTCTGCGACTGCTGTTGGAAGCCACATAAAACCAACGTCATGATTCAGTCCGCTGAATGTGTCAAAGCAGCAATCCAGCTTTTCTTCACACAAGGCAGCGTACTGTTTATACTTGACCTCGCCTGTGCGATGGTACAACTGCCACAGCAATCCACCCCAAAAGCCATTCGTCCACCAGCTTGCATCCATTCCGTCGGCCGAGTGATTGTCATAGCTTCCATCGCTGCCTGTCGTATAAGGCAATTTGTCTTTGTTTTTATCTGTGACCCAGTCCATCTTTGCCTGGATGCGCTGCGAAATCTGGCTGGCAAATTGCCGCTCTTTCTCCGTCAACGGGAACTGCATTCTCGGTTCCTCCAATTTTTTTCTTCTCAATAAATTAGGAAGGGGCGCCATATCTACTGCGGCGCCCCTTCCAAGGGTTTGCGGGCACCGAAAAATTCCGCACCTGCGTTTACTCTCAGCCCACAATCATTCGATGTCTAACTCTCAGTTCCCTTCAAGCGGTCATAGGCAGTCTGAGAAATCTCGACCACACGGTCCACACCACGGTTGTGCAGCTCCGTGATGAAGCTGTCATACTCGGACTCAAAGTTACCGTTGCCCAGGATCCAGCCCATGCACTTTTCATTGACAAAGTCGGTAATGCCGGGCAGCAGCTGGTTGATTTCATCGGATTCCTCGGTGGTGTACTTGAAGTTGAAGTTGAAATGTTCATCCTCCGGGTACCATTCAGGATGCTCCATGTAAAGCTCGTAGCCAGCCAGGGTTTCCTCATTGGTGGCGACAGCATACTCCAGCTCCATCGGCTCGATGCCGCCCAGGTGCAGGAGGCAGCCGACATTCTGGCGGGCATCGGTCAGACCAGCCTCATTGTTGAGCATATCCTCGGTGAATTGATAGTTGCCGTCCTCATCGATGGTGTAGGTTTCGCCCTCGATGCCATAGGTCATCAGGATTTGGCCCTCATCGCTGTACAGGTAGTCAATCAAACGAAGTGCGTCATCAACATTCTCGCAGTTCTGCGTGATGCCAGCACCAGCAAACGGTGCCGAGCGGTGGTCCACAACGGTACGGCCATTGGGGGCCTGCACCGGGGCCATGACCACGTTCTGGAAGCCCGAGATGCTGTCGGCCAGGGTCTTGTTGTACTGGGTCGTAGAAGCAGCCCAGTCATAGGTCAAGCCGCCGAGATTGTTGCCGTACATAACATTGCGGGCATCATCACGGGTAAAGACTTCAGGGTCGATCAGGCCCTCGGCATACCACTGGATCAGCGCCTCCATACCGGTTTTGAAGTCCTCCTCCAGGGGATCAAAGACCACTTCGCCCTGGCGGACCATCAGGCCGGTGCTGGAGCAGAACAAGCTGAGCGCATGCTCGGTGAAGTTATCAGGGGCAGTCAGCCAGCGGGTGATGAACGGGGTCTCGTCCTGCTGGCCGTTGCCATTGGGATCCTGATCCCGGAAAGCTTTCAGCACGGTGTACAGTTCATCGGTGGTCGTGGGCATTTCGAGATTGAGCTTGTCCAGCCAATCCTGACGGATGACCCAGACGTTGGCCACCGACATTTCCTTCATGCCAGCCACCTGGTAAATGTGGCCATCCGAGGCAGTCGAAGCAGTTTTCAGTTCGGGATACTTCTCAAACGCTGCAACGATGTTGGGGCATTTTTCTTCGATCAGATCTTCCAGTGGAATAAGTCCGCCGTCCATACCGAGCTTCTCGATCTTGCTCATATCCGAGGAAACAACAATATCCGGCATACTGTCAGGGTTGGAAATCATCAGCGTCCATGCCTGGCTCTCATCTGTACTGGAAGCCGAGATGGTGTTGGTCAGGGTCACGCCGACACGCTTCTGCAGCTCCTGTGCAACCGGCAGGGAGAAATCCGCAACATCAGTGCCGTAGATGTCATGCACCGTCAGTTTGACGGTACCCGATTCGGAGCTGGAACTGGAACTCGACGAGCCAGCAGAACTGCAACCGGCCAGCATAGTGGCTGCCAGCAGTGTGGCAACGCCAGGGCGAAGCCAGCGGGAAATGAACGATTTTTTCATGGTATACCTCCTAATTTTTCATTAAAACGGGTAGAATCCCTCGTTTTACGTTTGGATGTTGGCAATCAGCCTTTGACGCCGCCAAGCGTGACGCCCTTTTTGAAATACTTTTGAATAAACGGGTAAGCAACAAGCATCGGGATGATCGCCACGACGATGATCGCATAGGAAACTGTGACCGCAGCCGAAGTGGTATCCGGGGTGATCGTCAGGGTGGATTCAGACAGGCTCTGCTGTTCCACCAGCAGTTTTTTCAGGACGACCTGCAGCGGCTGTAACTTATCATTGGTCAGCAGCACGCTTGCCCAGAAGTAGCCGTTCCACCGGGTGACCAGGTAGAACAGGGTGACAGTGGCCAAACTGGCCTTGGAAAGCGGGAGATAGATGCGGGCAAAAATCGTGAAGGTGTTTGCGCCGTCAATCTTGGCTGCTTCCTCAAAATCACCGGGGAGCTGCTCGAAGAAGCTCTTGAGGATCACAACATTGTAAACGTTGATGCCGAAGCTGATGATAATTCCCCAGTAGCTATTGGTCAGATGGTAGTCTCGGATGGTCTGATACAGCGGGATCATACCGGCGCTGAACCACATGGTAAAGGAGACCAGGAGCGTAAAGAATTTGCGGAACGGGAGGCTCTTTTTGCTCAGCGCATAGGCAAGCGTAACAGACAGCAACATATTCACGATCGTGCCACCGACCGTAATAATGATCGTGTTGAGGTAGCCGCGAAGCACGCCGTCTGTCTGTAGTGCTTGCACATAGGAATCAAGATTGAAACCTACCGGCCAGAACATCACGGTGCCATCGCTGACATAAAACGGTTTACTGACCGATGCGATCAGGACATACCACAGGGGATAAAATACCAGCAGGCAAATAATGGCAGCAATCAGATTAACGATCCAACTGTAGATGCGGTCGCCCCATGTCATCTTGATATGATGATGGCGGTGCATCTTTTTTTCTGTGAGTATACGATTCATTTTTACCTCCCCTTTTTACCACACCGAAGAGTCGGCAAACTTTTTGCTCAGATAATTGGTAACCAGTACCAACACAAGCGCAACCACAGACTCAAACAAACCAGCCGCAGTGGAAAGGCCAAAGTTATTTTGCACAATGCCAAGGCGATACGTCAGCGTACTGATCACGTCGGCTGTTTCATAGGTAGAAGGCTGATACAGCAAAATGATGGCTTCGTAGCCGACCTTGATAATGCTGCCAACGTTCAGGATCAGCATCACCACGATGGTGGGGATCAAACTGGGCAGGGTGACGTGCCAGATCTGCTGCAGACGGTTCGCGCCTTCCACGCTGGCGGCCTCATAGAGCTGCTTGTCAATTCCTGCAAGCGCCGCAATGTACACAACAGTGTTATAGCCGGCAGTCTGCCACAAGGTCATAATAATATAGATCGGGCGGAAGTACTGAGATTGTACCAGGAAGTAGGTAGAGTCAAATCCAAGTTTGTTGAGGATCAGGTTAATGATACCGGTGCTGGGCGAGCAGAAATTGACGACTATACCGGCCACAACAACCGTTGAGATAAAGTAAGGGATAAACGTAACGGTCTGTGTAACTTTGCTGAGCCATTTCACCCGGACTTCGTTGATCAGAATCGCCAGCAGGATCGGAAATGGGAAGCAGATCAGCAGCTGAAGACCGCCCAGGATCAAGGTGTTTTTAAGCGCTCTGGGGAAATCTACCCCTGTGAAAAGGGAGATGAAGTTCTGTAAGCCTACAAAATTGCTGCCCTCGAATCCTTTGAAGGCGTTGTAGTTGTAAAACGCCATCCGGATGCCGTTCAACGGCACATAGGCAAACAGGATGATCCACGCAAGCCCCGGCAGTAGAATCAACAGTAACTGCCAGTCCGTCTTTTTGAGCCGCTTTTTTAGAGCAAGTTTCATTGCAAGTCCTCCTTCGTTTCTTTCTGGCCGCATAGCCGCCAGTCGCTGGCCAGTGCTGCCCTTGTTGCCCTTGTTATAACACCAAACCGCCGATCGCGTAAATCGCTTGTTTTTTTGAGCCGTGCATTTTTGTGTGCACCTTTGGCGCAATCATGCAATAATAGCCGTGCATTTTGTGCATCTTGCCAAATTGTTTGGTTGTACATTTTTCTTGCCGCGTACATTTTTTAATGGCTTGCCAAAATTTATGCATACCTGCGTACTTATTACTTGCCCTTTATTTTAAGGCTGACACCTCTTTTTCCCTTGAGACAGACCAGTGCAACCGCCGAGATTATCGTCAAAGTCACCCACAACTCAACTGGTGATTCGTCAGCTGTTGCGGGAACTGACGATGTCGCCTTCCCATTGGGGTCCGTGATTACCGTCACATTGTCATTGTCCGGGGTGTTTGCACTGTCACTTTCGTGGACATCGACCTGATTTCCGGCACTGCCCTGGCCGTCCTGTGCCGTTTCAGTATCTCCACCTGATTGGCCGGGCTCTGTATCGCCCTCCTCAACATCCGTATCTTCATCGAATTCGCCAGGTTTTGTTTCCTCCTCAGCAGTAGGGATGCTTTCCTCGGGTAGCTGCTCCTGTTGGTTGTTTTCAAACTCCGAAATTACCGGATTCGAGATGGTCACGATCACATGCGGACGCAGGGCCTCATTTTCTGAGGTGAGCGAGTGGAAACTCATCGACGTACTGCCGCCGGTGCCGGTCGCCCTGATTCGCAGGGTTATGATATCGTCGGTGTCCTCTGCCGCGGCCTCGGTAATATCAATTCCCTCGCTATCACCCGTATTGTAGCTCTTGTCGCCAGAGGGTTTTGCCGCTTCGCCCAGCAGGGTAACAGCATACTCAGGGATTTCGTAGGTCAGGTTGGCCCAGTCATCGTAGTCCGTCTCGTCAGACTCGATCCAGTCCACTGCAATCGGGCTTGTCGAACCGCTGCGATAGATCATCACCCGGGCGTCACTAATCACCTCACCTGCTTTCAGGCCAAGGCTGCGCAGGTCCACCTTGAGGAATGCATCTTGGCTGCTATCGGCAGTGGTGCTCTGCTCAAAAGTTAAAACCGTGTTGTCGGTCTTCACAGCGCACTCAGCCACCGCGGGCATCGTGACAGTCAGCGGGTAGCTGCTGATCTCGCCCAGGCCGTTGCCGTAGGCGCTGGCGCTCGATGTGCGCGCGCCGGTTGCCTCGGACAGTTCCGATTCGCCATAGGCGTTGACCGCGCGTACCTTATAGTAATATTTCGTGGAGGGGCTCACACCAATGTGATAACACTTGGTGTCAGTAAGTGTTGCCGTGTTAAGTTTTTCGTAATTCTGTGCATCCGTGGAAACATAGACGTCATACCCGGAAGCGCCGCTTACAGCATCCCACTTGATGCAGATAATGTCATCGCTAACAATACTTGTATGGATTTCAGCCGGTGCCCGGTTCGGAGCGCTCTCGTGTCCAGTCACAGGGATGGGTGCACAACATCCGCTCTCGTTTCCGTCAGAATTCACTACAGTGATCTTGTAAAGATATTTTTCCCCTGCAACAAGGCCATCGTCGCTGTACGAGGTAGCCGAAACCGGCTCTTCATTGACTTTTTCAAACCACATGGCAGGGTACTGGGCGGGATTGTCACTGGTCACCTGCTGGTTCGAACGGTAAATGTTGTAACCAGTTGCCCCCTGGACGGCACCCCACTGCAAGGTGGCAGTGCCACCCACAGCCGTAGTAACCTGAACGGTGTCCGCCTTTACCTTTGCCGGGCAGAAATTAACCGCAGCTGTCAAGGTACCGTAGCCAATCATGTGGTAGGTGTCATAGCCGCCATTATAGCAGGTGATTCCCTCGTTGCGCACAAAGGTTGCAGCTTGCGTTGTATAGGGTAGCTCAGAGGGGTCCATGTCCTCAATATTCACATAATAGTTATAAACGATCTCATAGATTGGAAGCAGCCATCCCCGGTTGGAGCTGGAGATCACAGAGGAATAGACATAGTTGTTGCTGTAGAAGGTGTTGTCATAGGGTACATCCTCGCCTGCCATGTACTTCGCCATATATTCATAGCCGGTCAGGATACGATTGTCGCCTGCCCCAAAGCAGTCAATGCTGGGGTCCTGGTTGTACATGGACCAGGCAAATTCCGCCAAATGGCCGATGAGTAGCTGGGAATGGATCTGATCCCGTCCGCTTTCCCGGTTCTGCCCAAACTCGTTGATGGCCGCAGTGACGCCGATGTTTTCATCGTGGAAGAACGCGTTCACGGCAGACTGATAAATGGCATCGTTTTCGCAGAACACACCGATCGCAAGCATGCCCTTCAGCGCGCAGGCACCTCCGTTGGCTTCACCAAAGTCTTCGATCCAGGGGACAAAGTCCTCCATCATCCAACTCTTAAAGTTGAAGATATCCTGTTTGCTCCACAAAGGCTCACCCTTTTCATCGGTTGCGGTGCGCAGGATTTCCGCTGTGTTGCACAGCCGAAAAGCCATCTGCCCAGCCACAAAGACGGCATCGTGCCCGTCGATTGCAGGGCTAAGCGCAGCATATTTATTCAGAGTTTTGATGGCAGACTGGGCGTAGCCCGTTTCTCCCGTAATGATATATGCCAGGGTATCCTGGTAGGCAGTCTGGCAGTCCTGCCGGAAAAGGTTATTAAACCCGTAAGGGCTATCTTTCACTGTGGATGTGTCCGTCCAAATGGTGTTACCCTGATTCACCACAGTTTCATATCCTTTTATGACATAACCACCATCTTTGCTCTCCCTTACACCATCTTCCTCTAAGATTTCATTGCCCGCGCTTACCCAGGGTTCCATGCCATTTTGGTAGTTGGTGCGGATGGTCTGGATCTGGTCAGACGAGAACATCAAACCGGGATGGGTGTAATCGCCGTTTGCCTCGACCTGTATAGTAACGGTCCGCTCCTGTGCAGTGGTGCCCGCATCCGGCGTGAAGGTCAGCGCATAGCTGCCCGCATCGGACGATTCAAGCGCCAGAGTGTTCCAGCTGAACATGCCCTCTACGAACTCAATGCCCAGGGCCTGTGTCTGCTCCAGTTCCAATGGTTCACCATCTTTGCTAACAGCAGTCAATGCGCCAATGCCGCCCAGCGGTGTGTACTCCTGGTCGATTAGATTTACCGAATACAGATTGCCAGACCAGCCGGAACCTCTGACTACCAGATAAAGCGTGTGCTGGCCTCGTATGGCTGCAGGGATCTCGACGCTGACTGTGTACGGATGGTTGCTCCAGCTCGAATCTGCGCCCGCGGTGCTCAGCTCGCCCAGCAGGGTGCCATCGGTACAATAGGCGGCGCAGCCCTTGTCATAGACAGGCTTTTCCGTCTCGTTGGCAACCGCAGAGCTGGTCATCCAGGTATCAGTCGGCTGGCTGAGGGTATAATCCGCCACAACCTGAAGGGTCACGCTGGAGGAGCTGTTCAGCCCCATATTGATGCAGACCTCGTTCAGATAGGTCAGATCCTGATCACCCAGACAGACTATATACCCGCCCCGGAAAGAATCGGTCACACCGTCGCTTCCGACTTTTGCACTGCTGGTTCCCGTGTAAATCATCCACGGCCAGTCCGCCAGAAAGCCGGTCGGCGTTGTCTCTTTCGGCTGAAGTTCTGCGCCAAACAGCTGGACATTGTCAAAGGAGATGACATCCCCAATTTTTACTGTGCTATCCAGCTTTTCCGGTTCCGCAGCCTCTGTCTCTTCATCCGACTGATCTTCGCCTTCACCAGATTCCTGCCCGTCCGCACCCGGCTTTTCTTTGCCCGCGCCAAGGTCCGAACCTTCCGGTTCGCCCTCGTCACCAGCCTGAGCTACCGTAAGGGTAACGCCGTACAAGTTACCCATCCAAGAAGTGCTATTGCTAGCGTCTACGCGCAGATAGAGAGAATGTTCGCCAGAGAAACCTGCCGGAAGCACCACTTTTCCCTCATAGTCTTGCGCATCCCAGCCGGAGCCGCCCGCAGCGGTCAGGGTAGCGAGCGCAACCCCGCCCGTCACCTGATCCGCACAGGCACGATCATACGCCTGTATGTGCGAGCTGGTGTTCGTAACCGATATACTGGCGTTCCAGCTGCTGTCATCGACCTCGCAATCTGCCAAAAGTGTGATGGTGTCGCTTTTTCCCTTCAGTCCGAGGGACACGTTTATCTTGCTGACGTCTGTAATGTCATACGTTCCCAGCGAGACCAACGCGCCGCCCTTAAAGGAGTCCAGATAAGGCGCATCGTCCTGAATCTTTGCCTCTGGATTGCTTTCCGGGCCAAGGCGGATCGCCCATTCCCAATTTGCCGCATCAAGAGAAACCGTTCGCAGTTTAGTTGTTGGAGTTTCGGCATGAACTGGCGGCACCAGCCCCGCCACCAGGCAAAGCAATGTGATGCACGCTACCGCTCTTCGAAGTAAACTTCGGCCTTGTTGTTTCATCATTTGATTTCCTCCTTGCCTTAATTCTTCATCATCCTATCACTGAAATTTCACAGCTGTAAATCACCAATAAATTACCGCACGTGCAATAATTATGCCTTTTTGAGCATATTCACCAATGCAGATTACCTTTATTCGTGCACTACGACAAGGCGTGTTATTTTCATTTTTCTGCAGTTCACCCAAATCTCTGCTGTTGCAAAAACGCAAAAAATCCCTGCCAGCTGTGCCTATACAGCTGACAGGGCAAAACCTTATTATTTATTCTGTGCTTCTTCTTGCGAGACACCCTTGCGGTAGTTCTGGGGTGATATCCCCGTATATTTTTTGTAAGCTCTAATAAAACTGTTGGCGCTGTTGAACCCGACGCGGTCAGCCAATTCCGTCGTTGATATGCCTGGGTTCGCATCCTGCAATGCCCGCGCCTGCTTGATCCGATATCCGTTCAGATAGTTCTTGAAGTTATCGTTGGTAAGCTGTTTGAACGCCAGGCTGCAGTACTGCGGTGTGATGCCTACATGATCGGCCACATCCGTCAAACCGATGTCGCGCATATAGTTTTCGTGGATGTAAGTGAGCATTTTTTGCATCAGCTGCGTATTGTCAGCACTGCGGCGTCCCGCCACAGCATGGGTCATTCCTTCCATACAGCCGCGCAGTGCTTTCACAGCAATTGTTTCCCCCTGGGAATCGTACTGCATGAGCACTTCAGCCCCCGAGACCGGACGTGGCGCCATACTTTGTACCTGCGCGGGCAGCAGATTATAGATACGGTTCGCCGTGCTGCTGAGCGCGAGAAGATAATTTTCGACCTGCTGAGGCGGCAATGTTTTACGGCCGAGATTGTCCCGCAGATTATCGTCAAGCGCCTCCAATGCTGCGTTGTCACCCTCCAGCACACCGTGTATGATTTCACTTTCAATCGAAACAGGATAGCGGAAATTGGCAGGGCCGCCCGTCTTGAATTGGTCGGCGCGCAAAATTTCGCCGGTATGGGTGACCGCATGCATGTCCAACGTGCGCAGCACTTGCCGATATGCCTGGCGAAAGGCGGTTATGCCGCGCATTTGCCCACCAACAATGGCTGTGACCGGCAGTTCTGCCAAATAGAGATTCAGTAACCTGCGGGTTTTTTCGCACGCATCTTCCGGCGTTGTGTCATACAAAATCAAAGCCCAGCGCGTGGGTTGAATGCCCAAGAACACCAAATGATCCTGCTGCGTATACAGCCGCATATCGTTTTTTGCGGCAAACAACTGGTCCCCATTGGCGCTTTCGTCAAAATCAAACAGAACAAGGCAGATAGACCGCGTACCCGGGTCTTCCGGATCGTGGGCCAATCCATATAGCAGCCGGATGTATTTTTCCTCTTTCTGCTGAAGTATCGTATCATTCAGGGCGTCGTGAATTTTCTTGTTGAGCAGCTGCAAATGCACTGTATTATCTCTCAACAAGGCAAATTCATCGGTTTGTCCCTTTACAGGCTGGATATCCAGTTCATGCAACAGCCGGTCAATCGGTTTATAGATCTGCCTTGTTATCAAGAACATAAAAACAGTCCCGATCCCCAACAGCAGAAGAAACACAAGAATATAGGTTCCTGCCTGCTGCAGCGATTTGTCCGGCACCAGGTAAACATATTGAAGGTGTTCGTTGACTATCGGCTCAATATAGACGCCTCTCGGCGTGGCGCTGTTCCCATCAATTGTTTTGACCAAGGTCTGGTTCTCTGGATCATTGCTGGCCAAGAGCCGCCCGCCTGACGCTAACGCCCAGGAGTTTTCGTCCTCTCCGCAGGGCAATAGGATGAAAAATACAACTTCACCTCTTACATATTTATGATAATACAGGCAGACCAACTCTTCAGCACAAGGCGTACCGGCAGTTGCCAGAAAATAGCTTCCGCCTTCCCGTGCCGTAGCTACGGCTTGTTCCCAAGCGGTCGCGTCCATGCCAAACTGTTCTGAAATATACGTGTCCTTGTCAAAAGAATAGCCGTTGATATACACGGCCGGGGCATAGGAGTTTAACTTCCACATGCCAACCGTGTACTGCAAACCTTCCAAACCAGTCATCTGCCTGGCCACAACACTATGCAGGCTTGCCGCAGCCAGACGTTCCTCTGCAGCCGAAGCGGCGGCAGCCCATTGCGAGACTTCACTGCTTAACCGAATGTTGTTAACGGTTTGTGCCGCCACTGTGTAAGTCACCGATAATGACTGGGCGTTGCTCTGTGCCAACATACGGTTTTGGTTTCTCTCGGTTTGCGCTGTATTACATATAACATTGCCCGTCCCGAATATCGTTATGCCCAGTGCAATCGCCATAAAAACCAGAAACATAATGCGCTGGTAGCGGTATTTGAAGGCTCCTGTGATCTTTTTTACAGTGTGTTTCAATCTTCATGGCTCCTTCAAATCGGATTTCCCGCTTGGTATATGGACAAGTTGGTGTTTTTATATTATAAAATATTCCTCAAGTTTTTTCAAGCTGTTTGTATAATATGTGAATTTTGTCCAAACGCACCGGTTTGATTGCTTAATTTGGGTGTATCTGATAAATAAAAGCATTTGTAAAATCGGTTTGCATTGTTAAGGGTCTTGTACCACATACACGGTGATTGTTTTGCGAATACCCGGTATGCCTTCAGTTTTTTGCAGGGATCCTGCACGTCATGTTCTCCAGCCAGCGGCCAACAGCCGAGACAGCCGGTCCCAGCAGGAACGCCATCGCAAGTGTAACGCCTGCAAAGGGAGCCCCGAAAAAGTATCCCAACACCGTTACAAACAAATCGTACAAAATTCGCAGAACGCTGAACGGCACCCGTTCGCCGATCACTTTGTGCAGAATGAAGGATAGCGCGTCATACGGTGAGGTGCCCAGATCCATATCCATGTACACAGCCGCAGCCAAAACGAACAGTGCTAACGCCGGAATTGCTACCAACACCCGAACAGAAAAGGTATTGAAAAAAGTTGCTGGCAGAACCTGATCCCATATCCAGGAGAAAAAGTCACAGGAGTACCCAACCAGCAGCATATTGGCAAAAGTTCCCAGTCCGATATAATGTCGGCCGCAGGCCAACACTACCAAAAACAGCAGAATGTTCAGTCCGGCCTGCCAGTTGCCGAACGAAATGCCCAATTTTTGGGAGATAGCCATGTTCATGGCGGTGTAGCTGTCGGTGCCAAAGCCGCACGGGTTCAGCCAGGAAATGGAAAAGCCCATCAATATAACGGCAACCAAAACCCCAACCACGCGGGGAACAATCTTTTTTCCCATTCTATTTTCTCCTTATTGCAACAAAGCATTGTGAAAAGCACAGTAATTCAATTTTGCGCCTCTGTGCCGCAAAGTAAACAATACCATAAAACCTTGCTTTTTTATTGCTTTTTTCAAATCAGCTTTCGCATCGGTGCCATCTGTAATCAATTGGCATTATAGCGTCTTGCCGCCTTGAACGTCTCGGTGTATAATCAGAAATAATAGGATATTATTCACTTTTGCGTCGAGAGAGGAGTGCTGTATGCGATATCTCGCAAGCTATGAGCGCAGTGTGCGTGGGACTTTTGATTTCCCTATTGAGCTGTACTATGTTGACTCTACGCATCTGCGCTACGAAATGCCCTATCACTGGCATATGGAACACGAACTGGTCCTGGTTTTACAGGGTACACTCCATCTCGCTGTTGACGGAACGCAATATGATTTAGCTGCGGGTGACAGCTTGATGATCCCTGACGGGGCGATTCACGGGGGTACGCCAGACAGCTGCATCTATGAGTGCGTTGTGTTTGATCTGGAACGCTTTATGCCGGATGCAAGCAAATGCGGTACCCGACTTGCGGACTTACGTGCATCAGGCGCACGCCTGGAATACCGTTTTTCTGCAGGTTCGACACCGGCAACGCTGGCAAGCGACTTGTTTCAATCCATGGAGACCGAAAACAGTGGATACGAATTTACCACGACCGGCCTCCTTTGGCAGCTCCTGGGTGAAATTTTGGTCCACCGCCTTTACCGAACTACAAACTCAGAAAACCTGCGGCAGTCACATCAAATCCGTGCGGTCAAAAATGTACTAAACCGTATCCGCAATGATTATGCAAAATCACTCACATTACAGGATTTAGCCAGCGAGGCTGGCTTAAACCCAAACTATTTCTGCAGGTCATTTCGCCAGGTCACCGGTAAAACTCCGATGGAATATCTAAATTATTACCGCATTGAATGCGCGGCAGAACTGTTGTGTAACACGCAGATCAGCATTACCGACATCGCCTTTCGGTGCGGCTTTCAAGATAGCAGCTACTTTGGGCGCATCTTCCGCAGAATGAAAGCAACCACTCCTCGCGCCTACCGTAAGGCACACAAGAAATAGCACCGCGCTGACGCGAGCTGCCTACGGCCGTTTGGCTGTCAATCTGGCGGCGTTATTCTTGTGGTTGAGAAGAAAGCGGCTGCTCCTCTGCAAAGGGCAACACCCACATTCTGTACGTGATCGGCTCAGCCGTGTTCGCCATGCTGACCTGGATCTTGGCAAAGATCGGCATTTCCAATGTCGAGTCCACCCTTGGCACCGCCATCCGCTCTCATCTGTGTATTGCAATTTTTTTGCAGATTATTTTCAATATTGGCACCCTGTTTCCTGCAATACAGCCATGCTATACTGTTTTGCCGATTCAAACCAGAACTGACGATATGTACAGTGCAAAAACACGCAGAAAAATCGGAGTTGTGTATACAGCACGCGAAAACTATAACAGGGTACGGATACGAGCTATCCTAGTAAAATCAAAACCAGTTTTCCTTTATTTTAGTGTTTTGACGGAATGGTGACACATCCATTAGAGAAAATGTTGCAACGGATTTGCACGATTTCCGTTTATCCTGACTTCCAAATGCAGATGGCTGCCGGTGGCGCGGCCGGTATGGCCGACATAGCCGATGATTTGCCCGGCCTGCACCTGCTGACCGGTGGTGACGCAGATGGACGAACAGTGTGCATATAGTGTTTCCAGCCCGCCGCCGTGGTCAATTTGGACATAGTAGCCGTAACTGCCGCCCCAGCTGTCAAGGCCGTTGGCAACGGTGACAGTTCCCTCCGCGGCGGCGAGGATGGGAGTACCCTCGGCGCAGGCAATGTCGGTGCCGGTGTGGGAGCTGACCTCGCCGGTGATGGGGTCCACCCGGTGTCCGAATTGGGAAGTTATTGTCCCAGCCACCGGCAGCGGCCATTGGAGCGTGCCGGTTGGGGCGCGGGTGCTGTCCGGGGTCAGGATTTCTCCATCGCCTTGCGCATAGCCGCCGAGTAGTTCAGCCCAGAGTTGTTCATATTGCGGGTCCTGCAAAAGCTGCAAGTAGTTGCTTTGGCGGGTGTTAAAGTGATAGTCTGCGGCCATCTCGGCCGGTGTTTTATGTGTTAGTTCTATCTCAAGCACGGTTTCGGTTATAGTTGTTCTGGTCGGCTGGCCGGTATCGTTGGTGGTTTCTATGGCCGTTGTTTCGGTGCGGGTTGTGTAATCAACCTCGTTCATAGCCCACATGATTTCTCGCAGCGTATCCACCTGTTCTTTTCCCAACGAAGCCACCGGGGAGCCGTGTTCGTTCCCGGATACATACGAAGAAAAGACCGCCAAGACGTCCTGCCAGCGGATGTAATATACATCATCGTTGGCAACAATGTCTTGGCGGTCATGCTGTACGGTATCGGAAATTGTTTCCAGTTTGTCGCGGTATTCGTCTGTGAGTGTTTCTACAGCCTCCTGCACGGAAATGGCATCTTTACCGGGCACATCGGCTGCAAAGAATATGCCATAGGCCGAGCCGGACACAAAGGCCACAAGGCAGATTATAATAACTATGTTCATGGCAATACTTGTGCCCGCAATCATTGCTGTTACAAGACTGCGCAGACTTTCGAGGAAGTGGCGAATTGCGGAAAGCGCGGCTTTGGTTTTCTGCTGTATTGCTGCGGCTCTGCTTTGTAAAGCTATTTTAATTTGCTGTGCAGAATTTTGTAATCGCTCCCGTCCTGTTATATTCCGCACAGTTTCGTTGGCCACAGTACGGACTTGCTTTTGTTCATAGCTTACGCCGCGAATCTCGTGCGACGTAACCTTGATGGTTGCGGCCTTTTCTCTTGCGCACTTGCGGGGCAAATTTGCCCCACGTTGCGCCGAACCGTGTACATCGAGCCGCTTGCCGCCGATGATCGTTTCGGGGCTTACATGGCGCTCTGTGGCGGCGTGGGCGCGTTCTTCTGCGACCCATTCGGCAGAGCGCTGTTGCTTGCGCTTTTCGTATTGCTTTTGGGCCAGTTGGCGCCCCTGCTTATAGCTGAAATCGAGGCTTCCACTAACCGCAGCGGTTGTTCCATCGGCTATGTTTCCCCAAGCTTGGTCTGCCTCCGCGTAGGCTCCCTGCTCACCAGAACCGTCCTGCTTTTCCATAGGAATATTCCGTTTTTCTTTGGCCTCTGTCCATGCCTTTTTCAGTGCTGTTTTGGGGATATTCCCTGCAGCATTTTCTGTCAGCACTCCGCCTGACAGCTTTTCTTTGATTTCTTTCATTGCATCACTCCGGTCATATTTTGTTCAAAGGAAATTTCAAAATCGTTCAAGAGTCTTTTATACTCCGCACACAAACTGCTGGTATACTATACTTGTAATCAAGAAACAGACGCGGGAGGGTTCCCGCAAGCATTACACACTGCGCCTTAGACCATGCCAGAGCAATTGCTCGGTCAAGGCCAGACAACAAACAAGGCTGTATGGCCATTACATATAAAAATCAAGCGATGTGTCAACCGACAGCTGGCACATCGTTTTTCTTTTTCTTTGCAAAAGTCCGGATATTTGCTATAATGGGGTCACATTACAAAAGTGAGGCTGTATCCGAATGAATCTATATATCAGTGCTGCCGAATATGACTACCACACCTTGCTGAAAGTTTCCGAAATGGCCGGTCTGGCGGGTATCATCGGCTTTCATGAGGCCGGGGACGGCTACTTGCTGACTTTCCCGGACGGCGAAAATGCACAGCCTCTTATCGATGACTACAAAGGTAGACTAAAAGACTTGGAAAATAACATCTGGATGCACTAAGGCAGACATAAAAATCGAAATTTGCAGGACGGAGAAACTTATGGAAGAATTGATACAAAGATGTTCATGGGCAACTACCGACTTATATAAAGAGTATCATGATAATGAATGGGGAAAGCCCGTTCATGATGAGAATAAACTATTTGAGATGTTAATACTTGAAGGTATGCAGGCAGGACTATCGTGGCTGACAATACTAAATAAAAGAGAGGCATTTAGAATTGCTTTTGATAACTTTGACTGCAAAAAAATAGCGCTATATGATGATGCAAAAATAGAAAAGCTAATGCAAAATAGCCGCATTGTTCGTAATCGGTTAAAAATCAAATCAGCAATAACAAATGCTCAACAGTTTATAAAAATCCAAGAATCGTATGGCAGTTTTGATTCGTTTATATGGTCCTATGTTGATGGTAAGCCAATTCTCAATCAGTTCCAAACTGAAACTGATATACCCGCAAGGACTGCACTCTCAGACCAAATTAGTAAAGACTTAAAAAAGCTTGGCTTTAAGTTTGTTGGTAGTACAATTATATATGCCTATATGCAGGCAATAGGGATTGTCAATGACCATGTAAAAGGTTGCCATTTGTATCCAAACAAATAGCATTTCACTTTCGATTGATAGAACAGCAGCTCAACAGGGTTGTTAAAGACTTTCTGTATCACAATTTCCAGTTTGTCGCATTCATGGGACCGCTTCGGCGGTCCTTTATTTTTATAACGCAAAGATTTACTCCCTTTTCTCAGATGGGTTGGTCGACATCAGTTTATAGAGCTTTGTATCCTTCGGGAAGGAATTGGTGAATGGAACAATGTTGCCCGCGCAGCGAATCAGCCCGCAGCCTGCGGGGACATTGGTGACGTAGCCAAGCTGGTTATCCGAGATGTTCAACAGCTTCGCCAGTTCCGCGCGGTCGGTGGCGCTCTGGTTCAGCATCACGAGAAACTCTGAGTTGGCCAGCATCAGGCGGGCAGTGTCGGAGCGCAGCAGTTCATCCACATTCTGCGTCAGCCCGGTCACAAGTCCGTTGTACTTACGAATCCGTTTCCACAGCTTATAGAAAAAGTTGGCGCTGTACTCATAGCGGAACAAAAATACCGATAGGTCAGACTCTTTCGAGCCTTTCGCCCCGGTCCACACCGTGCAAGCAGCTTTCACTGCACACGGCGTTCCATGGGATAAGTTTTTCATTGTTAATGCAGTCACTTTCAAAGTAAGGATTATATATATTTTTATAACGTAATAGCGGGAAGATTGGCACTTGTACGCCAGCGGTTGATTTTATCAAGACATGGTTTCTTATAACAACCTGTTTTTCGCAAGTAAAATTGAATACTTTCCGGAGTAGTAGCATGGATAAGCCTGTGTACATCCACATGAACTATACGCAAATTTGAATACTGGTCTGTTCCACCTAGATGTCGCGGCAGAAAGTGATGACAGTGAACTTCATTCACAGATAACAATTCCCCTGTGATTTCGCACTTTCCTTTGGATGCCACAAACCTTGCCAGTCTGTTATCGCAGTATTCCACACTTTGTAAGGGTGACATACGGTTCCCAAGTTCAAATAACACATCTGCATACCCTTCTTTACAGAGCATATGCTCTGTTGTACTAATCTATCCAGTACAGTCGGAATCCCTAATGGGCGCAATTTCCCGTTTGATTTAGGAATGTATACACGCCTAACAGCCTTGGGCTGACAGTTGAGCAGCTTTTCCTGCACTTTTCTTATTAGTTCAACATCTTCAAGTTTTGCATAGTCAGCAAAGGTTTTTCCATCTACACCGGGAGTATTACTTCCTTTGTTATTTTTCAGATTGCGATATGCCAGTCGGATATTTTGTGGACTGGCAATTATCGGCATAAGATGGTAGAATTTCTTTTTCATCATTCCTTGCCGATATAATTCGTCTTGAATTTCTACCATATTGTAGTATTCGGCGTACCGAATACCTTTCCGCTTTCTGATATCCTTTCTTCGCATAGTCAACACCACCTTTGTTGGTTGGTTTCTCTTAGTCATACTCGAACCTATGAATGTTGACTACATTATTTTATTGCACTTACTTTTGTGCCGCTGCTAGTTGCGGCACTCCCACTAGAGGCTGTTGCTCCATTTCCATTACAGAAATTTCATCGCTCGTGCCTCCGCTTTCACAACAATAAAGGCAGCTTATGTATTTGTCTGCCAACGGGTCTTAGCAGTCGCCACTGCTCACCGTTTGCTGCTTCCGACGTTCCAATAGAATGCGATACTGTACTTAGGTGCTTCCTTTGAGCCTGCTGATTTATACTGCCTTTAACAGTATTCCGACTTTCATTTCTACCCAACTACTTTTCGGTAATCAGCGTCCTGTTAGGACATACGCTTTTCAACGCATTCGAATTTTAGACCCTTTAAATCGTCAGTTCGTCCCCCTTGCGGGATTCTCACCATATACAGCCCACTACATAATCTTCGACAGCCTGTACCTCTACAAACATTTCCACAGCTAAAACTGTTTGGGTCGAATTTTTGCTCTCCAGCCTAGCTTTCCGACATTTTCACATGGCGCTGCTACTCATGCCGTAGGCAGTTTATGTGCGCCCCTTTGTGGTGTTAGCCACTCATTTGAGCAACATTCTATTAGTTGTATCAATAAATCTCATTGACCCTGTGACCTATTAAGTCACAGAACGTCTCGCCCTGTAAAACTCATCGCAGAAAATCCACGTTCTGCGCCCCTTCTTCCAGTTCTGGATAACGCGGTTGTAGATAGCATCCAGCGTCACCAGCATCCCCAGCGGCATAAGCTGCTCGCCCAATTCGCGAATGTCGTAGGCAATAATGCGCGCCTGCGTGTCCACATTGGTATGCCGGGCAAAGGTGTTCAGCGTGCCGGTAATGAACAACTCGGACGACAGCGCCAGCCCCTGCGCTTCGGGTTCTGGCTGCATCTGGAGCAGACGGTAAAAGTCCTGCAGCGTGGGCGGCGTGCCTTTGTAGCCGTTGCGGATGTAGGGCAGGTACACCTGCTCGGTGCAGCGACCGAGGATGGACTTTTCTTTCGCGGTCACCATGCCGTCACCGATCAGCTGCTCGAACAGCGACAGCACAAACTCCGACTTGCTGACGATGGGATTGCGCTCGTCACCGTAGGCGCGATCCATGTCCAGCGCATTGATGTGGGTATCGGAGGTTGCCGAGATGCTGATCACCTCGCCGCCGAGGGCTTCGGTCAGATAACCGAACTCACTTTCCGGGTCGAGAATGAGAATGTCATCCTCGGTAGAGAGCGCAATTTGCACAATTTCTTCCTTGGCGCTCATGCTCTTGCCAGAACCCGAAACGCCCAAACGGAAGCTGTTGCCGTTGAGCAGCAAGCGGCGATCCGCCACGATCATGTTCTTGCTGACGGCGTTCTGCCCGTAGTACAGACCGTTCGGCTGCATGATTTCCTGTGCGCGGAACGGAATCAACACGGCGGTGCTTTCGGTGGTGAGCGTGCGCAGAGCTTGGATCTTCCGCAGTCCATACGGCAGCACCGTGTCCAGTCCGTCTTTCTGTTGCCAGCGCAGCGTGGAAAGCTGGCAAAGGTGCTTGCGCGCTGTGGAGTAAAGCGTTTCGGTGTCGGAGTCCAACTGCTCCTTGCTGTCCGCCAGATGCACCAGCGTCACCAGCCCGAACATCATCCGCTGGTCGCGGGTGGTCAGGTCGTCCAGCATCTCCTTGGTTTCCTTGCGCTGGAGTTCCATATCGTAGGGAATCGTGGCTGTAAAATTGTTGTTGGCGTTTTGGCGGCGCTGCCAGTTTGCCACATTCGTTTCCACGCCCAGCAGTGTGCTTTGCAGCTGGCGAGCGGCTTCGTCTGTGGGAACCGGCAGGATGTCGATGGACAGCATCAGGTCGCGGTCAAGGTCACAGAGTTCCGACACAAAACAGTCCTTGATGTAGCTGGCGTAGTCCTGCAAATACAGCACCCGGCCATAGCGGGCATCCAGCTTGAAATGATCGGCGGCAAATTCCATGCTGTCGGGGCAGAACCAGTCCTTGAAATGCTGCCCGCGCTTGGCGTGTTCGTGGATGTTGAACTCCGCCGCAGCCTGTTCCCCTGCTTTGAAAAAGTCGCGGAAAATGTGCAAGCGCTCGTTCAGTGTCAGTTCGGTTGCCACCGAGGAAAGCTGTGCAAGGTGCGTCACCAGATCCGTGCCGACGCGGGCAAAGTAGCTGCGGGCCTCGTCTGGGTTGCGCTTTACAACGCTCACGGTCAGATAGCGTTCCCGCACAATGCTGTTGCTGGTGCCGGTGACCTGTGCGGTCAGCATCTGGTTGAATTCGTGGCGGTATTCGTCCAAGCCGTCATCCTTGTCGGGCAGCAGGACGCTGCGCTCGAACTCGGCCTTGTTGATGCGTCGGTTGTAAATTGTGATTTTTGCCGATGCGCCGGAGTCGAGGGCGTTCAGCAGTTCCGAGTAATCAAGGAACATGGACGTTTTGTCCTCTTTACTGGCGATGGCGTAGTTGATGTCGGTAAACGACCATGTTTTGGAATACTGGTTGCCGACTTGGAAAATCCCATCCGCAAGGATGCGGCGGATGGGAATGGCGTCCTGTACACTGCGCGGAATCCGGAACTTTTCGCGTTCCATCTTCTGCGCTTTCGTCAGGGTTTTAATCAAGCGTTATCCTCGCTTTTCTTCATAGGCTTGCCTCTCTTTCGTTTCATGCCCGCGCGGATGGCGGGCTGCATGGCTTCGTAGTAGTAACTGTCGGACTTGAACACAAGGCGTTTCGGGCAGAGGATTTCAGACTTGAACCACGCCCAAAGCACCTGTTCGGCGGTCATGCCGTGGTATGTAAAGAACCCGCAGGCGGCAAACGGCGCAGCACCTAAAATGCACATCCAACCGATTTCCTCGGTGCCGACATACGGCTGCAAGGCAAAGTGAATGCCCACCGCTACGCCGACCGCCAGCACCGAGCAAATAAACTGCCGCGTATTCAGCCCGAAAAAGATGTTTTCGTGGTAGTCGCGGACTTCTTTCGGTATTTTGATTTCCATAGATTGCCCCCTTATAGTCCCATAATTTCCTTAACGATGCGGTCATAGCCCTTGATGGCTCCTACCAGCACCAGCAGGTTGAACGCCAGTTCCCCAACGTAGGTCCAGACAGCCGTGACAACGGATGCGCTGGTATCCACGGCGGGTGGGCTGGACGAGATGGCGGAGAAAATAATGCAGGACAAGGCAATCACCACGCCCTGCAAGCAGACACCCGCATAGCTGCGAATGAAGTTTTTACCCACGCTGCTGGTGGGTTCACCCGCAAACGTGGACAGCGGAATCGGTGCAATGGCTGCATACATCCACAGGCTGAACATTCTGCCGTAGACCGTGAGGATCATGGTGAAGGATAAAACCGTAATCAGCAGCCCGCCGATTAGCGTAACCGCCCACAGCGGGATGCTATCCCAGAACCCCACGTTGTTTATGGCGTCGATCAACTCCTGTGGTAGTGTCACGCTGCTCATCCCGGAGCTGCCCGATTGGGTAATAATCGTAGACACCATGCCCTGCACGATAGAAAACACCGCCAGCATCAATTCCAGCCCATACGTCACCGCGCCTTTTGCCAGCGCAAAGCGGATAAACAGCTTTAGCGCGTGTTCCGGTTTCTTGACTTCTACAAAGCTGCCGCAGGTTTTCATAACGCCTACGGCAAAAAACAGCACCAGCAGCCCATAGCCAATCGCTTGCAAAGTGCCGTGAATGCCGGTCATCACGCCCCAGACCTGCCCGCCCTTGAATGTCTGCGGGCTTTCGGTCAGCAGCGACCAGATCTCCGCCAGCTTGTCGTTCCATGTGGAGAGCGCGGCATTTAAGTTGCTGACGATCCATGACTCACCCACAGGGCATCACCGCCTTTCCTCTTGGTGCGGCCCTCACGCGGTGATGATGTCGAGGATTTCCTTGGCAAAGGTAATCACCAGCCCGCCCGCCAGCGTCAAAAAGCCTTGACTGCGCTGGCTGGGGTCGTGGCTCTGCAAAGACAGACCGACCTGCACAATGCCCCACCCCAGCAGGATAAGCCCCACCGCGCGGATCAGCGAAAAGATGAATGTGGAGAGATTTTCGACCACGACCAGCGGGTCATCTGCGGCAAAGGCGGGCAGGGCAAAAACAACGCCGCACACCATGACGGCGTACAGCATGAACAGGCTGCGAGAAATTTTTACGGATTTTTTGTTGTTATTCAGCTTCATTTGGGCCTCCTAATTCTTTGTATGGTTGGCTTCATTTCTGCCGCTTCGGCGGGCAGAAAGTCGTCCATATCCAGCAGTTCATAATTTTCGGGTGCACCGGGCAGATCGTCCAGCGCATTGTCGGCGGCGGTGTAGTCATAGGGAGCCGCGCCGCCGTCCTCGGTATAGCGGATGTTCGGATGCTTCAGCAGATTGTATTTCAGGTCAACCACGGGGCGTTCCCCACGGATGAACAGGATGCACTTGCTGTTGTCCAGCAGCCGCACCTCGTCCGGGGTCATAAGGTCGCGCCCGGACTGCTGGTGGTTGATGCTGTAACTGCCGCTGCGCCCCTTGCTTTGGTTGTAACTGGTCGTGGAGATGGTTTCTTTGCCCAGCAGTTCCGAAACATATTTGTGGGTTTCTTTCTCGGTTCCGCCAAGGTAGAGAAACTCGTCACATAAGCCCACCAGCGACTCCCAATCATCCTTGTACATGGCTTTGAGCTGCGCCATGTTCTGCACGATGATGGAACAGAAAATTGCGCGGGAACGCATGGTGGCAAGGGCAGACAAAAAGGTGTCTTTCGGCAAGGAAATGTTCGCGTACTCGTCCATAAGGCAATGCACCGGCACAGGCAAACGACCTTTGTGTATGCGGTCGGCTTGGCGATACAGCGTTTGGATGAGTTGTGTGTAAATCATACCGACCAGATAGTTGAGGGATTTGTCCGAATCCGGGATGCAGCAGAACAGCGCAATTTTGCGCTCGCCCAATTCCTGCAAGTGCAGTTCGTCTGTCATCGTCAGCTTGGCGATGGACGGCAGATTGAATGCGGCCAAGCGTACACCCACACTGACGAGGATAGATTTCGCGGTCTTACCAGCCGCTTGTTTGAAAATGCGGTACTGCTTGCAGGCGATGCTGTCGGGTTCACGCATTTCCAAGCGCTCGAACAGGATATCCAGCGGGGATTGGTAGTTGTCATCATCCTCGTGGACTTCAGCAGCGGCGATCATTTCCATCACCATCGAGAAGTTTTGTTCTTCGGGCGGAGCCTCGTGCAGCAGGTACAGCATGAGGGCTTGGAGCAGCGCCGTTTCGGACTTTTCCCAGAAGGGGTCGTTGCTTTTTGAATGCGATAAAGGAACTGTTTCACGGACGCTTCATCCTGCATATCTGCTTGGGCGCGGACTCGGTCAATGATCGACCAGAATTTTTCCCATGTCATAGTCGGATTCACCAGATAAACAGCGGCGTGTGCGCGTGCAGCAGCCGGGTCAGTGCGTCATCCACGGCATCGGTGTAACCACCTTCGGCCAAGCGCTGGGTGCGCAGTTGGTTGAGGGCTGCTTTTGCCAGCCGATACTCTGCTGCCGACAGCGTCAGTTTGCCGCCCGTGGGCAGATCGTTCACCCGAAGGATGAGCCGTCCGGTCACCTCGGTGCTGCCGCCGTTGGCACGCTGGCCGTAGTAGACATCACCCAGCGCCCGGAGCAGGATGCTTTTGTTGGCACGGTCAAGTTTAACTTTACGTTCTGTCATTGTTTTTCACCATCCTTTGCTCACAGCATATCATAGAACCGCCGCAATAGCTATCCGTCATTTGAAAACAAACGGAAAACAATCAGCCGCGTTCCTGCTGGCGAGATTGCTTCTTGGCAGACGGCACGGCAACAGCGTATTCTGCGGCGGGCAGTTCGCGGGTCTGTACAGCCAGCGTGCGACTCAGACTGCGCAGCAACCCACCGCCGACGGTGTTCACATCCGACAGAAAACCTCGCTGCTGTTCTTTGCCCAGATTGCCATACAAGGCAACCACGCGGTCAAAGTTGAAAGCGGTGGTGTCAAGCCCATACCGATGCGCGACCATGTAGGCGGCACAGTAACTCGGCGCAGCGTAGGCTTGGCGGTTGTAGGTGTAATCCTTGTGAAAATCTGCCTGTGCGCACTCCCGAACGATGGCGCACAGCGTCGTGCCTGCATCCATGCCGTTGCGGACATAAATCGTGCGGTTCTTGGGAACATACTGCGCTTGGATGCCGTCCGGCAGACTATCCGAGATTTGAATCGGCACTGGGCTGCTCTCGATGGCCGCGGCGACCAGTTCATCCACTTGGTAGTTAGCGGGCGGCGGTACCGGTCTGCCGCGCGTCTGTGTAATGTCGAACACCTTGCCGATATTATACCCGGAAGCCTTTCGGCCGTTATTCTCGTACACCTGCCCCACAATGGCCGTGTAACCTTCCTCTCCGGTACGGATATGCCTTCCGGCATCCTTCCATTGCTGGAATGTGCGGGCGTCCGTGATGTCGGCGTTCTGCCCGGACAGCAGAAGCTGGTTCGGCAGCGAGTTGCGGCATTGCGACATAAAGTCGAGAAATCCCTGCAAGGTCGAGGCATCTGCCAGCACCTCACCCATGCGGGCATCCACCTGCACCCAAACCGCTTCACGCTCGGTTTTCTTCATAGCAGCGTATTCTTCCTTAGAATACTGCGGTTCTGACGGCGCTACGTTGTTGAGATAATTATTCAGGTCCATTTACAGTGTTTTCTCCTTTCGCTTGATTTTTACCGGCATCCTAGGCATACGGTTTTTCGGCGGTTCAACTTTGCGGCGCAGGTAAGCTGTGATGTCGCTTAATTCCATGCGCACGCTGGGGCGCTCACCCTTGGCCCGAAGCTGATCGGCGCGCGGCGACGGCGAGTTTGCAAAAGATTTGCTGCTGTCGGAGAAAGGCTCGGACGGACTGGCGTTCTCCGAGCCCTGCGGAAAACCCATGTTGAACTGTTCCTCGTCTGCGCCGACCTCAAAATCTACCGCACCGTCCTCGGTCTGGACGCGCTCGGTTTCTGGGGTGGGTTCTCCGTATTTCTGCTGGGCGTCCTCGATGATTTCTGCCATGCCGGTGTCAACAACATCCAACTGCAATTTCTCAATGATGCGGTTGGCTTTGGATGCGTCGTCCTGCAAAATAGCAATCTCAATGTGGTCGGGGTCCATCTTGTCACGGATGGGACAGAACAGCAGCCCATGCGCTTTAGCGGCACGGGCAAAATCGTGCATACGGTCTTTGTCTACCGTGAAAAATTTCAGCGGCTTCTGCTCTTTCAGCAAACGGATTAGGTGCGTTTTGCCGTGGGTCTTTTTGCTGTCGTGCAGCACTGCCTGTGCGAAAATAAAGAAGTTTTTCGCAGCGGTGCCAGAGATGCGCAGGGCAAACTCCGCGCCCTCCAACGAGTAGCGGACGATCTGGTCTGCGGGTTCAGAGCCGTAATTCATCTGGCATCACCGGCCTTTTCTTTGGGCGAGGGCAAGCGACTGAACGAGTCCACGCCGGGGATGAGGGCAAGACTGCGCCCGCAGTCCCAATTCATGTGGATTTGTCCGGCATCATCGATGAAATCAACGGTTCCCGTAGAGCCGGGAGGCACGGCCATCTCATCTTCCATACAGCTGAGTTGCAGCCGCGTGCCGGGCGGGTACTTGCGGCGCAGGTGTTCGATGTAGTCTTTGTTGGGGTATTTCATAGGCATCCTTCCTTTCAAGATTATAGTGTCAAATCAATGTTAGGGCGGCGGTCACGCTCGTGTTCCTGTTCGCGCTGTTGTTGTTCAGCACGGTCACGGCGAGCTTCGGTGAGGTGTTGCTGCACCTCTAGGGAGTGTTCTGCGATTTTACGGCAGAGGCGTTCTTCTTGGCGAAGCTGCTTTAGGGCTGTGTTGACCGATTCATGCTGCGATTGTACATCATCGGTTTTGGGTAGTTGTTTACGCTTTGTCTGCAACTGCCCAATTTCTGTTTGCAGGGCTTTTCGGTGAGTTTCCAGCTGTGCCAGCGTGTCAATGTTGTTCTTAGATAGAAACTCCATCTGCCGAATTCGCTGATCCAACTTGTAAGCATCCTGCCGCACGGCATAGCTGGGGCGGCGAGGTTTGCGAGGAAGTGCGCCCAACTCGTACAGATAGCGGTAGTACAGCGCCCGCAGCCCAGTTAGTTTGCGGCGGGGCTTGCCGTTGTCGCGCAGACGAGCACGTTGGATTGTTGGTGGATTTTCCACATAAGGACGGTAGCTTCGTGGATACAGAATGCGCGTCTGAATTGCTTCGGGTGTGTACCGCTTGCCCAGCGTTTTGAATCGAACAAAGCGCTTTTTTCCGGGCGGACGCAGGACGGGGTACTTGCGCCCCATGCGGACTTCATACCCTTTGCGTTCCAGTGCGCTAAGAAACTGCCGCCATGTAAGGCTCTGCCCAATCGCAGCGTCCACATCCTGCCGAATAGCCGTGCGCCATGTGGGGTGACCGTTTTTCTCCGCCAACCACTCGGCGTAGGGCTTTGCCACATGATTAGAGTTTTCGGTGTCGATGACGGACAGCTTATATTTGCGACAAAGTTCATCTGACACTGTGCGAATCTGTGTTACATAGCTTTTGCCATTGCTGTGATACTTTTTGCCATCCACGCAGCTGACCGAATTCCAGACAATATGCGAATGGATATGCTCGGTGTTCAGGTGCGTACCGATAACATATTCATACCGCCCGCCCAGCACACGGTCTGCCAGTTCCTTTGCGATTTGGTGCGCCAGTTCGGGTGTAACCTCTCCTGCTGCAAAACTCTGTACAAGGTGATACCCCTGCACGCCGCCCGGTTTGTGCCACTGTTCCTTGGTTTGCCGCATATCGGCAAAGGCGGTTTCCAGCGTGCAGGCATACGAGCTTTCAAAGCAGGATTGCTCCGTTTTGTCACGGTTGGCGGCATAGTCGATGGCGTCCTGCAAGGATACCGCCGTGGTCTTTTCTTTGTTCATCACATACTTCACCGCCTGGTCAAGGCGGCGGACAGGGATCACGGATGTGTAAGCCATATTTCATAGGGCCTCCTAGTAGTTTTCTTTTATCTCGCGCCAGACTTCCTTGGCGATGCGCGTCATCTCGTCCACGCTTTGCTGCCCCGCCACGCCCGTGCTGTTGGCGCGGTGCGCAAGCTGGTTTGCGTTGTTGCACAAACCGGAAATTTGCCGCACAAGTTCCGTATGATGTGTGCAGGGGCGGGGATAGATTTCTTTGCCCAAGATTAGGGAGCGCAGGTATTCCTCGCGCGAGAATCCACTTGTTTTGACCTGTTCGCAAAGATGGCGGTACTCGCGCTCGTTCAGCCGCAGCGGGATTATATGACTGCGTTTACGCACAATGGGGGTTTGGGGAACTCCCCAAAAGTGCGTTTGGATATCCAAACGCTATGCTTGCCAAACACGACACCCCGCAAAACGGTTCATGACACAAGGTCGTCGCCCTCCGCAACGGCTTTCTTCAAGCCGTCCAGCGTGGTTACAATGCGGTTGTACTTCTGCGCCAAACCGATCTGTGCGTTGGTGGTAGCGTCCTGATTCCGGCTGCAGACCACCAGCATCGGGCAGCGCAGCAGCTTATCCCGCACAATGGCGGTGTATTCACTGCGTTCCATGGCATCTTCCAGCACCAAATACTGGCTGTCCTGCAATTTAGGGCATACAGGCAGGTAGCCCAGCAGGTACACCTCGCGGCAATAGTTGCGGAGATGTTTGGAGGTTGCGCCCTCACTGGCGCAGATAAAAGCCCAGGGTCGTTTCATATCGGTTCAATCCTTTCATTTTCGGGAGTGAATCAGACTTGATTCACTTTTCGGTATTTCTTGTAAAATAGTGAATCAGTTCTGATTCACTTCGGATTCAAGGGCAGTTTTCAGCCGTTCAGTGCTGCGGCGGAAGTAGGCGTCCGACATTTCAATGCCGACAGCCTCATAGCCTTCCTGCACAGCGGCCAGCACGGTGGTGCCTGCCCCGGCAAAGGGGTCAAGGATGCGCCCGCCCGGCTCACAAATCTGCACCACATCCCGCATAAGCTGTAAGGGCTTTTCGGTGACATGGATGCGGTTCTGGGGATTCGGGTAACGGAACACGCCCGGCAGACACCCAACATTTCTCTCAAGCGGCATTTTGCCGTTCGACCCCCACACAATGTACTCGGACTGCTGACGAAAGCGTCCTTTCTGCGGGCGGCTGGCGACCTTATCCCAAACCGCCACGCCGCGCCAGATCCAGCCTGCCCACTGCAGAGCCAGCACCATGGCGGGCAACTGCCGCCAATCGATGAACAGGCAGACGGGCGCACCGGGCTTGGCAATACGGCGGGCATCCTGCAGCCATGCCGCCGTCCAGAACATCCAACTCAGCTGATCCATCTGGTCGGAATCGAAGTCGGGCAGCGCCTTTTCTTTGCTCATGCTGCTGTACTTTTCGTTGGTGCTGCGGTTCTTGGTGGTCTGGTTGCTGCCGCCGCTGGCATAGGGCGGGTCGGTGATGATGGCATCGAAGCTGTTCGGCTCAAACTGGCGGAGGATCTGCAGGGAATCCCCGTGCAGGATTGACCAGCGGTCACCGCCGCAGTGTTCGGGCATCCGGAAATCCGGGTTGAGAATGTTAAGCGTTTCGGGAGTGTTCGTCAAAGGCATCTTCCTTTCGTTTTATCGTTCAAAATCATGGGTACAGAGTTCTTTCGGGGGCGGTGTGCGGCTGGCTGTCTGCACAGAAACACGGTCATCTTCGAGTACAAAGCAGTCCTGCGTCCTGTTGTCGAGCTTGGTGCCGGGCAGGATAACGGCATTGCCGCGGCAGACTACATTGCCGGAGATTTCACCATAGATGCGGGCGCTGCCGTCAATGATCGGTGCGCACAAGGTCTGCTCATCCTGCCGAATCACGGCATAACCGCAGACACAGCTTTTTCCCATAATGACCCCGCCGCATACGATGGCATCATCCTGCACAGTGGCATCCCCCATTACGGTGGCGTTCTTTCCGACATAGGCGCAGCCCTTTGCAACGGCGTGATCTGTAAGGACTGCATCGCCACAGACAACTGCGTTTTCACAGGCGATGGCATCCTCCGAAATCCACGCGCGACCCTCTTGGTCGAGGTTGTCATAGCTTTCCACATAGCCGCCGAGCATTCCTTTGAGGACATCCTCGGTTAAGTCCGTCACCGCGCGGATGCGGTGCAGGTTGGGATTGTCGGGATGGGCAATGTCGGTGATCTCGTATTTCTTCATCTGGCATCACCCCGGTCACGCTTGGGCGTATGGCTGGGCGACAGTTCGGTTTCCACATACTCGGAAACGATGTTGAGTGCTTTCTGGTAGCTGTCGCAGGACATAACGCGATCACGCATTTCTTTGGCTTTGTCACCTTGCCCGCTGCTTTTCAGCAGCCGGGATGCGCGCCCCATAATGGCGAAAATGTTGCCGTCCTGCCCAATCAGCTGCATCTTGGGACGCTGGGTCATCTGCATATGGTCTTGAATTTTCTCAAAAGACGGCGTCATCTTGAATCCATCTTCCTGCCAGAAGTGCACGGCCAACGTGCCATCCTCCACACGAATATCCCTCTGCTCAAAGCCCTCACCCCAGCCGTCGCTGTACTGGCCGGAGATGTAGTCGCAGAGAACAGCCTGCTCACCCTCGTTCAAGGACTCCTGCAGTTCCACGTTCAGACAGCCGCACAGCTTGTTACCGTGAATTTCCACGGACGGCACGGCATTTACCACCTTGCTGCGGACAGAATCATCCTCGTGGTAGTACTGCATCAGGTCGCCGTTGAAATCAGCAATGTCCTTTTTTACAGCCTCATCAACAGCGTCTGCGTATTGCAGCAGGTCATGGCCGTCCATTGGATAGCCTTCGTACTCGTTGTAAGATTCGTCCTCCCAATCCGGTTCGTCAGGGAAAAAGTCCGCAGTCAAGGGAGAATAAAATTTCATCTGCAAATTGCATCACCTCAATTTCTGCCGCACAGGTCATGGTCGATCTGCGCGGCATAGTAATTTTCTATCGTCAGCGGCGCATTGTAGAGCGCCGCCAGTAAGTATTGCTTGATGTTTCGGATGCGGGGCGGGTTGTCCTTGATACAATCCAGAACATACTGGATGTGTTCTGCGCCCAATTTTAGGAATCGAGATTTTACTACTTCGGCAGGCATTTCCTCACCCGAAATGCGGATAGCCGCGCGTCTGGAACAAACCACATCCAGCATCAACTCCACCAGTTCATCCAATCGCATCGTATCCATCGGGTTATTCTGCGCCAAAATCGGATACTCGATATTTTTCAGCAGCAGGGCGCGGTACTCTGTCCGCTGGCCCTCAGCGCGGATAGGATTCGATACGTTATTTGTTTCTTCTTTCTTTATTTCTTTAGTATTTAATTGTGCAGGATTTTCCTGTACAGGTTTTTCCCGTTTAGGCTCTGCCTGTTTTGGTTGGGCACACTTAGGCGCAGCTTCTTCGGGACCCTGTTCCGGGGGCTGCGGCTGCTCTAAAACCGTGTACTCCATACCGCGCATCTGACCGTTCTTGTCGCGGATGCGGCGGCGGATAATATACCCCGCCGCTTCTAACTCGCGCACGGTGGCACACACACTGTCCACGCCCTCTTTGCAGATGGATGCCAGCCCGCGCGTGGTATAATCCCAATCTTCGGGCAGGGACAGCATCAAAGATAAAAGCCCCTTCGCCTTGAGCGAAAGAGCCTTGTTGCGCAGATGATGGTTGGACATAATGGTATAATTTTGCGTCTTTTGTACACGGAACACAGCCATTTTCTTTTCCTCCTATGGCCCAAGGTGGGCGAACGAATGTGTATTTTCATTTCATGTTCCTATCGGCAGGCTGCGGCCCGGTGGGCCGCCGACCTTGCCATCAAGTTGTTTTTTGCTACATCTGCGTAATCCCCGCCCTCAAGGTAGGGCGGTAAATCCAGCATTTGATAGTGGTCAGCGTAGATTTTCTGAATGTGGGCGCTTGCCATACGGCCCGGACTGTCGTTATCGAGCCGCAGCTCTATTGTCCTGATTTCCGGGTGCTGCTGTAAAAATTCCTGCAGTGCTGGCGGCTCCTTTTCGGAGGCCGAAATACCGCCAAGCGACAGCCGCCATTTGTTGGCCATGCTGCCGCAGAGCGTCATCTCCGCCATCGCGTCAATGGCCGCCTCGAACACAGCCACCGTACTGCTGTCTTTGCGCGGCGAGATACAAAATCCGTATGCCTTATTGCTGCCGGGCGCCTCCCGCTTGAACGGCTTTCCGTAGTCATAGATACCGCGCAGCGCCGCATATTTCGGCACACCCTGCGCGTTTTTTCCCAGAAAGACACAGTTGTGGTATTCTGCACTTTCGTACAGAATTTTTCTCTCAATACAATATTGAATTACTGCATTAGAGATACCTCTCCCCAGCAGATACCGCGTGATTCTGTCGCAGTTTTCTGCTATGGGCGGCAGCCTGAACGGCGGGCGCTTTCGCTCCACCTGTTCATGCGGGGTCGGAACATAGCCGGGGCTTTCCTCGCATAGAAGCCGAACGGCCTCGACAAACGGCACGCCTTCCACATATATCAGGTAGTTCAGTGCGGATTTGCCGCCGATGTCCCGGCTTTTCCAGTGCCAGAGGCTCGATTCGGCGTTGATTTTGAAGCTGTCATGCTCGGCCAACTGGTACTCGCCGCGGGCGCTGCTTTTCACGAGCGAGTTGGGGCGATATTTTTGTAAGAATTCAATCGCCGACATCCGCCTGGCGGCGGCAATCTGCTCTTGTGTTACGCCGGGCATTACTGAATGTAAGAGATAAAGTCGCTCATGTTATCGACCTTTTCCCACGGGAAATCCTTGCGGCCAAAGTGACCTCCTGCGGCTGTATATTTGTAGATTGGGTTCAGCAGGTTCAACTGCTTGATGATGCCCGCAGGGGTCAGGTCATACGCCTTGCGCACAGCGGCCGACAGGCAATCATCCTCGCAGGAGCCACCTGTGCCAAACGTATTCACATCCACCATGACAGGCTCTTTTTCCCCGATGGTATACGCCAGCGTGACCTGACATCGCTGGGCAAAGCCCGCTGCCACGATGTTTTTGGCAATGTACCGCGCCATATATGCGCCGCTGCGGTCTACCTTGGTGGCATCCTTGCCGCTGAACGCACCGCCGCCGTGGGGTGCAAAGGTGCCGTAGCTGTCCACCATGAGCTTGCGCCCGGTCAAGCCGGTATCGGCATCCGGACCGCCCTGCACAAACTTACCGCTGGGGTTCAGGACGATTTCCGCGTCATCGGCGGGCATACCGTCAAAGGCCAGCGGGAACACATATTCGTCCAGCAAATCCGCCAGCTTATTGATGTCGGTGTCCTCCTTGTGCTGGACAGAAACGACCACTGTGGTGATGCGCACAGGCGTGTCGCCGTTGTATTCCATCGTGACCTGCACCTTGCCGTCCGGGCCGATGTCGGGGATAACGCCGGTCATGCGGGAGATTTCCAACAGCGTTACAAGGCGCTGCGCCGCAACCACCGGCATCGGCAGATATTCGGGTGTTTCGTTGCAGGCGTAGCCAACCATAACCCCCTGATCGCCCGCACCGAGGGTGTCCTCGTCCTCTCCCTCAGCCAGTTCGGGTTCCACCGCGCCCGCAATGTCGGGACTCTGGTCGTGGATGTAGCAGTCGATTTGGTACGCCTTCGGGTCATAGCCGACATCCCGCAGGGTGTCGCGGACGATGTTGAACACATCCGGCTTAGCGCTGGTCGTGATTTCGCCCGCCACGATAATGTGACCGTGGGTTGCCATGACCTCACAGGCCACGCGGCTGGCGGGATCATGCTGCAGACAGGCGTCCAGCACGCTGTCGGCAATGAGGTCGCACAGCTTGTCGGGATGCCCGCGCATAACGGATTCTGCGGTGTAAAAACGGGGATGCTCGTTTTCTTTCATGGTTTCGGTGTTTTCAAAAATGTCGTTCATTAGTTCTTCTCCTTGCTTGTTGGATGATTTCGGACAAAGGAAAAAGCCCGCAGGCGGGCTGCGGGCTAGGATAGTAGTATTCATATCAGCGCTCCGGGGATTCTTTTGTTTTGGGTGGCGGAGCCATAACGCGGGCGTATTCTTCTGGGGTGGTGTGTTCAACACACAGGGTCTTGCCCAACAGGAAAAATAGCTGCGGATCGTGGTACAGTTCCTCGTAGCGCTTCATCTGCTGCGGGGTAAGGTCAGTAAAATCGTTGCTGGTCAGCCCGCAGACGAAAAACGTGCCATGAATGATGTCATAGTCGCCCAGCATACGATTCAGCGGCAGGTTTTCTGCAATGCCGTTATCGTTGCAGACGATGCAGGCGTTATCTTTCCAAGGGTACACTGCCTCGATGGTGCCGCCGACAACTGCCTGCTCGGCTTCAAGGGTGTGCTCAATGTCGGCTTCGCGGGGGTACTTTCCGGGTTCAACGATCAGAACTTTCATCGGCATCCTCCTCATCAGAAGTTTCTTTCGGCGCATTTTTCTGCTTAACGGTCAGCAGCACGATTCCTGTCGCAGATGCAAGGGACACGACCACAATAGCCAGCAGCGGGAAACCATCTCCGGTCTGCGGGAGGGTCTGCACCTTGCGCGGCGTAATAACCGGCGTGGGAACAGGAGTGGGCGCCGGGGTTGCAGCGGGCGTCGGCTGCGGTGTGGGTGCCGGGGTCGGTGTGGGCGTGTCCTCGCGGGGCGTAGCTTCGTCTATCATCTGAATCAGGCGTTTGTCGGCGCGTGTCCATTCGGCAGCCGCATTTTCGCGGACGAAAAGAGAAATCCCGTCATCAACGGTTTCCAACTTGAACTGCACCGAGTTTGCAATTTCAAAGCCGGCCGGGGCTGCATCTTCGGTCAGGGTGTAGATGTACTCTTTGGCTTCGCCTGACAGCTTGAGGAAATCATTTGAAACGGGAACACGATGCGTCTTGTAATCTGTCACCCAAGTGTCAATGATTTCATCATTTGCATTACGGATAGTCAGCGTAGCACCAGGCAGCAGATTTCCCGCAATGTCGGTCTTGTCGATATCCAGCACCGGCGCGTCCTGCATGACAACAGTGGTATCATCGAGTTTTACCCAAGCATCGTCAGATTTCACATACACCTCATTGACCTGCTCTGTACCTTCCTGCACCAGCTTGAACACGATGCTTTCGGCTTCGGCGTAGCCGTCCGGGGCGCGTTTCTCCGTCAGGATGTATTCCTTTTCCAGTTCCAACCCACGCACGGTGTGCGGCACTTTGCCGGAGGTCCAGCCCTCTACCAGATTGCCGTCTGCATCACGGATTTCAAGCTGTGCGCCGGGCAGTTCCTTGCCGTTGGTGATGTCCTGCTTTGAAATATCCACACCGGTGCGCAGGTTGGTGTTTGTACCATCCACGACTTGCCACGCGATTTGCTGACTTTCATAGGTGAAGGAAACTTCCATAGGGGTGCTGTCCAGCAGATAGCCCGCAGGGGCGGTGATTTCCACAATGCGGTATCTGCCGCTGTTCTCGCGGCTGGTGCTTCGCGGGCCTGCAGGGTCAATGTAATATTCTCCGCGGATCGGCACGTCCACATCAAACCAAGTAAAGCCGCTTTCGTTGGTGGGGCTGCTATCTGCCAGCTTTGCACCGGCGTCCAAAAGTTTTGTACCGTCCGCGGAATAAATGTCATCCACGGTGTAGAGTTCATACACCGCACCGGGCAGATAGGTCAGCGCCTCTCGGTCCTGCTTGTAAATGCCTACACCGACTTTGCCGACTTTATCGCCGGGCTTTTCGGGCGTGGGCAGCACCCGCGCATTTTCAAACACAAGTGTCTGCCCATTCTTGTGGGCATCCGAGGCATCCTTGACATTCACAATGCTGTACGAACATTTCTTGTCGCCGTCCTGCTCGTGGCTGACAATAGTTTTGGCCAGCACAATGTCGTTTTTTTGGCTATCCCAGCCGAATTCCACAGTGTAGCTCTGCTGGGTCAGCACAAAACCATACGGCGCTTGAACCTCGGTAATGGTGTACTTGCCCAGCGGCAGGGTCACAGTCACTTCGCCTTTGGTGCCATCATGGGTAATTTTCAAGAAATCATAGGTTGCCTGTGTGCGGGTGGGGCTGAATGTTACTTCATCCACCTGCCCTTCCGCGCCGGTGGTAACAGTTGCCACCAAATCGCCGGATTTGTACCAGTAGGTGCCTTGGCGGTCTGGTGTGGCAATGTCAGCTGCAGCGTGAATTTCGTACACCGCGCCTGCGAGGTTGTCCTGCGTGTAGATGAACTGTCCATCTTGGTAGTCGGTCAAGACATTGCCCTGTTTTCGGATGGTAAGCTGACCGAGCGTTTCGTGATTGCAGTATTTCTCCGTGACGATGTACTCATCCATGTCGTTGGTGGCGTTGCCCACGACCTGCCAGACACGGTCAGACTTAATTTCAAACTCCACCGAGTAGGCAGGATCGTTATAGTATCCTTCCGGACCTTGCAGTTCCTCAATCAGGTATCTGCCCAGCGGCAGTTTTTCGGGTGTTTTCATAAGGCCGTCTGCATCGGTGTAGAACACATCCGTTTTCTTGGTGGCGCTGCCGCTGGCGGGGTCGATCATGGAAATGCGGGTCTTATTACCCTTGTCATCCAATTTGTACAAGGCAAAAAAGGTGTTTGCGATTTTGACCGCCTTGCCGGTTTCTGTATCGGTCTTGATGAGCTGCAAATAGCCTTCCAGTTCCTCGTCCAGCACGTTAAAAGTCATATAATTGTTGCTGGGGGTGGTGACGCTGCCCGCAGGAACTGTAAATCGGCTTTGCGGGCTGTTGGCGTCCACTGTCACGATGAACGGATCACACTGGAACACATCCTTGGGGATGGTGGTTTCTACCACCAGATATTGCCCATAGGGCAAGCCTTCGACGCGAAAGACGCCCTCATCGTTCGTGAACATTTCTCCCAGCCTATATTCAGCGGGCTGATCCATGGGCATCCAGCCGTTACCCTTGCCGTTGGCGTAGTCGCCGTCTGCGGTCAAGGTTGAATTATAGGCATTGACCGTGTCGGTGTTGCCCTCGAACATATTGGCGATGGCTTGCCCTTCGGCGGTGAAATCGTATTTTAGTGTGGCGTTATCGTAGTTGTCCTTGCGGTAGGCGTCCAAAATGCTTTGTGCATGGTAGCTGCCATCCGGGTTCTGCTTGAACTGCGCCGCCTTGCTCAGTTTAGAGATGCGGTAAACGGTGAAGCCCGCACCCTCCAGCTTCAGTGCCGGGGAGGGCTGGCCTGTGGTCGAAACCAACTTCTGCAAACTAAAGCCGGATTTGAGGACTTCGTCTTGGCTTTCCTGCTCGGCGTGGATGTGGTAGGTCGATTCATCCGCATAGGGCAGGGTTTTGTAATGATTGACCTCATCGCAGAGGTAGCCCTTGGCATAGGACAGATAGTACCCATCCCACGCCTTGCTGCCGTCCAGCTTGCGGCTCTCAGCCACAGCAGAATACTGGTTTTTGTAGATGTAGTCGGTGTATTCGCCGCCCTTGGTGGCAAGGCTGCTGTATTTGCCGGTGCGTTCCAGCTTCTTGTTTAGCTGCGGATACTTTCCGGTAATATACAGCTTTCCGTTTCCGTCAATGGGCAATACCAGCCCGGTGGCACGTTCCACAAGGTAATATCTGCCCATATACAGGTTGACAAACGCCAGCTTGCCGTCAGTGATTTTCGCAGAGGCTACCAGCCGGTCTTTCTGCAAAATGGGCAGGTAATCGGTATCCCAGCCGCCGTTGGTGAGGACAGTGGTGTGCCAGATAGGTTGTCCGTTGGCATCGGTGATTTTGCTGTAGTTCACAATACCGGTCACGCCGTCCGGCTGCGTGATATTCTCAGCGGCGTACAGATCGTACACAGCACCTTCCAGCGTAGTATCTCCGTTGCTGCCCGCAGCCAGATACCGCGCGGCGTCCAAGTCTACTTTGGAGAGCGTGATATTACCAAGGACACGGTCATTCTGCATCTTATCGGCATTGGCATGCATGGTGTAGGAATTTTCGTTGTTGGCAATGCCCGTGGGGTCTGTGGCGTAGGTCTTATCTGCATTGCGGCTGCCAAAGGTGATGGTGACCACACCCTCGCCGGTGTCGATGAGCGTGCCGCCGCTGTTGGCCGCAGTAATGTCGGCGTTATAATCGACGTTGCCCAGCCAAATCGTCTGACCGTCCAACGCTTTCGTGATTTCAAAGGCATACGCCCGCTTGCCCAGCACGGAACCGGCTGTGCCGGGAGCTTTTACATCCGACCAGTCACCATAGTACCCACTGGGTGCGCGGCTCTCCACGATGACGAACTTGCCCTCATTGCGCTGGGTGTAATAGATATTGTCAGAACCATTGGCATAATTGCTGTGGTTGATGACCTTATAAGTGCCGCCACTCTGGCGTTCAACCTTGTATTGGTTATACCCACCATTGGGGATGTAGCACTGCCGGACGGTATCCCACTCAAAAATCTTAAACTCGGCATCGCCCTTGATGCGCTGCTTGGTTTCGCTGTCGATTTTGTCGATGCTGACCTTTACCGACCACTCATCGTTTTTCATCGGGTAGTCGTTCGAGCTGTTGGCAGGAACCGTAATAGTCTGGTGACTGCCCAACGCGCCGGGCGTGGAATCAAAACCGTGCGGGATGGTGATTTCATCGTATGCAAAGGTGATGTTCGCAAGCTGCGCCCGTGCCGCGGCGATGGCAGCATCCACCATGCCCTGCGCTTCGTTCTGCAGCTGCCCGATGGCTGCATTCTTGGCAGCTCCTGCAGCAGCATCCGCTTCGGCTTGGCTGGTGAACGGTCCTTCCTGCCCGGAAAGCGTGCTGGTGCTGGTCTTGGACACCTCGTAGTGAACCGTCCATGTGGCAGAACCATCGCCGCCGTTGAGGTGAAAACTGTCATCCTGTGTGTGACCGCTTGTGGTAATGGTCTGCGCTGCGGCAGGGGTCATCTGCCAGCTGCCGCCGTCCACGCTGCCGCCGGTCTGGCTGGGCGTGACGGTAATGACCGCCCCGTCCACCTTCTCCTGCGTGTTCAGCTGGTACTTGTCGGTGTTGACTGTGAATGTCAGATCAAAGCTTCCGCTGGCGCTTTGCGTAGGAGCTGTCCACGCAGCGGAATAATACTTCGGTTCCGGAACACTCGGCACATCCGGGATCTCAGTACCGCCTGCGATTTCCTCACCAACCAGCGCCACAACCTGCCACGCATACCCTGCGGGCGGGTTATAGATGTAGGTGTAGTAGCCGTTTTCCCCGGACTGCGCATCTGTACCGTTTACCAGTTCTTCTGCAGCAGCAATATAGGTCTGCGCCGCGTAGCTGTCGGGATAGTTTTCCATGATCCACTGCTGGGTTTTATCGTAAAGACTGCCAAGGATGTCCGGCTGTTCTTCACAGCCTTCAGGATCATCTTCAAGGCTTGCCACAACAGGACGGTCATCCAGCATATCCAGACTCAGCTGGCCAAGACCGCCCCAGATGTTGACCTGATTTGCATAGTGGTTGCCGGGGGTATACTGGCCGGGTTCAAGGCGGGACACATGAGAGAAGCTGTAGGTGGGGCAGCCCTTGGGCTGGCCGTTCAGACCGTGGCTGCAGCAGTAGGCTTCCTGACCGTTGAACCAAATGAGCCATGTGCCGCCCTCTTTGGCTATGCTGGTGATTTTGCCGGTGGCATACGGCGGGGTCGGCCCTGCAGCATAGGCAGCAATGCCGTCATCACCGGTGTCGGCATACATCTGTGTGGGTGCAGCATCCTCGCTGATCTGTACATGGATAGATTTTGACTGCGAACTGCCGTCCGAATCCGTATAAACCAGCTGCGCCGTAAAATCGGCAGAGGCTTTTACATACAGGCCGGTGGCTGCCGCCGATTGCTCCGAGTATGTCTGGTGCAGGATTTCAGCCTGCTCCTGCTCGTCTGCCGGGATAGGCTCATAATCGGTGGAGCGGTAACTTAAAAGCTCTACACCGTCCGGCAGTATGATTTCGGATACCGCACCGTCTGCCGGGTATTCGACCTGCGCCAGCAGTGGAACAATGGCATAGTCTGTACCGGGAGTTTTGCCGATTGTGACCGTGTTCTCATCTGCGTTCAGCGCATCGGCATCCATATGGGCATCTACGCCGTCATACAGGTCAGAAGCCCACGCGGAGATACCGATTTTTGTCTCGCCGGTTGCCACGGGCAGACCCATGCTGCCAAGATAACTGCCGGTAGGCGCGTCCGGCAGATTGTCGTAAAGATTCTCGGTAATCTGCACAAGGTTTGGTGCCGTGGTGTCCGCTCCGGCAGTTTCGGGGGTGACCGCTTCGGCATTCTCCGGCGTGGCGGGGGCATCCTCTGCAAAAGCGGGCAGCGCTGCGCCCAGATTTGTGAGCGCAAGCCCTACCGCCAGCAACAGCGACAAGCCCTGCTTTATCTTTATTCTGTGTTTGTGTTTCATACTGGTTCTCCTTGTATCCAAAAGAAAAAGCCCGCTGCAGGGTGCAGCGGGCGGGGTTACCGTTCGGGAGCGTGTTTCTTTGGACAGGGCGCGGCTCTGGCCTTGTAGGCTTTGCGGTATTTTTCGTCAGCATCATAGAGCTGCTGCGGAGAGATACCGGCATCCAGACATCCCTGCAAAACAACCGCATTGTAGCGGCTGCTGACCGGGAGCAACTGGTCGCGGTACGGCGCATTCATCGTGTAAACCATGATTTTGTGCGGTGTGCCGTCGGCATCCGTGACCGTCAGGGTCTCCTTGTCATAGAATGTCGGGTAGCCTTCATAACAGTCAAGCTGAGATTCGTCGTGGTCGGTGATAGACCAGATCAGCCCTTCGACGCTTGCGCCCTCTTTGGGCAAAATCGTCAGAAAGCCGCGCCGGAACGCCAGCTCATAGCCGTCCAGCTTGGCGATACCCACGGCGGTTGCCTCCGGGCAGCGGTAGGCCATCTGCTCAAAATTCAGATTTGAACCATAGGCAAAGTATTCTTTTCTCGACATTTCTTCTCCTATCTGGCCTCGTCTGTGCGGGGCCTTGATTGGTTGCTGGGATATAGCGACTTATCATGGCGCCACGCCTTATCACCGGGCAGATTTTTCAGCAGATGCATCCGAACATTTTTGTACTCCGGACCGATGAGTCCCAGCCGCAGCAGAAAGGTGCGGAAGGTGAACGCCGGGTTATCCCCGATGGGCGTTTTCCGGAACTGCGTGTACTTCTGGTTGATGCCCTGCGCCGAGATCGCCATAGCCAGAATGATGTTGGCTTTGGCTTCCCCCGCGTGCAGCGTTGAATTGAACAGCCGCCACTCGACTGTGCCATGGTAGAACACAGAATGCAGGTTCAAGGCATGATACCGGCTCTGGTGGTAGTGATAGTCGCTGCCGTCCCGCCCGCGATACCAGCGATCTTTCAGTTGATCCATACTTGCACCGCTGGGCAGCTTGCGGATTTCTTCCAGAATCGGCTCATCTACCGCCTGACAGTAACTATCGATGCGGGCAGGGTTGACTTTGAGTGCTGCAAACAAAATGTCCTCTTTGGAATACATGATGGACAGCACATTTTTGAGGCTTTGCGGCGTGTGCTTGCTTGCATCCACATGGACGTGCATTCCACAGCTGTCGTTTACGATGCCCCCTGCGCGGCGCAGGGCGCGGACAACCTCCTGCAGCTTTTCCATCTCGCCGTATTCAAGTTTGGGGGAGTTCAGTTCGACCTTGTAGGTCTCCCCAATAAGGACAGACCGCCTGCGGCATTCGGGATGGATGCTGCCGTCCCGGACGATTTTCCACTCTTTACCGTCCAAATCTTTGACCCTGTAGGCATCGTAGCCACCACCGGAATGCTCGGCGCGGGTGCCAAATAAGTCGGCCAGCGTTTGGGCTGCCGTGGCGCGGTTTATCCCGGTCAGTTCAATTTCACAGCCAAAATACTGGTCACGGAAATCAAGGGGCAAACGCCTCACCCCGCAGTTCTGCGTCCATCTTGGCAATGCGCCGCCCGATGGCCTCCACCACATGGACCGTCACGCCGTTGCCTGCCTGTTTGTAGGCTTGGTTATCGCTCTGGATAGCAAGCACCGTGTCGATGCGGTCATCTGCCCAACCCTGCAGCCGCAGACATTCACGCGGTGTCAGACGGCGGATGCGCCCCTCGTACAGAACACCGTGACGGTCTTTTGTGGTAAGTGTATGCATGGGTGCGCCGGGCTTACCGGTGCGTTCGGTGTTGCGGGCGAGGTCGGACTTGATGGGATTTTTGACCGGGCGAACTTCAACAGTGCCTTGCTGGCAGCCCGTTGTAAGTGTATGCGCAATCTCTTTACCAACCCGTCCGCGCCGACTGTTGACTGTGGCGTAGCTCAGGTCGATGCTGTCACCGACCTGTGCCATCTGGTAGCCGGTTTTTGTGGCGCACTTGATCGGCACTCCCACCTCATACAGCCCGGTTTTGCCACCGAAGCCACCCGGATTGGCAGCCAGCGTACAGCTTAATCCTTCGGGGGAGTAGACGCGCTCCCCTTGGTGGCCACCGTGGGTTTGAATAAGAGAACTTCCTGCTGTTTCGGTGAAAGGAAATACTTTTCCTCTACATCGCTCATCAAGATATCCGATAATGTACACGCGGTTTCTTGACTGCGGGACGCCAAAATCTTTGCTGTTAAGACATTGCCATTCCACACCATACCCCAGTCGGTCCAGCGTGTTGAGGATTGTCGCGTAGGTCTCGCCCCGTGAATGGTTAAGCAGACCGGGTACATTTTCCAAGATGAGATACGCAGGGTGTCGGGCCTCAACCAGTCGGGCAATTTCAAAGAACAAAGTTCCTCTGGGGTCACTAAAGCCCCTTCTTGCCCCGGCCACGCTGAAACTTTGGCAAGGAAATCCGCCGCAGAGAAGCTGGAAGTCCGGCATGGTGCTGGGGTCGGCTTTTCGGGCATCTTCAATGAACCACTCTCCCTTCGTGTCAAACAGGGCGTTGTAACTGCGGTTGGCGTATTTGTCGATTTCGCAGTGTCCTACGCATTCAAATCCTCCGGCACGAGTCAGTCCTTCGCGGAAACCGCCGATCCCGGAGAACATATCTACGAACTTGATCAAGGGCACAACTCCCGATGGGGATGTTTGCCGGATCTGCGAAGGTACTTAATAGGCGCCCCTCATCAAAAACAAAAGCAGCCCGTCATAGGCTGCACCAAACAAGATTTTTTTACCGTTCATAATGTATAAACCTCCTTTTTCCTTCTGCTTTTCTACCTATTATTAAAACATTGGAATCACCCCCTACAGTGAATTCAGGAAATCGAGCGCAGAGTCTGGTATAGCATTCTCTGACAGTGGGCTTGGAACAGCGTTGGTTATGTTGACTGCCTGCAACTCCTCCCGCACCACCTTGCGGATGCTTTTCTCCAGCCTATCCGTCTGTTCTGCCGCAAGGATACTCTGCACCAGAAACTCTTTGCGTTTGGCAGGCGGCACCTGCTGCAGCAACGCCCACGCGCGGCGGTGTTGCGGTTCGTTAAGGTTCGGGCGGAAAACATATTGCGGTCGTTTCATGCCTCGTTTTTACGGCGCGACACGGCGGTCAACGCGCGCTCGAATCCGACAGCGTTCACCTTGTCGTCCAGTAGGAAAATCGTCTTGCAAAGCGCATCTTTGGGGCTGAGGTGGCGGCTCACCACCGATGCGCCACCGCCCAGCAACACGGCGGGGATGGCGTGCAAATCGAATCCCGCTTCCATCGTGGCAGACAGAAGATGCTCTGTGTACTTGCGACCTTGTTTGTTCACAATGTCACGCACCGTATCGCTGACCGTGCAGGGTTGACCTGCCAGCATATTTTCGATTTGGGCATCCGTGAGGGACAGCCCGGTTTCGCGCCGCACCTGCTCCCGAATGTCATCCACACAGCGAATCATGCCGAGTTCAAGGCTGTGTGCCGTATCGGCCGCAGGGATGGCGTTGTCGATGCGCATAAGGTCCACCGTCCAGCCGCCGAGATCCATGAGGAGCATGGACGGTTCGTCCTGCAAAAGCCCCACTTCGGTCATAAGGGCGGCGTAGCCCTGCGGGAAGACAGCAACTTCCTCAATCGTAATGCTGTACTCCACACCCTCAAACTTGTAGTTCACGGGCTGGTTGCTCCGCAGCAGATAATCTCTGAACTTGGGTTTGTCGCGCCCGAAACTGGTCAGCGGCAGACCCGCCGCAATGCGCACAGAACATTCGGACGGCAAACCGCGCTGCCGGATTTCCTTTGCAATCGCTGCCAGCGTCAGCAGGTAGTAGTTGTCGTTTACGGTCTTGTCCCGCTGGATAGGCTGCCGCCCGGAGCCACAAACAAAAAAGCACCCGCCAAACTCTAAGAGTCCTTGGCGGGTGTAGGGTTCGTGTTCTCCGTAGCTGGTAAGTCCAGCCGGAAATGAACAATGCGCTGTTTTGATGGCGTAGTAACCGTGGTCGATGCCGATAATGATGCTCATAATGGAAATCCTCCTACAATATATTTGTGGGTAGCCTCACGGCATCCAGTCGTGTTGCTATCCAGCTTGTTGCCTAAGCTGTAGAATAAGAATGTAGTGGCCTGACACGATAATCCCTGGACTCACACGTCCGTCAAGGAGTCAGTCAGCCGCCGTTCTTATTCGCAGCATTCGATTTACGCAGGTAGTTCCACCGCAAAGCGGTGCGTTCGTGTTACCCAGGAGATTGAACAAGCAATAAGTAAAAGGCGGAAGCCATTGCAAATTCAAATTGGGAGGAAAACGAATGACCGTAGTTGGAATCGATGTTTCTAAGGGTAAGAGTATGGTAGCTGCCATGAAGCCCGGTGGGGAGCTTGTTGCAGCGCCATATGAGGTAAGGCATTCAGATATTGAACTGTCGCGCCTTGCGTTGGATGTTCTTTGCATGGAGCCAGATACCCGCGTTGTAATGGAAGCAACCGGCAGATACCATGAGCCGGTAGCAGCGCTGCTTCACAGTGAGGGAATCTTTGTGAGCATCCTAAACCCATTGCTTATTAAGCAAAGCGGAGCAGGCTCTCTGCGCAAGGTAAAATCCGATCCGAAGGATGCTCTTAAAATTGCTAAATATGGGCTTGACAACTGGTCTACATTGCGGGAATATACTCCTACGGAAGCAATTAGACAACAACTCAAGCTGTGCGAACGTCAATGCGACTTGTATAGCAAGAACATTGTCATGCTCACAAACAACCTTATTTCTTTGTCTGACAAGACCTTTCCGGGTGTAAACGAGCTGTTCTCAAGCCCCGAAAAGGCAGACGGACATTTGAAGTGGGTAGATTTTTACAGAACCTTTTGGCATTGCGACTGCATTAACCGTATGTCACCGGATGCTTTTGGAGAGCGATACAAGAAATGGTGCAAGAGAAAGGGCTACCATTTTAGTGCTGATGCGACAGATGCTCTCTACGCAGCCAGCTGCGGACTTTACACCACGCTGCCGCGTGACAACAATGCCAAGTTACTGGTTACGGTTGCCGCCGACCAGCTTATTGCACTGCGCGAAAATCAGTCCAAGCTGGAAGCCGAGATGCTGAATCTCTGCAAGCAGCTGCCGGAGTACGAGGCCGTTATGGCCATGTATGGCGTTGGGAAGTCCACTGGGCCGCATCTCATGGCTGAATTAGGTGATATTCGCCGTTTCCCACACCGCAGTTCTATTGTGGCCTTTGCAGGCGTAGACCACGGCGTTGTTGGCTCCGGCAAGATGCAGCTTTCCAGTGTGGCAACTTCCAAGCGTGGATCACCTCAATTGAGAAAAGCACTCTTTCAAGTGGTTTCTACTTACGTCAAACGCAAACCCGAAAACGAGGCGGTTTACCAGTTCTACGCCAAAAAGCGTAACGAGGGAAAGCCTTTCTTCGTTTGCACTACCGCTGCTGCGAACAAGTTCCTGCGTATTTACTATGCCCGTGTCAAGGAGTGTCTGAACGCTGCTGAAAGTGCAGTTCAAACCGAAGAAGGCTAATTTGTAATGTTCATTATGTCATTTGGCTGCCTCCATTTTTTGAGGGAGTCCTGTTTGCTGTACGCATTTTTACTCGGCTATCTGCCGAGTATTTTTTTGCGATTTTTTATGGAAACCTATTGACTTCTATTTGCAGGACTCCTTATTATAATAGGTATAAAATGGAAAACCTGAAAACAAACTGAAAACTGCCGGGAAATTCACTCCAAACAGGGGAGAAGGGGGGCTTTTCGCAGCCATCAATCTGCTTCAAATTATTAACAAAATGTAAACTTTCACTTGTATATTCAAAAAACGCAAAAATCCCAGCTATCAGTGTGGAAAGCCGACAGCCGGGATTGAAAACTTTTTGAAAACAGACGAATTTTATTGAGAATTTTCTTAAAACGCTCTCATTTTCTCCACAATGCGGGCACACCGCTGTGGAAAAACAGAAACAAAAAAACCCAACCGCCGTGAAACGGTTGGACAATCTTGTAAAATACGACCTTGAAAACAGGACGTCGAAATCGCCATTTTTTGGCGTTACAACAAAGAAAAAAGGCTGTGACAACATTTTTGTCACAGCCTGATGGTTGCGGAGACAGGACTTGAACCTGCGACCTCCGGGTTATGAGCCCGACGAGCTACCATCTGCTCTACTCCGCGATATATGACACACGCGCTTGTTTCACGGTGCTTGATTATAATACCACAGCACGGCGCGTGTGTCAATAGGTTTTTCTAAAAAAGTTTACCGTCCATTACCGGGGCTGTCTGCGTTTGTATCAGACAATGCCCTGACTCATCATGGCGGAGGCGATCTTCTCAAAGCCGGCGATGTTGGCACCGGCCACAAGGTTGCCCTTCATGCCGTACTTCTCGGCGGTGGTGGCGGCAGTCTTGTAGATGTTGACCATGATGTTGTGCAGACGCTCATCGACCTCCTCGAAGGTCCAGGACAGGCGCAGGCTGTTCTGGCTCATCTCCAAGCCGGAGGTGGCAACACCGCCGGCGTTGGATGCCTTGGCGGGGGCAAACAGAACGCCGTGGCTCTGCAGGTAGGCGATGGCCTCGGGGGTGGAAGGCATGTTGGCACCCTCGGCTACGCAGTAGCAGCCGTTGGCGACCAGCGCCTCGGCACCGTCCAGACGCAGCTCGTTCTGGGTGGCACAGGGCAGGGCGATGTCGCAGGGGACGGTCCAGATGCCCTGACTGCCCTCGACATACTTGGCGGTGGGGACATACTCCAGATAGGTCTTGATGCGGGCGCGCTTGACCTCTTTGATCTCCTTGATGACCTTATAGTCAATACCGTTCTCGTCCACGATGTAGCCGTTGGAGTCGGACATGGCGATGACCTTGCCGCCCAGCTGGGTGGCCTTCTGGTTGGCGTAGGTGGCCACATTGCCGGAGCCGGAGATGACCACGCGCTGGCCCTCGAAGCTCTTGCCGGCGTCAGCCAGCATTTCCTTGGCAAAGTAGCACAGGCCGTAGCCGGTGGCCTCGGTACGGGCGAGGGAGCCGCCGAAGGGGATGCCCTTGCCGGTCAGGACGCCGGTGTACTCATTCTGCAAGCGCTTGTACTGGCCGAACAGATAGCCGACCTCACGGCCGCCAACGCCAATATCACCGGCGGGCACGTCGGTGTCGGGGCCGATGTGGCGGTACAGCTCGGTCATAAAGCTCTGGCAGAAGCGCATGACCTCGGCGTCAGACTTGCCGTGGGGGTCAAAGTCAGCGCCGCCCTTGCCGCCACCCATGGGCAGGCCGGTCAGGCTGTTCTTGAAGCACTGCTCAAAGCCGAGGAACTTCAGGATAGACAGGTTGACAGAGGGGTGGAAACGCAGACCGCCTTTGTAGGGGCCGATGGCGGAGTTGAACTGGACGCGGTAGCCGCGGTTGACCTGCACCTTACCGGCATCGTCCACCCAAGGCACACGGAACATGATGATGCGCTCGGGCTCGACAAGGCGCTCGATCAGACCGGCCTTCTCATATTCGGGGTGAGCCTCAACAACAGGCTCGAGGCTCTCGAGGACTTCCTCGACCGCCTGCAAAAACTCCTTCTGCTCGGGGTTGCGCTTTGCAAGGCCCTCATATACACCCTGCAGGTAAGCATTCTGAATTGCCATAAGTAGAACACTCCTTTATATAAATTCAAACACCGCCTTCATGTTACCACCACAAAAGAAATTTTTCAAGAGTTTTTTGTTTACTTTTCAAAATCTTGTTTGCAGCGGGCGCGCCACTGTATTTGATACAAGGACAAATTTGTGCTTTCGCAGCCGGTTCTGCGGCGGCAGGCTGCCGTTTTACCCCTGCCACATTGTCACCGGCTGCCAGTCCGTGCTTCCGGCGGCGAACTGATCGGCGTCGATCAGGCCGTAGTCCGTGGTCCTTCCGACGCTGTCTGCGCCGATGACGACCAGCCAACGGCCATCGTGCGCTTTGCCGCGCAGGCTGACGGCACCGCTGCCGGTCTGCAGTGCCTGCGTCACCGGTGTGATCTGCCCGGTTTCGGTGTCCAGCAGGGCGCGGGCGGCGTCGCTTGTGTTGTAGTTATCTCTGTACAACCAGATATACCGGCCGCCGTCATCGCCCAGCACCCATTCCGCCTGCGGCCACGGGTCCCAGACGGTTTCGGCGCGGCCTGCGGCGTCCACCGTTGTCAGGACCGTGCGGCGGAAGCCGCTTCCCGGTATGATCTCGCGCTCCTCAAAGTAGGCCTTGCCGTTGTACACACCAATAAAGCAGCCGTTATTCTCATAGTCGGCATTGCTGTAGGGGCGCTCGGTCAGGTTGGTGCGCGCACTCGTGCGGGGGTCAAGGCGGTCGATCTCCACCGTGGCGCTCTGGATGGCGGCGGCATACTGCTCCGCATCGGTGGGCAGCGGCGCATCGGTCACATAGCGGCAGGTCAGCAGTGCGCCGTCAAAGCCCGCAAGGTAATGCTCGGTGGGCTCCAGCACAAAGGTCTCCGCCTGCCCGGTGGCAAGGTCGATGCGGCAGGCGGGCGTTGGCCCGATTCTTCCGGGAGACACCTGCGTTCTGTACGGTGTTGTCACCCGCTCACCGTAGAGCGTGCTGCCATCGCAGACATCCACCGTGTAGTCACGGTAGGTCAGCGGCAGGTCGGTGCGGGTCTTGCCTGCGGCGGGGTCAACGGCGTAAAGGCAGGGCGGCGTGCTCTGCTCGGTCCAGATGCCGCGGTACTCGGCTTCAAATTCCGCATCGGTCAGGGTATCAAAGGGTTCCCTATCCCTGACGCCGCTTGCCAGTTTTTCCGCCCAGTAGTCATCCCAGCTCTGGTCGTCATAAAAAAATGAGATGTGCCAGACATACACGGTGTCCCCCGCCGCGACCACCTCGTAGCGGCCGGCCCGCCCCGGGAAATAAGCCGGGCAGGCGTCGGTATCGTGGGCACAGCCGGGGACGGCGCAGCAGACGGACTGAACCGCCGCGGCGTAGTCGGTTTTCAGCAGCAGCGCGTAGCCGAGCCGCTGCGTGAACTCATAGTAGGCGGTGCCGTCATCGTAGGAGCCGTCGTAGCTTTTCAGGGTATAGAAATCAGCGGCGGGGGCAGGCGTGGGGGCTGCGGGCGCTGCGGGGGCTGCGGGCGCTGCCGTCGGCTCCGGCGTGGGAGTGGCGAGGGGTGCCGGGTCGGGGGCAGCGGTGCAGGCCGCGAGAGTCAGGGTCATTGCAGCGGTCAGGATGATGGAGATGCAGTTTTTCATGTGGGCCTCCTTTTTGATTTTTCAGCTAAATGGTAAAGGGAAGCGGGCAAAGCCCCTCCGGCCTCACAGGCTCGGCCACCTCCCCACTGCGTGGGGCGGCTTTTGCGCGGGCTTCGCCCGCGTGACAGCCGCACCGCATGGCGTGGGCGGAGGGGTGTTTGGAGACACTGCCGCCCTTTACATTTTCTGCAGGCTCAGGCTGTAATACCACCGGTCGCCTGCTGCGCCGGTGTAGCTGCCGTAGGTGTAGGGGTGGGTGGAGGCCGTGATGAGCGCCCGACCGTTTTCACTGCAGAGGGCGCAGCGGTAGGCACTGTCGGCGGGTACGGCCCAATCGCCGAGGCTTTCCAGCCCGGCCTGGGCTGCAAAGGCGCGCAGGGCGTTCTCATCAGGCAGGGGCAGCGCCTCGGCGTCCCCGGCCGGCAGCGAGAGCCAGACCTCCACCACTGCGCCGGTGCGGCTGTCCATCGTGACACTGCTGCGCGTCAGCAGCATATCCCCCTGCAGGGTATACCACCGCACCGTCACAAAGCCGAGGCTGTCGGTCGCGCAGAAGGCTGCGTTCAGGTCATACCAGCGGCCGTCATAATCCGTGTAGCTGTCCTCCTCGGCGGCGGTGTCCTGCTGCGCGGCCCAGTCCCCGGGCAGCACACCGCAGTCGGCCAGACGCTGCAGCGCCTGCTCTGCCGCATCGGCGGTGGCGGCATCGGCGTAGCTCATCGACTGCAGGCTTGCGGACGCCCCTATGTACATTTTGGGGGTGCCGGGCGCGGTCGGCTCCTCAGCCCGCGGCAGCATGGCGCTGTCCTGACGGCGGGCGGCCAGCTGGCGCAGGATATAGTAGTCGTCCGCCGCCGGCGTGGGCGCTGTGTAGGGGTCGGCCACCGGCACAACGCGCCCGATATACGCGGCGTCCGTCACTGCCAGAAAGGCGGCGGGCATTGCGGCACAGGCCAGCACAGCCGCCGCGCAGAGCGCCCCCGTCAGGCGCGGATGCTCCCACAGCTTCATGACTGCACCTCCCTCCAGACGGGCAGCGTCACGCTGACCCGTGTGCCCTTGCCCAGCTCGCTTTCGATCTGCAGCGCACTGCCGTGGGCCGCTGCGATGCGCTGGCAGAGCGCCAACCCCAGCCCGCTGCCGCCCTGACGGCGCGCGCGGGATTTATCCACCATATAAAACGGCTCTGTGATGCGGGGCAGCTCCTCCGGGGGGATGCCGCAGCCGGTATCGGCCACCGTCAGGGTGACGGCATCCCCGCTTTGGCTGCAGTACAGCGCAACGGGGCTGCCGGGCGCGGCGGCCCGCACGGCGTTCTGCACCAGATTGCAGAGCAGATCCAGCAGCAGCTCGGCATCCCCGGCCACGATGGGCGCAGGGGGCGGCGGGGTCTGCAGCACCGCTGCCGGGCAGGCCGCCCGCAGCCGGGGCCACAGGCTGTCCAGCGGGACCGCCGTCAGGGTCAGCGCCTCCTCGCTCAGGCCAAGCAGCGCCAGCAGTTTATGGCTCAGCGCCTCAAGCCGCCGCCCCTCATGGGCGATGGCTGCCGCGGCCTCGCGCTGCTCTGCGGGGTCGGTCTGCATCGTGGCCAGAATATCCGCATAGCCGATGATGCTTGTCATCGGGGTCTTCAGCTCATGGGTGAACGCCCCGACAAAATCCTCCCGCCGTTGAACATCGGCCTGCAGATCGGCGATCTTCTCCTGCACGGCGTCCGCCATTGCGTCAAAGCTGCGGCTCAGGCGTCTCGATCTCGTCCCCGGTGTGCAGCGCGGTGCGGCGGGCATAGTCACCGGCGGCGATCTGCGCCCCGGCCTCGGTCAGCACAGCCAGCGGGCGGGTCAGCCGCGCGGCCAGCAGCGCCGTGACGAGCGCTGCCGCCCCCAGCACCACGACCTCAAGCGCAAGGAACCGGGTCAGCGCAGCGCGGCGGCCGCGGTACAGCTCGGTGCGGTCGTAGGCAGTGACGAGCCGCAGCCCGCCCTGCAGGTCACTGGCGTAGATGGTGTAGACTGCGCCCTCGGTACGGACGGTGACGGCGGCGGCATTCTCCAGCGGGAAGTCCGCCAGCCCCGGCAGGGTGGCGCAGACAAGGGTGTCCCCCCGCCAGAGTGCGGCCGGGCGCTGCTGCGCCTCGACCCGGGCAGTGAGGGCGGCGTCCCCGATGGAGACACCGCGGCGCTGCAGGTCGATGATCTCCGTCTGCAGCAGGGTACAGGCCTGCGCGTGGGCGGCGGCGTCGGAGGCGGCGGCGCGGCTGCGCTGCACGGCGAAATCACTGTACAGCAGCACGCACCCGCCGATGCCGAAGGACGCCGCCAGCACCAGCACCAGCAGGCAGACCATTTTTTGTGCGTAACGCATGATTGCTCTCCTTTATAAATAGTAGGGCCTAAGGGTGTCGAAAACCCACAGCCTCCCATCGCAGAGAATGTAGGGGCGAGCATTGCTCGCCCGTGCCCGTTTACCTGTGAAAAAACCTTCCCGGAAAACGCGCTGCCGCGTCAGGTTGGCGGGCGACCAATGGTCGCCCCTACACATGCAATCGGCCAAGAATGTGTTTTTTCCCCGCACCGCCCTATTCTTTTTTAAGGCGGTAGCCGACTCGGTAGATCGTCTCGAGCTGCTCGGTCGTCCAGCCAAGCTTTTTGCGCAGCCGGGCAATGTGGGTATCCACGGTGCGCAGACATTCGCTGTCCGGCTCCCCGCCCCATACCCGCGAAAAGATCACATCGCGGTAGAGCGCCGCGCCCCGGTTGCGCATCAGCAGCTCCAGCAGGTCAAACTCCCGCCGCCGCAGATCCAGCGGCGCATCACCACGCCATGCGGTGCGGTCCTGGGTGTCCAGCCGTATGTCAAAGGCGCGCAGCTCCCGCCCGCCGCGCCCGGTGCGGCGCAGCACGGTCTCCATCCGTGCCACCAACTCCTCGGCGGCAAAGGGCTTGGTGATATAATCGTCCGCCCCCAGCCGCAGGCCCAGCACCCTGTCCTTCACAGCGCTCTTGGCCGTCAGGAAGATGACCGGCACGCCCTGCGGCTTCAGGCTGGCCAGCAGGTCATAGCCGTCCAGCCCGGGCAGCATAATGTCAAGTATCGCCATATCAAAATCCGTCTTTTCGATCAGATCCGCCGCTGTGCGGCCGTCCTCGGCCACGGTGCAGCGGTAGCCGGCGCGGGTCAGCGTCATTTCAACGAGCCGCGCGATCAGATGCTCATCCTCTGCGATCAGTATGTGATTCATCGCTTTTTCTCTCCTTTGGGGGTAGTATACCGCAGGATTGTGTCCCGGTTGTGTCCCCACAGCTATAATTTTACACTTTTTTCTTTTATTTTCCACACCATGCGTGTTATAATGTGGAAAACAGCACATGCTATTTTTCAAAGGAGAACCAACATGAACCCTACTGTGCAAGAGCTTGTCGCTGCACTGACGCTGGAGGAGAAGGCCGGGCTTTGCTCCGGCGCGGATTTCTGGCATACCAAGGCGGTCGCGCGGCTGGGCATCCCGGCCATCAAGGTCAGCGACGGCCCCCACGGCCTGCGCACCCAGCGGGAGGGCAGCACCGACCCCAACGACAGCATCGAGGCGGTCTGCTTCCCGGCAGGGTGTGCGGCAGCCGCATCCTTTGACCCGGCGCTGACCCGCCGCATGGGTGCCGCCCTCGGGCGGGAGGCCCGCGCAAACGGCGTGCAGATCCTGCTGGGGCCTGCCGTCAACATCAAGCGCAGCCCCCTGTGCGGCCGCAATTTTGAATACTACTCCGAGGACCCCTACCTTGCCGGTGAGCTGGCCGCAGGGTTCATCAACGGTGTGCAGAGCGAGGGCGTAGGCACAAGCATCAAGCACTTTGCCGCCAACGATCAGGAGACCCGCCGCCTGTCGGTAAACAGCCGCGTGGACGAGCGCACCCTGCAGGAGATCTATCTGCCCGCCTTTGAGGCCGCCGTGAAAAAGGCCCGCCCATGGACCGTGATGTGCAGCTACAACCGGCTCAACGGCACCTATGCGAGCGAGAACAAGCCGCTGCTGACCGACATTCTGCGCGGGGCGTGGGGCTTTGACGGCTTTGTCATGTCCGACTGGGGCGCGGTGAACGACCGTGTTAAGGGCATTGCCGCCGGCCTTGAGCTGGAGATGCCCGGCTCGCAGGGGGTCAACGACCGCAGGCTCATCGACGCCGTGCGCAGCGGCGCACTGGACGAGGCCGTGCTGGACCGCGCCGTGACCCGCATCCTGAACATCGTCCTGCTGGCGGCGGATCTGGCGCAGCGGCCCGCCGCGTTTGACCGCGCCGCGCACCACCGGCTGGCCGCCGAGCTGGCCGCCCAGAGCGGCGTGCTGCTGCGCAACCTTGGCGCGCTGCCGCTGCACCGCGGGCAGAAGGTCGTCTACATCGGCGCCTATGCTGACCAGCCGCGCTATCAGGGCGGCGGCTCAAGCCATGTGAACACGACCGCCGTCAGCGCGCTGGACGCCGCGCTGCTGCATGACCGGATGGTCCAGTATGTCGAGGGCTTCCCCGCCGACCGCGACCAGCGGGACGAGGCCGAGTTCCTGCGGGCCGTCACCGCCGCCGAGGCTGCCGATGTGGCGGTCATCTTTGCGGGCCTGCCCGACAGCTTTGAGAGCGAGGGCGGCGACCGCCGCCACATGCGCCTGCCCGACTGCCAGAACAACCTGATTGCCCGGGTGGCCGCCGTGCAGAAGAACACCGTGGTCGTGCTGCACACCGGTGCGCCGGTGGAATGTCCGTGGGCGGACGATGTATCGTCCGTTCTCTGCATGTACCTTGCGGGCGAGGGTGTCGGCGAGGCCGAGGACGCCCTGCTGTGGGGCGATGCCGACCCCTGCGGCCGCCTGCCCGAGACCTGGCCCCTGCGGCTGGAGGACACGCCCTGCTATCTGGATTTCCCGGGTGACGGCGTGACGGCCGACTACCGCGAGGGTGTCTATGTGGGCTACCGCTGGTACGATGCCCGCCGTATGCCGGTGCGCTGGCCCTTCGGCCACGGGCTGAGCTACACGGGCTATGTCTACCGCAATGCCGTGCTGAGCGCCGACACGCTGGCGGATCAGGGCCTTGTGACGGTGCAGGTCACCGTGAAAAACAGCGGCGCCATGCAGGGTGCCGAGGTCGTGCAGCTCTATGTAGCCGATACGACCGGCGCGCCGGTTGCCGGCGGGCGGGTGCCGCAGGTGCTGCGCGGCTTCCAAAAGATCGCGCTGCAGCCCGGCGAGGAGCAGGTCGTCACCTTTACCCTGACACCCCGCGACCTGAGCCATTACGATGCCGCGCTGCATGACTGGTACGCTGCGCCCGGCCGGTATGAGATCCGGATCGGCCATTCCAGCCGGGACATCCGCGTCACGCTGCCGCTGCACTACGCGGGCACCCGCCTGCCGCCGCTGCAGGTGGACGAGACCACACCGCTGGGTATCCTGCTGGCGGACCCGCGCACCGCGCCCGTGGTGCAGCATGCCCTGCGCGCAGAGACCGCAGCGATGACCAACGGCGGCGGGGACGGCCTGATGCCGCCCGAGGCCATGGCCCAGATGTTTGACGCGCTGACCCTGCGCAATATGATCAACTTCGGCGGCCCGCAGGCCGAGGAAAAGCTGACGAAGCTGCTGGAAACGCTGCAGGATGCCGTACAATAACCGCAGGGGCGCATTGCCCGCCCCTGCACCGGACAAAAGGAGAATGACTATGTCTATCAAGCTGACCGAACAGAATTTTGATGCCGAGGTGCTGCAGAGCGCCCTGCCGGTCGTGGTCGATTTTTGGGCAGACTGGTGCGGCCCCTGCAAGATGATGGGCCCCGTGCTGGAGGAGCTGGCCGCCGCCCACCCCACCGTGAAGGTGGGCAAGGTCAACACCGATGAAAACCTGCAGCTGGCAATGGCCCGCAAGATCGACGCCATCCCGGCGCTGCTGCTCTTCAAAAACGGGCAGGAGGTCAGCCGCTCGGTCGGCTACCGCCCCGCCGCCGAGCTGGAGGCCTGGCTGCGCGAGAACGGCGCAATCTGACAGCTATATAATATAAAAAAAGAGCCGCACCTGCCTTTTGTCAAAAAAGGCAGGTGCGGTTTGCTGCAGGGGGCGGGCGCTTGCGGGAAGGCTGCAAAGCCCCTCAGGCCTCGCAGGCTCGGCCAGCTCCCCACCTTGTGGGGAGCCTGTTAGCGCGGGCTTTGCCCGCGTGAAAGCCTCCTCGCATAGCGGGGAGGTGGTCGAGCGAAGCGATGACCGGAGGGGCTTTGCCCAGCTGGCGTTACCCTGTCACTTCCGCAATTTCCTCTGCGGTCAGCTGCTTTCTCACCGGCTGGGGTTCGCCCTCAGCATCCTGCAGGGGCAGACGCCAGTAGTCAAGGTCCAGCCACTGGCCAAACTTATACCCGGTGCGCCGCTCGGTGGCCATCTTTTGAAAGCCCAGCGCGCGGTGAAAGTCGTTGCTCTGCCGGTTGCTGCCCGTGACCAGCGCAAAGGCGGTGTAGTAGCCCTGCTTTTTCAGCAGCGCCAGCAGGGCGCGGTAGAGCCGGCCGCCCACACCCTGACCGATGCAGTCGGGCGCACAGTAGACGGTCGTTTCAACATCCCATGCATAGGCCTCCCGCGTGTGCCACAGGTGGGCGCAGGCAAAGCCGCGCAGGCGGCCGTCGGCGCTTTCCGCCAGCAGAAAGGGCGCGTGCTGCAGCACCTCCTCGATGTTGGCGCGGTAGTCCTCGACCGTGGACGGCGTGTACTGAAAGGTCTGCACGCCGTGGCGGACATACCAGTTGTACAGCGTACAGACGGCGGCGGCATCGTCGGGCGTTGCCATCCGCAGGGTAATTTTGTTGTCGGCGCTCCACTTTGCGGCCAGCGCCTCCTTTTCAACCTTCGGCAGCTTTTTGATCGCTGCTTCGCGCTGTAAGGCCGCGCTTTTGTCGGCGCATTTTTCAGCGTAGGCAAGCTGAACAGACGCACGGCCATGGCTTTTTGTGTACCGTGCGCCGCCCTTGCCGCTGCGGTGCGCCTTTAGGCGGCGGGCAAGATCATTCGTCCAGCCGCCGTACAGGCTGCCGTCCGCGCAGCGCAGCAGGTAGACCCACGCCGGGGCGGGGGTCGGCGCGCGGTCGGCGGCGGTGCTGGGAGCGGGGCCGTACATTGCCGTGCCGGTCATTCGCTGACCGGGCGGCCGGCGGCCCGCAGGGTGCGGCGGCAGGCCTCGATGGCGGCGGCCTTATCGTCGGCGGTAATCAGGAACCGGCTGGGGTGGCAGAAGCGCAGGCCGAGGCCGCTGATCTTGCGCAGCTGCTCCTCCGGCTTGCCGGCCCACGCGACCGGGAAGGGCTGCTTGCTGCGCTTGGTGCGGTGGTCATTGACGCACTGGGCGCTGTAGCCGCCGCGCTGGCTGGGGTAGACCACAAAGATCGCATCGGTCTTGTAGAGGCCGTTTTTCCACGGCATATAGGCGGGCAGCACAACAATGCCGTCCCGCATATTGGCGTAGGCCTGACGGACCGTGTCATCGGCACGGTTGACGGCGTTGGCGGCGGCGATCTCGTTTTCAAGGATCTGCCTTGCCACCGGCACAGCGCGCCAGAAGCAGGCATCGGGGTCATCCTTTGAGTCCCACAGCGGGTTAAAGCTGCCGATGGCATCGGCCAGCGAGTTCTGCTCGCCGGTGTTGTCGTTCAGGTCAAGGGGCTGGATAAAGTTCTCGTCCAGCAGGCGTGCCTGATGCTCGCCCACAAGCTGGGCGCCCAGCACCCGCCACAGCAGGCCGAACGCCGCGTAGGGCACGCCGTTGGGGCGGGTCTCCCGCGGCTCGGAATGGTGGTCGAACATACCGCCGCCGACATCGTAGACGATGCCATCGAAGTCATCGGGCACGGTAAAGCCGCGCGTGATCTGGATGTCGGGGCGCAGGATCTGCAGCAGCGCAGTCGAAAAAACATCATCGGCATGGAATTTTCCGCCGTGGGTAAAGCCTTTTGCAGGGATTTTCATGGGTTTCTCCTATTTGTCAGGTTGTGGCTGCGAAACCGCTGCACGGGCGGCATATAGGCCGCCCGTGCAGCATTCCGTCTATTACAAATGCAGGGTATGATACGCTGCCCCGTCCAAATCCTTCCACACAAGCACGCCGTCCTGCAGCGTCATATAGCTGCGGGGGCTGTTTTCCTTGGGGATCGAGACCGAGCCGGGGTTGAGGTACAGGTTGTCACGGCCGAACTGCTCCCACGCGGGGATATGGGTGTGGCCGTGCAGCAGAATATCCCCCGGCTGCAGCGGCGGCAGGTGGGCCGTGTTGTACCGGTGGCCGTGGGTGGCGTAGATGAGCCGCTGCCCCGCTGTGAGCACGGCATAGTCGGCCAGAATGGGGAATTCCAGCACCATCTGGTCCACCTCGGTATCACAGTTGCCGCGCACGCAGAAAATACGGTCCCTGCGCGCATTGAGCAGGGCCAGCACCTGCTTGGGGGCATACGCCGGCGGCAGGTCGTTGCGCGGGCCGTGGTACAGAATATCGCCCAGCAAAAGCAGCCTGTCCGCACCCTCGCGGTCCCATGCGTCCAGCAGGCTGCGGCAGCAGTCCGCCGCGCCGTGGATGTCCGATGCAATGAGCAGCTTCATCGTAGTTCACCTCGGATACTATTGTACCCGCTGAAAAGCGATTTTGCAAGAAAAATAAAAAGGGGCGCCCCCGCAAAAGCGGAAAGCGCCCCAAACAATCTGCTGAAAGCCCGCCCGCAGCGTGGGCCGTATCAGCCGCCCAGCTCAACCATGCGGCGGATGCAGCGGCCCGCACCGGCCATGATGTCGTCCGGCAGGGTGATCTGCTCGCCGCCGGTGCCCAGCAGGCAGCGGTAGATGTCGGGCAGGGTGGTCAGCTTCATGTTCATGCAGGTCAGCTGCACGGCCAACGGGTAGAAGCTCTTGTCCGGGCAGTCGAAGGAGAGATGCTCCACGATGCTGTTCTCGGTGCCGATGATGAACTCCCGCGCGGCGGATTTTTTCGCATACGCCATGATGCCGGTCGTTGAGCCGACATAGTCGGCCTGCGCCACGACCTCGGCGCGGCACTCGGGGTGGACGAGCAGCTCCGCGTCCGGGTGGGCGGCGCGCGCCCGGGCTACATCGGCCGCCGAAACGACCATATGCCGCGGGCAGCCGCCGTGGTAGAACGCAAACTGCTTTTCGGGCAGCTGCGCAGCCACATAGCTGCCAAGGTTCGGGTCCGGAATGAACAGGATCTTATCGGCATCGAGCGCACGGCAGATGTTGACGGCGCTGGAGGAGGTCACGCAGACATCGCACTCGGTTTTCAGCGCCGAGGTCGTGTTGATGTAGGCCACTGTGGCGTAGCCGGGGTACTGCGCCTTCAGCGCCCGCAGCGCGGGCAGGTCCAGCTGCTCGGCCATCGGGCAGCCGGCCATCGGGTTTGCCAGCCAGACGGTCTTTTCCGGGCTGAGGATCTTGCAGGTCTCGGCCATAAACCGCACGCCGCACATGATGACGCCCGCCGCATCGGTCTTGGCGGCCTGCACGCTCAGCCCGTAGGAATCGCCGGTGTAGTCGGCAACCTCCAGCACGGCCTGGCTCTGGTAGGCGTGGGCCAGGATACAGACATTCTTCTCTTTCTTCAGGCGCAGGATCTCCTGCTGCAGCTCATGCGTTGTCATACTGTTCAACCTCTATCTTTATATACGGCCTGTTATTTTTCCCACGGCTGCAGCGGTGCCAGAAAGCCGTGCTCCTGCAGCTCCTTTTCGATCAGATCAAGCCGCTCGGGGGTGGCTGCCTCCACCAGATGGTAGTGGTAGCCGTCCGTAGCGGTGGACAGCACGGTCGAGGCGCTGTCCTCAAACGCCTGCAGAAATTCCAGCACATCCTGACGGGAGCGTATGTCCAGCTCGACCGTGATGCGCCCGTAGACGCGGTGGCTGATGCTGGTGCTGCACACCCGGCCGCCGCAGTCAACGATCAGGTTCAGCTCCAGCCCGGTCTGGGCGGGGGTGTGGCGCACCTTGAACTCGCGGGTGCAGGCGCTCTCCGCCTGCTGGCGCACATAGCCGCGCGCGGTCGAGATCACATTCGGGTGCGCGGCCCGCAGCACCGCCAGATCCTGCACGATGACCTGACGGCTGACGCCGTACTTGGCAGCCAATGTCCGGGCTGCAATGGGCTTGCGGCCCAGCTGGGCCAGAATGGCCTCCCGGCGCTCGGCGGTGGTCATCAGGCTTCCTCCTTGTCCAGCGGGCGCAGATGCTTCATCGAGAGGTCAAGGATCGGGGCCGAGTGGGTCAGCGCACCGCTTGAGACAAAGTCCACGCCGATGTCCTTGAGGCGGGCGATGTTTTCCTTCGTGACATTGCCGCTGCACTCGGTCTGGGCGCGGCCTGCGATCAGCTGCACGGCGGCGCGCATATCGGCATCGCTCATATTGTCCAGCATGATGATGTCGGCACCGGCCTCGACTGCCTCGCGGGTCTGGTCAAGGTTCTCGACCTCGATCTCGATCTTGCGCACAAAGGGCGCGTAGGCTCTGGCCATGGCAACCGCCTTGGCCACGCCGCCCGCCGCGCCGATGTGGTTATCCTTGAGCAGCACGCCGTCAGACAGGCCGGTGCGGTGGTTGCAGCCGCCGCCCACGCGGACGGCGTACTTCTCAAACACGCGGTTGTTCGGGCTGGTCTTGCGGGTGTCCAGCAGGGTGATGCCGGTGCCCTCCAGCAGGGATGCGACCTCATGGGTGTAGGTGGCAATGCCGCTCATCCGCTGCAGATAGTTCAGCGCCACGCGCTCGCCGGAGAGCAGGACGCGGATATCGCCGTTGACAACGCCGAGCTCCTCGCCGTTTTTGACCGCATCGCCGTCCTTGCAGAAGAACTCGACCTCGGTGGCGGGGTCCAGCAGGGTAAAGACGCGTGCAAAGACATCCAGACCGGCAACAATACCGTCCTGCTTGGCGATCAGGTCAACGGTGCCGGGGCAGGCGCAGGGCATAACGGCGTTGGTGGACACATCCTCGCCGGGCATATCCTCCCGCAGGGCCTGCAGCAGCAGCGGGTCCACATTTAAAAGACGCATGATCTCATTCATGATTTTTGCTCCTCTCGATCGCATTCAAAACTTCGGTTCGGTAGGCCGCAAACAGCGGCTCGGTCTCCCGGTAGGGGGCAAGGTCGGGCGCATCGCCCGTAAAGGCGGGCGGCTCCCCAAACAGTATATCATCTGCGGCGCGCTGTGCAAAGACCAGAGATTCCAGCAGGGAATTGCTGGCCAGCCGGTTGCGGCCGTGGACGCCGTTGCAGCAGGTCTCGCCGCAGGCATACAGCCGCGGCAGGGCCGTGCGGCTGCTTAAGTCCGCCTGAATGCCGCCCATAAAATAGTGCTGGGCCGGCACAACGGGGATCGGCTCATGCAGGGGGTCGTAGCCCTCCTCCTCACACCGCTCAAGAATGTTGGGGAAATGCTCGCGGATGACCGCCTCGCCGATGGGGCGCATATCCTCCCACACATGCTCGGTGCCGTCCTTCTCCATCTGGGCGCGGATGGCCGCGCTGACGACATCGCGGGGCTGCAGCTCATTCGTAAAGCGGTTTCCGTTTTTGTCCAGCAGCAGCGCGCCCTCGCCGCGCACCGACTCCGAGATGAGGAACCGGCGGCCCTTTTTGCGGCTGAACAGCGTTGTGGGGTGGATCTGGATATAATCAAGATGGCGGCAGGCCACGCCATGGCGCAGCGCCATGGCAATGGCATCGCCGGTGATGTGGGGGTAGTTGGTCGAGTTTTTATACAGCCCGCCGATGCCGCCGCAGGCCAGCACGACCGCCCCCGCGCCGATGGCCCGCACTGCGCCGTCCGGGCCCATTGCAACAACGCCGCCGCAGGCTGCCGCATCGGCAAAGAAGTCGAGCATCACGGTATTCTCGCGCAGCTCGATGTTTTCGCACCGCAGGGCCTCCGCAAGAAGGGTCTGGGTGATCTCACGCCCGGTGACATCCTCATGAAAGAGGATTCGCGCGCGGGAGTGCGCGCCCTCGCGGGTAAAGCGCAGGTCACCGTTTTCGTCCCGGGAAAACCGCACGCCGCGGCGCACCAGATCGCGGATGATCGAGTTGGAGGACCGGATCATCAGGTCCACCGTGGCGGCATCGTTCTCATAGTGGCCGGCCCGCATCGTATCCTCAAAAAAGGAACGGTAGTCCGCCTCGCCGTGCTGCATACAGATGCCGCCCTGCGCCAGAAAGGAATCGCACTCGTCCGCCTTCTGCTTGGTCAGCAGCAGCACTTTATAACGCTTTGGAAAGTTCAACGCGCAGTATAAACCCGCTGCGCCGGTGCCGACAATGACAACATCGTAGTATTCATCAAATCTCATCATAGTTTCCCTGACTTCCTGTCCCTCTGTATTGGATGATCGCGTTGCCCAGTATAGCACCGTTCATGTCATGTGTCAAGACACCTGTAAAAGAGAAACTGTACATACACCACAAAAAAAGAGGAGCCGAAGCTCCTCTCTGCGTATTGAAAAATCACATTTTTGCCCCCCTTTGGATGTGCAGGGGCGGCCATTGGCCGCCCGCCGACTTGGCGCAGCAGCGCATTTTCCGGGAAGGCTTTTTTTCACAGACAAACGGGCGCGGGCGAGCAATGCTCGCCCCCACAAGCGTTTTTTGATGCCGCCTCGTCCGTTTCTGTCACACCGTCACATCGCCGACGATCATCCTGCCGTCGGTCTCGATGGCGTAGACCGTGTATTTGCGGGCGGTGTCGCCATGCTCCAGCATGATGCCACCATCGGTCGGCTCGGTGTAGACAAAGCGGCGGTGGGCGGTGGTCGCGTGGGGGCAGGCATCGGGCAGGCTGTAGGCCAGCACCCCGCCCTGCGCACAGAAATCCTCCGGCAGGGGATGCTCCTCGCCGTTGATGTAAAGCCGGTAAAGACCGGGGGCATCGGTGCCCACCGGACGCAGCCATGCGCTGCACCGGGTACGGCCGAGCGGGGGCGTATTGTCGGTGCGCTGGCGCATCAGCAGTGCCACATTGTCCCACGCCACCATAAATTCATCCAGCGGCACCGCCGTCTCGCAGTCAAAGTCGTTCTCGCCGGCCCATGGGTCACAGAGCAGCACCTGCGGGTTTCCGTCTATGGCGGCAAAACCGCGCACCGCCACATAGCGGGTCTCCGGCATACCGGCGGCGGTCTGCGCCGGGGCCGCCTGCAGGCGCACCACCGCACCGTAGCCGGCGCGGGCCTCGGCGCGCAGCAGCGCCAGATCCCCGTAGGCTACCCACGCGGGGAAGCCCCACCGTGCGGCAGCCGCAGCAGCAAAGCTCAGGCTGCGCGGGTCGTGGTCATCGGGTGTGCGCCAGTCCCGCAGCACCTGAGCGAACTCCTCGGGCAGCAGGTCTGCGCCCCAGCGGTTGGTCAGGCTTGCCAGCGCAATGGCCAGATCCATCCACGGGCGCAGCGCCGGGGCGCGGTGCGCCACCGCGTAGGGCATCATATGCATCCGCGCATTGACAGGCCGCCCGCGCGCGGGGATCACATCCACCACATGGGTGCTTGCGCCCAGCAGGGTAACGAGGGGGCTGGCCTTCTCGTCCCGGGTGTACAGGTAGATGCGCAGCTGCACCATCGTGGCGCATTTGCTGTCCAGCTGCAGATGGTCATGCCAGCGCTGCACGGGGCCGCGCTCCTGATAGGGCACGCCCTCCCGGTGCAGGCAGGGGCTCCACTTGCCAAAGCCGACCCACTGCGTCCAGTTGCCGTCCACCAGCACGCGGCACTGTGCCTCGACCGCCGTGCCGTCGGGGCTGGCTGCGTTCCAGCTGACGCGCAGCGCGTCAAACAGCGGCATTGGCAGCGGGGCGCTGGTGTAGCAGCCGTAGGGCACATAGCTGCCCTGCACCAGATCCAGCACAATGCTGTTCTGCGCAACGGTCACATTGTCCAGCTCGCCGCGCATGAACGCCTCGGTATCCCGCAGCAGTACGGTATTTTTATCCATACCGGGTCCCCCCTGTTAATGGTCGAAGTTGGGGCGGTTCTGCTCCATCCGTTCCTCGATCTCGGCATCGCGGCGGGCCGCGAGCGTTTCCTCAAGCTTGAATACCTTATCAAGGCCGGGGTAGAGGATCATACCGGCCACCGTGACCGGCAGCCAGAAGCCGAACACCACGATCACCAGAATGGTCGCGGGCAGGTAGAGCAGCGTCAGCCCCCAGTAGACGGCCAGCACCAGTGCGGCCGCCAAGGTGCGCGGGAAGAAGCCGAAGAACATCAGCCCGGCGTTTTTGGCAAGCTGGGGCAGCGGCAGATCCACCAGCGGCACCTGCGCCAGCAGCCAGCTGAAAAAGCCGGTGCAGACAAAGATCCCTGCCAGCGAGGCCACCCACAGCGCGGTGCTGGTGTTGCCGGCCAGCGCCTGTGCGCGGAGCATCCAGCTCCAGCTGCCTACAAACAGGCCCAGCAGCGCACCGGGCAGCAGGCTCTGCTTCCAGTTCTGCTTCCATGCGCGCTTGTAGGTGTGCCACCAGTAGCCCGGCTCGTCCCGCAGTGCGCGCAGCACCGTGTCGATCATGCCGGACAAAAACGGCCCGCCCAAAAGGCCGCCCAGCACGCCGCCCACCACGGTCAGCAGGGCGGAGCCGCCCATCATGCCGAGAATGGCCAGCGCAGTGCCGGGCAGAAAGCCCGCCACGCAGAGTATGCTGGACTTATACAGCGGCCAGAGGTCGCGGCCGAGCAGCTCAAAAAAGCGGGGCAGCCCGACCTTGCGCGGCGCAGGCGTATAGCCGGTGGCCGGTGTTTCGTTTGTTTCAGGTTGGTTGGACATGGTGGTTCTCCCTGTTGATAATTTCTTTGCCTTCCCCTCTCTGGGGGAAGGTGGCGCCGCAGCGCCGGATGAGGGGCAGGTGTGCCGGGCAGCCCGGTAACGGGCAGCAATGGGCGGACCGCCCCTCATCAGTCTGCTTCGCAGACAGCTTCCCCCAAGGGGGGAAGCCTTTTTTTCCTCTTTATCATACCCTCTTTCCCTTCCTCTTGCAAGGCGTGGTCAAAATAAGTTTACAATTTTCCCGGTCGATTTGTGGTATAATAGGAAAGATATTATAAAAGGAGTGTATCCACACTATGGCATGGGTCACGAAGGACAGCACCGAAACCTACAACCAGACGCCGGAGCCCCCGCGCGAATATACAAAGGCTGAAAAGGCCGCCAACTGGTGGCACTACCATTGGGTTGCTGTTGTGATCGGTGTTGCCGCCGTTTTCTTCGGCGGTTGGATCATCAAGGACACGGTCTTTCAGACCCGGCCCGATGTGCAGATTGCCTATGTAGGCACCCACGAGCTGCCGGTCGATACCGTCAACGCCCTGCAGAACGCGCTGACTCCCTTCTGCCAGGACGAGAACGGCGACGGCAAGGTCGTGGTGCAGGTTGCGACCTACAATGTCGATTTTGACGCCGAGAACGAAAGCACCGATGCCTACTACCAGATGGCCGGCGTCACCCGGCTGAGCGCTGAACTGGCCAGCGGCGGCAAGACCTACATCTTCCTGCTGGAGGACCCCGAGGGCTTTGAGAAAAGCACCGGTGTGCTGCAATATCTGGACGGCACAGTGGACGATGACCCCGAGACTGCCGACCCCGATTGGCGCAAGATGGTTTACCGCTGGACGGACTGCCCCGTGCTGACCGGGCTGGAGCTTGGCAGCTATGACGGCTATACCCTGATGGACGATGCGACCGGCACGAACCAGAGCGTGCTGGAGCATCTGTATGTGGGCCGCCGCGGCGTCTGGGATGAAAAGCAGGCCGAGAACTACGCCCACTGCGCCGCGCTGTGGGACGCCCTGACCGCCGGTGCCGTTTCCACCGCCGCCGAATGAGCCGCCCGCTGCCGCCGCTGAAGGGGCATCTGCGGCGGAAAATCGAGCCGCCCAAGCCGCCCAAGTCGAACTCGCCGCCGCTGCCCGACAATCCCTATCGGCGTTTTTTCACAAAACAGCGCAGCTTTGAGGATCTGATCGAAGAAAAACGCCAGACAAAGCATACTTAAAAAATGTCGCATCTCACCCCGGGATGCGACATTTTTTATGCCCGTCCCTCCTTACAATAAGTCCTGTAATGACTTTTTACGGAGGGATCTTTACTTATGCTGCAAACACTGGAACGCACCCACACCTTTGATGCCCGCGTGCTGACGGCCGACAACGCCGCCGCGCTGCGCACCCTGACCGGCCCGGGCGGACTGCCGCTGCTGCCCTGCCTGCACCCCGCGCTGGAGGAGGGGCAGATCGTTGGTGACTACGCCGGCCAAAACGAGCTGCAGGCCGCCGCCGCGCTGCTGCCGCTCTATGCCGAGGACCCGCTGCCGACCAGCCTGCGCGCCGCCGGTTACGGGGCAGACGGGCAGGGCGCGGTGCTGACGCCGCCCGTGCTTAGCGAGGATTACACGCAGTTGCGCCATTTTCTTCGGTTAGCGCTGCGCTGGGCGACCGAGCGCTACGCCAGCTATCATGTCTGGGCCGTGCTGCCGCTGGATATTGAACGCCCGGATGTGTGTGATGACCTCTGCGCACTGTATCTCTCGGCCGGGCTGACACTGCGCGGCATGCGTCCGATGGCAGGCGCCGCACAGATGCTGATCTTCTCAGCGCGCGGGCTGGCCAAATGGCGCGACCCGCTGCGCCGCTGCACCCTGACTGACCCCGCCCTGCCCCGCGTGCTGGAGCGCGGCTACGCCGCCGCCGATTTCGGCTGGGGAAAGGACGGGCTGGAGCTGGTGCTGCGGCCGGTGTGAGGTAAGGGGGACGGCGGGCGCGAGGCGCCAAAAGCCCCTCCGACTTCGCTTCGCTCGTCACCTCCCCACTGCGTGAGGAGGCTTTCTCGCGGGCAAAGCCCGCGCAAAAGGCGCCCCACGCAGTGGGGAGCTGGCCGAGCCTGCGAGGCCTGAGGGGCTTTGCAGCGCTGTCCATCAGCAGCCGCCTCACCCCGCGCCCCGCCCCACAAAAAAGCGCCCCACGCTTTGCAGCGTGGGGCGCAATTTTTATGCTACCTTACAAATTACTTGTACAGGTCGACCAGCTTGGTCAGATGCTCGTAACGGGCATCGGCGGCAGCCTGGTTCTTCTCGAACAGAGCCTTGGCGCGATCCGGGAAGGCGCGGGCCAGACGGCTGTAACGAGTCTCGTTGGCCAGGAAGTCCTGATACTTGGACATATCGCCGGCCTTGGAGGTCAGGGTGAAGGGGTTCTTGCCCTCTGCCTTGGCAGCGGGGTTGAAGCTGAACAGGTTCCAGTAACCGGCAGCAACAGCCTTCTTCATCTCGTTCTGGCAGTTGGTCATGCCGCCCTTGACACCGTGCAGCTCGCAGGGAGCGTAGCCGATGATCAGAGACGGGCCGGGATAAGCCTCAGCCTCGGCGATGACCTTGACAGCCTGAGCCATGTTGGCGCCCAGAGCGATCTGAGCAACATAGATGTAGCCGTAGGTCATGCAGATCTCAGCCAGAGACTTCTTGCTGATCTCCTTACCGGCAGCAGCGAACTGGCAGACCTCACCGATGTTGGAGGCCTTGGAAGCCTGTCCGCCGGTGTTGGAGTACATCTCGGTGTCGAAGACCATGACATTGACATCGTGGCCGGAAGCCAGAACATGATCCAGACCGCCGTAACCGATGTCATAAGCCCAGCCGTCGCCGCCGAAGATCCAGAAGCTCTTCTTGGCCAGGTACTGCTTATCCTTCAGGATCTCCTTGGCCTCATCGCAGCCACAGGCCTCGAGGGCAGCGATCAGGGCCTTTGCGGGCTCGTCGTTGGCCTTGGTGTTGTTCTTGGTCTCCAAGAACTTGTCGATGACAGCATCCAGCTCAGCATTCTTGCCCTTCAAGGCCTCAACCTTGGTGATCAGGTTGGCGCGGACGGTCTCATAACCGATCTGCATGCCCAGACCGTGCTCAGCGTTATCCTCGAACAGAGAGTTGATCCAGGCGGGGCCGTGACCGGACTCCTTGTTGGTGGTGTAGGGGCTGATGGAAGCGGTGCCGCCCCAGATGGAGGAGCAGCCGGTAGCGTTGGAGATGAACATCTTCTCGCCGAACAGCTGGGTGATCAGGCGGGCATAGGAAGTCTCGGCGCAGCCAGCGCAGGAGCCGGAGAACTCAAGCAGCGGCTGGTTGAACTGGGAGCCCTTGACGGAAACCTCGGAAACAACGCCGGGGACATTGTCCTTCTTGCGGATGTTCTCGACACAGTAGTCGAAAGCAGCCTGCTGCTCGGACTGGCTCTCCTGCGGCTTCATCTCGATAGCGGCAGTCGGGCAGACGGTGACGCACTCGCCGCAGCCCATGCAGTCCAGAGGAGACACGGCCATGGTGAACTTGTACTCGCTTGCCTTGGGCTTGGTGTCAGCCAGCTTGGTGGAGGCAGGTGCAGCCTCGGCCTCGGCAGCGGTCAGGCAGAAGGGACGAATGGTGGCGTGAGAGCAGACAAATGCACAGTTGTTGCACTGAATGCACTTCTCGGCGTTCCACTCGGGAACCATAACAGCGGTGCCGCGCTTCTCGTAAGCGGAAGCACCCTGCTCCCACTCGCCGTTGACGTTGCCCTCGAAGGCGGAGACAGGCAGGCTGTCGCCGTCCATACGAGCGATGGGCTCCATAACATCGCGGATCTGCTTGACCAGAGCCTCGGGTCCCTTCAGGGCCTTCGGGGCGGGATCAGCAGCGGGGTTGTGCCAGCTCTCAGGCACCTCGACCTTGTGGACAGCGTCCAGACCAGCGTCGATAGCCTTCCAGTTCATCTGGACAACGGCGTCGCCCTTCTTGCCGTAGCTCTTCTTGGCGGCGGCCTTCATGTACTCGACAGCATCGTCGATGGGCATGACATCAGCCAGCTTGAAGAAAGCGGACTGCAGGATCGTGTTGGTGCGCTTGCCCATGCCGATCTCGATAGCCTTATCGATAGCGTTGATGGTGTAGAGCTGAATGTTGTTGTCGGCAATGTACTTCTTGTCGGCAGCGTTCAGGTGCTCGTCCAGCTCGGCATCGGTCCACTGGCAGTTGATCATAAAGACGCCGCCGGGCTTAACGTCCTGCACCATCTTCATGCCCATGTGGATGTAGGCGGGGTTGTGGCAGGCCACGAAGTCAGCCTGATTGATGTAGTAGGGGCTGCGGATGGGCTTGTCGCCGAAACGCAGGTGGCTGATGGTGACACCGCCGGTCTTCTTGGAGTCATACTGGAAGTAAGCCTGAATGTACTTGTCAGTATGGTCGCCGATGATCTTGGTGGAGTTCTTGTTGGCGCCGACAGTACCGTCACCGCCCAGACCCCAGAACTTGCACTCCTTGGTGCCGGGGGCGGAGGTGATGGGAGCGGGCTTAACCTCAGGCAGGCTGAGGTTGGTCACATCGTCGGTGATGCCGATGGTGAAGCGGGGCTTCGGGGCATCCTTCTCCAGCTCGGTGTAGATCGCAAAGACGCTGGACGGCGGGGTGTCCTTGGAGCCGAGGCCGTAGCGGCCGCCGGTCAGGACGACATCGTTCATGCCGGCCTCACGCAGGGTGGTGGCGACATCCAGATACAGGGGCTCGCCCAGAGAGCCGGGCTCCTTGGTGCGGTCCAGAACAGCGATCTTCTTGACCGTCTTGGGCAGGACCTTCAGCAGAGCGGAGGAAACCCAAGGACGATACAGGCGGACCAGAACCAGACCGACCTTCTCGCCCTTGGCGGTCAGGTAGTCAACGACCTCCTCTGCGACGTCGCAGATGGAGCCCATGGCGATGATGACGCGGTCAGCGTCCTCAGCGCCGTAGTAGTTGAACAGGTCGTAGTTGGTGCCCAGCTTCTCGTTGATCTTGGCCATGTACTTCTCAACAACGGCAGGCAGAGCCTCGTAAGCGGGGTTGCAGGCCTCACGATGCTGGAAGAAGACGTCGCCGTTCTCGTGAGAACCGCGCATCTTGGGGTGCTCGGGGTTCAGTGCCTTGGCACGGAACTCCTCGACAGCCTCCATGTTGCACATTTCCTTCAGGTCCTCGTAGTCCCACTTCTCGATCTTCTGGATCTCGTGGGAGGTACGGAAGCCGTCGAAGAAGTTCACGAACGGAACGCGGCCCTCGATAGCAGACAGGTGAGCAACAGGGGACAGGTCCATGACCTCCTGCGGGTTGCTCTCAGCCAGCATGGCAAAACCGGTCTGACGGACGGCCATAACGTCGCTGTGGTCACCGAAGATGTTCAGGGACTGGGTAGCAACAGTACGGGCGGAAACGTCAAAGACGCAGGGCAGCTGCTCAGCTGCGATCTTGTACATGTTGGGGATCATCAGAAGAAGACCCTGAGAAGCGGTAAAGGTGGTGGTGATGGCACCGGTACCGAGAGAACCGTGCACGGCGCCTGCGGCACCGGCCTCGGACTCCATCTCAACAACCTTGACCTGGTTGCCGAAGATGTTCTTCAGGCCTGCAGCGCTCCACTGGTCAACGGTGTCGGCCATGGGGCTGGAGGGGGTGATGGGGTAGATGGCAGCCACATCGGTGAATGCATAAGCTACATGCGCCGCAGCGGTATTGCCGTCCATAGACTGTTTAGCTCTGGGCATTTTCTTTCCTCCGTTTTTATTAGAGTTTTGCATTATAGAGCTGTGCGGTTGTCAGGGCCGCACAAATCCCGCGCTGCCTGGCACGCGCCCCAATTTTGCTCCGGGCACAGTTCCAGATAAACGCTTTTGCATAGCTTTATTGTACCAAAAAACACCCCGTTTCGTAAAGGGGTTTTGTTCAGAAAGTTGCACAGATTTTTAAACTCGTTGTGTGCATTTTGACCACAATGACGAACCGGGCCGATTTTTGTGTGTTTTGCAGTACGGTTTATAGGATAGCGTTCCGGATGGTGGAATTTTTTAAGATAAGCCTTGCGGCAGGGCTAGTCTGCAAAGCCCCTCCGGCCTCGTAAACTCGGCCACCTCCCCGCTGCGCGAGGAGGCTTTCTGCGGACGGCTTTGCCGTCCGAAAAAAGGCTCCCCACAAGGTGGGGAGCTGGCCGCGCGAAGCAAGGCCTGAGGGGCTTTGCCGCGCTGCCTATAAGATGTCAATAACCGTCAAATTCTCCCCGTCCACCGTAAATTTCACTTTATTGCTGCCGAAATCCAGCGCATACACCCGCGCGGGGTCGTGCTGGTAGGCGGGGCGCGGGTCGTTTTTCAGCACACCCAACAAGGCGGGGCGCTTTTCTTCGGGCACTTTGCACAATAACGCATCGGGGCATATCACCTGCAGGGCGTACGCTCTGGTCGTATCCGTGAACCCGCCGCGCGCATCGGGGTAGGCATCCACATAGGGCAGGTAGGGCTTGATGTCAAAGATCGGCGTACCGTCCAAAAGGTCTGCGCCGCGGACGATCAGATCCCCGTTTTCCACACCGGCCAGCTCCACACAGGACAGCCCCAGCGCATTCGGCCGGTAAGGGCTGCGGGTGGCAAAGACGCCGCGCCGCTCGTTGCCGCCCAGACGCGGCGGGCGGACAGTGGGCCGCCAGCTTTTGCCGGCGGCGTACTCCGCCGCCACGGTCGAGAACTGCCAGATGAGCCAGAGCCGGTCATACCCCTCGATGCCCACAAGGGCGTTGGGGTCGCGGTATTCCGGCGCAAAAACGATGCGGGCGGTCAGCTCCGGCACAAGGCCGCTCTGCCGCGGGATGCCGAATTTATCCGTAAAATCACTGCGTATATACGCAATGGGGTGAATCGTGTAATCCATAGTAACATTTGCCCCCTTTTTGCGTTTATTATATAGGAAAGAGAGAAAAAAGGGAAGTAGGGCGGCCAGTCCTCTGGCCGCCGCGGCGGGGTGAGGGCACCCCGCCCTGCGGTTCAAGGGAAAGGGGTACCTGCCATACCCTTGCGGGCCGGGCAGGAATCCCTCCGCTTTTCGCCATGAATTTTACAATTTCCCCATCTTTTTTCTTTCTTCGCCATATGGTATAATGTAGGATATAACGATCAAAAAGGGGGTATGGTATTGGCGCCCATTATCCATACAGAAAAGCTGCGCAAGGTCTACGCCGTCGGCAAGGAGCGTGTCATCGCGCTGAACAATGTCGATCTGTCCATAGAAAAAGGGGAATTCTGCTGTATCGTCGGTCAGTCCGGCAGCGGCAAATCCACCCTGCTGAACCAGCTGGCCGGGCTGGAAAAGCCGACCTCGGGCAAGGTGTTCATCGGCAGGCATGAGATCAGCGCCATGACCGAGAACGAGCTGGCCGCGTTCCGCCAGCAGCATCTGGGGTTCATCTTCCAAAGCTACAATCTGCTGCCCACCATGACGGCGGCCGAAAATGTGGCCCTGCCGCTTATGTTCAAGGGCGTGGACAAAAAAACACGGCTGGCCCGCGCCCGCAGGGAACTGAAGGCCATGGGCCTTTTGGGCCGCGCCAACCACCTGCCGACCGAGATGAGCGGCGGCCAGCAGCAGCGTGTCGGCATTGCCCGCGCATTCGTCAGCAGCCCCAAGGTCATTTTTGCCGACGAGCCGACCGGCAACCTCGACTCCCGCACCAGCAAGCAGGTGCTGTACCGGATGCTGGAGCTGTCCAAAAACAACCATGTCACCTTCGTCATGGTCACGCATGAGCCGGAGCTGGCCGAATGTGCCGACCGCATCGTGACGATATTGGACGGCAAGGTCTGCTCCAATGTCGTGCAGGACGAGGAGACAAAGAAGAAAAACCGCGATGCCCTGTTTGCCGATCTGGAAGGGAATCTGGATATTGGCGGAGAGGCGGCGAAGGAACAGTCCGCAAAAAAGCCTTCCCCCAAGGGGGAAGGTGCCCGCAGGGCGGATGAGGGGCAGTGTTCCCGCAGCAGCCCCGCAAAAGAGGAATAACGGCAGGCTTGCCCCTCATCAGTCACCTTCGGTGACAGCTTCCCCCTCAGGGGAAGCCTTTTGGGGGACGCCTATGTTAAAAAATTTGGAGGTACCACACTTGAAACGACTATTCACCTTACTTACCGCCCTGCTACTTGCGACGGCGCTCTGCGCACCGGTGCTGGCGGACGATGCCGCCGTGACCGACCCGACGCCCGAACCGACGCCCACCCCGACTGCCTCCATCGACACGAGCAACTCGGACGGCGTCTATGTGTCGGCCTACACCGTCACCAACGCAGCAGGCGGAGAGGTCACGACCGTTGAGGTCGGCGACAGGATCAACCTTGTGCTGAAGGTCGTTGACCACGCCTCGGCCCGGTACTGCGTCAAGCCGGAGGAGATCTCCGCGCGCATCAACTCCGCCGTGTTCACCTACACCGGCACCGGCGAGATTGGCCAGCTGTTCGACAGCAACGACGACCCCAACGCCACCCGCCTGCAGAATGTCCGCAACGGCTCTGCCACCGCAGAAGAGATTGCCCAGAACGCGCAGTACAACTACTACAGCTACGTCCTTTTGTTCCGCGATGTCATCTACAACGGCGGCGGCAATACCGTGCCGATCAACCTTTCTTATCTGGATACCTCGAAGCCGCTGCAGCAGTTCAGCGTGACGATCGGCCAGTGCGTGGACAAGGACCAGACCACCTCGCCGAATCTGCTCGTCCGCACCTCCAGCTATGGGGACAGCGTCATTGCCGGCACGCCGTTCACCCTCTCGCTCGGCCTTTACGCCACGGACGGCAATGAGAATTTAAACGATGTCATCGTCTCGCTGACCCTGCCGGAGAATATCCTGCTCAACAGCGGCAGCCTTTCCAACTATGTCGGCACCATCGCCGCCAAGCAGACCCGCGATGTCACCTTTGAGGTCATGCCCTCGGCCGGGTTTACCGGCACGGTGGCCAACATCACCGTCAACATGACCGGCACAGGCTCGATCACCGGCAAGGAGGTCAGCGGCACAACGACGATCTCGGTCCCCGTCAGCCAGCCCAACCGGTTTGAGGTCGGCCAGCTGGAGCTGTCCAGCGATACGATCTATGTCGGCGATACCGGCAGCGTCTCCCTCACCTATGTCAACAAGGGCAAAAACCCCGTCAGCAACCTTGAGGCACGCCTGACCGGCACCAATCTGGGCGCGGGCAGCTACCAGTACCTCGGCAACCTGAACGCCGGCACCGAGGGCAGCGTGGATTTTGACATCACCCCCGATGCTGCGGGCGCGGTCAGCGGCATCATCACGCTGAGCTATGAGGATGCCTCCGGCAACCCGCAGACCGTCTCCAAGGACTTTTCCGTCAGCGCCGAGGAGATGAGCATGGACGACTTCTATGACCCCTCGATGGACGATATGCAGCCCGAGCAGACCGGTATGCCGGTCTGGGCGTGGGTGCTGATCGGCGTCTGCGGCGCGGTAGTCGTTGTGGTAATTATCGTGGTTGTGGTCCGCAAGCGCAAGAAGGCCAAGGCACTGGCCGCACTGGAAGCAGAGGACAGCGATGAAGATCTCTGATGAAATCAGCCTGTCGGCGCGCAACCTGCTGCGCCGCAAGGGCCGCACGGCACTTACGCTGGTGGGTGTTGTCATCGGCACCTGCATGGTCGTGCTGATGATCTCGCTGGGCATTGCCCAGACCAAAACGAATGAGGAAATGCTGCAGAGCTGGGGCGACCTGACCCAGGTGCAGATCTACGGCTACGGTATGATGCAGGGCAGCGACGGCAAGCCGCTGTATCTGGACGATGCCGCAATCGCCAACATCAAGCAGATTCCCCATGTGGCGGCGGCAACGCCCTACGCACAGGGGTACAATCTGGAGGGCACCATCACGGCGGGCCGCAACGACCGCTACACGATGGACATTTCCAATCTGATCGGCATCGACCCCACCGCGCTGGAGCCGATGGGCTTTACCCTGCAGAGCGGCAGCTGGCCGACCAACACCCCCGCCAGCGAGAAGGCCACCAAGCTGCAGGTGCTGGTGGGCGCGTCCACGGGATACAACTTTGAGGACTCCCGCAAGAGCTACAACAGCCCCAAGCGCTACCGTTACGAGGGCCAGACCGATGCCTCCGGCAAGGAGCTGCCGCCTTTTGTGGACATCGACAAGGACAAGATGACCCTGACCATCAAGACCGGCGAAGGCTCGACCGAAAAAAGCCGCAGCTGGCAGCTGGAGATCGTGGGCGTGCTGACGCCTGACGGCGCCAAGGGCTACTGGACCCAGTCCGGTGTTGTGCTGCGCATACAGGATATGCAGATGCTGCAAAAGGTCTACTGCGACCTGACCAAAACCAAGCTTGAGGAGAAAAGCTACGAGCAGGTCTATGTCAAGGTCGATGACCTCTCCTATGTGACGGATGTGGAAAACGCCATCCATGAGCTGGGGTTCACCAACACCTACTCGATGAACCAGCAGCGCGAGGAGATGCAGAAGCAGGTCATGAAGAGCCAGATGATCTTTGGCGGCATTGCGGCGGTCTCGCTGCTGGTGGCGGCCATCAACATCATCAACACCATGACAATGGCCATCTATGAGCGCACCCGTGAGATCGGCGTCATGAAGGTGCTGGGCTGCGAGCTGGGCAACATCCGCACGATGTTCCTGCTCGAAAGCTCGACCATCGGCTTCATCGGCGGGCTGATCGGGCTGATCATCAGCCTGATTGCCAGCTTTGTGCTGAACCATCTGTCGGTGCTGGGGCAGGGGTTTGACCTGTCCGGCATGATGGGCGGCGGCTACTACATGGGCGGCGACGGCAGCGCCGCAATTTCGATCATTCCGCCGTGGCTGATGCTGGCGGCGCTTGTGTTCGCCACGCTGGTCGGCCTTGTGGCCGGTATCCTGCCCGCAAACAAGGCAGTCAAAATCAGCGCCCTCGAAGCGATCCGGCACGATTAAAAAAACGGTCTATAAAAACAGCGGCCCGCCCGGCAGGGGTGGACCGCTGTTTTTTGTGCGGAATTGTTTTTGTTCCGCTTACACCTGTGTTTTTAACAACATTTCGGACTTTTCAACCGCGTATTTCCACAACCAAAGGCAGTTTTCAACATTTTCCACAGCAAAACCCATGGCGCGGGGAGTTTTCCACCACTGTTGAAAGCCGTTTTATGCGTACAATCGTTGTTTTATAGTTTTCAACAGTTTTCACTAGTTTTCCACAGGGAAAACCCCGGGAAATGGTGGAAAACCGGTTTTCCGGTGGAAAATGTGTATTAGTAGTGGAGTGACCCTGCATTTACGCCTAGATATTGTTTGCAGCCGGGCTTTTGTACCCCCCTGTATAGCCGGTTGTAGTCTGTGGAAAAATAAGAGTTTTCAACACGCTTGTGGAAAACGGTGTGGAAAGTGGGGAAAGTGCCTCACAGTGGGGAGCGGGTAAAGCCCCTCCGGCCTCGCAGGCTCGGCCACCTCCCCAAAATGGGGAGGCTTTCACGCAGGCAAAGCCCGCGCAAAAAGGCGCCCCACGAAGTGGGGAGCTGGCCGCGAAGCTGGCCTGAGGGGCTTTGGCTGGCCGCTTTCCCCCCACCAAAAAAAGCAGCCCGGCTTTACAGTCGGGCTGCTTTTTCAACAATTCTGTTTAAAACTCGATCTTGCCAAAGGCGAAATCATCACCGTCGTGGATGCGCTCGGTGGTTTTGGGTGCCATCGGCTTTGCATCGGGGTCACGCGGGCGGTCGGCAAACTCACGGCCGGGCACGCTGGAGCGGGGGCCGCCGTAGCGCGGGCCGCGGTCATTGCGGTCGCGGCGGGGTGCGCCGTAGCGGGGCCCACGGCCGCCCTCACGCGGGACTCTGGGGCCGCGCGGGCCGCGGTTGTCGCGGCGGGGGCCACGCGGGCCGTCATGGCGGGGGCCGCGCAGGTTGCGGGCATTGTCGCGGTCAGGCAGGTTGCAGGCGTTGGGGTCGGTGGAGTACAGCACCACATGGCGGGCCGGGCCTTCGCCCTTGCTCTCGCTGCGCACACCCTCCATACCGGCGATGGCGGTGTGGATGA